>JAFSIV010000005.1 GCA_017439585.1 Clostridia bacterium | reverse complement strand
TTTTTTTCTAATCTACCTGCTAAATTGATAATAATATTGAATTTTTACCTAAAATCTCATCTATATATTGTTTTTCGTGGGTTCAAGTCCTTTCAAAGCATAAAAAACATACTTTGGCATCTATTGTTCTTCCATGTATTTTTTTATGTTAAAAAAGCGTACAAACCCGCATTATTACTGATAAAAAAACGGATGCATCTATTTGATGCATCCATTCTGGCAGGGGTAGAAGGACTCGAACCCTCACAAACGGTTTTGGAGACCGGTGTGCTACCATTGACACCATACCCCTGTATCTGCCTTATTAAATTAGCTTGAAATAAAAAAAGCAAGTCGAAAGACTTGCTTTTTTTATGGTGGAGCATCAGGGACTCGAACCCCGGACCAACCGGTTATGAGCCGGTTGCTCTAACCAACTGAGCTAATGCTCCGAGCAAGCAACAATTATTATACCATAAATAGAGAATTTGTCAATAGTTTTTTGAATTTAAAAGGTATTATTCTCAAAATTTTTTATCTAAAACTCAAATCATTTATTAAACTAATATAATCCTCTTTAAAAGATTTATGATAATTTCGGCTAATATAAAGCCGCTCGCCGTTTTTTAATATAACGCTGTCGCGATTAAACTTATCTATATACCGAAAATTAATTACAAAAGCTCGGTTAATCTTTAAGAATAACCGTTTCGGCAAATCCTCATAAACCTTTGCCATAGTCTTATTGCAGTCTATTTCGTCCTCCTCCAAATGCACTATACAACGCTTATTATTAGCTTCAAGATAAACTATCTCCGAAGTATTAAGGCAAAAAGTATCTCCCCTGCTTTTTATCAGTAGGGGATATTTACTTCCAATCTTATAAAAATATTCGCTCAAAATACGATACACCTGTTCTTCACTAACCGAACGGGTTAAATACCCCGCAGGTGTTATCATAAAAACATCGCCTGCAAATACACCTTCGCTTCCTATAAGCACCATGGAGCAAAACGGATTTAAAGCCTTGATTTTTTGAGCTGTTTTAAGTCTGGCGCGGTCTGTAAATCCATATTCCAAGAAAACTATATTATATTTTCTTTCTGCTCTCAACATATCCTCCCCTGATAAATAACACTCCACTACCAATTCAAGTTTCATTTTAACTGCATAGCGATATATTATTCTTTTGAGCTCATTCATATAATCTAATTGACTATAACAAATTGCAATCCTCATACCTATAATTATAAAATAAATGTATTTAAATGTCAATATTTAACTTTTGAAAACCATAATTTTTGGTATTTTGCTCTCATAATATTGCCTCTTACTCTCTTTTTTCGGCAAAAAAGACTATATTTCGATAAAATTTCCGTGCATTCGGAAAAAATTGGAAATTATTTTGAATTTAAAGGTTTACAAATTTTCAACTTTTTTCTTTTTATTAGTAAAGGAGGGTTGAAAATGACAAATTTTAGGCTTATAAAACTGATTTCTGAATTTAAATCGGGCAATATGAATAGCTTTCCTAAAATATATGATGCTTTTAAGAAACTTATACTTTTTTATTCTGCAAAAACAGAAGATGAAGACGCACTATGCGAGCTTAATTTATTCTTTGTAGAGCTTTTATACTCACTCGATTTGAATAAATTTCCCTGCGACTTTTCGGACGGGCTATCCCGTTATATTGCAGTTGCTCTTAAAAACAAATACCTAAAAATATCTAAGCTTAATCAAAAATATAAATCAGCGTCGGTTAAACTTTTAGACCAAATAGCATACAATGACGAGGATTATACGGGTGAGCTTTTAGAAGCTGTTAAACTTCTATCCCCAAAGCAACGCGCTATTATAATTTTAAAATTTATTTACGGTTACTCAGATTTCGAAATATCAGTTAATTTAAATATTAGCCGTCAAGCCGTAAATCGACTAAAAAACAGAGCTTTATCTGTTTTAAAATTAGAACTTTCAAAGGACATGCTGTTATGAAAAAAACATTAACAATTTATCGCGTAAGACGCTCGGCTTCAAATATAAAATCGCAAAAAGGCGCATATATTCTGTTAGAAGCCGCTATAAAAAAGGCAAAACAATGCAAATGCAATGTTTATGACAATAATTTTAAATGTATTTTCAAATACGGAGGTAATTAAAATGAAAAGTCCATACAAAAACAAATTCAGAGTATCGCAAATTTTCAAAGGCAAAACCCATGACGGTTTAGATCTGGTTGGCGTTGATGATAAGAATATCTATTCAACCGTAACCGGAAAGGTTGAGCGCGCAGGTTGGGAAAATCCAAATGATAAAAAACAAGGCTTCGGTCTTTATGTCCGCATTAAACAAGCAGATAGTATCGACCGATATTATTTCGGACATTTATCAAAGATTTATGTAACCGTCGGTCAAACTGTAACCGAGGGCGAATTAATTGGTGTTGAGGGAAACACAGGAAATTCAACCGGAAGCCATTGCCATTACTGTGTTAGAGGTAACGCATCAAAGGCTATTATAAAAAATATTAATAATATAAGCGAAATCCCAAACGCTTTGGGTACATATACATCCACCCTCTTTTCCTCAAAACCCAAGAAAACTGTTTCAGAATTAGCAAAAGAGGTTATTGCGGGCAAATGGGGTAACGGAGAAGAGAGAAAAAAGAAGCTTACTGCCGCAGGCTATGATTATACCGCTATTCAAAAAGAGGTTAACCGTCTTGTTTCTTCTAAAAAAAGCAATTCAGAAATAGCAAAAGAAATAATCGCGGGCAAATGGGGCAACGGCGAAGAAAGAAAAACCAAGCTTGCCAAAGCCGGATATAAATATAGTGAAATTCAACCTATTGTAAATCGTTTATTAAAATAAAGGAGGTTGAAAAATGGACAAACATAAGCTTATAACCTGGATTAAAGCCGCAGGAGTCAGAGCCTTAAAAACCGTATCCCAAACCGCTGTTGCAACAATCGGAACATCAGCAGTACTAGGGGAGGTTAATTGGGCAGCTGTAGCTTCCTCCTCACTTCTTGCAGGGATACTTTCGTTACTTACAAGTATTGCAGGTCTGCCCGAAATAAAGCAAATACAATAAATTAAAAATCCTTCTCATTAAAAAATGAGAAGGATTTTTCTATTCATTTTCAGTTTCTTCCTGTTGGTTATCTTTTCTTTTTAAATCAATTATAACCGTAATTCCGATAACCAAAATAACCGCTACAAAAACCGCTATAATAATCGGTAAAGCATATTGCCAAACAGAAAGCTTTTCCTCTATTTTCGTATTTTTAAAACCATCTGCCGAAAAGCTTTTAAAACAAGCTTCAATATAACTGTCGTTTTCATTTTCCGCGGTATAAAAGCTTAAAACTATGCTTTCTTTATCCGCAACAGTAATATATTCGGTTATACGGTATTTACCGCCGCTATCGGTCGACATCATATCAGTTCTTATAAACTTTTGCCCGTTTTTCTCTATAATTTCGCCCTTGATATTGCTATCACCCAAAAGCTCGGGCAAAAGAGCCGATATTTTATCGTTTGATAAACCACTAATGTTTATGACACTGCTTGTAAACTCATTTTGTTTTGAAGTGATTCGTATTTGCTTGGTGTTTTTTTCGTTAACGGCAAGATACTCTATTCCCTCAGTTTTGCAGTATTCGGTTATTTCCTTAGCGTCAGACTTGAAAATTTCTGCAACCTTTTCGCTATTTTCTGCAAAGCTTATGAACTCATTTTCTACTTTAAGCTCTAAACCGCTAAGAGCCGAAACATTAAAGGTTAAACAAAAGTTTAAAATTAAAACGGCTGTTAAAAATCTTTTAACCAATTTTTTCACCCAATCTTGTTTTGTCTTTTTGCGGCGGTTAAGGTGTTTTGCATAAGCATCGCAATAGTCATAGGACCAACTCCGCCAGGAACGGGAGTAATAGCAGAAGCCTTTTTAGAAACATTATCGAAATCAACATCTCCGCAAAGTCCGTTTTCGGTTCGGTGAATACCAACATCAATAACAACTGCGCCCTCTTTAACCATATCCTCGGTTACAAACCCTGGTCTGCCCACAGCCGCAACCAAAATATCAGCGCCAAGACAAATTTCCTTTAAATTTTTAGTTTTCGAATGGCAGATAGTAACTGTACCGTTTTTATGAAGCAAAAGCATTCCCATCGGCTTGCCAACAATATTAGACCTGCCGATAACCACACAGGTTTTACCCTCAACCTCAATATTTTCAAATGCAAGCATTTCCATAATACCCGCAGGGGTGCAAGGAACAAAATCATAATCGCCTATCATAATTCTGCCAACATTACTCGGATGAAAAGCATCAACATCCTTTTCTGGCAAAATTGAATTTATAATAAGCTTTTCATCAAGATGACGAGGAAGCGGCAACTGACATAAAATTCCGTTTATGCCCTTTTTAGCATTTAATTCTTTAATTAAGCTCAAAAGCTCCTCCTCGGTTGTGTTTTCAGGCAAAGCATATTCCTCAGAAACTATACCCAAAGCCTCGCAAGCCTTTTTCTTGTTAGCAACATAAACCTTTGAAGCAGGGTCTTCGCCGACGATTATAACCGCAAGTCCTACCGATATACCTTGCTCATTTAATTTAGCGACTCCCAGTTTTACTCTTTCCTTTACTGCGGCAGAAATAACCTTACCGTCAATCAATTTCGCCATTTTCATTCTCCTCAATAATATCTTCTTCTGATTCGTTTTCTTTTACTTCTTCCAAACCTTCGGTTTCCTCAGACTCTGCAAAAATACCCTCATAACCCTCGGCTAAAACATTAACCTTCTTCTTTTTGCTAACAACTATAAGGATTATAATAGCCGCAATACAAATTATAACCGAAACTAAAACCGAAACCTTAAAAGGACCTATCATCAAGCTATCAGTTCTAAAACATTCTATAATCGCTCTTCCAAAGCCATACCAAACGCAGTATAAAAGCGCAAGCTGACCCTTAAAGCTTCTCTTTTTGCTAAAATAATTAAGTACAAAAAATCCTGCCAAACACCAAAGCGATTCATATAAGAAACAAGGGTGAACTAAGCCTTCTCCCATTTCATAAATGGTTCTTTCGCTTTCCATACCCCACCAACTGCTTCCGGTAAAACTGCCGTAGGCCTCTTGGTTCACAAAATTTCCCCAGCGGCCAACCGCTTGTCCGATAAGAAAGCCGATAGCGCCTATGTCGAACATATCAAGAATGTTAACACGGCGTATGTAACAGGTAAGTCCACCGGCGGCAAAAGCGCCGATAACCGCCCCGTAAATCGCAATACCCGATAAACCCGAGCCGGTACCAAACCCAAAAAACTCGCCTATCGAATTTATTTTGCCGTTAGGGTCGAAAAGAACATAATAGGCTCTCGCGCAAAGGATAGAAACCGGCACTGCAACTAAAACCACATCAAGCATACGGTCTAAATTAAGCTCAAACCTCTTGTAATTTTTCATAGCATAAATTATTGCAAGCAAAAAGCCTAACGCAATAATTATTCCATACCAATAAACATCCCAGCCATTGCCAATAGGCAAGGTAAACGCTATTGGTTTTAAAGTAAGCTCTAAACCAAAAATAACAACATTATAAGATTCCATAACCTACTCCTTAGGGTTTATAACCGATAAAACAAAATTCTCGGTATCAATTTTTAAAATCTTCTTGTAAACATCCTCAGCCGTAACCGATTTAAGATACTTAATATCATCAAAAAGACCGTTTCCTGTCATAGCGCAGTCGGTAAGCTGCATAGCAATGCTCTCAACATTGTTAAACATCCTTATCGCGCCGCCATACATACCGCAGCGAACAGCAGAAAATAGCTTTTTATCAATACCCTCTACCTTAATCCGCTCGATTTCCGCCTTAATTTCGTCAGCCACTGCCTTAGGGTTGCTTGACTCACCGTCAAAAGTAACCGCAGCATAGCCGAACCCATTAAAATATTCGCCCGAAAATTCGTCGTTTATAAGCCCTTTGTTTACAAGACGGGCATATAAAGGCGAAGCCTCGCCTGCGATAATTTCGATAGCCAAAGCAGTGCGGATTTTTTCTTTTGCTGAACGCTCGGGCGATTTGTGGCTTTCCTTAAAGCCTAAGCAAAACATCGGCTGAGCCACCGCTAAGCTCTGCTCAACATAATTTTTAACCACATTTTCAGGTTCTTCCGCAGTAATGCGTTCGAGGATAACCTCCTCGCGAGGTTTAAGCCCATTTTTAACCTTATTTAAAATCTTTTCGGTATCAACATTACCCGCAACGCAAATAAACATATTTGAGGGATTATAAAAGGTGTTATAACATTTGTATAAAAGGTCGTAATCTATCTCAGCAATAGACTCAACCGTACCCGCAATGTCTATCCTTACCGGATGGTTATGATACATTGCCATAAGCATATTAAACATAACCCGCCAACCCGGACTATCATCATACATCCTGATTTCCTGACCGATTATACCCTGCTCCTTTTTAACCGTTTGCTCGGTAAAATAGGGTGACTGAACAAAATCTAAAAGTATATCTAAATTCTCGTAAAACTTATCGGTGCAAGAAAATAAATAACAGGTGCGGTCAAAGGAGGTAAACGCATTGGCATAAGCGCCGGTCTCAGCAAAACGGGAAAAAGCATCACCCTCCTCGCTTTCAAAAAGCTTGTGCTCTAAAAAATGAGCTATACCCTCAGGAACAGAGACGGTTTCGCCGCCAACCTTAAAGCAGGTGTCAATAGAACCGTAACGCGTGCCAAAAACAGCATAAGCGGAATTATACTGCGGTTTTTCTAAAATGTAAATCTCTAAACCGCTTGAATGAACCGCTTTAACATAGGATTCGCCTATTTCATTTTCAAAATATTCGCGTTTCACTATTTTCCCTCGCTTTCTTTTGCTTCTAACGGTAAAAGCTTGTAAACCGTGTGAAGCTTAATACCCTCAGCAGCCTTAATAACATCCTCACGGGTAATTGCTGATATCTTTTCGGCAATATCCTCGGGAGAATAAATTTCGTCATTGTTTATTTTAAGTGCATACCACATATCTATCGACTGCTGACTGTCATTATACCCCTTCAAAGAATCGCAAATGCTCTTTTTGGAGGACTCGAACTCAAAATCAGAAAACTTACCTGCTTTAACGATTTTAAGCTGATTTAAAATCGCCTTTTGCGCCTTTTCGGCGTTTTCATTTTCAATACCCGATTCAACCGTTAAAAGTCCCTTTTGCCTTACAGTTCTGGCAGAGCAATAATAACAAAGACTCATTTTTTCTCTAACATTGCTAAACAGCCTCGAATAAGGACCTCCACCGAAAATATCTCCTGCAACCAATAATGATAATGACTTATCATCATTGCCGTAAACCTCGCTTGAAAAGCCCATAACAAGCTTTCCCTGGTTAACATCTATATTCTCGGTTATTGTTTTAGAACGCGTTCTGGCAAGGGTGGGGGCAGTTTTAGTGGGTTCTATGATATTTTTTCGCTGAACCTCGGAAAATTTTTCGGTTATTACCTCAAAAAGCCCTTGCGGAATCTCGGAACCCACGACATGAAACCTAACAAAAGCTGTTTCAAGCATCTTTTTCCAAGCAGAACATAGCGATTCACCGGTTATTTTCTCAACATCCTCAATACTTCCGCATTTTGGAAGACCGTAAGCCTCGCCTTTATACATTTCCTCAATCAATCGGTTTTTGGCATAAATTCTCTTTTCACTGAACTCGCCTTTAATATGCTCGATAACCTTTCTCTTTTCGCGGTCAAGGTCTGCCTTCAAAAAAGCGTTGTTTTCTATACTCGGCTCAAATATAAGACCGCATAAAAGCTCTGCACCTCGGCGCGCCAGCGACTCCTCGTCTAAACTGAAACGGTCGTTTATAACCGATAATGTTATTCTAAGTAATTGATAATCGCCGTATTTCTCGGCCGAAGCATCAAGACTTGCCCCATAAAGCCTGTTTAGTTTATAATTAAGCCTCGAAAAATCAGGATATTTTTTAGAACAGGTGGTTAATATGAAAGGAAGCAAGGCATATTCTGCAACCGTTTGAGCTTCTAAGGGCAAATAAAAATTAGCAGAAATGCGGGTTGTATTAAATCGGGTATTTTTTATAAATAATCCCTCTACTCCCTCACCTAGTTTTAAAATTTTATCGGGCATAACTCATTCTCCGTTTCAAAGCAGATTATTAGTATTTATTTTAACCATCTGCAAAATATAATTATACATAATATATTCTACCACATTTCCCCATACACTTACAACAAAAATATATAAAATTTAAAAAATAAATTCAAACCAAATCACATCCCGTATAGGCGAAGCCATACTCGTTTGGGGGTTAAGGCGACAGATATGCCACTATAAAACAAATATAAACTTGCCGCCAAAGTGAAAACTTTGTTTTCACTCTTTGGCGGCATTTTAGTTAAAACTCTATTTTCTTCGCCCAAGGGGGAAATCGAAATTCCCCCTCAGGCGAACTTTTGGCCCTTTCTTTTCACCCACATAAGAAAGGGCGTGCCCGTCGCGGCATGAGCGACATTTTAATAAAAATTAAAATCAAATTTGATTTTGTAGGGTGCGGGTGTCCGATGGACACCTCTACGAAGTAGAAGCACCGACCGAGGCGGCAGCTGAGACATCTGCGCCCTCCCGATAATATAGAAAAGCAAATCCCACCTTGTTGTTTTGTATTCCCAATTTATCGCAAGCCTTCTCCAGCGGAGAAGGTGGCAAAACCAACGGTTTTGACGGATGAGGAGAGCAACTTTTTATATCACCCAATATAACTTAGATTAATTAGTAATCACCTCATCCACCGCAAGCGGTCCCCCTTCTCCTGAGGAGAAAGCTATATTAGAACCAAAACTCAACTAGATTTATTTTCCTAAACATTTTCAGCAATTTAATATTAATAAAACCCACCTTGTAGGGTGCGGTGCCGCATAAACAAAAACAGGAGGCGAATGCCTCCCGTAAATATTTGTTCAATTATTTTCTTTTAAATACTAAATGATAAATTTTAGAAAGCCTGGGTCTTAAACCCCTTTTCCAAAAACACCTCGGCAAATAGGTTGCTCGGTTATAGAATACATAAATTTTGTATTTTAAACTTTTCTCGCAGTCATAATACTTTCCCTTGCGGTAAAAAGCTTTAAGGCGGCCTACAACATAATCCTTTGGCACATATTCGAGCTTATATGTATTATCACCGCGAATGATTAAGGTTTCACCCTTGATTTTTAGCACTCTGTGAAGCGGCAAAAAATCATAATTTTCACGCTTGTAAAGCAAACAGTCATTAATCTTAATATCATCTAAGGAAACCGCCTCGATAACAACAATATCTCTGCCCTGTTTAAGCATCGGGCGCATGCTAACGCCCTTAATGAGAGAATAAACCAGTCCGTCTTTTTGAATGTTTGATTTTATAAGCTCGGTATTTTTAATACTAAGCTCGGTCATTTTTTGGCTGGACATATTAAGCAATTAAATCCTTTTCTTTAAGACCTTCAACAAAACCGGTAAACTCACTAAGACCGTCGCCAACAGCAACCGCAACAAATTGGTCTGCAACCTCGTTAACTATAAAATCATATTTAAGTTTCATTTTTATCACCTGCAAATTTTATTTACCTAAATAATTTTATCATATAATACCGATATTGTCAAACGATATTAATGCAAAATGCTAAATGATAAGTGCAAAATTTCGGTGTCGCAAAGCGACATATATATCCGCGCCTAACGGCGCACCATAATTTTGCATTTT
>JAFSIV010000004.1 GCA_017439585.1 Clostridia bacterium | reverse complement strand
TGTTATCTAAGAAATCATAAAGGATTTTAGCCTTTTTCTCGTTAATTTCCTTCATTTTTTCAAGACCGCCCATTTTCTTAATCCATTTAAATGTTAAGCCTGCAACATAAATTGTATAGCAAGGGGGTGTATTAAACATTGAGCCGTTTTCAGAATGAGTATCGTATTTAAGCATTGTTGGAGTTATATCCATAGCGTTGCCGATTAAATCCTTGCGGATAATAACAATGGTAACACCTGCGGGAGCAACATTCTTTTGAGCACCTGCATATAACATACCAAATTTGGAAACATCAATAGGCTCAGATAAAATGCAAGAAGAAATATCTGCAATTAGCGGAACATCTCCTGTTTCAGGAAGAGTGTTATACTTAGTACCGTAAATAGTATTATTCATACAAATATGTACATAGTCTGCATCCTTATCGAAATCAGCAGCAGTGGTCTTAGGGATATAGCTGAAAGTTTTATCCTTAGAGGAAGCAACCTCGCGAGCCGCACCATAACGAGCAGCTTCTTTATAAGCCTTAGTAGCCCATTGACCTGTTATAATATAATCTGCTTTACCATTCTTGGTCATAAGATTCAAAGGAATCATAGCAAACTGGGTTGAAGCACCACCCTGCAAGAAAAGAACCTCATAATTATCAGGAATGTTCATAATCTCGCGAAGATTAGCCTCTGTCTCATCAAAAATAGCTTGATATTCTTTTGAACGGTGAGACATTTCCATAACCGATTGACCGCTTTCGCCAAACTCCATCATTTCAGCAGCGGCTGTTTTTAAAACTTCCTCAGGAAGCATAGAAGGACCTGCACTAAAATTATATACTCTTGCCATAATAATAACCTCCAAATAATAATTATTGCCTTGCAATATTTTAAATTATGACTTTGATATCCATTATATGCGAATATTATCTATTTGTCAATAGGTTTGTTAAAAACTTGTCAAAGAATTTATAACATTTTTTATTTTCGTAAAAAGTTTGTTAATTAAATAACAATATTAAAATTTTTCGGTAAAAAATATGCCCTCCCTTTTTGGAAGGCATTTGAAAAAATTTTATACCAAAGTCGCTGCCATAACAGCCTTTATAGTATGCATACGGTTTTCTGCTTCGTCAAAAACGATAGATTTCTCGCTTTCAAAAACCTCGTTTGTAACTTCCATTTCGCTGATACCGAACTTAGCGCCCATTTCCTTTCCAACCTCAGTTTCAAGGTCGTGGAATGCAGGCAAACAATGCATAAATACGGAGTTATCCCTTGCATTATCCATTACAGCCTTGTTCACCTGATAATCAGAAAGCTCTTTAATTCGCTCAGCCCAAACTTCCTCAGGCTCACCCATAGAAACCCAAACATCAGTATAAATTACATCCGCATCTTTGGTCGCTTCCTTAACATCTTCACAGAAACGCAAGGTAGCACCCGTCTCGGCAGCTATTTTCTGACATTCTTCTATTAAGGCTTTATCGGGGAAATATTTCTTAGGAGCGCAAGCGGTGAAATTAAGACCCATTTTAGCGCAGCCAACCATTAATGAATTTCCCATATTATATCGGGCATCACCCATATAAACAAAATTAATACCTTTAAGATAGCCAAACTTTTCTTTGATTGTTAAGAAATCAGCTAAAATCTGAGTTGGGTGATATTCATTTGTAAGTCCGTTCCAAACAGGAACTCCCGCAAACTGAGCTAATTCCTCAACTATTTCCTGACCGTATCCTCTATACTCAATACCGTCATACATTCTGCCTAAAACTCTCGCAGTATCGGCGATACTTTCTTTTTTGCCCATTTGAGAAGCCTTTGGGTCTAGATAGGTTACTCCCATACCCAAATCATAAGCCGCAACCTCAAAGCTGCAACGAGTTCTAGTGCTTGTTTTTTCAAAAAGCAAAGCTATATTTTTGCCCTCGCAAATTTTATGAGGAATACCTGCTTTTTTCTTATATTTAAACTCTGCCGCCAAATCAATAAGGCAAGCAATTTCCTCAGGGCTATAATCTAATAATTTTAAGAAGCTTCGTCCTTTAAAATCCATTTCAATTTCCCCTTTCGCAAGCATTTTTTATTACATCAACCGCTTTTTCAAGCAAATCCATCGGGATATTTAAGGCAGGTAAAAGTCTAACCTTGTTTTTAGCTTTTATAACCAAAACTCCGTTTTTCATACATTCATTTATAACTTCCGTAGCATCTTTTTCGGTTTCAATTCCAAGCATAAAGCCTTTACCCGAAACCGATTTAACACCCTCGGCATTAGATAATCTTTCTACTATATACTGAGATTTTTCTCTAACAGATTTCAATAATTCATCGTCTATTCGGCTCAAAATGCTAACCGCACCGGCAGATGCTATTGGATTTCCGCCAAAAGTTGAACCGTGACTTCCTGCATTTAAAACATCCTTAACCTTTTCACCTAAAACAGTAGCACCGAGAGGTAGACCGCCGCCAAGTCCCTTTGCGGTTGAGAATATATCGGGAGTTACACCGTAATTCATAAACCCATAAAGCGCGCCTGTTCTTCCGTTTCCTGTCTGAACCTCATCTGCAATAGTTAAAATATCGTGATTTTCAGCTAACTCAAAAATAGTTTTAACAAATTCATCTTCAAGCGGCAAAACACCGCCCTCACCCTGAACAGTTTCAAACATAATCGCGGCAATTTTCCCGTTTTTAACTATATTTTCAAGCTCTTCGCAGTTATTAGCCTCGCAGTAAACAAATCCGTCTGTCAAAGGCAAAAAGTCATTATGAAAAACATCTTGTCCTGTTGCCGCAAGAGTTGTTATAGTTCTGCCATGAAAACTGTTTTTAAGGGTAATAATTGTATTATACTCTTTACCCTTTTTATCAGCGGCATATTTGCGGGCAACCTTAATTGCACATTCGTTTGCCTCCGCTCCCGAATTTGAGAAAAACACCTTTTTCATACCTGTTTTCTCGCAAAGCATTTCTGCTAATTTAACGCAAGGCTCGGTATAATATAAATTAGAAGCATGTTGCAAACAATTAAGCTGACTGTTTACCGCCTTAATCCATTCATCATCGCAAAAACCGAAAGTATTAACAGCAATTCCTGTTGCCATATCTATATATTCTTTGCCTTCCTCATCATAAACTAATGAGCCTTTGCCCTCTTTAAGTTGCAAATCAAAGCGGGCATAGGTATTTGCGATATACAGATTATCCTTTTCTTTAATATTCATTTTTATTCTCCAAAACCATTGTTCCTGCACCCTCGTCTGTCAGGGTTTCTATAAGAAGCGAATGAGGCACTCTGCCGTCCATTATAATAACCTTGCGAACACCCTTTGAAATCGCCTCTAAGCAACATTCAACCTTAGGTATCATTCCGCCTGAAATTGTACCGTCATTAAAGAGTTCTTTTGCTTCTTTAATATCAATGCAAGGAATAAGAGAAGACGGGTCATCCTTATCCTTTAAAATGCCTGCAATATCGGTCATAGAAATCAAACGCTCTGCCTTTAAAGCGCCCGCAATATAAGCGGCAGCAGTATCGGCATTTATATTATAAACATTACCCTTTTTATCGCAAGCAACGGTTGAAACAACCGGAATATAATCATTTTCTAAAAGGTGATTTATAGGCTCAACATTAACCTTTGTTATATTACCAACAAATCCCAAACGCTCGTCCTTAGGCTCGGCTTGAATCATACCTGCATCAAGTCCCGAAATACCCATAGCCTTGCCACCCTTTGTTCCCAAAAGGTTAACAAGGCTTTTATTTATTTTACCTGCAAGCACCATTTGAACAATCTCAGCGGTCTCACCGTCGGTTACTCTGAGCCCATCAACAAAAACCGATTCTTTACCGATTTTTTTAAGCATATCGGTAATCTCAGGACCGCCACCATGAACCAAAACAACCTTAACACCGATAAGATGCAAAAGCACAATATCCTCCATAACCTGTTGCTTTAATTCTTCGTTTATCATAGCGTTACCGCCATATTTAACAACGATAACCTTGCCATAATATTTCTTTATATAAGGTAGCGCAGCAGTTAAAACTTCCGCCCTTTGAGCATTTGTTATATCATCAATATACATATTAAAACCTCTTTTTAAGTTCTATAATCTCCATTGATTTTCACATAATCATAGGTTAAATCGCAACCCCAAGCGGTAGAAGAAAATTTTCCGCTATTTAAGTTGATTAAAACTTCAATTTCGTTTTCTAATAAGATTTCTTTTGCCTTTTCTTCCGAGAAATCAACTCCCGAACCATCCTTGCAAACTAAAATCTCGCCCTTATGAGATTTGAAACTAACATCAATTTTTTCTACATCAACCTGAGCTTTCGAATAACCGATAGCGCAGAGAACTCTACCCCAGTTAGCGTCTGCACCGAACATTGCGGCTTTCAAAAGCGAGGAACAAATAACCGATTTTGCAACTAATTTTGCATTTTCTAAGGAATCAGCACCCGAAACCTTGCATTCTAAAAGCTTGGTTGCGCCCTCGCCGTCTCCCGCGATTTTTCGGCAAAGATTAACAGTAACAGTATTAAGCGCTTTCATAAAGGTCTCAAAGTCTTCGCCAAAATCGGTTATTTCTTCATTTTCTGCCATACCATTTGCCAAAACACAAACCATATCGTTTGTTGAAGTATCACCGTCGATACTAACCATATTAAATGTGTTTTTAATATCGGAAGATAACGCTTCTTGCAGCATTTTAGAAGAAATAGCGCAGTCGGTCGTTATAAACACAAGCATAGTTGCCATATTGGGATGAATCATACCCGAGCCCTTTGCAATACCGCCTATTTTACATTCCTTGCCGCCAATCTTAAAGCTAACCGCAACCTCTTTTTTAATGGTATCGGTAGTTAGTATACCCTCTGCGGCATGACCTCCGCCGTTATAAGATAAACCGCTAACCAGTTCAGGAATACCGTCTTTTATCGGCTTAATATCAAGCGGTTGACCGATAACACCTGTTGAAGCAACAACAATATCTTTATCGCTTATATTTAATTCTTTTGCCAAAATACTGCTAGTCTGCTCAGCAATTTCCACTCCGTTTGCATTGCAGGTATTAGCATTTCCGCTGTTGCAAATAATAGCAGAAGCAAACCCGTCTGCAATATGCTCTTTTGTTACCAAAAGCGGCGCACCTTTAACGAGATTAGTAGTATAAACTGCGGCAGCAGTTGCTCTTTTCTCGCTAAAAATTAAACTCAAATCACGTTTTGTTCTGTTTTTTCTTATTCCGCAATGTATTCCGTTTGCTTTAAAGCCTTTAGCGGCGCAAACGCCTCCTGATATAATTTCCATAAATTAACTCCTAAATTAAACTTCTAGTCCTTCGGTTTTTTGAACACCAAGTACAATATTCATACATTCAACCGCTGCACCTGATGCGCCCTTACCGAGATTATCATAACGGGAAATCAGCAAAATTCTTTCCTCATTTCCTGAAACGGCAATTTCCATATTATCCTTATTCGCAAGCTTACCTGCCGAAACAAATCCGCCCTCGTCAAATTCCTCAACAAATTTTACGATATTTCCGTTATATTTATCTTTATAAGCAGTTTTTATATCCTCAATACCGAAACCGTCATTCAGCATTGATTTAAAAATCGGAACAGTTACCTCCATACCGCTATAAAAATTATCAACAACAGGAATAAATGCAGGTGCATTTTCGAGGCCTGTTATAGCGGTCATTTCGGGCAAATGCTTGTGGCTTTGAGAAAGCCCGTATTGCCTTGGATATAAAAGCAGATTTTCTGCTTCTTCATACTCGGCAATCATTTTTTTACCGCCGCCCGAATAGCCTGTCAGCGAAAAACAAGAAAGCAAAGCATCGCTTTTTAAAATTTCTTTTTCAATTAAAGGATAAATCAGAGAAATAAATCCGCTGGCATGGCAACCCGGGTTTGCAATTCTTTTTGAATTTTTGATTTTTTCTTCAAACTCGGCTGATAACTCAGGAAAACCGTATGCCCATAAAGGATTTGTTCTGTGAGCGGTTGAGGTGTCTATAATTACTGTATTATCATTATCGCAAAGAGAAACCGCTTCAATAGCCGCCGCATCAGGAAGACAAAGAAAAGCAATATCCGCTTTATTTATAGCTTCTTTTCTAGCTCCAATATCCTTGCGGTTTTCTTCGGTAAGTTTAATAAGCTCAATATCATTTCTGTTTTCAAGTCTTTCGGCTATGCGAAGACCGGTTGTTCCCGCAGAGCCATCTATAAACACTTTTTTCATTTATTTAAAAACTCCGTAATATATTCTAACTGGCGTTTTACCGATTCATAACCCGTAGACCCTGCCGAAATACGCTTTGCAACACAGGTTTCAAGCGAAATTTCATTGTAAAGGTCATTATCAAACAAATCGGAATATTCCTTGTATTTTTCAATAGGTAAATTTTCAAGCACTGTGTTTTGCTCAATGCAGTAACCCACAAGAGTTCCAACATGCTTATAAGCCGTTCTGAAAGGCATACCCTTTTTAACAAGATAATCTGCCAAATCAGTTGCATTTATAAAGCCTTTTTGAGCTGCAGAATACATATTTTCTTTTATAGGACGCATAGTTGCCACCATAGGAGCGAAAATGCTAAGGCACTTTTTAACCGTATCAACCGAATCAAAAATTGCTTCTTTATCCTCCTGCATATCCTTATTGTATGCTAAGGGCAAACCTTTCAATGTTGTCAGAAGCGCCATTAAATCGCCATAAACTCTACCTGTTTTACCGCGAACCAACTCCGCCATATCAGGATTTTTCTTTTGAGGCATAATGCTTGAACCTGTTGTATAACTGTCATCAAGCTCAACAAACTTAAATTCCCAGCTAGACCAAAGTATTATTTCCTCAGAAAAACGGGATAAATGCATCATAACAGTTGCAAAGCAAGACATTAATTCAATACAGAAATCTCTGTCTGAAACACCGTCGATACTGTTCACCATAATCTCATTAAAGCCAAGATGCTCAGCTTCAAATTCGCGGTCGGTATTATAGGTAGTACCTGCTAATGCGCAAGAACCGATTGGACAGCAGAGCATACGGTCAAGTGCGTCTCCAACACGCTCAAAATCGCGCTTAAACATCATAGCATAAGCCAATAAATGATGAGCAAAGGTTATGGGTTGAGCGCGTTGCAAATGAGTATAGCCCGGCATAATCGCATCCTGATTTTCCTCTGCTTTATCGCGTATAACTTCAATAAGCTTCTTTAAAAGCTTTCCGATTTCCTCGCATTCATAGGCTAAATAAAGTCTTATATCAAGAGCAACTTGGTCGTTTCGGCTTCTTGCAGTATGAAGCTTTTTGCCTGCATCTCCTATTCTTTTGGTGAGTTCAGACTCGATAAACATATGTATATCTTCGGCATCAAAATCGAAATCCAATTTCTTATTTTCAATATCTTCTAAAATGCTTGATAATCCGTTTATTATTTCTTCTTTTTCGTTTTCTGAAATAATACCCTGCTTTGCTAGCATCATAGCATGAACAATAGAGCCGGTTATATCCTGTTTATACATACGGCAGTCAAAATGAATAGAAGAATTAAAATCGTCTGCCTCTTTATCTAGGGCTTTACTAAATCTGCCCGCCCACATTTTATCCATAAATATACCTACTTATTATAAAAATATCTATACCGCCCCTTTAATAAGGAGCGGTGTATTTTAAATTATTTTAAGCCGTTTTTGGCCTTCATTTTAGCATAAACCTCGGTTGGAAGTCCGTAAAGGTTAATGAAACCTTGAGAATCCTTTTGGTCGTAAACCTCATCCTCATCAAAGGTTGCGATTTCGGGGTCGTATAACGAATATGGTGAAGAAACGCCTGCGTTAATCATATTACCCTTATAAAGCTTTAAGGTAACATCACCTGTAACAGTCTTTTGGGTTGTTTTAACAAAAGCCAAAATTGCATCGGTTAAAGGAGTGAACCATTGAGCATTGTAAACCAATTCACCAAGCTTTTGGGCAACTAATGACTTATAATGAGCTGTTTCTTTATCAAGACAAATACTCTCTAAAACCGAGTGAGCCTTGTAAAGAATAGCGCCACCGGGAGTTTCATAAACACCACGGCACTTCATACCAACAAGACGGTTTTCAACGATATCCAAAAGACCGATACCATTAGCACCGCCAATTTTGTTAAGAGTATCAACAAGCTCAACTGCGCCAACCTTTTTACCGTCAAGCTCGGTACAAATACCCTCTTCAAAGTGAAGAGTAACATAAGTGGCCTTATCGGGAGCCATTTCGGGAGAAACGCCCATCTCTAAAAAGCCCTCTTTATTATATTGAGGCTCGTTTTTGGGGTCTTCTAAATCAAGACCTTCGTGAGACAAGTGCCAAATATTTTTATCCTTAGAATAGTTGGTTTCACGGCTGATTTTTAGAGGAACATTATGAGCCTCTGCGTAATCAATTTCTTCTTCACGAGATTTAATATCCCACTCTCTCCAAGGAGCTATGATAGGCATATCAGGAGCAAAAGCTTTAATTGCAAGCTCAAAACGAACTTGGTCGTTACCTTTACCTGTGCAACCATGGCAGATAGCATCTGCTCCCTCAGCAATAGCAATTTCAGCAATTCTCTTAGCAATAGGAGGACGCGCAAAAGCAGTTCCTAACAAATATTCCTCATAAGTAGCACCTGCCTGAACGCAAGGAAAAACATAATCGGTTAAAAACTCTTCGGTTAAATCCTCAACATAGCATTTAGAAGCGCCTGTTTTAATAGCCTTTTCCTCTAAACCTTCGAGCTCGCTTGCCTGACCAACATTACCCGAAACTGCAATAATCTCAGGGTTATTATAGTTTTCTTTAAGCCAAGGGATGATTATGGAAGTATCCAAACCGCCTGAATATGCAAGAACAACCTTTTTGATTTCATTTTTATTCATTTTTATTCCTCCATATTGCATAAATATGCATCAATTATTGATTTTCTATGCATAAATAATAACATATTTTGAATAAATATGCAAGAATATTTTGCAAATTTATTGATTTTTTACCTCTTGCACATAACTGCAAAAGTTTTGAGAAAAATTTTATGCAATTTTAATAAAAGCCCTTGCAAAGCAAGGGCTCAAGGTTAATCTCTTAAATAAATAATTCGCGAGTTTCGGTGCTTATAAACATTAAATACAAGACCTATTCCTAAGAAAAGGCATAAAAGCGAAGTTCCGCCTGCGCTGAAAAACGGAAGAGTTATACCAATAACAGGCAAAAGCGAGGTACACATACCTATATTAATAACCGACTGAGTGAATAACATTGCAAAAACACCAACGCAGATAAGCTTACCACCGTCATTAATGCATATTCTCGCAACCCTCATACATCTGAGGCATATAGCGCCCAAAAGAATAATAACCACCAAGCAACCTAAAAGACCAAATTCCTCGCCAATACAAACAAATATAAAGTCGTTATGGCTTTCAGGAATTGAAGCCGACTGAGTTAAATCGCCATTTAAAAAGCCTTGACCGAAAAGACCGCCGTTAGCAAGCGCTACTCTACCGCGCCATTGTTGGAAGCCGATGCCTTGAATATCACCCTCAATATCAAGCATCATTGCAAGACGCTTTCTGTGGTCATCACTAAGAACAAAGAAATACCCAAAAGGCGAAGCGATTAATGCAGCGGAAATTCCCGATAAAAAATACTTCCATGAAACACCGCCTGCCCACATCATAAACACAGTTATAACTCCAAATACAATAGCAGTTCCCCAGTCGCCCTGTAAAAAGATTAGTCCAACAGGGAAAAATCCGTGCAAGCATAAGGGTATAAAATATTTGGGTTTATTAATATTTTCTTTAACTTTCCTAATGTGAGTAGCAAAAGTAATTATAAAACAAATTTTCATAAGCTCGGAGGGTTGAAAGGTTGTTATTCCTAAATCAAGCCAAGCTTTATCGTCCGTACCCTCAGGGGCAAAACCGATAAAAAATGTGAGAATAACAGGTAAAACACCCACAACCGCCCATATATACCAACGCTTCATTATTTTTTCATAATCATAGGTTGAAATAATAAGCGCCGCAATAATACCTATTATCATACAAAAAGCCTGAACAATAACTCGACGGATACTTTCCATGTGGTAGGTTGTTGAGAAAACCGCGAGGCAACCGTAACTTGTTGCCGTTACACAAAGAATAAGCAATAGCTTGTCCGTCTCGCGAAAAAAGTCCGCCAATCTACCCATTAAATATTTCACATTTTCACCTTCTTTTCACCCTATCTTATAATATAATATTATATTTTTAAGAAAAATTCAAGTTACTCTTTAAAAATTAATAAATATATGTTAAAATAGATTAAAATCAGAAACTAAAAAAATTTACGGAGTTTTTATGAATACATTTTATTCGAAATCACCCGAAGAAACCATAAACATAGCAAAAAAATTTGCAAGCGGTTTTTCGGGCGGTGAGGTTATAGCCTTTATAGGCGATTTGGGTGCAGGCAAAACCCATTTTACAAAAGGCTTAGCATTAGGTCTAGGGTTTGACGGAACGGTAAACTCCCCCACCTTCGCTCTTATAAACGAATACTTAGGCGGAAAATTCGATATCTATCATTTTGATATGTATCGCATATCCTCTTGGGACGAGCTTTATTCCTCAGGCTTTTTCGAATATATTGAGCTTGGCGGTATTGTTGTTGTTGAATGGAGTGAAAACATTGAAAACGCTCTGCCCGATAATACCATATATGTTGAAATTCAAAATACGGGCGAAACCGAACGAAAAATAACTATTTTTAAAAAAGAGGAACAATAATTTATGAAAACGCTCTCGATAGAATGTTCTGCAACCCCCTGCTCTGTCGCTATTACAGACAGTGAAAAGGTGCTTGCTTCTTCCTTTATAAATGTTAAGCTAACCCATTCGCAAACCTTAATGCCTATGGTAGAAGCTTTGCTCAAATCCGCTAATATTAAGCTTTCGGATATTGATGGCTTTGCAGTAAGTGCAGGTCCAGGCTCTTTTACAGGCATAAGAATAGGTATAAGCGCAATTAAAGGTTTAGCTCAGGCCAAAAAAATTCCATGTGTATCGGTTTCTACCCTTGAAGCTATTGCTTATAATTTCATTGATACCGATTGTATCGTATGCGCGGTTATGGATGCGAGATGCAATCAGGTATATAACGCTTTATTTAAAATCAAAAACGGTAAAATTGAAAGACTTTGTCCCGACCGTGCTTTAATGTGCGAAGAACTGGCAAACGAGATTTCAAATTTGCCAAACGAGGAAAATTTAAACATTTATATTGCAGGTGACGGTACGGATGTTTTCTTTCCCTTTGCCGAAAACACAAAAAATGTTTTAAAATCATTTGAAGCCAGAAGATATCAAACTGCCACAGGCGTTGCCCTTGCTTCAAACAAGGATTTTAATATAGGAAATACTATTTCTCCCGAGAATCTTTTACCAATTTATTTAAGACTGCCTCAGGCAGAAAGAGAATTAAAACAGAAAAAGGAGTTAAAAAAATGAAAATTGTAATTGGATGCGACCATGGTGGTTTAGAGCATAAGAATGCTATCGCCGAGCATTTAAAAGAACGCGGATTTGAGGTTGTTGACTGCGGAATTTACGAGCAAAAATCGGTAGACTACCCGGATATAGCTATTAAGGTTTGCGAAAAAATAACCTCAGGCGAATGTGAGCGCGGTATATTGGTTTGCGGAACAGGTATCGGAATGTCTATCGCTGCTAATAAGGTTAAAGGTATTCGCGCTGCCGCTTGCAGCGAGCATTTTTCCGCTAAGTTCACAAGACTTCATAATAACTCTAATATTCTCTGTCTCGGCGGTCGTGTTATCGGTGTTGGCACTGCATTAGAGCTTGCCGACTTGTTTGTTGATACCGAATTTGAAGGCGGCAGACATCAAACAAGAGTTGATAAAATTATAGCTATTGAAAAATAAAATTATTAAACCCAAAGCAAAAAGCAGTTTCAACTAAACGGTTGAAACTGCTTTTTTAATATAAAAGAAAATCGAGTGTCCATTTCCAACATTCAAGTTGGTTATGAACACTCGATATGGAAGGGATAGACAATTCCAAACCCACAACCAAATTCCATTGTATAGGATTAAACTCCTACATATTTTTTATATTCGTCGGCATAGCCGACACCTTTTCTTTTATCTCTTCTCTCTTATCTTTTATCTGGAAACGACAATTTAAGTGAAGAGAGAAGAGTGAAAAGAGAAAAGTGAAGAAAACAAAAAGAAACGACAATCTTCTTGTCGAAAATTGTCGTTTCTTTTTGGTGCGGTTATTCTTAACGGATTCGAAAAAATAAACTTAACATAACTGACATTCACACATATATTCACACCGTATTCAATCGGCACATTGGTGTTTTTTAAACAATTAAAGTAAACTGTATATACGTACAAAAATGTATATACAAATTTAGGAGGAAAACATTATGGAAAAGTTGACAAAATTTATTACGGATGAAAGAACGGGGATAACCTATGAATTGCAAGGCGATTATTACATCCCATGCCTTAAACTCCCCGATGAAGAACAAGTCGAGATTGGTGTATGGGGTATGCGACATTTAGAATATATCAAACACCACCGCAAAGAGTTTTATACATCGTTAGTTTTGGACTGCAAACTCAAGCGCTATCTCGCTGACATTAACAAACAAGCGGAAGAAATGTTTGATACACTTATCTCACAATATAAAGCTACCGAAGACATCACCGAACAACTAAAAGAGGATAAGCAGATGGAATGGGTTGCACATATGAACAACATACGTCAAAAAGTGACAGAAATTGTAAATAGTGAATTGATCTATAATTAAACTAGTGGAGGTGCAGAAATATGCACCTCCACCTTTTTATAAAACTTAAAAGCTTCCCATTTAAGAACTTAAACTCACCAAAGCAGTATGTGATAACACAGACCACTTTTTTAATTGCGCTAACGATTAGAGAAAGATGATATAAAATCAGACTCCTGTATATCCAATCTTATTAACAATATTTTCTAATTTATAAACAAGAATGAAAGTTCACTCTTTGTTTAAAATAGACAATTAGTTTTTACGCCTTTAATTATAATGTTACTCTATCCTATAAAATTACAAGTGCGTGTTTATTAAGAATTTCTGCATTTTTTCTAACAGGTCAGATATATTAGATTTTGTATTGTGAGTATGGATATTTTCTACCCAATTCATATCACTTTTTCTTAATGTTCGCATTAATTCCTTATGATGCTAGTTTTTATTTCTTGAATTGAGGTCCATAAGTAGCACAAGCTCTATAATCCTGACCTTCTTTATCCATACCGAAAGC
Source organism: Clostridia bacterium (assembly GCA_017439585.1). Taxonomy (GTDB): domain Bacteria; phylum Bacillota; class Clostridia; order Oscillospirales; family Acutalibacteraceae; genus UBA737. The sequence goes on along the minus strand of JAFSIV010000004.1, from coordinate 270,874 downwards.
ATTCCAACAAGCAGGACGGAATATATCATCCTCAGGTACATTGTGCATACAAACAGGAATACGGAGCATTGAGCACATTGTAATAAGGTCGGCGCCGATGTGTCCGTAACTGATTGCACCGTGGTTGGCGCCCCAGTTCTGCATTACCTCATAAGCGGTTTTAAAGGGGCTTCCCTCTTTACCATCTGTTCTTGGCGCAAACCAAGTACAAGGCCAGGTCGGGTTAGTTCTCTCCATAAGTGTATCGGATACATCGTCGGGAAGATTTACTGTCCAACCCTCAGCAATTTGAAGAACAGGTCCCAAGCCTTTTACAAGGTTAAGTCTTATCATTGTACAGGGCATTTCTGCTTTTGTGGTAAAGTGACTTGAAAATCCACCGCCACGGAAGTTATCAAATCCTGCCTCGCACCAAACAGTAGCATCGGTCATTTTCTTTATATCCTCGTCGGTTACTTCCCACCACTTCTTCATGGTAGCGTTACCGTTTTCATCTGTGCATACGCCACTTGCGTCAAGACAAGCTGCACCTGAATTGAGCAAGTGAATAATACCATCAGACTCTTTTGCCTTGCCCTCCAAATCATATCCTGTTACACGCTTTACAGCATCACCACTCCAATATGTACGAACATCAGCAAAGATTTGCGCTCTATGAGTTAGTAATCTCATAAAGAGCATACCCATGCCATTAAGCACATCATTCTCGGTAGCGAGTGTGTAAGGCTCTCTTGCACCTTCATAATCGAAGGTAGAGCTTAAAAGCGCTTCCGGATAGTCACAGTTAGGCCAATGGTCTGTCCACTGTCTTTGACCTTGGAAACCGCCGGCAATAGCGTTATGGCCTACTATTTCTTCTTCACAACCTTCAGGCAAATTCTTATTGCCTGCCATAAGGTCTTTTATAATGCAATACATTTTAACAGTAAATTCCCACTGCTTTTCCTTTTCTTCATCTGAGAACTTTACAAATTCGGGGTTATCGTCTCTGCCCTCTTTGCAATGCTCCTTTGTCCAAGCGAGCGCCTTTTGGTACTCTTCCTCGTTATAAATGCCTTCTTCCATTCGGCGAAGTATTTCAACCTCGTCAACACTCTCTACACGCATACCAAAGTATTCTTCCATAAAGTCTTGGTCTATAATAGAACCTGCAATACCCATACACTGAGAACCAATTTGAAGATATGATTTGCCGCGCATAGTAGCAACCGCAATAGCGCATCTGCCAAAACGCAAAAGCTTTTCTTTTACATCCTCGGGAATTGTATCTACCATATCTACATCCTGTACTTCGTGGCCATAGATACCGAAAGCAGGAAGACCTTTTTGAGCATGGCCAGCAAGAACTGCAGCAAGATAAACTGCACCCGGGCGTTCTGTTCCATTAAATCCCCAAACGCCCTTAATAGTATCTTTGTCCATATCCATTGTTTCGGAGCCATAACACCAACAAGGAGTTACAGAAAGTGTAATGCTAACACCTTCTTTTCTAAATTTATCTGCACAAGCGGCGGTTTCTGCAACACGACCTATGCAAGTATCTGCCATAACTACCTTTACGGGCTCACCGTTTGAATAAAAAAGATTTTCCTCAAACAACTTTTTAGCGGCATTTGCCATTGCCCAAACTTGTGGTTCAAGACTTTCACGTAATTTCATCGGTCCTCGTCTGCCGTCAACAACGGGGCGGATACCAATTACGGGATAATCACCTATGTATCTGTTTTTTGACATAATATTTCCTCCAATTGATTATATTTGTTTTACATTATTTGATCTTTAAAATTACCGCTGAGCAGGGTGCTAATTCATATCCATCGCTTTTGATTGAATAATCACCAATTTTGTATATTTCATTTCCGTCACGCTCAAAAACTCTACTTGCAAATTTATAATTTAGTGGCTGATTCCAAGCGATGTCTGTTCAAACATATTTGTATAAAATTGAGATATGTAAGCTTTTAAACTATTGAACTTTAAAATTCATTCTTAACTAATTTTAATATTTTTAAAGTTTGGAGCCAAAGCAGGAACCGGAGCATATTCTGCAAATGAAGGTATATACTGTATTTTAAACTCTTTTTCACTAAAAGTAACTAATGTTGCACCTATATGCCCATTAGTATAATAGTCATATTGTGAACTTTTTAACCCAAAAATTAATTTTAAGTTATTATAATGTATACAGGAACACTTATTATGGTAATGACCTGCAAAGATACCATCAACATTACATTCTTCTAATACCTTTTTAAATAATTCATCTGTCTTTATATATCCACCCGAACCCCTACTATCAAAACTAAAACCAAAATCACCGTCTTTGCTTTCAACATCAACACCAATAACATACGATTTCTTGCTTTCATTAAGATAACCTTTCTCAATTTCCGAAATATGAAATAAATCTACTGGAATATGTGTTATCATAAAAGAAGGTACAGAAACAATTTTTTCTATCTCTTTTGCTCTTTCAAGACAAAATTCAAGTTGTTCTTGATAAATTCCGGCATTTCTAACTGCTCCGTGAGTATCAATAAAGTATAAAGTCCTTTTAAGCACTTTATTTACGGAAATACCTACCGTATAATTAGAATTGCCTATTGTTTTTCCAGGATTAAATACACAATTTTTACTATTCGTATAACGTCGACACTGTTCATCAATTCCTATTTGCGATTCATTATCGTGATTGCCCCAAACAATACTCCACGGTATATTAAAAGAATCCATAAAACTAATAAATTCTTTTAAAATCTCGCCAGAATCATCAAATGAACCGTAAACCATATCACCTGTTATAAAAATATAATCAGGGCATATCTGTGCAATGACACTTCTTATATGATTATAGCAATTTACATCAACTGTATTTCATGCCCAAGCTTTGATTTCATCTGGACGTAATCTATCTGAAGTGCGTCGTTGAGAAGCATCAATAATCTGCATATCAGTAAGTTGCAAAAGCTTTATTTCACTAATATCTTTATCAAAATCTAAAACAAAATCACACCCCTCTATGAAGGAAGCGTTGTTTTTTCCATAAACTTCAACCATTTAATCACCATTAAAACCATAAAATTAATAATCACAAATCGGGATTTTATCTGTAGTGTAATGCGAAATTAATTACATTTTAATTTTTAGGTTTGATTTTTGCAACTCTTACAACAAGGTTTCGACCGAAAACATAAGGAAATGTATGAATGGTGCAAATGCCGTCTTTCTGCTCAAAATCAATCTTATCCCCATTGTCCATAAAGGTTACTGATTCTATTTCAGAAGAAAAAGGGAATTTTAGATCGTAATCTAAATTATGAATTCTTGTTACATTCGGATCCGACTCTGATGGGAGACCATAACAAAACAGATAATAATTACCGTCTTCGGATTTAAGAATAAAATCTCGTTCATTTCCAGTTACTGTTATGCCTGTAGGAGCAGGTTCACCAATGGTTTTGCCAAATATATCCATCCATTGTCCTATAATTTCAAATGTTGCTGCATCTATGTTTCTTAATCTTCCATTTGGAAGGGGCCCGACATTAAGTAAGAAATTAGAACGATATTTTCTACAGTCGGCAAGCTCTTCTATTATGGTAGCCGGAGCTTTATAACAAATATCTTCTGCGCCATATCCCCAACATTCATTTAATACTTCACACATTTCGCTTGCAATATATTTTGGCGAACAGTCAAGGTTTATGGGCTTTGGAACACCTCGTTCAAATGTAACACTATCAAGCTCAATATGACCCAATGCACCTAATGCCGATAGCCCTGAATTGTTAATTATCATAGCTTCAGGTTGGTGCTTTCGAATAACTGCGTACAATAAATCCTCTTCCCATTCGGGCGCAGGTTTATCCCACATACCGTCAAACCATATTCCGCCGATTTTTCCGTATTGAGTACAAATAAGCTCAACACTGTCTCTTAAATATTGTAGGTACTTTTTGAAATCCAAACGGTAAGACGGTTCGTGCCAATCGAGCATTGTGTGATAGAAAAAAGGAATTATGCCATTTTTGTTACATGCATCAACAAACTCTTTTACAAGGTCTCTCTTACATTTAGCATGCATAGCGTCATAATCACTTAAACCCTTGGTATCATAAAGTGAAAAACCATCGTGATGACGGGTTGTAAGAGTTATATACTTACAACCTGCTTTTTTTGCAGTAGCTACAAGGTTATCAGCCCAATCTAAATCGGGATTAAATTCTGATAACAGTAAATCGTATTCTTCTTCGGGTATTTGTGCCGAATGTCTTATCCATTCGCCCTTACCCAAAATACTGTAAAGACCGAAATGTACAAACATTCCAAAGCCTAATTTTTCAAAATTTTTGATATATTCTTTTACTATCATAAAAACACACCTGCTATATTATTAATTTTATTTATTAATCGTTTGATTTAATAAATGATAAAAAGATTCAAAAAGAAAACAGCCTCATCTCCCTCTTCATCATAATATTAACTATAATTAGCAAAAACATTTACACTGGTATGTATGTTCACAACGAAATTGTTAATATATTTGTTTAAATTCCTCTATTATTTTAATTGCACCTATATACGGCAACACTCCCGAAGTTCCGTAATTCAATCCACTGTATTTCGTTGTTGTTTTATCGATCCATTCAAAAGGAGCTCCGTCTTTCGCATATATATTTAAATGTTTTATAAAATCTTCTAAAATATCTATTTTTTGGTTATAACAGTATAAAGCATATGCATACCATCCGGTCGGTGTTGCCCAATATGCGCCATTTTGATACGTGTTATATTCCGTTCTTGTACTTTCCCATGCTGAATTGGTGGAAAAATCATTATTCGTTAATATATGTCTGACATATCCGTCAACAACCGCAGTCCTATCAATATATGCGTTGTAAAGTGCTTCTAATGTTTTTTTCTCTTTTGTAATACCAGAAAAAACCGCATAAGCAGTTGCCCATACATCATACTGTTTTCCGATTCCTGTTGCAGAATAAAACCAACCCGTACTATTATCGTAAAACTCCAATAATATGTTTTTCTTGATTTTTTCTGCCTTTGCTTTGTAAAAATTATACTTGTCGGCATTATCTTTAAAAAGCATTTGCAATTTTCTTGCTGCATTATATCGCAAAAGAGATGCCATTAACAGCTTCCCGCTCTTTTTTATTGTGTCTACAAATCCCCAATCAACCGTATATTTTTCTTCATCGCTAATACACAAATCACTTTTATCATCTATGTTGTATCCAGCAAACGCATACTCAAGACTTTCTGCAATGGTCAAATCATTACATTTGTCATTGAGTATTTCTGAATCGCCGCTTTGCTCAACATAGATGCTAACCATTATTATGTAATAATAATTATCGCAGAATGGTGGATAGAAGCCAAAATCTCCACTTCCCTGATTATTTCCTGAAGAATATGTTCCCGGAAAATAAACAGGTTTTCCATCATAGTTTATGTGATCAGCGATAGAGTACGGTGGAATTGACAAGTCATTTTCCAAACGAATTGCATCTTTTCCATTTTGACCGTAGGTAGAAATAATCTCAATGTATTTTTTAAGTAGATGATTAGGTATCAACTTGCTTTCTGCCATCATTGCACAATCTCTCACCCAGAAGCTAACATATTTTTCGTCTCCAGAAGGCAGTAAAACAGGTACTTCTTTCTCTTCTTTGAAATAGTTAACTTTTTTTCCAAATGTACAATCGGCTATGGTTTTTATTGCAGTTGCTTTTAGAAGATTGATAATTTCCTTGTCCAATTACTTTTCTCCTCTTTATTCAAACATAATTTCAATAAGTTTCATTGCCATATAATAATGAATTTCTCTGATAGGGTGATTTATTTTATTAGCTAAAAGTTCGGTAGTATCAACTCCGCCTGCAATAAGCTTTTCCCACATTGGATAAATATCGCAAACTTTTGCTCCACATTCTAAAGCTACTTCTTTGGCTTTATTCATATAAGCTCTCATAACACCGTCATTTTGGCGGTTCATTGTCATTTTTGCAGTGCCCTTAAGAGCATCTTCTTCACGCAAATGACAACTGATTTTAGTATTCATGGCATTTTGTGTCAAGAAAACAACTTCTGCATCATTAGCCGCTACCCTGTTTAAAATGATTCTTAAGTTTTCAGCATATTTATCAAGAAAATCAAAACCGTTGCACGCATCGTTAAGTCCATAGGACACCACAACTAAATCGGGAGAAAAAGGCAATATATCTCTATCAATCCTATTTAGTGCATTAGTTGTGCTATCACCGCTTATACCACTGTTGATTATATTTACCTGAACTTGGGGATAGAGAATATTAAGCATTTCTCTAACTCTTGTGCTATAAGAACTTTTATAATCAAATACTGTTTCTATAGCACCACCTTCCTTGATGTAACACTCGAAACAGCCTTGTGTTACACTATCCCCCAAAAAGGCAATGGTTACGGGTTTTTCGCCATATATGTCCTGTTTGGCATTTAGTTTTTCAATTATTTTCATAAGTAACACCTCGTTCTAAAGTCATTTACCTTTCCAACCCTTATCATAAATTTCACAAATAATTTTTTGGATTTTAAGTGCTTCCCTACCGGTAATTTCAAGTTCTTCAAGGCCTAATACCGAACGGTAGAACTGTCTTATTTGTACGGCGTGCTGTGTACCCCAATAATCCTTACCGCCAGTATACGAAACCATTTTTTGCGGCATATTGTTTACAGACTCGAAGGTTCCGTTATTATAGCTGATTTCGGCTCTGTCATAAGAAAAAATAGCCTTACCGTTTTCACAAACAAGTCTAATTTCAATAGGCTCGTCAACAAAATAGTTATTCATAGCATAAAAGGATAAAAGAGCGCCGTTTTCATACTTTATCAACCCTTCACCCGTATCCTCAACCACCATAATTTCGTGATTACGGTTATGGAGCGAAGCCTGAATATCTACAGGTGTGTCGTCTATCATCCAATTGGCAAGGTCAATTGAGTGTATAGCTTGGTCAATGATTACACCGCCACCCTCTTTTTCCCATCTGCCTTTCCAATCAGAATGATCATAGTAATTATCAGAGCGGTACCAAGTAAGCGTTGTTCTTCCGCATTTTACTTTACCGAGTTTGCCGTCCTCAATTCGCTGTTTTACAAGCATAGAAGGTGTATTATATCGGCACTGAAAAATCACTCCATACTTAACACCACACTTTTCTGCTAATTCTACCGCTGCTACGGCATCCTCATACTTTATGCTCATCGGCTTTTCACAAATTACGTTTATTCCCTTTTTAAAAGCGTCACAAGCAACCTTTGTATGTAAATAGTGAGGAAGACAAATATGAACTACATCAAGCTGTTCTTTTTCGAACATTTCCATATAATCCATATACGGTTTAGCATTATATTTTTGAGCAGCACGCTCTGCTCTATCGGGCTTTATATCACAAACCGCAACTAGTTCAGCTTCTTCCAAAGCTACCGCCGGATCCAAATGCATACAAGATATACTTCCGCAACCAATAACTGCTACTTTTAACATTTTATTACCTCAATTTAAAACTTTAATATTTCACCATTTTTCTGTGCACTTAATTTAAGAGTTTCTGCAAGTCGAATGCTTTCAGCAGCACTTTCAGGCGGATTTTGTGTGTTTTCTTCCCCATTTATAAAAATATCAGTTATATATTCAATTTCCTTCATATACATACTGTCACTTGATAATTCAGGACAAAATTTTTCGCCCTCATAAGGATAAACAGTAACCTGACCGCCTGAGCATACAATATTAGCCTTTTCAAAGGAAATACTAAAATCTGCTACAAAGGGCATTTTAACCAAATCCCATCTACCCTCTGCAAAAACGGTGAAATCATTATAATAAAGTGTTGAATGTGCAAAAGCGTCCTCTACAATATGTTGACCGCCTGCAATACAGGAAACTTTATTTGGCTCGCCAAAAATAAAGCGTGCAATATCAAGGTCGTGTATATGCAAATCGAAGATTACACCGCCTGAACGCTTTGCATCCATAAACCAGTTATCCCAACCCCATGTAGGAGGTCCGCTAAGTCTTCTGAATGTTGCAGATGTGGGCTTACCGTATGTGCCCTCTTCAACTAACTTTTTAGCATAAATATATTCGGATGAAAAGCGAAGACACTGACCAATCATAAGTCTGCCATTTGAAGCGGCTACCATTTCCTTGCAATCTTCGCTTGTAAGTGACATTGGTTTTTCGCTTAAAACAAGATAACCTCTGTTTAACATATCAATAGCATACTTTTTATGAAGATATGTAGGAACACAAATATCTATAAGGTCAATTTTTTCGCTTTTTAACATTTCTTCCAAATCTGTATATGTATGTATTCCTTCGTTGTCAGATGCGTCAGAAGATGCAAGGTTAATTTCTGCGCCCTTTGTAAACGCCTCCTCGCATATATCGCAAGCAGCAACAAGCTTTACTTTTCCCATTTCTTCAAGTGTTTTGTAGCCTGGAAGATGTGCACCTTTTGCAATTCCTCCAAAACCAATTATAGCAGCTTTTAACATAACAAAAAAACCTCCGTCAAACTAATTATGAATAAATTTTCGAAATAATATCTTCCAGATATTTTTTAGCATATAAAATGTCTTCTAATTGCTTATCGCCTGAAATTTCTCTTTCGATAGTTACATAAGAATCGTAACCGATTTCATGAAGCTTTTCAAACAAAGCCTTAAAATCAACTTTACCGTCACCTATTCTTGTTTCTTCACCAAGGTCATGTCCGTTAGTTGGATATTTACCGTCTTTAGCATGTAAATTACGGACATATTTACCAAAAACATCAAGCGCATCAACAGGATTTGCCTTACCATAAAGAATAAGATTTGCCGTGTCAAGATTTACACCTAAATTATCAGTTCCTACCTTTTCAAAACAGCGAAGCATAGTAACCGGTGTTTCCTGACCTGTTTCAAATAACAAGTATTGTCCGTTTTCTTTAAGATGATTTGCTACTGTACGAATAGCAACACAAAGCGGTGCAAAATTGGGGTCATTAGGATTTTCAGGTATAAATCCCATATGAGTTATAATGTCTGTAACGCCAATTTTTTTAGCAAAATCAGCGCCTGCAATAAGGTTTTCTATTCTCATTTGACGATATTCGGGTGGAACCAGACCAAGGGTTAATTGACCGTCGTAAAAATCCCATACGCTCGGCCCCTGCCAACCGCACCAAAAAGCAGAAATCTCAACCTCGTATTTTTCAACCGTTGCTTTGATAAACTCGGCGTTTTCATCTGTAAAAACATTTGGATTCCAAGAAGAAAGCTGAAAACTATTAAAGCCAGCTTCTTTTAAATCGCAAATTTTCTTTTCAAAGCTATCCCTATCAAAATAAATAAACGTACCTATTTTCATACTACTACACTCCGTTTGTTTAATATTTTAATTGTAACCATTATAAATGTTTAACTGTATTATTTAAGCCACAAATCAAGTTTTTCTAATGCGGATTTTACAGTATCACTATTATCATCCTTTGTGCCGTATTCAAGTGCGTAATAACCGTTATAACTCGCATCTTTAATTATAGTACTTTCTCATTGTAGTTTTAACATCAGGACAGCAATTGCTGTCCTGATGTTATGAAAATCACTTTAAATCATTTACACTACGATACATAATATCAGTATAAAAAGCTTTTGTATTGCCAGAATCATCAATACCTACAACATATCCTCGTGCCGCATAAACCTTGTTATATTTACCTAACGGGATATTTACAATTGTTGCGGCAAACTCAATATACTCATTACAATAGTCGTAATACTTGGTTCGCTTTACATTTATAAGATTTGAAGCTTTGTCGCCCCAAAGTTGTGCCGAATCAAGACGCATAAGTTCATCGTCAAGCGCATCTACAGCACCAAGTGCCGTGACAGAACTAATCAATGTTCCGCTGTCTTGCAATTTGTATTCTACACCGTTTACTGTAAATTTGCCATTTTGAACATCGTATCCGAAGTGGGTACCGAATCTGATTGATGCTGTAAATCCATTTGATTTATACTGTGCACCCAAAGCGGCAATATCTGCCTTATTTTCTTCCCTTAAGACGGCAGTAATGAGAATGGGGCTGTCGGTATCAGGTACTGTAATCGAATACTCGTTTACGGCATCCTTATCATCCCTAAAGCCTGTACGTAAAATTTCTAAGCGTTTAATTTTACTATCCTCGCAATAAATAGCGTTGAATGTACCGCTTTTAACTTTGGCATCCTTTGTTATGGTTACAGTGTCACCTGCAACTGCGGATGTATCGTTCACAGTTAAGCTCACACTGTCTGTTAATGTAAATATATTATCGGGCACTTCATTCCAAGTAAATTCAGAAACAGTACCATAATATTGATGGAATGCAACCACCGCCGCAGGAGCAACATCAGTATAGGTAGCTGAATAATCATAATTATCTAACACCAATACCCCGTTAATCCATACCGAAACGGTTTTTCCATCACTTAAAATTCGGAAAGTGTTATCAATATTATCATTGCGTTCTGTCACTCCGTTGCCGTAATCAAAGAACTCAACATAAGTTCCATTTGCAAGATAATCATTACCAAACATAAGCGCCATACCGCCTGAATTTTTGGTCATACGGATTTTTAAATAACCTTCACTAGTTCCGTTATTAACTTTACGGAAGGTTATTACAGGTGAATTATAAACTGAATTAGTACCTGAAATTGTGCTTGAGCCGCTGTTCAATACACCTGTAATTTCGGTACGTTGACCGGCAGTTACACTGCTATTGGCAAACTCTGCATAATCAGTTGATATTGCAACAGACATATTATTTATTTCATGTGAATAAACATTATTTGAAGTTGTAACATATTCCGAAGTAGTTGTTACTGCAGATGAATTTATAAGATTAGTCTTCTTGCTCTTTAGCGCAGTTTCATAAAATGCTGCTGAAGCAAAAATATCTTGTTCTGTAATATCTTCGACAGAAAAACCGCTAAACGCAGTATCAACATTACGACTTACAAGACTTACTGTTCCGCCGTTTACAGCACAGTTATAAGTAATAACAGGTGTTAAAAGATCATCTGCATAAACTTTTATTGCTCCATTTTTATGTACTACCGCAAGAACAACCTTATTATCTTTTACAGCATAATTTGTCGTTGATACCATCTCGCCATTATTTAAAACAACTATACTATTATTGTTTTGTACACCAACGACAATTCCACTTTCAAAAGGAGATATACCCTCCTTACCCATTAAAGCAATACCTGAAATTCCATCAGCAGAAGTAGTATTTACAGTAAGCTCAACCCCTGCATAAACATCAGTATATCCTGCACCTTTGCGACTTATAGCAACATCTATTCCCGAAGAGCCTTTGAGGATAACTGAATTCTTGTGATAGTCAATTCTTCCACCCTTTATATATGTATCGGAAATTTCGGTCCAGTTATCGTCAACAGAGAAAACGGTATAGTTACCGAAATATGCTGTGCCGTTTGAAGTAAGGGCAAATTTGCCGCTTTGATATGTATCATCAGTAACACTGATAACCGGTGTCATATCAGCGCCTGCATAAACTACTATTCTATCTTTTACTCTTTCAAGTATAAGCTTAACTCTATTGTTTGTGTCAAAACTTACATTAGCCGTTGCTAAAGTGGTGGTACCATCCTTATAAAGAGTAAGAAGTCCTGCGTTATTAAGGGCTAAATAATATCCTTTTGAGGTAGAGGGTGTTGCTTCTCCACCAAAGACAATACCTGTTTTGCTTGTACCGTTGGGTGCCGAAACTGTAACCTCACTGCGGAAATCACCAAAAATATTACTTGCTACAAAATAACCTTCCGTATTATCGGTTTTAGAAAGACCACCTACTGTATAATCCCATGTACCACCGTTTGTTGACCACGATACCATGTCCATGGCTTTTCTACCTTCTGCAAAATCCACATTTATATCAGCATTTTTATTTATAGGTGTGCAAAGCGAAGTTCCGCCGTCTATTTTATTTCCTAATGTGACAAAACTAAATTCAGCATCGCCTGTAGAATAAAGACCTATTTTTTCAGAACTGTATACACCAAAAGCTCTACCATCAAAGGTCTGCCATAAATATTGGTCGGAATATTTATAAGAAGCTGTAAAATAGTTACCTGTACGCTGTAGCTGTATAGTAAGCTCGGTGTCGGGGCTACTATCAGAAGCCTCATCATAAATAGTTATTACACCGTTTGAAATACGGGCAAGAACAATTTTATTTGTGCCGTTTTTATTCAGTCTTCCTGCAAAAATACCATCGTTATTTCCGCCGGTTGCAGCAAGACCTGCATATTCGCCACTATTAAGAGTTGAAGTTAAGACAGTTTTAATTGTCCAATCATTTATAGGAGCATCTGTAAGATATGTAGTTTTATCAGAACTTGTCTTGAAATTATTATCTACAATAGTGTAATTACCTTCAGCTGTAAATTCATCCGAATTAAGAGCAGAAGTAAAGTCGTCAAAATACTCTTTGTCATTATTTAATGTGGTGTTTTCACCAACAGATAATAAGTATTCACTATTAGCAGCACCGCTTACCAAAACCGTACCGCCTGATACTACATTTAATGTTATACTGCCGTTACTTACAGTATACTGTTCTCCTGTAAAATAATCAGTAAGTACAGCACCGTCCATAACATCAAACTGCTTAACATTAACAGTCCTACTCTGTGCACTTTGTGTATTGTTAATAAGGGTTACTACTGTCCCGGTTTCATCCCATCTAGAAAATGACATAAAGTCATTACTATCATCTATATCTCCGTATTTTACAACACCGTCTTTTAAAGCTGAATACTCTTTTCTTAAATCTCCAAGTGCTTTTACAAAAGAGTATGTATCCTTGTTCCAATTGTCTTCATTCCAATCAAAACATTCTGTACTGTCTTTATAATAATCCTTTGCATCTATTTCATCGCCGTAATAAAGACTGGGTGAACCTAAAAATGTCATTTGGAATAAACGAGCAGCTCGCATGCCCGCATCGTCTGCTGTGTTCTGCAAGCGTACAAAGTCGTGGGTTGTAAGTGGAACATACATAGAAAGTGCCATAGAACGTGGCCAACCACGTAAATGCGCTGATGCGTTCTTTTTAAGCGTAGTGATCGTACTGTTTCCTTCTGCAAAATTGCGAATTGCATAAATCATCGGCGTATTCCAAGCACTGTCCCAACCGTTATTCAAATGATCATAAGAATTATTATCATCGGTATAGTTTTCGCATACCAATAATTTATCAGGATAGCTCGCTTTAAGCTCCGAAGTTATCGTACCGGTAATTTCATTAAGTGTCATATCAGTACCGTAAAGATATGCACCTGCATCAAAACGGTATGCGTCAACATTATACGGCTCTGCAAGATAGCGCTTTAAGTATGAATCGCTGTCTTCATACATAAGCTTTCTTGTAAGCTCATTATTGTAATCCAATGCTATCGAAGCCAAAAATTTTGTTGGATCGCTAGGCCATTCATTAAAATGGAATAAATCATAATAAGGACTTTCCTGCGACTGAACTGCACCTACATTTGGATACATATTATATGCGTTATACCACATATTATAATCGCTAACCGAGTGAACTAATACATCCATCATGATTTGCATATCGTTATTGTGAAGTTTATCAACAAGTGATGAAAGTTCTTCCTCTGTTCCATATTGTGGGTCAATCATATATGTATTATTTACGCCATAACCAACGCTATCATAAGAAGGCCAAATCGGATTCATATAAACTGCAGTACAGCCCAAATCTTTTATATAAGAAAGTTTTTGGATTATACCTGCAAGGTCACCACCAAATGACGCTCTGTGTCTCGAAGGAGCAACATCATTTCCGTTTACAAGGTCATTTATATCTCCTGTGACATCGTTTAATGTGTTTCCGTTATAAAAGGATGAAGGTACTAAAGAATAATAATATGCACCTTTTGACCAATCAGGGGTAGAAAAATTCGGCCAAACACTAAAAAAGTGCTGCACATTGCTCGGTCTTGAACTAGATACACCTAAAGCAGAATAGTATTTGTAAGAAATAATCGATTCCTTAATTCGGAAATAATATCTATATCTTTGACTTGTAGCAGGTAATATGTATTCATAATAGTCAAATTCCGAATTTCCTACAGAGGTAGCCTTTGACATTGTATAATTATTCAATGCACTTCCGTTTAAATCTGTTGTATAAAGTTGTACTGATTGAGGCACATCTTTAGGGGTGCGCAAACGAATTGTCACCTCATCATTAGAAGTCGGTTCAAGCGGTGACATATATATACCGCCTTGGTCGTGAAAGTATAAGCTGTCACTGGTATAATCGGCGGCAAGAGTAGTCATAGATAACATACTACTTCCCGTGACAAATACCGACGACATCAATACTATTGTTAGTAAAATAGCTGTAAATTTTTTTATAATTTTATTCATTAAATTCACCCTCCATTTTGTTTCTACATATCTTTTGATTTGATAATAAAATTGCTAAACTCAGCCTCAGTGCTTAATGCACAAAGTGAAACCACACCCGATTTGAAATCTTCACAAGAATAGTTGTTCCAATTTCCGCCATCTACACAGAAGCTGTAATTACCACAATTCGCCTTGATTTTGAGCGAATGGCTTTCGGCATTTTTATCAATAGGCAATGTAAGTAAAACTTCGTCTCTGCTCTTTAATAAAAACTCGCCGTTTGTGGATACCGCAAAAAACAAACCGCCATAATTAGGTAAAAAACCGTCATACGCACCTACAAGAACACCTGACAGACCTATATTTTCTTCACTTATTTCTTTAAGTTTAAAATTGACGGATGTTTCAAAATTGGTATATGCACAGCCCTTAAGATTAATTTGACCTGTACCTGACATAGAAGCCTTATTTCCTTCAACATTCCAGTAAATCCACTGTTTAGTTAAAGTTGGAGACAAATCACAAAAAGCGTAATTTAAAATGTCCACCGATGTATTATCGGTATAGTAACCGATATAGCCTTCAATATCATCTAATTTAATTTGGCAAATTGGTGCTAACGGTGAGCCATTGTAAACCACTAATTTTCCTGCAAAAGCATCAATAACAAATGGTATGCTTTCACCCGCTTGTGCATCAATTTTGCCTTCAGCGAAAACTTTATCTGACCTATAAAGATTCCATTTTCCATCTGTACAGATTGCGAATCGGTATCCGTTTTTGCCCTTGGCATCAGCGCCAAAAACCGCACCAAATTCGCCGTTTTGAGCGGTAGGACGGAATACAACATTCATTCTATACTCGCTTAAAGATTTTCTACACATAAGCGCATGGAAACCGTCTTGATTTGCCTGACGAAGACCACCATTGATATAGGAAAAATCGTCACAATTTCCAACAAATTCAGTTTTAAGCAAATCACCGACAGAAAAATATTTACTAAAATCGCCATCGAAATCATGGGGACAAAGAGGTGTGTTATTGAAGCCTTTTTCTGTTACTGTTGACTCATCACTGTTTTCGTAAATATGCTCTAAAACGGTGCAGCTATAATTTGCAAAGAGATTATCACCCAGCAGACTCCAAACACCATCCTCGGTCGAGTAAACAACGCTATATCTTGTTCCTATACGTTGTAGCTGAACTGTAAGCGCCTTATCATTTAACTCCTTTTCAAAATATGTTACTGAATGTCCGTTAACCTTTCTGCCAAAGGACAGTATAAACTTGTCTCCGAAATTCTTTACACCTGTAAAAACAGCGTTTTCTGCAGCCTCACCTGCATATACACCTGTAAAACCGTTCTTAGAAACACCGCTTACTGTAAAGCGATATGTCCAATCACCTTTTGGAACAATATTTTCCAAAGAAAAATCGGGAAGTACATTATCGGCACAAAGTTCAGCAAAGGAGGCTAAATTATCTGCGTCCTTTACAAGCACAGCACCGCCCGACTGTGCTGATACAGTAACCTGACTGTTTTTAACGGTATAGCTCTCTCCTGAAATAATATCCTTTAATACTTCGCCATCAGTAAGGTTATATACGTCAACCTTAAAGGTTACATTTTGCGCATTTTCTGTGGGATTTAAAACAGTAATTACCGCATCAATATCATCATACCTACCAAAAACGAGTATCTCATTTTCATTATCCATATATCCAACACGAACTATGCCCTTATGAAAAACATTTTTTGCTTTACGAAGTGAAGAAAGAGTCTTATATAAACGATAGTAATCTCCATCCCATTCGGCTGTATTCCAATTAAAATTATGGTATTGACCAAAGTTTATATCCTTGTTTGCAGCTTCATCACCGTAAAACAAGACAGGACTGCCAATATATGTCATATAACAAAGAATACCTGCAATTAAGCGGTTTTTATCCTTAACAATCGGATAAAGACGTGGAACATCGTGATTATCAAAATGGGTGTACATAGAAAGTGCAAAAGGTCTTGTACGTTCATTCATAGACCAGCGCATTTTCCAAAGGAAGAATTTTAAATCGTACTTTTGCATCATCCATTCACGAAGGTTAAATAAATGATGCATATTCCAACAAGTTTCCCAAACACCCTCGTCGGTATTACAGAAGCATTCCGACAAGAAAAGCTTATCCTTACCGTATTTTTTAACAAACGGTTTGATTTCCTTTGAAACATCGTGAGGGGTCATACCCTGTCCCCACAAAAGTGATGCCGAGTCAAATCTCCAAGCATCTATATTATATGGTTCTGTAAGATACCTTTGAATATGAGAATCGGCATTGCGGAACATATAGTCCTTAGCGCAATTTTTAGAATAGTCAAAATCCACCGATGAAAAATAATTTTGATAAGAATCAGGCCAATGCTTAAAGAAAAAATAATCGCAGTATTTATTATCAGGAGCACTAAATGCGCCAGGTTCGGGCCATTCGTTGTCTTGATTAACAAAATTGCTGTGTGTGGTTGAAAATACAATAACCGCATCAAGCATAATTTTAAGACCTTTTTCATGAACCGCTTTGGTAAGCTCGCAAAGCTCAGCATCGGTACCGTAAGCCGTATCAAGCATATCAAAGTTATCGGGACCGTAACCGCCTGCATCTGCACAACGCCATATTGGGTTTATAAAAACCGCATCCACTCCCAAATCCTTAATATAGTCGAGATTTTTGGTAATGCCTTCAAGGTCACCACCGTATTTACTCAAAAAAGGATGGGTATCTCCGGCATCTGTTGCAATATCTCGTATATGCCCTGTTTTATCGTTAAGTATATTGCCGTTATAAAAGGTCGTCGGCATTATAGAATACCAAAAAGCACCTTTTGACCAATCGGGAGTAGAAAAACCCGGAATTACATAAAATCCACTCTTAAACTCGGTTTCTTCGGTTTCGCCGTGAACATTATAATAGCAGGTATCACCATCGGCGAAATAAGCCCTAAATCGATAATAAAACTGTCTTTCCTCTGCCGGTAACTTTCCTATCCATAAATCAAAGTTTTCAATTTTATCCTTGCCCTCATAGCTCATAGGATAAACCGAAACGTCTTCTTCGGAATTACGGATTTTAACCTCGATTTCAGCCTTTAAAAGCTTTTCTGAAGACTGTAATCTTACAGTAATGCTCTCACCAAGTTTTGGCTCTAAGGGAGAAAAATAAATATATCCTTGGTCGTGAAACAATCTGTCCTTTATCATATTTTTTTCCATTTACTTTTGCTCCTTTATAAATCTATTCCCTGCTGTTTAGCGAGATGATAATAGTAAACAGGTATGGCACTCCAACCATGACAAAGGCTTCCCGCCTTATCGAAATCTTTTTGGCCCTTAATGGTTTCCCAGAAGGAAGTAGCGCCCTTACTTAGCATATAACTGTAATTTTTATCAAGCTGTTCAAGTACCCAATAAATGTTTTTCTTATCCACCTTAATTAACGCATCATATTTAAAAGCAGACATACTTAATGTAGCCTTAATAAGTCGATTAAACTTTTTCTTTAATCTATCAGTTATAATATCTTCCGCTTCGGGAATAAGTTCTGCCGCACCACAAAGGATGGCAAGCGACTGTCCAAGCTCGCTGTAACGAGGGTATTTGGCATCGCTGTTTTTGTAAAGCTTTTTGCTGTTATTCCAAAAAGTCTTGTTAATGCTTATGTTGATCTTATCGGCAAGAGCACCATATTCAGCATCTACACCTATTATTTGACTTATCTCCTGCATACGCTTTAATGCAATTACAAGCAAGCAGTTAAGAGATAAATCTATACGCTTTTCCTCGTTTTTATAATGACCTGAAAGATCCTTACTCCACTCATAGAAATTCCAATACTGCTCACCCTTAAAATCGGGAATAAGGAAATTGTCGGTTAGTTCATCGGTAAATGCTTTGAGCAGTACTTCCAGACGAGGATATAATTCCCGTGCAAGCGTCTTGTCTCCCGAATACTTAGTATATTCTGCAACGGCAGTAAAATAATGCAGAGAAAACGACGGAATAGTCAAGCTAAATTTTGCAGGGAAAGTCATATTTAATATACCGTCTTCCCTACGGTCCTGTGCCATCAATTTAAGATTTGCTTTTGCAAATTCAAATTCACCAAAACCTATATATCCACAAAGCATTTGGTTGCGGCTATCCATTACATACATAGCCTGCTCACGCCAAGGACAATCTTCGTAATGGTCATTCATACAAAGTATAAGTGTTCTAATGGAGGTATTATATATTTGCTTTCTTAATTCGTCCTTTATTTCAAACGATTGAATGCTTACAGGATATCCACGTGGAATAATGCCAATCATATCTACACTTATCGGTTCTAGGCTCTGAATTTCTATATATCGACAACCAAGTCTTCTAAAGTAATTTGTATATATGTTGTCACCCTTTTTAGCTATATATTCAACACTGAAATCCCTGCTGTCAATTATACGGCGCACCTTACCATCAGCCAAATGTTCACCATAGCTGATGATAAGCTTCTGTGCTTTAGGTGAATTAAGCTTAAAGGTAATATATCCGTTTTGTTCGGCACCTAAATCGAATATTAACCTGTTATTCTTGCCTTTTTTAATAAACTTTGCAGTAACACATTTGCTTAAAACAGGTCTTTTAATGCTACGCAGTTCGGGAACAGAATCATTATCTGACAAAACACTTTTATGAAATCCGTCAACCTCTATATTAATCCAATAATCCTCCATATTAGCGTCATAACAGAATGAAAGACCAACCTGACCTGTTATAATCTTTTTTCTATGATTTATATAAGCATTACTGATTCTTGAAAGCGTTTCTTCATCGCTCACAGCAATAATACCGCTATTATCAGTAATATTAAACCACAGACCCGCCTTACTTGGATAATAGGTTGCCGTGCCTTTGATTCCATAGTACCACACTATTATAGAAAGCTTGTTTTTTCCCACTTTACAATATTTTGTAATATCGATGCTGTCATATACCTTAGCCCAAGGATAATCGGGAGACTGTCCGTTGGCAACAAAAACTCCGTTTACAAAACATACAAAATCACTGTCGGCAGAAATATTGAGTAAAGCCTTGCCATCAGTATAATTAAATTCCTTCAAAAACTCTGCATACTCATCTGCCTGAGGTGTTGTGTTTTCCCATATCCATTTTGTGTTTTCCATATAACGTACTCCCTTCTAAAACAATGTCATTACCTTAATAAAGTTTAAACCAATGACACTGCTTTAGAAATAGGGGCAATAAAACAAATTTTTACTCAGTTTTATTGCCCCCTAAATTTATTTCCAGCCAGAACTCCAACCGAAATCATCTTCGTACTCTACTGACGAATCATCATCAGAATCGTTAGACGATGTGGGCTCATTTTTGTCATCATTCCCATTGGCATTATCGCCAACGTCATCTTGATTGTTCTCATCATCTTCATCATCAGGAACAGAAAAAGTCTGTTTATTTTCCGAATCACTGTCTGTTGATGGCTTTGGATTCTTTGCCTCCCCATTTTCATCATCAGTATCACCGATTCTGTCGGCAGAAACTTCATCCTCTGTAGTTTGATAATCACTGTTAGTTGACGATTTATCAGACAATGGATCATCAATTTTGACTTGCTTACAACCGCAAACCAAAAATATAACCGTTAAGGCTACAAAAAATATTTTATAAAAGCTCATTATTCAAAACCAAAAAGTGCTCCAAGTCTATCTGTCGGAACGCCTTGCATTGAGCTTAATGTTGATGAAACGCTACCCTGTAAGAAGTATAAAGGATAAAGTACACACTGAGTTACAAATTCACCGTACATATCACTTGTTCCATCTGTATAAATATGGTCATAGGTCATATTTTCAAGACAAAGCTTATACATTTCAAGGCTATCAGTATCTCCATCCTGGAAATAATCGTTCATAATAATTTCTTCCCACCATGCGTCGCCTTCATAACCTTCGGGTGGGAGTGCTAAAGCGTTCATGATCGGTACTGCCTTGTCAAGGTCCTTATTGGTTACTGTCACAAAGAAATTACGTGCGCCGTGTGAAGGTGAAACGTACTCGGTAGCATCAGGACCTAAGGGAAGTGGTAAGAAACCGTATTCAATCTGCTTATTCATAGGTTTGATAAGCTGGTTACAAATCCAAGTATCACCAATATAAAATGCAGCCTTATTGTTTACAAACATATTTGCACGGTCCGTCTGTGAAGGAGCGTAAGAACCATATGTTGCAGCTGAACGCCATGCATCATTGATATAGACAGACTTATCTACATTACAAAGATCATAAAGGAAATTCATAGCGTTAAGGGTTTTTTTGTCAGTTAAATTTTCGATTACTCTACCGCCCTCAACACTAGCCAAAGTAGAACCGTTTGCGTTGATAAAGGATTGACCCGCATTGTATTCATCGAAGAAGAGTATGCCGTAAACATCAGTCTTACCGTCGCCGTTGGTATCCTTTGTGCAAGCTTTTGCGATTTCACGGAGTTTATCAAAATTCCACTTCTTATCGCGTACAAGATCATATAGATTATCTTTTATACCATATTTCTTTATAAGGGTTTTGTTAAAGAAAACACCTGCACGTACTTCAGCAGGTTTCATAAAGTTAACACCATAAGAAAGTCCTTCATACTGGGTAAGACCAACATAGCCTTTATTCCAACGACTATCTTTAACATCAATACCCTCAATGGTGTCATAGGGTCTGAAATATTCTCCTGCAATAGAACTCCAAGCGCTAGAAGTATAAGTGTCAATCCAGTCAGCAACCTTTTCACCTGCAAGTATCTGGGTAGTAATATCGCCACCATCTACAATGCTGATTTTACAGTTGTATGCCTTTTCAACCTCTTCAATACGCTTTTTGAAGATGCGACCGGCTTCGCTAATTTTCATATCATTTTCGAGCCATCCTGAAGCTATTGTAAATTCGTACCCATCAAGGTCAACAACCTCGTCATTTGTATAGGGGTCTACCACTTCAAAACCGCCTACTTCTTTCTTGCCAGTTTCTTTTTCCTTGCTACATGCAGAGAATGTTAAAACCATACATACTGCCATTAACAAAGCAAAAATTCTTTTGAGTTTCATCTTTTTGTCCTCTCTTTGCTTAAATTTTTTATTACACGTAAAGTCATCAAGTGTTGCCGTTTTGAAAGTCTTTTTTTACAAAACGGCAACAAATGCTAATCTTTACGGAGTAATTGTGAATGCTGTAAACTCGGTCTTGGCATTTGATGAATAAAGACCGACTTCACCCTCAGCAGATTCAATTTCTGCTTCAAGCGCTAAATTACCGCCAATATAAAGCTTGACATTATCGCCAGATTTTATAAGCTTAAGTTTTAGTACAGGAATATCGTCAGTACTGAAGAAGCCGACAATTTCACTTATTATTGAAATTGTTTTTGCAGTACATTCCGGCGGTGCAGAAATACTTACGCTGCCCGAAGTAGAAACCATAACTGTATAACCACCCGCAAAAGTTATACCGGCGCTTCCGCTTTTAACATTGTCTAAATCCATACTAAACTGTGCTGTAAAATCCTTATATTTACCGGTTGGTACATTTGTAATGGTTGTCTTACCGGCCGGATGATTTACTTTGGCAATATAGTAGGTTGTACCCTTAACATTTTCAACAAATTTGGCACTTCCCATATAGCGAGCCGCTTTGAATTTTATGGCCGAAGAATTTATGCCATCAACATCACTTAAATCTTCTGTATAGAAATGTGAAAATTTAACATTTGCATTATTTGCTGCAAGAGAAATTGTACCACCATTTAAATTAGCAGAATCGTAGGTTATAGCAACAACGGAAGTATTGTTTACATAGGCTTTGTAAACGCCATCCTTTACGGTGACAAGAAGGTTATTAACTTTTTTGTTAAAGTTTTTGATATTGGCTTCGGCTTTCTTCTCGCCGTTTTCAAAAACAGCAATCTTGCCATCGGTGCTTACACCGAAGAAAATGCCCTTTTCGTCGATTGTTATACCTTCATCACCCGCAAAAGCCAGACCCGCATAACTGTCGACCTGCTTTTCTTCGGTATCCATTACATTTTCCTCGGCATGAATTTGAACAAATGCCGCAGCATCTGTAAAACCGTTACCCTTGCGAGAAAGTGATACATACTCGGTTTCACCTGCTGTCACAGAAATATAACCTGCATTGTAAGACCACTGACTACCTAAATAAGAGTCCCCTCTTTCAGCATAATTTACATCAAGCCTATATAAAGCATAGTTTGTAAAGGTTACTGCCTTATTGCTTGTATAATAGCCGAAATATCCCTCTTTTTCGGTTACATTGCTTACATTAAAGACTAATTTTAACGGATTACCTGCGAATACAATTATCTTATCATCTACCGCTTCAACTACAACACGAAGACCTGTTTTGGGTATGTTGTCAATCTTCACGCTATCTATTACAGTATTGTTTTTGCAAAGTGAAAGTTCTCCGCTGTCATTAAGTTTAATTACATAACCGTTTTTCTCTGAGAAGTTCTTTTTGTTTCCACGGATAAACATACCTGCAAAGCCTTTGCCCTTGCCCAACACAATAGTACCTTCTGCTCTGAAATCAGTAAGTACATTATTTTCATACATAGTATGCTTTCCTGTTGTTGATTTTTGTGCTATACCGCCTACAGCATAATCCCAATTGCTCTTATCGCCGTCAATTTTCCAACTGCGATAACCTCTGATAGTATTATTTATTAAATAATTATCATCGGTAAGATAATCCTTAATTGTAACCGGTGTATTTAACTGTCCACCACCGTTTAAAGCATCGCCAAAGGTGATGTAGTCAAAACTTGCCTTTGCATTTTTTGCGGCTATACCAACTTTACCAGCTGAATATGCAGATAAAAGTTTAGTACCGAGTTGTTTCCAAGCACCATTGCCAACCTTATAAACAACACTGAATAAATTACCGGTTTTCTGTAACTGAACCGTGATATCAGATTTAACATTCGTATCGTCATAAACTGCTATTTGTCCGTTTATAATTCTCGCAAATACAAGTTTTTTGCCGACTACACCTGCAAATACTGCATCTGTGTCAAGGTTTCCTACATAAAGACCTGCATAGCCTTTTTCTGAAACTTCTGCTCCTGATTTAATAACAGTTTTAACTGTGAAGTCATCAAGTGGCATAATTGCGGAAAATTCTGCATTATTTTTCTTTGTGACAGATAAAACGCCGTTATTGATATCTGCCTTACCCTCCAAGCTAAAGGCTACGTTTGTATTTTTTGTTTCAAAGGCTTCTGCGCTTTCAGACATTTCGGTTTTCTCAATAGATATTTGAGAGAACATTGTGCTTCCCTTAACGCCAACAAAACCTGCATAAGCCTTTTGCTTCATAGGGATATAAATAGTAGATTTTTTTATAAGCTCCGTTTTTCCGTTTTTCTCAACCAAAACTGAAAACTCATTATTTTGATTGCGCACAATACTTACAACAGAACCGTTTTCAACCTTCACTTCACAAATAAGCTTTGCTTCTGCGTTCTTTTCAGTTCTTGCATATATCTTAAGGTTTTTACCGTCTGACAATGCAGAATAGCGAAGCTCTCCGCCAATATTTTCACTGTCGGTAACTGTTATAGCCGCACTGCTCTTTTTATCTATATTAACCTTAGCAGAAATTTCGAACATATCAAACACGGGAGTAAGTGTGTATGTACCGCTATCCTTTTTACCATCTATACTTGCTTTACCTTCTACTGTGATAGCTGTGCGTGTTTCACTAGAAACCTGATATTTCACACTGTTCTTTGTCTTACTGTCGGAGTAAACTTTATATTCGTTACGGTAATCGGATACCTTGTCGCCTGTAACAAATATAGTCCCTCCGGGTATGATGTCGGCATCAATAACGCCGTTTGTTACCTCATATTCAACACCTGTTAAATAGTCGGTGAGAATAGTACCATCTTTAATATCAAAAACAGTTACATCAATTGCACGTGATTCGGTAGTACCCTTATTATTTAATGCGACTACGCAGGTAGCATTTTCATCAAAACGAGCATAAACACCAAATTGTTTGGTATCTTCTACCTTTCCCCACTTAATAACACCGTGCTTCATAGTAGAAGAGTAATCATTTCTTAATTGGGCCAATGCTAAATGCAAGTAATGGTTGTCATATTTCCAGGTGGATTCATCCCAATTAAAAGCATCCATAGCGCCGTTAATAGTTTCACTACCCGTATCATCTCCGTACCAAACAGCGGGAGAGCCGATATATGTCATAAGGGCTATCATACCTGTATCAATCTGATACTGTTTTGATGCTATATTTGATGTTCTGCTCCAGTCGTGACCGTCAATGTAGGTATACATTGACTCCGCCAACGGACGGGGATGTGTATGAACCTTTATCATACTTGTATCTCTGAAATCTGTAATTTTGCCACTCATTAGATTTCTAAAATTGGTGCACTGATTATTGTTCCACAGACTTTCCCATATACCTTCTTCTGCTATATCATCGGTATAAATTTCACCAAGATAAAGTATATCATCGCCATAGGATTTAAGATATTTTTTCATATCCCTACCTATATCCTGAAAAGTAAGTCCCTCAGAGCCCCATAAAAAGTCCTGGGCATCAAAGCGCCAACCATCAATATTATAGGTTTCGTTATCAAGATATCTGGTTAAAAGACTGTCCTTTGTAGTGTAGTACAGCTTTTTGGTGATTTCAGATGAGAAATCCGTAGTAAAGGAGGAGAACACCTTTTGAATAACATCCGGATATTCATAGAATTTGAAAATATCCTTGAAGGCACTATTTTCACTTTGTGAAGCGCCCACAAGCGGGAAAATTTCATAAGAATTGTACCAGTTACCCATATCGGTATTATAGGAAGCCACTGCGTCAAGCATAACCTTTAAGCCGTTTTTGTGACATAGGGCTACAAAATCCATTAAATCCTGCTCTGTTCCAAACTGCGGATTTGTTGAATAATAATCGGTTGTTCCATAGCCTGTAGTGTTAATGGACGGCCAAAGGGGATTTAAGTATACCGCCTTTACACCGAGTGACTTAATATAATCTATTTTCTCCATAGCTCCCTTAAGGTCACCGCCGTAGAAGGAACGGTAATTAGAACCTCTTACATCCTGATTGGGGGACAGGTCATCTAAATAACCGAAAGCATCATTTGTGCTGTCGCCATTATAGAAGCTACCTATGTTCATAGCATACCAATATGTACCCTTTGACCAATCAGGAGTTGTAAATCCGGGGTCTACGGTAAACATAAGGTCGGTACCCGGCTGATAGCCTGTAACGCCTTTAACAGAATAAAACTGCTCCTCGTCCTTGGATTCATTTCCGATAATGAAGAAATAACGGTACTTTTCACCCTGTGGAGGAATTTCTGCTTTCCAAAGGTCATAATATTCACCTTCAGAAACACCGTCATACTTCATATCTATTTTTTTAAAGTTCTGTCCCTCATCACTTGTATATACCAACTGCGCCCTTGTGACATTATATTTAAGGGTGCTCAGTCTTATTGTAACAGTATCCTTAACCGAAGGCTCTGTAGGACTCATATAAATATAGCCCTGGTCGTGGAATACATCCTTAATTTTATCAACCGAACGCTCTGCAATCAAAGCCTCTTCAAGTTTAATTTCCTCCAAGCGGTTTTTAATAGCAATTGCAAGCATACTGCCTGAGGCTATTACCAATACAAAAGCCAATACAAGGGCTGTTATTTTTAATACCTTATTTTTCATTTTAAAGCCCTCCTTTGCTTTAACACAATATAAACTATAACAAGAGTAACAACCACTGCCGCAACACAACCGCAAACTATCGGAATCCAGATATTATTCTCACCCTGCGGTGAATTTACCTGTAATACCTTTTCCTCTGTTAAGGCTTCGGATTTTGATGTATCTACGGGGGTTACATCATCAGAAAAGCTTGTTGTTCCCTGCTCTTCAACCTCGTCATACGACCATATATGAACATTTTTAAAATATCCTGCGCTTTTTGTGAATTTAAGCGTTACTAAAGGAGTTTTTCCACAGCTTGTGTAGGGCAAAGCATAATTGTTTATTACTCGCTTACCATCTATCCACATAGAAACTCTTGTCATCGTACTTTTGATAACTACATTGTATTCCTTACCAACTTTAAAATCAAAGTCAACTACAGCAGCATCATCGAATGCATCGCCGTTACTGCCGATTTTTATTTGCGTGCCGTTAAATGCAGCAACTACACCATTCCTAAGTCCGAATATAGGGGCAGCATTTATAGCATTAGTTCTTGTAAACTTGATTTTACCGCTAATATAAAAATTAGCGTTAGGAGCAAGCTCGGTATTAAGCTTATATGTATGTGTTCCTATATAATCTCTTTCGGTTATATTAACCGCCTTTTCTTTAACCGAATACGGCTCATCATCACGGGTTACAACGATTTTTGTTGCGTAATCCTTTGTGTTGCTGCTATAAGCAGGGGCTGCAGCGGCAGCAAAGCTACCGCACAGCATTAAAACAATCGTAAGAAGGCATACAAAACCTTTTAACGCTTTAATTTTCATTTAGTTTCTCTGCCTTTCTTTTTATTATTCTTTAATAGGAATACCGTAAACAATACAAGAGCAGCAAATATAACACCCACTGAAGATATACTAACGATTTCTGCAACAAGATTGTTTTTCTTTTGCTCTAAAATTGCGTTAAGCTTGTATTCCTTATTTTTTGAAACTTCTTTGGATACCATTACCGCCATTTTTTCTTCATCATTGGAATATGTTTCAGGTTCAATATTATATATTTCTAAATCTGCAATTTCAAGAAGTGAACGGTAAACCTCGAAATAGAAGTAGGGTTCACAGTCGGCAAGATCATAATAGTAGAAAATCTGCTTACCATCTATCCAAAGTGCTAATTGGGTAGGACCCGAAAGAATTTCAACATTGTAGGTCTTACCCACTTCAAAGCCGTAATCAATGTAATTACCACCAAGGTAGGCGTTGTCAGACCACATTGCGTACTCATTAGCGCCGGGTACTGCAAACTGAATTCCACGTGCGTGAACACCTGCAACACTGTAGCCTGTAAAGCCTCTGAACAGTAACCGCAGACCCATTGAACCTTGGTCGGCGCCGTTCGGTTTATAATCCTTAACGGTATACTTAAACTTCATAGCAAAGGTATCAGATGATGACATATCGGTAAAATTACCAAACTCCATTCTGGCATAGGTATCACCTCTGTCGTTCCAGAAGGTATTAGTTTCTTCATTCCAATAGAAGCCATAATTTGTTCCTGCGGTTATAAATGTTAAATCGGTAAGTCTGTCAGCATAATTTATATTACCTTCCGGCTTGGCAGGTACACCGCTTCCAATATAAAGAGAGCTTGTAACGGTTGGATTTACAGTGGTTTTCAAAACATCCTTATTTTCGCACCACACCTGATAATCCTGAATAGTAGCTGTACAGTTTGCGGTATAAATAGCCGCAAATGGTGATGTTACTGTTATATCATCATACTTTAAGGGCATACGGTCAATTATAAGCATATCGTTTACCCAAACAGATAGATCATTAAGAGTTGAGCGAACAACAACCTCATAATCTATATTGTCGTTTCTTTTGCCTGAATAACTGTCGGGATAGAAGGTGTTCACCCAGTTACCATCAAACGATGCATTATCGCTTGCGTGGGTTGAAACACCGCCGTCCTCATTAAGACGGATGCCGATATAACCATTTACACCGTTTTTACTTACATTTGCAACTAAAAGCTCCGGACCCGCCCAAGCAATGTTAGTTTCAATACCCGCTTTAAATACTGCCCTTGTATAAAGAGTGCCGGTATAGCGCATTGCAAGATTTGAAAATTCTAATTGCTTATAAGGTTGCTTTGCAACGATATCGTATGTACCGTTTTTAGAATCGTAGGTTGCGGTCATACCTGCAGCAAGACCAGCTTTTAACATAGGTGTAAGGTTTGTGTGAATTGAAGAATTAAATTTTGGCTCTGCCTCGGGATATTCCACATCAGCCTTATTGCACCAAAGCTGAATATCCTCCATTTTACCCTTTGTTCTTACACCGAAAAGACCGAAATCCATACCTGTAACTTCAAAATTTTCACTCGGCACGGTAAGCGCTACGTTATCCATAACAATTATGTCATCTACCCAAAGTGAAAAACCCTCCTTTGAATAAAGACCCGTTATCTTATAATCTTTGTTATTGTTTCTGTTCGGCGATTTACTGTCGGGGTAATTTGACGCTTTTATATAGTAGTCATAGCTTCCCTCGTCAGTAGCGTGGAGAGAAATACCGCCTGATGCCATATCAGTAAAGCGAAGTTCTAAATAACCTTTTTTGCCGTCTTTGACAACATCGCCAAGCCTAATTGCCAAACCACCCCAAGCTATTGAGGATTCGGCGCCTGCTTTGTGAGTTAAGCTAAACGCAAAGGTTCCGTTTTCCTTAATATATTTTTCTCCGAAATTAACAGCAATCTGCTCTGATTTAATGTTTACATCAAAGCCGTTCGCATCCTTACTGGTTGTAAAATCACTTGTAGAGCCTGAACGCATTGTATCACTCAACATATAGTCTGTATCGGGATTAAATACTGGAGGCATTTTAATAGCAGTGGCATCCTCGTTTTTACACCATAAGAATATATCGTCTACGGTGCCTTTACAAGCAACAAATTTAATTTCAGTGCAAAGTGACTTAAATGTAATGCCGTTGTCTGTTAACATATACTTGTCAATAAGTGTTTCACCGTTTATCCAAAATGAAATATGCTCGCTGTTGACCTCAGCTACAATTTTATAATCCTTATTACCTCTATTTGCTGACTGCGTATCGGGGTAATTGAATTTTGTATCGAAATACTTTGTGTTGTCGCCGTCCATATAAAGCTCAATTTGCTGTGTAGAGGTAAATCGAATTGCTAAGGCTCCTTGTACACCGTCTTTTTCGATATTAGCAAGACGAAGTACTGGACCTGACCACGCAGCATTTGCGCCACCTGCTTCAAGACCACCCTTTAAGGTTGCTGCAAAATAAAGTGTGCCGTCTGCCTTAATGTTATAGTTTTTAAGTATTGCAGTATCGCTATAAGAAGCTGTTGAGCCACTTACTGCTTTAAAGCTACCACCGTTTTTCGTCTGATAAATAAGACCTATATTTCCTCCCTTTGTTTCGGTTTCGGCATAGGTATTAAGGTTTGTATCTGTATCAGCATTATATTTCGGTGCGTTGCTGAATTTTTCCGCCTTAAAGCAGTAAACAGAAAATGCTTTTACACCTGTGTTATATCTCTTAATGAAGCTTGTCTGATAAGTCTTCATATTTCTAACACCTGCGCCGCTAATGGGGGCTGCAAAGGCAAAATCGGTATCAAAAACAGCTTTTATCGCCATATAACCGTTCATATAAGCCGCTATACCCGATTTATTAACTGCGGTAAGTATCGTCTGGTCGTCCTTTAAATCAAAACGCACTTTTGTTTTTGTTCCGTCTGCTTTAATATAATCAGCAGAAGCTATTACTGTACTTGTTTGAGTATTATCAAATGATATAAGCCTAATCTTTATACCGTCTGCCTTTGTAAGCTCTAAATCGGCAAAATAATGTGTACCTTCATAGTTTACCCTACCAAGTCTTACGAGTTGAACTCCATTATCAGTGGGATAATCTGTTCTGGTAGCAAAAACAGTTTTTGTAAGAACTGTAGCGCCCTCATTTATAAGCTTCGAAATATCAGAAGTTACAAAAACAGACTTATCATTACTATCACTGTCAGCCACATAACTGTCAGCCGCTGTAACGGGGGTTTCTGAGGGTGTGCCACCCGAAATTTCTGTTTTTACAAAACTACCCTTATTTGAAATATTAACAGGCTCTATGTAGCTGTCTGTATTACAGTAAACACGAGCATTTGCAATTTCACCGCTAGCATTAATAAAGCCTAAACCAAAACTATGACCAATCATAGTAACGCCCAAATCCTCAAGGCTATGCTCAATCAAAAGTGTTACGCCGTTAATGTAAAGTGAAATTGCGTTTTCGTCAATAGCGGCAGTTATATTAAGGTCGGTATTTGGTCTTGTTTTTGCGCTTGTACCGCTATAATCAAGGTCGGTAATGTAGGCTAAAATTTTATTATTGTCATCAAGCAAAACAAGTCTTATACCAAGTGATTTACTAAACAACACACCAAGTGTACCCGTATTTATGCCAAACTTTGCTTTAGCAATACGCAAAATTGCACCGCCGTTGTTATCGGCATTGTCTTGAGCAATACCCTCTTTAACAATAGCATTATAGTATAAAGTACCATCGATTATTTGACTTAAATCACCATAATTCACATAATCACAGGTAGTCATATCGTTACCGATTACGCCGAAAAGACCATCAGTTTTTTTAGCGGTAGGAGTGCTGCCTACAACTTCCATCTGTAAAAGTGAATTTATGTCGGTATGCTTTTCGCTGTTATAAACGGGTGTCATATCCGGCTGTTTATATTCGTCTTTAGCACACCAAGCCTTTACGCCTGAAACTGTACCCTGACAGCAAACAAAACCGATACCAAATTCAAAGGTATCATAAGTTAAACCGTTACTTTCAAACTTATAATCATCTACCCATTTTTTTCCGTTTACCCAAATAGACATTGATGTCTTTGAAACAGCGGCAGTAATGGTATAATCAATATCACCACGAACTGCAGAATTACTGTCGGGATAATTTCCGTGATTACCAAGATAGAGCAAATCGTTATTATAAGTATCTTTTAATCTTAAATCCATCTGATGCTCTTTGGTAAGCATAGCGGTAACGTAGCCCTCTCCTTTGGTTTCGCTTACAACCTTACCGAGGTAAATAGCAGGACCTGCCCACTGTGCATTTACACCACCGCATATAAGACCGCTTTTTACAGTAGCAGAGAAATATGCAGTACCGTCATTAGCAATATGCACATTAGAAAATGCTACTCGTTCACTTGTCATTTCGGACGAAGTGCTTTGCACGGTATAGCCATTAGTCCACACTGCGGG
The DNA here is from genome assembly GCA_017439585.1 of Clostridia bacterium. Lineage (GTDB taxonomy): Bacteria > Bacillota > Clostridia > Oscillospirales > Acutalibacteraceae > UBA737. Next base: position 239,261 of record JAFSIV010000004.1, on the reverse strand, counting down.
AGCGGAATAGTTTACGTAACTACCGCTTTTTTGTACGGTCAGCGTTTCGGTAAGGTCTATGTTCTTATCTGCATTATATGTAGGAACAAAATCAGCAGCCGAAACAAGCTGTATAACCGTAAGCGGTGTTGCTAGTAACACAACCGCAACCAGTACGGCCAGCCATTTTTTAAAGGTTGTTTTCATAAATCATTCTCCTTTATATAAATTTCATTTGTTGTATTAAAAAACACATAAAAACATATAAACTAATGTTTATACACTTTTATTCGTCTTTTATTTAGGTGAGGAATATTTGTTGCTCTTAATAGCATTGGATTATATATCTTCGTCTCATCAAGGCCGTCTTCTATATAACTAAATCAATTTGTCACTACGAGTTTTGCAAGGTGCGTGGTGATTCGTTTCACTTTTAGTCAGATCGGTAAATTATCATTACATTGTGAAATGTTATTTTCGCCTTACGGCGGGGTCAATAACGCCCCGCCGTAAGGCTTTTTGCCTAATGGCAAAGAGAGGTAGGTTAATAAGCCAACTTATATTGTTTATTAAGCAATTTGGCCTGCATCTACTGTGTCTTCACCGTAGGTTGTGTCCTCTACGGGATCCTCATCCGGTGTGGGAGTAAGCTCGTCAATAAGACCTAAAAGATATCTTCTCATCTGAGCAATTTCGAGAGCTCTAATTGTTCCTTGTGAATTAAACGCCTTAACAGCATCGTTAAATGCCTCTGAGCCCTCATAGCCAATTGATATTTTCTTCATTCTAATAAGATCTAAAACATCTATTTTCATGTCAGCATTAAGGTCGCCGAGTCTTCCGTAGTTTTCGTTTTCAGTCCATGTTTTAATGTTAAATATCGTGCCTGCATCTAATGCAGAAACACCAACAAATGGAGCTGCCATATCTGCAAATTCGTAATTCTTAAGAATTAAATTGCCGTTATACCAAACAGTAACCTTATTATTTTCGGTCTTAACAACAACTGTAACTTCATCTGCAATTCTTCCCGAACCTGTATCAGGATAGGTAGTCCAGCCCTTTACAGAGCCATCATTTTCAGCACCGTTTACAAAACCTACAAGGTATCCATTGTCGTATGTTGCACGCATACCCAAAACTTTACCTTCGGAATTCTTTGCAAAGCCAAAGCTGAAACCATAATAACCTGTACCGTTATCTCCCTTTATGGCAGTATACTTTGTATATACTGCAGCACTATTATCTACAAGATATGCAGTTTGCTCAACAGGAGCCTCATTATAAGCCGGATAAACGTAATTGTCTATAATTTTAATCTGCTCATCTTCATCAAATTCAGGTAAAAGATAAGCGTAGTTGTCGTTATCAACCCAAGTTGTAGCGGTTATTGTTGCACCACCGGAGAAGGTATCAACTCCAACTGCCGGTGCGGTCATTCCGCTTAACTCGTAATCCTTAAGAAGAACTACTGTTGCGTTATCATCGTGTGCCCAAACGGTAATCTTTCCGTTTTCGGTCTTAACGGTAATAGTACATGGAGTCTTTGTCTGTGTACCGTTAGGATAATTAGCATTTGATACAGGACCATCAGTCTGACCGTTGGCGTCATAGATTCTTCCTATACAAATACCATAGTCTTCGGTTAAACGAACTGCCCATATATCAGTACCTGCTGCTGCCATATATACGGTTGTACCGTGCCAACCAGTCTGATAATTTGCGTCATTATCGTGATATGTAGTATATACAGCCTTGTTTGTATCTTTTACATCTTCTAACGACCATGTAGTGGGGTCTACGGCGTAATCACCTGTTACGTGTGTACCACTTACTATTTGGGTCTGTGTAGCAGAATCGAAGGTAGGTCTTAAATACTTGTAGTTAGAAGTATCGGTCCAAGCAGTAGCATTAAGGGTGAAATCATAACCGCCCCAGTTATAGCCTGCACCAACATTGAGACCATTTACTGTCATACCAAGATTTGAAAGGTCAGATAAATCCCAGGCATCGGTTGTGGTAACGTCAAATTCACCCCACCAGAGGTTAACAGAATTACCCTCTACCTTAGCAGTAATAGTATAACTGCCACTATAGTTTTGGGATTCCTGTTCGGGATATACCTGATTTTCCCAAAATGCGTATTCGGGGTCAGCGTTATAGTCGTTTTCGGGATAAAGACCCAAAGTGTGACCGTGCTGACTCATCATACGAAGAACAAGCGCATATTCAGCATCGTTATAAGTAACACTTGCAATTTTAATATTGGGTGCTACCCACTGTGTGGTTTCGGAAGCTGTTGTATCAGCATTTGTTGTTACAACATACTGAACATAAGCGGCGGCTGATTTATCCTTAACGGGAAGCTCGCCTGCGTTAAATGGGGTGCTTGAATTAATGCTACCTGACCAATTAACTATTTGCGACTGTGTTGTGCTGTCAAAAGTTGGAACAGCTTCTTCTGCGCCGACATTAGTTACCAGTGTTACAGTAAAAAGACTGCAAACAAGCATTGTTACAAGCAGAATTGATATTGCTTTTTTGAACATTGTTTTCATTAGAATTTTCCTTTCTAAATAAATTTTTTGCCTTTGGAACATTTTTTCTTTTTTTACCTATTGCCGTACTAAATTAGACTTTTAGGTAATATCTGCTTTCACCTCCGAAAAATAGAAATTGTTGAAATTTTGCAGCGACACAAACCCTTTTTTCAGGTTGACACAAACGAAATACTCAACCTAAACGCTGCAAAAAAAGCACACATATCGAAATCAATTTGCAAGACCGCTACGTGCGATACTGCGAACCAAGGATTTCTGACAGAAAGCATACATAAGAAGAAGAGGAATTATTGCAATTATTATAGCTGTATGCCGTGCTATCGCCGTACCCAAAACATCCTGAGTAGAAGCTACAGTACTTGTTTCCATAGCTGCTGATGTGATTTTGGTAGCAAGTGTGTTTTGGTTATTGTAGAAGGTGCTTGTAAATGAAACGTCGGTCCACTGCCAACAGAATGAAAGCATAAATATTGTCAGCATAATATTACGGACATTCGGCACCATAACAAGAATAAAAGTTTTGAAAATAGATGCACCATCAACATAAGCCGCCTGCTCAAGCTCACTTGGCAAACTTTTGAAAAATTCTTTCATAAGGTATATATAAAAAGCTTCTTTAAGTCCCATACCAAAAAATGAAAGTATATAAAGCGGATATGATGTGTTTATTAGGTTTCCAAAGAAAAGGAAATCTTTAAAAAGAAGGTACTGCGAAACACTATAAACAGAATATGGTACCAACATTATTACTGCTAATGCAGCGGTAAGGATTTTTCCAGCCTTAAAAGGACTTCTTCCTAAACCATACCCCACAAGTGTGCAACATATAACCTGCAACAACGCAGACACAAATGAGGTAATAAAGGTATTCAGTCCGGCTCCACCTATATCAAGTGCATTCCAAGCATGTTTCCAATAATATGTACTGAAATTAAGCGGTATATTTTGTACTCTGACATCAAGTAGGTCACCTGGTGACATAAATCCCATAATTGCATCGTCAATAAAGGGACTTAAAATAAGGTAACAAAGACCTATAAGTAATATTGCCCTGAAAAATGAAAGCAAAAATTTACTTGATTTTCTTTTAATTGTTTCTTTCATTTTTGCCCTCCTACCTACTTGCTTTAACAAGCTTAACCATAAGCCAAGCTATAATACCCATTACCAAACCCAACGCCAATAAATATAGAACATTCATTGAGGTTGCCAAGGAATATTGGTTACCACTGAATGCCAAATCGTGTGAATAAGTAAATACTTTATTATCCACAAACGAGTCAGCAACTGTATATATTGCATTTATTGCTATCTGCGGGGAAACCATTGGAATTGTTATTTTCCAGAAAAGCTCCCATTTACTGCAACCTTCAACACTTGCCGCCTCATAAAGGCTATCGGGTATCTCTTGGAAAGCGGTTATGAAGATAAGTATCTGCATACCGGATGAATTTATAATATTAGTAACCGAGTTTGCAGCAGATATAATAATATCCATTAAACCTTCGCCAAGATTTAGCGATTTAAGTAACATAGAAAATGCTGAAAGCTCATTAGTTGCCATAATATCGTTTGTAATGCCCGTTGTCATAAGCCCCGAAACAGTTGTATCTGCCATAATTGTGCTAACAATACCTGTTGATAAAATTATAGGTAAGAAAAACACACTACGAACAAAACTTCTGCCCTTAAACTTTTGATTTAGTATTGATGCTATAAACAAACTAAACACTAAAATTACCGGCAACTCAATAAGCATATCCTTTAAAGCAGAAATTGAATACGTGTTGAAATTAACATCTTTAAGTAAAGCTTCTTTATAAAATTCAATGCCTGCCCAATCAAGCGTATAACCGTCAGCTGTTACAGAAATATCATTGAGTGAAAACCATACTGTACGAACAACATTTGGTATAAACAAGCACAGAATACCAATTATAAGTGGTAAACAAAAAATATAACCTGATAGTCTTTGCTGTTTTTCCAAAGGAAGGCGAATTTTTTTTGTGCCATGCTTTTTTTTCATATTATTCGCCCTCCTTCAAGAAATAAGAATTTGCCTTTACAGTAATTGCATCGGCAGTATAATCAGTATCACCGTAATTCACAATACTATATGCGCCATTGGAATAATCAGTGCGGTAAACATTTTCTGTAAGCTGTTTGTTAGATACCAACTGCGCTTTTATAGTATTCTCATAAAAACCATTGAGTTCTTTATGATTTTTTATAATGGTATCAAGAAAATACTCTGCTGCAGGTGGTAATATTGACATTTTATTGTCCACATCACGAAAAGCATCTTTTTCGGTTATCAAAGAGTAGAAAAGACTTGCACCGCACTCAACACTTCGAAGTACCGTATCATCAGGATAAATTGCTGTTGTAAGACTCTCACCTGCATAGTTTACACAACCATGAAGCGCTTCGAAAAGTACAGACACACGGTCACTTTCAGATGAAAGCAGTGAGCAGTAAAGCGGTGCTCCTAAAATATGATTTGTATACTCCAATGTATAAAAATTACCGACATCTGTCATTACTGAACCGTTATCATTTAAATACTTTAAAACATCTGCTGTCATTTTAGCTGACATAACACGGTCAATTTCAGAATCAGCATTATAATCAGAGAACAAATACTTGCCCGCACTGCCCCAAGAAATACCTACTTTGTTTTTGCCAATCAATTTCGTTAAATCTGCTAAAAATCCCTCTGCAAAAGACTTATAAGACTTTGGCGAGATTAAATATCTTGGGTTGTGAGTACGTTTATAATCAAGCTCTGCTAAATCGAAATCTTGCAAATAACCGTATGAGCCATCAAGCTGCTTTATGGTGTCGTCAGATACAGAAAAACCATCAAAAAATTCATCTCTATATGAAACGGTTATATCATTTTCTATAAATAACTCGCCGCCATTTTTCTCTAGCACTTCAGCCAGCTTTAAAACCTCATCCTTTGTGCCGACGCCACTATAAATATCGAAATTGTTGCCGGCATTGTGATTCATACCACCATTGCCAATATCTTTAAGTCGAACAATAAGATTTTTAACTCCGTTTTTGTGCAAATGTTCAATCACAGCAGTTATATCTTTAATGGTTGAAAGAACAATTTTTTCATCATACGAGACACCCATAAAAGATTTAGATACAGTTGTATAACCCGTAAATTCAAGATAAGTATTAGCTTTTACTTTTTCCTTTTCTTCAAGATTGCCTTGTTTAATAAGATAATCTCTTAAGGCCGAGGAAATTACATTTACATTTTGTGAACCACCCAAAGGTTTAATAAGTACCTCTGGATTTTCACTGATTTTGTATTTTGAATAGTAGTTGACATCCGAGAGTTTACTACCCGGTCTTATAGAAATACTGTCGTAGGCGTAAAGATTAAAGCTTGAATATATTCCTCCTGCCAAAATCTCGCTACCCTTGACACGAGCAGTTAAAATACTTTCTGCTGCACCGCCCGTTACAACAGACATAAAGCTTGCTGTTGAAGAATAATATCCGTATGCGGGTAATGTATTATTTTGAACAAGTTGTGAAGACCATTCACTATCAACCGTTAAATTAGCTCCAAAGTAAGCACTTTTATAAATCTGGTTTGGTTTATCAGCAAGACTTATAACAGCACCGCTACCGTCAGGCACATAATAATACTCGTTTTCTGTTTCACCATCAAAACTGAAATAAGGTAATAGCGAGATGCTTTGAAGAACATACGAGGCCGCTTCGTTCTTTATGTCTTCCACTGGAATTGTTGCTTTAACTCCATCTTCAGTAAGTGCATAAACTACAGAAACCTTAAACTGTGGCGGAAGCTCGATATCGCTTTCATCAATTCCCATTACTTCAAGGTCCTTAAGATATTCTTCAAACGAATACCCAGCCGCATACAGGTCATCACTTAAATCCTGTTTAACTCTGTCGGTGAGACCTTGCGATACAATATAAATATCGTGTTCTTTAAGATACGGATACTCATTTTTCGCAGCCTCTGTTTTAGCATCGGTATCTGCTGAAGAATACTTTGTGTAATAGAGTAAAATTTGTCTATATTCCTTTGCCTCAATATTGCTCTTTATTTTTTCCATTCGTTCTGCTGAAATTACCTGTGGAACAAGTATTTCCTTTTCGGCAGTTTTTAATGTATAGCTTAACTTTACTTTATTTTCGGCACTATATACCTCAAAAGAACCGAAAACTGCTGCATTGTTATAGGAATCCATAGTATAAACCTGACTTTGCGCATCAAAGTAGTTTACCTCTATTTCAGCAAGTCCATTATTTTCAGGAGCTTTTTTACTGTATGATATCCACTTGTTACCGTTTTTCTTATCGATAAGGCTAAAATGGCCATCCTTTGCTGACAAATTAAAGGAGTAAGAGTCATTTTCGAGCAGAACATCTTCCGAAGCTACACTCCATTTGGTTTTATCTGCAGGATTTTTTCTGTACTCTTCAATATCTGATGTAATTGCCTTATCGGTACAAGCAGATAAATTTGTAAGCAAGAGAGCTATACATAAAATTAACAAAACTATTTTTTTCATATTTAGCCCTCCTATCGTAATCTATAAATAATCTCGGTATATCTGTCACCGACATAAGTAATAATTTCTTGGACAATATTAACAACAATCAAAGCAATAAAGATTATAAGTGCTATTCCAACAAGTGTAAATATTGTAGAAACAATACCCTTTATAAGTGAAAAATCTTGTACTGTGAGCGTACCGAAGAATATAAGTGCTAAAATCCATATCCAGCAAATACTGTTGAGCGCAGTATAAAGGAATGCTTCATCAATAGAAAGGAAGAAGGTCATTACATAAAGCGGAATACTTAATAACAGATATGGCTTTAAGGAATAGCAAACCGTTATATATACATCTTTAAGTCTCGCTTCGCCATTAAACAATGTGGAAAGACACCAGTTTGCAACAACCCAAAGCATAAGCGGTACTACTACACCTATAAGTTGTAAAAGTGCATCGTTATTGTCTCCGTCGCCAACTTTATTAAATAAATAACCACTAAATTGTGTTCTGACAGTAAAGAAAATCATAAACAAAACAAGTATTATGTTTGCTACTTTTAAATTTCCTTTTCCTTCTCTTCTTACACACCAAAAACCATCAAAAGGATGGAAACAACAGTGTGTGACATATTTCCAATCTTGCTTCCACTTTTTTTCGGCAAAAAGTTCTTTTAAAATTCCTCGTTTTTTAAGTATAGATAAAACTATTAACGCTACCGCAATTACACCTACTACTACAATTAACCAAACTAGATTATCGTTCATAAGTTGCTTGCGATACTCCTTAAAAGCTACCGAATAATAATCATCATTTCCTGCGTACTCGTATTCTTTCATGGCTGTGAGAAAATCACCTTTTTGAAAAGCAATTCTGCCAAGATTTAGATGTGCCGGAATATATGTAGAACAATTTCTAAGAAGCTCATCAAAATGAACTTTTGCTTTATCATATTCACCTTCTGATATAAGGCTTATACCACTGAAAAGTGAGTCGCAAAAAGCAGTACGTTTAAATATTTCTATTGTGTTTTTTGTAATATCGGCTATTATTATACGGTTGCCAACACTCTCTATTGAAATTGGGGATATAAAAGTTCCCTCCTGTGTGCCTGCACCGCCAAAAACAAAGAGCAGTTCTCCATTTTTATCAAAGCAGAATACTCTACCCTTACGTGAATCAAGCGCATAATAACAACCGCTTTCATCCACAGTTATATCAACAAAGGCTGACGGAGTTGCAGAATACACTTCATCTCCCATTGGATATTTATCTGTATATGTAAGTACATCTACACCCTCATAATTAAGACGAGATATGGGCTGAACATTTGAACTTTGAGTTGTAACATACAAGAAGCCTTTCTCATCTATTGCCATTGAGTTAAACTCAGTAGGAATTGATTTATAAAGCTTTTCTCGCTGTTCCTTTGTCATAAAACGCTTACGAAATTCATCAAAGGCATTAACCTCAACCTTTGGAGCCCCGAAAAACGATTTAAACTGACCATTTTCATCAAGCAAAAGTATACCGTCAGTAATATCACGGGCTATTACATACATTCTGCCCGCATCATCAACCGTAACCTTTAGAGGTGAATAAGAATAATCACCGAGTGCTGATATTTTAGGTTTTGTATATACTGACACAAGCTTATTTGTTTGTTCATTTAAACAAACAATTCTACCATTACCCGTGTCTGTAATATATAGTTTTCCATCGTGAAAAAAAGCATTACCGGGTTTTGAGAATTTTTCGGCTTTTTTACCATTCGTAAAACCTGTTATAGTTTTTTTATGAGTAAAATCTTTATCAGTTACTACAATGCGATTATTTTCACTATCTGCAATGTAAAAACTTTCTGTTTCATCGCTGTAAGATACATCGGAAACACCTGAAAACCCACCTACTCCAATACTTCTACCGTCCACAGTTTTTTCAAAGGTATATGCTGCAGGTATTGTGTATGGGGTTTTTGAGTTATTGTATGTGTATGTTTTATAGGTAAGACTACCATCTGAGGTTGCTGCACTGACCACCAACGATGAAAAGGCAACAATCAAAGAGAATAGTATAGCTATTATCTTCTTTAACATATTAACCTCCATTTTCAATTGTACTAATCCTTCATACCAGAAGTTGACATAGTTTGCATAACGTTTGACTGAGTAAATATAAATATTGAAAATGGCACGATAAGCATTATTACCGAAACTGCTGCGGCTATACCCGCACGCTCTAGGCCTGCTGCACCAATCTGCGAAAGTGCATAAGCTAAGGTTTTCTTTTCTTCGCTAAATATAAAACCGTTATTTCCAGTTGCCCAAAGAGTTTGTACCTGCAAAAGTATTAAAGTCATCCAAGCAGGCTTGGTATTAGGCATTACTATTCGCTTATAAATCACCCATTCATTGGCTCCATCCACAGTTGCTGCCTCTATAATTGCATCAGGTATAGATGTTTCCATAAAGTTTTTCATAAGGTAAAGACCAAGCGGAGTACCCATAGTAGGAATAATAATAGCCCATAATGTATCTATTAAACCCAATTTTGCCATTACAAGATAGTTTGGTATGCTCGTAACTGTTGCATTAAACATAAGCGACAATACAATAATTGTGAAAAGCACTTTACTACCTGGGAATTTGCGCTTTGCAAACTGGAAAGCACACATTGATGAAAGGAATATATGCCCTGCCGTTCCTGCGACAGTAATAACTATGGTGTTTGATAAATACCTTGTAAGTGGCACTGTACTACCAAAAGCCAAACTAAACAAATCTGTAAAGTTATCTGTAGTCGCTCTTATAGGTAAAAGCCTCGGTGGAAAGAGCCACAACTCACTTAGTGGCTTAAAAGCATTACCCAATATGAGTATTAGCGGAAATACCATAAATGCCGCAACCGCTAGAATAAATACCATTAATGCAATTGTACCTGAAAGGGAGCGATTTTTTCTTTGATTCACAAGACTTTTTAATTTCATCAATGTCCCACCTTTGCAAGTAATTTTTTAACAACTTCATTAGAAACAAACATTATTACAAATAAAACAGTTGCAATAGCTGATGCATAGCCCATCTCAAATCTTGTACTACCATAATCTTCTAACTGATGCACAACAGTATAAAGCTCATAGTTGGTACTTGGATTACCGAAAAGAGCGGTAATCTGCGGGCCTACACCAAAGGAAGCCGTAATACTCATAACAGCACCAAACATCATTTGCGGAAGCATTGACGGGATTGTTATATACCAAAGTTCTTGCCAACGATTTGTTATTCCATCGACACTTGCTGCTTCATAAAGACTTCCATCAACTGTTTGGAATCCAGCAATAAATGATAAGAAGCTAGTACCAAGGCTCATCCACAATATTGAAACAGCCGCACACGGTAGCATATAGTTCGTATCTGTAAGCCACTGAATAGGTTCACTAATAATATTTAAACTCAATAGAATACTGTTAAGCCAACCATAACGGTCGCCACTATAAATAATTGCCCAAATCGCAAACGCACCGCCACTTAAAGATGGCGCATATAAAAAGAATGTAAGAAAAGTACGAATTTTAGGCTTGAACTCATTTAGTATCCATGCAAATCCAAATGAAAGTACATACCCGCCAGGTCCGATAATAAGTGCTAATACCATGGTATTAGAAAGTGCTTTTGTAAACAAATCATCACTGAAAAATAGTCTTTGATAGTTTGCAAGTCCATTAAAAACGGGTGTTTCGATTACATTATAATATGTAAAACTTAAAAATATCGAAATCAAAACAGGCAATACTGTAAACAAAAAGAATATTGTAAGATATGGCAAAACAAACGCATAATTTGTAGCATATTTAAAAATAGATTTTTTCTTTAATTTGCTCATTTTACTTCCTCCTCTACTTGTTCAACAATAATTCTTCTGTTTTAATTTCTATCTCAGTATTTATATTTTTAGCTGCGGAACCAAGTGTTTCGATTATGTCCTTGTTCTCATAAATAACATCGGCAAAGGCAAATCCGAAATACCTATCTGTGAAATAGCCACCGGCAATTTCCTCAAAACCAACTGTACTGTTTCTTTGAGTATTTATAGCCTTAAGCATTTCTTTGTTCCAAGAAAGCTTATTAAAGGCATTTACATTTGCAGTAGCATTTCTTGCAGCAGAACCTAATAAAATTTCAAGCTCTTGCGAGAACGAGAACTGTGTTTCTTCGCTGGTCCACCATTTAATAAATTCCCAAGCTTCCTTCTTATTTTCTTCTTTTAAAATAGCGCAACCGGTTACAATAGCTGAGCTTTTACGATTGACATTACCATTTTCATCAACTGTACCGGGAATCGGTAACATACCCCAAAGTCCATCGATTTCAGGAGCAGATACTGCCAAAGTATTAAATGTTGTAAAATCAGCAATACCGATAGGCATTTGTCCGGTTCTGAAACGGTTGATAAAACTAAATGATAACGGTAGCTTATATTCTTTGTAAAGACTCACATAATCTTTAAAAGCAGATACACCCTTTGCCTCATCAAGCAGTGTGCTTAAGTGGTCATCAGAATAAAGTTTTCCATCCTTTTGATGAAGGAACATTAGATATGACTGTATTCCCTGCGGAATACCAAAGGTCAAATGATTAAGTTGTAGTTCAGGCATAACCTCTGTTAGAAGACTATCCCATGTATCAAGTTTAGACAAGGGAATATTCATTTCCTCTAATACGTCTTTACGATAGAAAAGTACATTAAAGGACTGCGTTTCGGGAAGAGCGTAAAGACCATCATTCAAAGTGAAAGGTACTATCGCACTGTCTGCAAAGTTCTTCTTCACTTCTTCTACATCACTAAATTGATTCAAATCTATAATTGCATTACGAAGCGCATAGTTCACAGGTGTGCTCTGCGGCAAGCCTAACGCTACATCGGGTCCAATATCTGCAAGAATTGCAGGAAGTAAAGCTGTCTGATTTATAAGCTGTACATTAACAGGAATATTTTTTTCAGAAACAAAAGAGTTTGTTGACAGTCGCTGAATAATATTTGTCTGCTCTTGAGATACAAATGTCCAAACTGTAATGGATTCCTTTGTTTTCTCTTTAGTATTTCCTACATTTGCATAATCATAAGAAAATGATAAAATATACTGTTTCAAGTGGTGCCAAAGCATTTCGAAGAAATTACCCTCTGCCTTTGGTTTTTCTGTATTTAAAGGTGATAAAGTTATGTAATCCATTAACACAGGTTGTGCTTGTGCATCAAATATCCATGTGCTTAAAGAAGTAATATTACTATCAAGGTTGCTAATATTTTCTGCAAGCTTATCAGTATCCTCTGTCATTGCATCAAGAGTATCGTAAAGCAAGCTAAATACCGCTGTACTAGCTCCACCGCCGTTATATTTTTCGCATTTCTTTTCAAGATCCTTGAGTTCCTTGGATAATTTCTTCATATCAGCAATAGTTTCAGGTATTGCTAAATCAAATTTATAATCACGGTAAACATCGGCATCAGCACCGGTAATCATAAGTATTGAAAGATAGTCTTCGTTCAATCTTTTAAGAATATCATTGGCTTCAATAAGCAAATCTGTTCTATCACCGGAATCGGCAGTAAATCTTAAAGTATGTTTGCCCTTAATTAAATAGAATTTAAAGGCTTCCTTTTTATCTTCACCTATTCTTAAAACATTCCAACCAGAATCATACTTAAACTCAATATTCTTCGCTTCTTTAAAGGGAAGTTCACCATCTATATAAAGGGTTCTATGAGATATATCGTTTGTTTTAAGATTTTGCTTGTAGCGAATATCAAGATTATAAAAACCTGCGTGCTTTACATCTATTTCCCACTCAATAAAATCGCCAACCATAGACCAACTGTCGCCACCCAGACAGTTATATCTTATATCAATTGCATGGTAAGGCTCTACATTTACCGAGCTTCTATCATTTTGAATAAGAATGCTCTTATCTGATTTTGCATCAGCTTCTTCTGCCTGAAGCTTTATTGCTTTCTTTTCTTTGGAATCAACATTTGTACTGTTCGCTTTAAGATAATCCGAATAAGATAAAACCTCTGTTTTTTTAGAAAGTACAATCTTTTCGACAGTAAAAGCATCGTCTATAGCTAAAAATTCTATTGCATGCTGACCGGCATCTAATTTAAGAACTACATCTTTATCCTCAAAATCCTGCTTAACTGTAAGTCGTTTTTTGCAAATGTTCTCTAACGCTATTTGGTCGTTTCTTATTTCATTGCCTTGCACATCATAAATTTTGTCTGACTTATACTGCCACAAATGGTCAAGTTTTAAATTATCCGCACCTGTAAATGGTTTATTTCCGTCAACAAGCATTGAAAACACTATTTTGCTATACTTTTGTGTATCCTGTTTATAGTAAATATCAACTGTATATTCACCACCATTTGATACACCAAATTTCCAAACAGCACGACCTTGCTCTGTGAATTTTATTCCGTCATCAGTTTTCTCAACACCTTCAAAAACACAAGCATCATTTACAGTTAATGTAATTGTACTTAAATCTTCGTTACCTCTTGCATCTTCTGCAGAAGCAGGAACAAAAACCGATGGAAGTATTAACAGAAAAACTAACAAAAACGAAAAAACTGATTTTTTCATTTTCAAACTCCTTTCCTTAATAAATTGGTTTGGTTTAAAAGTCATATTTCATTTTTCCGGAGTCTGCCAAAAGCTTCATAAATAATCCACCTTGAACAGTCCTATTCTCAAACTCCTTATGGTCCGCAGTTGATGTGAAATATAAATCACACATTGCCCAACGAAATCTTGTTTCGTCATAAGCTCTCCAAAGAGGAACTATCATCTTTTCAAAATCCTCTTTACTTTCCATCATAGTAGCCACCCAAAGTATCCAATCAGACTTTGTATAGTCATTACGGTTATCAAGCGGCATACCGTATCTGTTAATACGCTTTTCTACATAGGATTTTAATTCTTTCTTGAAAGTATCTTTCGGGAATATATTAGTGCCAAAAAGCATATCCCAAATGGCGTTATATTTCATACTGAATGTATCTTCTTTATCAAACACAAGTCGGTAAGTACCATCGCCATTATCTGCCCGTTTAATCCAATCTTTTGCCATAGAACGTGCAATATCTATATAAGTTTCAGCATCCTTAAAGTTACCACGCATATTACAAAGTATCGCATAAGCGGCTATACCCATTATTGCTTTTACAGAAAGATTACAGTTATGTGCTAAATGTCCTGCAAAGTCATCGGTGCAAAGCTGTTCACCTGGGTCTGCTCCATATTCTATAAGATAATCACGCCAATTTTTGAGTAGCTCCCACTCGGCGTCTCCGAATTCAAATCCACCTTTAGCTACAGCTATAGCTGCGCAAATCAACAGCATATTTCCGCATTCCTCAACCGGCATCTGTGTGCTTTCATTAAGTCCGTCACCTAACGGATATGTTTGTCCGTTGAGTATTGGAAAAAATCCCGCATCGTGCGGAGCAAATGTATAAAGACCTTTCCACGGCTTTTGAAGTGCGTATCTAAATATCGGTCTTATCATTCCCACAACAAGTTCAGGGTTATAAAGTAAGAAAAGTGGCATAGACGGATATGTAACATCGACTGTCGCAGCATGCGCACCGCTTCCGCACTCTCTTGAAATAAATAAAATGTTGCCGTTTTTATCTTCGCAAAGTGTATGTGCCGCAATTGTCTGACGATATGCAAGTTTTAACAACTCAACATATTTTTCTCCACCGAGCTCGAACGCTTTAGCTTCAAGAGGAGCCTTAAAATCATTACAAAGTTTAATAACATCATCATACTCGTTAATTGCAATTTTAATTAGCTCATCAATCGTATCTGCTTCTTTTTTCCAATAGCAATCAATATACTCCTGATAATACTCAATAGCATAAAGTTCATCATAAGCTGCTACAATAAGCGCTTTATCGTTCACCGAAAACTCTAATGTCATAGTTCTGCCTTCGCAGTCCTTCTCAGAGTAAATGTGCGCATTTGATTCAGCGCTTGCAAGGCAAATTCTTCCCCAGTCAATACTGGAGCGGTCGCCGTGATACTGAAGAGGTTTAGCACCCTTGTTCTCCATAAAACCGCCGACAATTTCCTGAGATTCAAATTCTTCAAACACAACCTCTGCCTGACCTTTTTTTTGCAGACATATACAATCATCTATGGTAAATTTGACAGAGCAATCATATCCGCCACGATTTTCTAAAACTTCAAATTCAATATATGTAATAGGTCTTGCCATAACATTAAGCCGGTTCAATAAAAGCGGTGTTGTAAATCTTACAGCAAGCTTTGCTTCATCACAGTTAAAAATATATTCAGTAGTAAAGAAATCAATATCTACAGTAATTTGTTCCATTTTAGTAATAGATGTATTGCCCATAAATAGATAGTCTTTACCATTTACAGAAAATACACCCGTCATTGGATGTGGCACTCCACTCCAATGTCTTGTAATTCCCTCATTTAATCTGTTCTCATTAGACCATATATTAAAATTGGGATTGCAGTTAATCAGTGGTACTGCCGGAGCTCTCATCTTCACAATATCTTACCTCCATAATATCTCCTAATTTTACACTATATATTTTACAATGTTTTGCTCAAGAATAAAATTCAAAATGTTATTAGTTTTGTGCAAAATATTCGTTTGTTTTTTTCATAATATTATTGATTTCAACTAAATAATTGATTTTTTTCAAACTAAGTGGTACTATTATTATGTAAATTTTTTTGGAGGTTTAATATGTTGTTTCAAGAATTCGGTACAGACTGTATTGGTAAAGAAAAATTGTATTCCATTCATAGCTCATATCAGACATCTCTTTTAAATGTTTCTTTAGCAGGAATAACCTTTCCCGATAATCGTTACAGAATATACAAAGCGGCTGACGCATATGTATTTGAATATGTCTGTAGCGGTAAGGGACACATATCCCATCAAAACAAACATTATACGGTAAAAGCAGGGGATTTTTATCTTTTGCCACGCCGTATAAACTGCTTTTACTATGCAGATAACCTTAATCCTTTTAAGAAAAAGTGGTTTAATGTCAGCGGAACGCTCGTTTCCTCATTGCTCGATTTATACGATATAAATAAAGAAGAAGTATTTATAAAAAATATTGATGTAGAAGGCATTTTTGATAACATTTTATCTACAATTTCACTGCCTAATAAAAAAGATTCTTCCTTTGCGCACAATCTTCTTTCATTAATAAGTCTTATTACGGATAAGGAGGAAACGATAGTTAACAGCACTCTCGCCGAATCAATATCTGAATTTTTGGATAAGAATGTAGAATCACAGTTAAGACTTAATGATGTTGCTCGTCACTTTCACATATCTCGTGCACACTTAATCCACATATTCAGAGAAACTTATAAACAAACCCCGTACGATTACTTTTTAAAGCAAAAAATAAAACTTGCAAACGAAATGATAATCAATACGAATATGCAAATTCAGGAAATTGCAACCAAACTTGCCTTTACCGACTCTCATCATTTCTCTACCGCCTTTAAAAAATTCAACGGTATTTCTCCAAAAGAATACCGTAATAAACATCATAAAGGTTAAGATAATTTTAAAATAAAAAACGGCCTATATCAATGAACAGTTATTTCCATCTGCATTGATATAGGTCATATTTATATTGTTTTACCACAAACAGTAAAACCGCAAAAGGAAAAAGCAAAGACAAAAACGCTGACCTTTAGATTTTTGCTGTATTTTCGTTCACTAAAAAACCCCTTTAATACAATACACTGATTTTTGGAAATATAGTTGCGAACAATTTTTCTCGCTTCTGTTGCAAACTGTTGACTTTTTTCTTCTTTTATCATAGGAGGTTTTTCAACCAATCTTTTTTCGTTGTAATAAATATATTTGATTTGTTTAAGTATGTATTCAAAATCAGCAGGCGCATACTCACCTGTTCTTAAAATAGTATATATCATACGGTCTGTATTTTCTCTTTTAGCCCTAATTTCCTGAGTATGAGCCTCAATTTCAGGATAATCAAAATTTATTACATTTGAATTTAATGCTATTTCACGAATATATGTAGACATTGATTTATTACACGCTTTGGCATTAATTTTTATACTTATTTCCTTGGTCATATTCCTCCTTGGTAGTAGGTGGATACTACATATTTATAATCACCACATTCAACTGCTTGGTGATTCCAAAATTTTAATTGCGATTATATCAATTTAGCAACATTTACAATTTTAAGTTGTTTAGAGTTTGCATAATTTACCGTATAGAATGTACCACCCTTGCTTTCAGTTTATCCGAAAAGTATTATTATAAATTTTCACTGAAATTTTAAGTATATACAAACGCTAAGTCGAATGTACCGATTTTAAAGTATAACAAAAGCCCCACTTAGGGATGCAGTAATTACTGCATCCCTAACGGGGCTTTTATTTTTTTATAAAAACATTTTGAATTTTCAATAATACTTTGTATAGACAAGTCTCGTTATATTTTAGAGGGACGAAAGTCGCTACGCAACATCTTTTTAGATGTTGTGCGGCGGCTTTTTTTGTTTATACAGTTTTTACTAACTTTTAAAAATTTTCAATTTAGTTTAAAAAATAGCCATTTTAGATTCCCACCTATTAAGAGGTAAAAAATTTTTTCGCTGTTTTTAAAAAAATTTCCCAAATGATTAGTGAGGGAGTAAAAAATAGAAAATTTATCAATTTTTTTCAAAAAAGGGGATTTAAAAATGGCCTCTCCCAGTGGAATAAGTAGAGGGGTATAAAAAAATCAAAAAACTGTCAGATTTGCCTTGAGAATTTCCCAACTGATTAGCGAGGGGAAAATTTTTTGACAAAAACCCGAAAAAATCACCCTTTTCGATGCCTACCACTTGAAGGGATTTTTTTCTACAACTGAATAGCCGTCCGATAGAGATATGATTTTGCGATGACCGTCGGGGTCCCCGAAAAGTCAGGAGACTTTTTGGGGAGAGGAGGAACAACGGCGTGAGCGTACTTTTCGTGCTTTGCACGGAAATGAGCGATACAAAGTTTGTGACGACGAGAGCGAAACGACATTGCGGTGAAATTCCGGGATAGGAACGACTATCGGATAGAACGGCAAAAAAATAAATCTATCGTTTAAGGGAGGTGTTAAACAACTCTTATCAATTTTTTCAAGGCGCCTTGATGGGACGGCATCACTTCGTGATGGTATCGGTCTCGCAAGCATCGCGTTTGGATACCCACGGCATATTGCTTGGTGCTTTCGCAGCAAGCGTCGCCTTTGTGTACACAAAACACCTTGTTAGGGGGTGACCCCTAATACCCCAAAAAGAATGAAAGGATTTGTTAAAATGTCAAAAAAGAAAAACACAGTTGTTATCTTTCGGGTAAGTGAGTATGAAAAGAAACGAATGGAATATCGTGCAAAACAAAATAACCTCACCGTGTCCGAATATTTAAGACAGTTGGTAGTAATCAATGATTTAAAAATTGAAAAGGAGAATGTAAATGAATAAAAAGATTACTAATTTAAAGATTGAAAACTTGAAAGAATTCAAAGGCCATCCGTTCAAGGTGGTGGATGATTGGGATATGGTAGCGCTTACTGAGAGTATCCGAAAAAGCGGTGTCATCAATCCCGTTGTGGTGCGACCGATTGAGGGCACTGAAAATTACGAAATCATATCCGGGCACAGAAGGATATTCGCAGCTAAAAAGTTAGGACTTTCAGAAGTTCCTGCCTTAATTTATTCTATGGATAAAGACACCGCAATCGTCGCAGTTGTGGATAGTAACTTCAATCGAGAGAACATCTTGCCGAGCGAGAAAGCCTTTGCATACAAGATGAGAAATGAAGCGCTGAAACGACAAAATAAAGATTCGGTCCAAGTTGGACTTGGAGATCAAATTGCAATGGTACGAGCTTCAGAAAGCGCATCGCAAATCAAAAGATATGTCCGTCTTACAAAGCTCAACAAACAACTTTTGGATATGGTTGATGAGGGTAAAATCGCATTCACACCTGCGGTTGAATTGTCGTTTCTCAATGATATTGAGCAAAACGATTTGCTTGAAGTTATGGAAGTGGTGGGTGCAACACCTAATCTATCTCAGGCAATGAGACTCAAAGAAATCAGTCAAAAGGAAGGTTTAACCCCTGAATCCATATCTGAGATTTTAAGCGAACTAAAAGCGAATCAAAGAGAAAGGCTTCATATTCAAACCGAAAAGATTAGAAAGTTCTTCCCGAAATCTTATACGCTTCAGCAAATGGAAGATGAAATTATAAAGCTTTGCGAGAAAAATTATCGCAATAAGCAAAAGGATGCGAGGTGATTTGAATGGGATTTATTGTAGGTCTTGTCGGCGAAAGTGAGTATAAAATCGGCAAAGTCAAATATGTTGTTTCTTCTTCCTTTTTGCCCACAAAAGAAAAGGTCGGACTTAAAGACCGACTAGCCCGTGTTGTTACAAGCGATTTCACAGATTTGACAGATGTGCCAAAAACAGATAGTATTAACTCAGAATATATGTGCTCGACTGTCGGAAAGGAGGACTAATGCAGTCGAAAGAAAATTTAGGAATTACCGCTCTATACTGCCGACTCTCTCGTGATGACGGCAAAGAGGGCGAAAGTAATTCTATTAAAAATCAAAAGCGAATGCTCGCTAAATACGCAAAGGAACACGGTTTCCAAAACATCAAGTTTTATGAGGATGATGGTTATACGGGAACCAACTTTAATCGACCGGATATTCAAAGGCTTTTTGATGATATTGAGCTTGGTTATATCTCAACAGTCATAGTCAAAGATATGTCCCGATTAGGTCGTGAGTATCTACAAGTCGGTTACTATACCGAACAATACTTTCCCGATAAAGATGTTCGTTTTATAGCGGTAAATGATGGTGTGGATAGTAATGAAGAAGATAACGATTTTACTCCAATCCGTAACGTTATTAACGAACTCTATGCCAAGGATATTAGCCGAAAAGTGAGATCTGCACACCGCACTCGCGGAAGTCTTGGCGAACCATTATCTCAACCACCTTATGGGTATATAAAATCTCCCGAAAACAAAAAGAAGTGGATCATTGACCCTGAAGCCGCTGCGGTGGTTCGTGATGTTTTTAAGATGTGTTTAGAGGGCAAGGGCAATGAAACTATTGCAAGAATCTTACAAGAAAGGCAGGTGTTAATTCCAATGGCCTATTGGCAATCCAAAGGACTTCCTAGAGGAGGAAAGATAAAGCAACCAAATCCTTACAAATGGCCTAAAAGTTCAGTTGCAAGGATATTATCCCAACAAGAATACTGCGGTGACGTTATCAATTTCAAAACTTATTCTAAATCCTTTAAAAACAAAAAGCGACTTCCTAAACCTCAAGAAGATTGGATGATATTTAATGATGTGCACGAACCTATTATCGACCGAGAAACCTTTGAACAGGTGCAAAAGTATATTAAAACCACAAAGCGTAGAGCACCGAAAAACAAAGACATCCCTAAAAATATGTTTACCGACTTACTCTACTGTGCCGACTGCAAACACAAGCTGTGGTTTCATATCAATACCAGCAACAAAGATATTCATTATTTTAGTTGCTCTAACTATGTTAAAGATTACAGAGGTACTTGCCAGACAAGGCATTACGTAAGAGCCGACGCTATTCAAGAGGTAGTAACGTATGAGTTACAACGACTTGCGGATTTTCTAAGATACGACCAGGAGGGTTTTGCTCAGTTGCTCGCAGATAAAACAAACAAGGATATGTTGACCGAGCAAAAACACACCAAGTCCAGCATAGAACAAAGCCAAACGAGAATTAAGAAAATTGATGAGCTTTACGAAAGGTTATATGAGGACAATGTGTCGGGCAAAGTCACAGATTCATTCTTTATGGAGCTTTCTCACAAATACGAAAACGAAAAAGAAGAACTCAAAAAGAAAATCATAAATCTTAAAATGCAGCTCGATGAGCTTAACAAGATGGTTTTTCATAAAGATATGTTTTTATCCGCAATTCGGCGATTTATGGCGATGAAAACCATAACGGCACCGCTAATTCGTGAACTTATTGACCATATTGAAGTGTACGAAACTGAAGGCGAAGGAAAATGCAAAACACAACGAATTGTGATATTCTACCGATTTGTAGGCTACATTGAAATCCCCGAAAGCGCTTTCTCAAGGCCATTAACCAAGGACACTAGACAAGGCGTGGCGGTTTCGTATATACCCAAAGCTTTACCTGCATAACAAAAATGAGCAGGCAAAACCTGCTCCAAACACTAATGTGCATAAAAAAGAATGTTCATAACGGTCAAGTCCGTTATGAACATTAGGCATGGTCCGAGTGACAGGACTTGAACCTGCGGCCTCTTGACCCCCAGTCAAGCGCGCTACCAGCTGCGCCACACCCGGATATAAATTTAAAGCGTTTTTATCACGCAAAAGTTATTATACCATAAAAAAACAATTTGTCAATACTCTTTTTGCCAAATTCCAAAAATAAAACCCCGAAATTATCGGGGTTTAAAATTATGCGTTTACTTTATTGAAACGAGTTACCAAAGCAGATTTCTTTCTAGCGGCATTGTTCTTATGAATAATACCCTTGGAAGCTGCCTGATCGATATTTTTAACTGCAGCATTAACAACAGCAGCCATATCCTCGGATTTAGCATCCATAGCAGCGTCAGCCTTTTTGATAGCTGTTCTTAAAGCAGAACGGTAAGCTTTATTGCGTTCATAATTAGCTTTGCTCACGAGCACACGCTTTTTAGCAGATTTAATATTCGGCATCTTGACACCTCCCAACACATAGTACCGCAGAGCTATACTCTGATCACTTAAATCGCGTACAACTAATAATATCACAAATAATTTATAAATGCAACACTTTTTTTCAAAATTTTGAGTTTTTTATAAAATATTAATAAGCTCGTCTATATTTTTAATAGTATATGTAGACTTATATTTGCAACGACCTTTACCATTACTCAACCAAACAGTATCAAACTTAGCATTTATACCGCCTAAAATATCCGCCGTTGGCGCGTCACCAACCACTAAAACCTTAGAACGATTGCTCTCAGGTATTCTTGAAAAAGCATAGTTAAAAAATGCGGGCGACGGTTTTTTATGCCCTATTTCTTCCGAAATAAAGAAACCATCAAAAAACTTAGAAATGCGAGCCTTTTTAATACGCGGATACTGAAAGTCGGGATATCCATTTGAGGCTATATAAATTCTATAACCCTTTTCCTTTAAATATCTCAATGTTTTAAGAGCACCCTTATTCAGTTTAGAACTCTTTTGCATACCCTCATAAAATTCTTTCAAACAACTGTCAAGCTGTTCGCCTTTAACTTCGAGCATTTTTAAAAGTCTCGCAAAATGGTTAACAATAACATCATAACAGGTAATTTCGCGCCCTAATTCAAAAGTATGCCAATCGTTAATCTCATCAAAAAGAGTTATAACGTCATCAGAGTGAGGAAGTTCGTGGTTTTCAAGCACTTTAAGGATACAATTTTTTTCTTCTCTTGAATAGCTTAGCAAAGTATCGTCTAAATCAATAAGAATACAATTATATCTTCTGCTCATACCACAAAACCTCCTTACGTTATATTTTAATATTTATAAATTTGGCGAATATGTAGGAACAATCTCTTTAACGAGTTTTCTAACATCAACACTCTCGTCATACATAGCTGCTTTCATTTTATCAAGCGTTTTATATAGCTCGTCCTCTTCGATTACAATCGGCTTGCCAATATAAATTAAACTATTATCCGTTTCGGTTAAGCCCTCCTCAGACATAAGAAGCTCTTCATAAAGCTTTTCACCGGGTCTTAAACCTGTAAACACGATATTTATATCCTTATAGGGCGTAAAGCCTGAAAGCTTGATAAGATTTTCGGCAAGATCTAAAATTTTCACAGGATTTCCCATATCAAGAACAAATATCTCGCCGCCCCTTGCATTTTCCCCTGCTTGAAGCACCAAGGAAACTGCCTCAGGTATAGTCATAAAATATCTTATTATATTAGGGTCTGTAACCGTAACCGGACCGCCATGCTTAATCTGCTCCTTAAACAGCGGAATAACACTTCCGTTTGAGCCTAAAACATTTCCGAAACGAACTGCAACAAACTCGGTTTTTGAACGATTATTATAGGTTTGAACTATCATTTCGCAAATACGCTTGCTGGCACCCATAATATTAGTTGGATTAACCGCCTTATCGGTTGATATAAGAACCATTTTCTCGCAGCCGTATCGGTCGGCACACTCTGCGGTTTTCAAGGTTCCAAAAATATTATTTTTAACCGTTTCGTTAGGGCTTTCCTCCATTAAAGGCACATGCTTATGTGCTGCGGCATGGAAAACAATATTCGGTTTATATGTTTTAAAAATATAATCCAAACGCTTTGAATCTCTAACCGAGCCTATCAAGGTATGAAGCTTTAAATCAGGAAAACTGTATTTAAGCTCATTTTGAATTTCATAAGCAGAGTTTTCATAAATATCCAAAACGATAATACTTTTCGGATTATGAGTTGCAATTTGACGGCAAAGCTCCGAACCAATTGTTCCGCCACCGCCGGTAACCAAAACAACCTTATTCTCTAAATACTCTAAATTTGTATCGCTATTAACATCAATAACATCTCTGCCTAAAAGGTCTTCAATCTCAACATTTCTTATTGCAGAAGAAAGACTTGATAATTCCGATTCGGAATACATTTTACAAACCGAAGGCACTATTTTTAAATCGCAATCGGTTTTTTGACAGATATTAAGTATCTTTGTTCTTTCTGCCTGAGGGCAATTAGGAATAGCAAATATAATTGTTTTTATATCATACTTTTCAGCATAAGAAATTATTGAATTACGGTCTCCAATAACCTTTACACCTGATATATAATTACCTTTCAAAGAAGGATTATCATCAACAACGCATTTAATTTTGCTTTTTTGATAACCGCGCTTGCGGGCAAATTCTTTTATAACCGTTTCTCCCGCAGAGCCGGCACCAATAAGCATTACATTACCGGTAGCAATATTAATCTGAGCAGTATTTTTATTAGATAATTTACTTTTTATTCTGTTATAAATTTCCTTATATATTAAACGATAAGCGATTAAAAAGACATTAATCAAACAAAAAGTTGAAATGAAAAATCTATATCCCAAATGCTTTCTATAAAGAGCATATTCCGCAATCATTGTTATGGCTATTGACATAATCGAAGCCGGAACAAAATGCAAAATCGACATAAAATTATAATGCTGCCAAATAGTATTATAAATCTTAAAAATATAAAGCGAAAACACAACCGCAAAGGGCCAAGACAAATAAGTGAAATTTTCTATACTTAAACCCGAACTAAAAGTTAGTTTTTCGTTAAGCAATAAATAAGAAATTATTAAAGATAATTCAGCAAAAACTATATCTAAACCTAAGAAAAAAACCAGATTTAAAATACGATTTTTCATATATCCACCCTAATTTTCATATTAATACACATTATAAATTATAACATTTTAACCAATGCTTGTCAACCAGACTTTTTTTCTATAATTTTACAAAATTCGACATACATATTATCATTAAAAATGCATATCATATTAAAAAACAAAGGAGTTGATAAAATGTTTGATAAAATTTGTCTTATACTTGTGATTATCGGGTCTTTAAACTGGGGACTTGTAGGTCTTTTCCAATTTGACCTTGTTGCATGGGCATTTGGAGGAAGCGCGGCAATTATAAGCCGAATAGTTTACACAATCATAGCCTTGGCAGGTATATGGTGCATTTCCCTTTTATTTCGCGACCGCGCTATTGCAAACGATTAATAACAAAACGGAACGCCGAAATTCAGCGTTCCGTTTTGTTTTATTAATTAAATTTTACTTACCTAGAATTGCTTTAAGCTCAGATACCTTATCGGTTTTCTCCCATGGAAGAGAAATATCGGTTCTGCCGAAATGACCGTAAGCAGAGGTTTGCTTATAAATAGGATTTCTAAGCTCTAAATTATCAATAATAGCAGCAGGTCTGAGGTCAAACAACTTTTGAACTGCATTTGCTAATTCTTCGTCAGTTACAACACCTGTACCAAATGTATCAACCATTACCGAAACAGGTTTTGCAACACCGATAGCATAAGCTAATTGAATTTCGCATTTACGAGCGAGCTTTGCGGCAACTATATTTTTAGCAACATAGCGGCTGGCATAAGCAGCACTGCGGTCTACCTTTGTTGGATCTTTACCCGAAAAAGCGCCGCCGCCATGACGGGCATAGCCGCCATAGGTATCAACGATAATCTTTCTACCCGTAAGACCTGTATCTCCCTGAGGACCACCAACAACAACACGGCCGGTTGGGTTAATGAAAATATTTGTATTTTCATCAAAAAGCTCGGCGGGAATAATCGGTTTGATAACCTTTTCTAAAATATCAGCTCGCAAGGTTTCTAAACTTATATCCGCACTATGCTGAGAAGATACAACAACCGCATCAATTCTAACCGGTTTATCGTCATCATATTCAACAGTAACCTGAGTTTTACCGTCAGGTCTAAGATAAGAAAGCTCGCCTGATTTTCTAACCTCGGTTAATCTCATAGCCATTTTTTGAGCTAGTGATATAGCCAAAGGCATAAGCTCCTCGGTTTCATCGCAAGCGTAACCGAACATCATACCCTGGTCGCCCGCACCGTGAAGATTATAAGGGTCGTTCTCCCCTTCCTTATATTCCATAGAGTTATCAACACCCAAGGCAATATCAGGAGACTGCTTATCAATAGCGGTCATAACCGCGCAGGTATTACCGTCAAATCCTGCCTCAGCGCTATTATATCCGATTTCGCAAACAGTATCGCGAACAATAGCAGGTATATCAACCTGAGCAGTTGTTGTTATCTCACCCATAACGGTTACAACACCTGTTGTGCAAAAAGTTTCGCAAGCAACACGAGCCTTAGGGTCTTTTGCGATAATAGCATCTAAAACAGAATCAGAAACACGGTCGCAAACCTTATCGGGATGACCCTCGGTTACAGATTCAGATGTGAATAAAAATTTTGCCATATCTATACTTCCTCTCTTTTTTTGATAAAATAAAAACCGCTCCAAAAAGAAGCGGTTAAATAAAAACCTCATCTTTCGGATAATCCGCCGGATTTGGCACCTTAAAGCTAAACCTTAGGTTGCCGGGTTTCAAAGGGCCGGTTCCCTCCACCACTCTTGATAAGGACATATTAATTTTTTTACAACACTTATTTTACCATACAAATAAAATTTGTCAATAGTTTTTTATTCATTTACAGAATTTTCTATAATCTCTCTAACCCTCTCGCAAGGCTCAGATTTTTGAATAGAAAAAGGTATTATTTCGGTGTTTTCTGCAAATTCACCTAATTCCTCTTTAATTAAGTTGAGTCGCTTTTCAGTTTCGGTTTTATTTAATTTATCAGCCTTGGTTAGTATCACCGAAAAAGGAATACCCATTTGAGCTAAATAATCTAACATAGATAAATCAAAATCGGTCGCAGGATGGCGCATATCTATAAGCTGAAAAACCCTTTTAATATTTCTGCCCGAACCAAAATAGGTTTCCATAAGGTCTGCCCAACGCTCTTTTTCAGAATATGCCACCTTAGCATAACCGTAACCCGGCAAATCAACCAAACGCAAACCGTCTAGCTTGTAAAAATTAATTGTAACCGTTTTGCCGGGCTTTGAGCTTACTCTTGCAATCGCTTTTCTTCCTAATATCTTATTAATAAGTGAAGATTTGCCAACATTAGATCTGCCCGAAAAACAAATTTCGGGCAAATCGGACTGGGTTAACTGCGAAGCCGCACCAAAAGCTCTTTCAAATTCTGCATTATTGAAATTCATAATTTCTCCTATTGCCTAACAACTTCATTTTTGCCGGAACCTACAAAAATTTTATCAGACATTTTCCATTCGTTATCATACGCTGCCTTTTGAGTTTCTGAAATTAAAGCCTTATCAATAATCTCATCAACATAGCTTACAGCAATAAAATTAATATTTTCCCTAACAATAGGTTCTATATCCTGCAAATCAGACTCATTATCCTTTGGTATAAAGACGGTTTTAACTCCCGCAGTATAAGCTGCCATTGTTTTTTC
The DNA here is from genome assembly GCA_017439585.1 of Clostridia bacterium. GTDB lineage: Bacteria > Bacillota > Clostridia > Oscillospirales > Acutalibacteraceae > UBA737. The sequence goes on along the minus strand of JAFSIV010000004.1, from coordinate 211,965 downwards.
TTTTAAACCGCCTATCGCCATAACTCTGCCTCTGATAGTAACCTCACCTGTCATCGCAATATCGCGAGCTATCGGACGGTTAGTTAAAGCAGAAATAAGCGCAGTTGTTATAGTAACACCCGCCGAAGGACCGTCCTTTTGAACGGCAGCCTCAGTAGCATGAATATGAATATCCTTATCCTTATAAAAATTGGGGTCTATATCATATTTATCAGCATTTGCTCTAACAAAGCTTATAGCCGCCCTTGCTGATTCCTTCATAACATCTCCAAGCGAGCCTGTAAGCTCAACCTTGCCTGTTCCCTGCATAACCGCAACTTCAAGCTGCATAAGGGTTCCGCCAACCTGAGTCCATGCAAGACCGTTTATAACACCAACCTCATCTGTTTCTAAAATGGTTTCAGGCTTATACCGTTTTTGACCTAACATTTTTTCAACATCACAAGGTTTTATGTTAACCTTTTTGCTCTCGCCTGACGCAATAAGCTTAGCAGATTTTCTGCAAAGAGAAGCAATCGCGCGCTCTAATTTTCTAACACCCGCCTCGCGAGTATATCCATCTATCAAGCAATATAATGCCTCATCTGATATACGAATTTGGGTCTTTTTAAGACCATGGCGTTCTATTTGCTTTGCAACCAAATGCCTTTTAGCAATATTAAACTTTTCTTCTCTGGTATACGAAGTAAGCTCGATTATTTCCATTCTATCGCGAAGAGGCGCCGGAATAGTATCTAAATTATTTGCAGTTGCAATAAATACAGTACTGCTTAAATCATAAGGGATTTCGATAAAATGGTCAACAAAGGTATTGTTTTGCTCAGGGTCTAAAACCTCTAACAAAGCAGAGGACGGATCTCCCTTATAATCATTTGAAAGCTTATCTATTTCATCAAGAAGTATAAGCGGATTACTGCTTTTAGCTTGCTTCAATGCGGTGATAATTTTACCGGGCATTGAACCGATATAGGTTTTTCTATGACCTCTGATTTCTGATTCATCGTGAATACCGCCGAGAGAAATTCTTGCAAAATTTCTTCCCATACATTCGGCAACCGTTTTACCGATAGAGGTTTTACCAACACCAGGAGGACCTGCCAAGCATATAATCTGCCCTTTAATATCAGGCGACAAGGAATATACCGATAAAAGCTCTAAAATTCTTTCTTTCACCTTGTCCATACCGTATATATCTCGGTTTAAAATCTTTTCGGCGCGTTTTATATCTCTATTAGTATCGGTTTTGTAATTCCAAGGAAGCTCTAAACAGGTATCGAGGAAACCTCGCTCAACCGTTCCCTCGTGCGAACCCGAGGGCATTTTTGAAAGCTTACTGACATGAGTTCTAAGCTGTTCTTTAACCGTTTCATTTGCCCTAAGCTCAGCTATCTTAGAATAATAATTATCAATTTCATCAGCAGTCTCATCACCATAAAGCTCAGAGCTAATAACCTTTATCTGTTCTCTAAGATAATATTCACGCTGATTTTCGTCAATATTAACCCTCGTTTTTTCATTAATTCTGCGGTCAATTTCAGAAATTTGACGTTCCTTATCCAAAAGCTCGATTAGAATTTTAGCTCGTTTCACAGGTGAAATTTGCTCTAAAACATACTGCTTATCATCAAAGGGAGCCGGCACATTAAAAGCAATATAATCCGAAATAAAGCTCAAATCCTCGATTTTATCAACCGTTTCGGGAATATCAGGTGCAATACCGCCTAAAACCGATATGTATCTTTTAAACTCGGTCTTAATTCGGCGCATTAATGTTTCTATATAAACTGCGCGGTTGGTAATAGCGGAATCTTCTTTCCTTAAAACCTCTGCAGTATAAAACTTTTTACCGTTATTAAAATTTTTATATTCAGCTCTATAAAGACCTTCAACCAAAACCTTAATATGATTATCCGAAACCTTTAAAACCTGCTTAACTCTAACAACTGTACCCAAACTGTAAAGATTTTTTTCGTTTGCTTCCTCAGCATATAAATCCTTTTGGGTAACAACTAAAAGTTTTCGGTCAGACTCCATCGCTGCCGAAAGAGCATTTGCAGATTTTATTCTTGCAACATCAAAAGAAGCCACGGTTTTAGGAAAAACCACAAGTCCTCTAAGCGCTAAAAGCGGCATTCTGACCGCCATTTCATTATTTGGTATCATTTTTTCTCCTAAGCAAACACGAATAATCCAAACCTGATTTTAGAGGTAGGATTTTCGCCTTTGCATTGTTAAAATACTCGTTAATCCGTCAGGATTAACTGCGTTTTGTTCCTCGCTAAGCCAAAAATCCTTTACCTATAAAATTCTGCGACCTAAAACGAGCAGAATTTCGTGTGATTTTTGGTGCGAAAGAGTTCGTAAGGCTAATGCCTACGAAAGATGACAAACCGAAAAGTGCCGAAATTATGCCGTTTTAGGCAGATTCGGATTATTCGTATTTGCTTATTTAGTTTTAAAATCATTTCTATAAATCGCGGTTGCGAAAAGAGCACTGTCCTGAAAAATAAACATAACAGTATTTTCCTTGAATTTATATTTTAGCGCAGTACCCTCGGGCACACCGTAAAGGAAGAATGCATTTTCCTTAGTCAATTCTTCTTCGGTATATTCAACATCGCCGATTTTCTCTTTGATAGTTAATATAATCTCACCTAATTCAAAACCGTAAGCCTTATTATAACTCACAATATAAGCGATACCGTCAGACTTTTTATCGTCCTCATAAAAGTAGCTGAAAACACCGTCTTCAACACCTGAAACACCGTCTTTTTCATACTCATTAAACATAAGCTCTTCGCTATCGGCATTTTGGGCATAATCATAAAGCGCATCATGAACTTCATCAGCATTTGCACCTAATTTATATTTGCATTCGGGCATTTGACCTAAATTTGCATAATATTCAAGGTCAATTTCACCCTCGTTTTTTTCTTTCTTTTCACCGCAAGCGGTTAAGGAAAACATAAACACTAAAACCAATAAAAGACTTATTATCTTTTTCATTATTTACTCCTTAATTTATTCAATAAATCATGTCTTAAATTCCAAAGCTTTTCAGATAAATCAATATAATAGGTATGCGGATTTTCAAATCTTGTTACCTCATCCCACAAAGAGTCTACCTGTTTTTTGCAATATGAAGCAATTTCGGAAACCTTAGGACAGTCATAAACCTGTTTTCCCTTTTCGAAAATCTTAACCTGCAATTTTATAGCCTTAAAATCAGTAACTATTTTGCGCTTCCAAGTATGGTTAGGGTCAAAAATCTCATAAGGCTCGGTATCGTCAATTCTCTCGTTGCCAAGGGTTATAACATCGGCGATAGCTTTACCTGTTTCGCGGTCATAAAGTCTCCACGGAATTTTAACACCCGGAATAGTTATCTTAGCAACATTTTCGCTTATCTTGATTTTTGGAATAATCTCCCCGTTCTTTTCAACTGCCGAAAGCTTATAAACTCCGCCGAAAACCGCCTCACTAGAAGCGGTAATCAAGCGCTCGCCAACACCGTAGGTATCGGTTTTAGCACCCTGCAAAATCATATCGCGGATAAGATATTCATCCAAAGAATTTGAAACGCAAATTTTACAATCAGGATAGCCTGCATCGTCTAACATTTTACGAGCTTTTTTAGTAATATATGTAATATCACCGCTATCTATTCTGATTCCAACAGGTCTTTTACCGAGAGGCTTTAAGACCTCGTCAAAAACCTTAATTGCATTAGGTATACCCGATTTTAAAACATTATAGGTATCGACAAGAAGCATACAGCTATCAGGATATTTCTCAGCATAGGTCTTAAAAGCAGTATATTCATCATCAAATAACTGCACCCAGCTATGCGCCATAGTGCCCGATGCTTTAACACCAAAATCCTTTGCGGTTAATAGACAAGAAGTTCCGCTGCATCCGCCAATAATTGCAGCTCTTGCGCCATAATATGCTGCACCCGAGCCGTGAGCTCTTCTAGCTCCAAACTCCATAACAGGTCTGCCTGCGGCGGCGCGAACTATTCTGTTTGCCTTTGTTGCAATTAGAGATTGATGGTTAATGGTAAGTAAAAGCATTGTTTCAACCATAAGTGCCTGAATAATCGGACCTCGAACAGTAACAATCGGCTCGTGCGGAAAAATAACTGTTCCCTCAGGAACTGCCCAAACATCGCAACTGAATTTGAAGTTTTTAAGATACTCGATAAACTCATTTTCAAACAAATTTAGAGACCTTAAATAAACAATATCCTCATCCGTAAATTTAAGATTATTAAGATAATCTATAAGCTGCTCAATGCCTGCCATAATAGCATATCCGCCATTATCGGGAACACGCCTGAAAAACATATCGAAATAAGCCACCGTATCTTTCATATCACTATCAAAAACACCGTTAGACATTGTAAGCTCATAAAGGTCCATAACCATTGTTAAATTCAAACTTTTATTTTCCATAACAAAAACTCCTTTATTACATCTTTTCAGGTGCATCTATTTTAAGCATAGTTAAAACATTTTTAATTGCAATCGAGGCGGCTTTGCAAAGATTTAATCTCGCTTGCATTAATTCCTCGTCCTCGCCCTTTACTCTGCAAGCAGAATAGAATTTATGGAATTTAGTAGCCAATTCCTCAACATAATGAGTAATCTTAGCGGGGTCATAAGCCTTTGCGGAAGCTATAATTTCGTCAGTTAAGCCTGCAATATGAATTATAAGCTCGCGCTCCTCAGGTGCATTTAACTTAACAAGCTCGTCCGAAGAAGCTTTGCGAAGCTTGATATTTTCAAGCTCTAAGTTTCTTATAATACTGCAAATTCTGGCATAAGCATACTGAACATAATAAACAGGATTGCTGTTTGACTCGTTAACCGCCAAATCCAAATCAAAATCAAAATGAGAATTAGGCTCTCTTAGGTTAAAGAAAAATCTTGCAGCATCTATCGGAACTTCGTCTAAAAGAGTAACAAGAGTAATTGCTTTACCCGAACGCTTTGAGGCTTTAATAACCTCACCGTCTCTAACAAGTCTTACCATCTGCATTAAAACAACATCCAAGCGGTTAGCGTCAACACCCAAAGCGGTTAAAGCGGCTTTAAGACGAGGCACATATCCATGGTGGTCTGCACCTAAAACATCAATAGCCTTATCAAATTTTCTAACCTCTAACTTATTATAGTGATAAGCAATATCAGGAACGACATAGGTAGGCACTCCGTTAGCCCTTACCAAAACGAAATCCTTATCACAACCGAAATCAGTAGCTTTAAACCATAAAGCACCTTCAAGCTCATAAGTATATCCGCTTTCTTTTAATAGCTCGATAATTCTTGCGGTTTCACCGCCGTTATGAAGACTGCTTTCCTTAAACCAAGTATCATATTTAATGCGGTATTTTGCTAAATCTTCCTCTAAGCCTGCAATATTTTTAGGAAGCGCAAACTCAACCAAAGCCTTTCTGCGCTCTTCCTCAGACTTTTCAACAAAGCTATCACCGCTAATTTCAGCAAAAGCCTTTGCATGATTTATAATATCCTCGCCATGATAAGAGTCCTCAGGCATTTCAATGCCCTGTTTATAAAGCTGCAAATATCTCAAATCAAGGGATAAACCGAATTTATTAATTTGGTTGCCTGCATCGTTTATATAAAACTCGCGCTCGGTATAATAGCCTGCGTTTTCCAATACTGCCGCTAAGCAGTCTCCCAAAGCGCCGCCTCTTGCATTACCGATATGCATAGGGCCGGTTGGATTTGCAGATACAAACTCAACCAAAATCTTTTTGCCCTCGCCGTAATTACTTTTACCGTAATCCTCGTTCTTTTCTATAACATCAGTAACTATATCGGCATAATAATTATCACTTAAAAAGAAGTTTATAAAACCGGGACCTGCTATTTCGAAAGACTTGATATAACTGCCCTCGAAATCAAAGTTTTGAGATAAAATTTCGGCGATTTGGCGAGGAGCTTTATGAAAAAGTCTAGCCCAAACCATAGCCGCATTAACAGCATAATCTCCATGGTCGCGATTTGCGGGAACTTCTATCGTAAAGCTTGTTAGCTCTCCCTTTTCAAGCTCGCCTTTTTGCATAGCAGAATTTGCCGCGTTTATAATAATATTATTTATTTGTTCCTTTGCTTTGCTTACTATTAAAGACATTTTATTTAACCTCTCTGACAGAAATATTAACTTCGTTTTTGCTTATAACCGATAAATTTGAATCTATTGTATATTTAAGTTTTATTTCGCCGCCGTTATCGGTTAAATTATTTTCAATAACATCACCGAAAACCCCGATTGATAAATCACCGTGAGGCGTACTGTAAAAACTGGCGTTTCGGTTTTGAAGTTCAATTACAATTCGGCTTTTAATAGCACCTGTTCTCTGCAAAACTACCGAATTTTCATTTTTAATATATATTTTTGTTTTAACCTCTTCGCCGCTATCAAGCATTCCGCTTTCATCATAAGAAATGAAAAAAGAGCCATCTTTTATGCCGAATCGACCGTCGGTTATAAATTCAATGGTATCGGTATCACCATCTATACCTTGAACACCCTTTATACTGATTATTGCATCCTTAATCATAAACTGTTTAAATTCACCTGCTTAATATCTTCATCCTCTATTTTTTTGCCGAGCAACACTGTTGCAGTTTTCTTAAAGGAATAGGCCTTATCGCTAACATAATACTTATTCATTGCCACCTTTTCAGAATCAGCATTTAAACCATTTTTAACTAAAAATTCTTTAACCGCTTTTGCGGTTGCCGTTCCTGCATCAATCAAGGTAACCTTATCACCCAATATAGATTTTATAGCGCCCTTTAAAACCGGAAAATGAGTGCAACCCAAAATAACGGTATCGCATTTTGCTTCAATTATAGGCTTTAAATATCTGCGCGCTGTTTCAAGCACCACTATATCGTCATCCGCAAGCCAACCCTCTTCAACCAATGAAACAAACATTGAACAAGCGCGAGCGGTAACCTCAGCCTCAGGCAAAACCTCTTTTATAAACTTTTCGTGCATACCGCTATTTACGGTTGCCGCAGTTCCTAAAACACCAATCTTTCCGTTTTTGGTTGTTCTTGCCGCATCAAAAGCCGCATGGGAAACAACCTCGAAAAAAGGAACGGGCAAGGTTTCGGCAGTATCATAAGCAACACTCGAAACAGTACCGCAAGCGGCAATTATAAGCTTAACATCCTTTTCTATTAAAAATGCTTCGTCTTCCAAGGCATATTTACGAATTGTTTCTTTGCTTCTGGTACCGTAAGGCACCCTTCCTGTATCACCAAAATAAACAATATCCTCATTTGGTAAATAACGGGAAAGCTCACTCACAACAGTTAAACCGCCAAGCCCTGAATCAAAAACACCGATAGCTCTATTTTCTGCCAAACAAATCTCTCCTCTCGGAAGCATTTTAATACATTTCATAATACCATATTTTATTAATATTATCAACTAAAAATTGCTGTTTTAAGACTCAAAAAGTTAAAAAAATCGGCTTAAAACCAAAGTTTAGGTTTTAAGCCGATAAAATTTGAATTAAATTTATAAATTAGTCCTTCTTAAAGAAGCTCAAAGTGTCCATAAAAAGCTCGTCATCGTCAGCAGAATTGTTGTTAAGGAAAGAAGCTAAATCACTAGCATCCTCTTTCTTTTCATCACCCAAACCGGTAGCAACAACAGTAACGCGGATGGTATCTTCAATAGTGTCATCAAGCTGAGCACCCCAAATGATTGTGGCATCTTGATGAGCAGTTTCAGAAATGATAGAAGAAGCAAGTTCAACCTCTTCAAGACCGATATCCTCAGAACCGGTAATGCTTATGATTACGCCACGAGCATTATCCATAGAGGTTTCGATAAGAGGACTGTTAATAGCGGCTCTTGCAGCCTGCTCAGCCTTATCGCGACCTGTTGCAACGCCAACACCCATATGAGCATAGCCTGCATCAGACATAATAGACTTAACATCAGCAAAGTCAAGGTTAACAAGGGCAGTAACATTGATAAGCTCAGAGATACTCTGAACGCCCTGACGCAATACATCATCAGCAATATCAAATGCGTTCTTAAAGGTAATCTTCTGCTCAGAAACAAATTTAAGTCTCTCATTAGGAATAACAACAAGGCTATCAACATGCTCACGCAAAGCAGCAATACCTGACTCAGCCTGAGTCATACGCTTTTTGCCTTCAAAACCGAAAGGTTTAGTAACAATACCAACGGTTAAAATTCCTAATTCTCTAGCAATAGCTGCAACGATAGGAGCTGCACCTGTACCGGTACCGCCGCCCATACCTGCGGTAATAAAAATCATATCTGCATCGCGAATAGCGGCAGCAATTTCATCACGGGATTCTTCTGCTGCGGCACGACCGTTATCGGGGTTGCCGCCTGCACCCATACCGGCAGTAGTTTTATCGCCGATTTGGATTTTTTTATTTGCCTTAGATTTAATAAGGGCTGCTTTATCAGTATTAACGGCAACAAATTCAACGCCGCGAACGCCTGCATCAACCATTCGGTTGATAGCGTTTCCGCCGCCGCCGCCTACACCTACAACTTTAATTTGAACAACATTTGTTTCCATATCTGCAACTTCAAATGGCATTTCTAATTCCTCCGTATTTATGTAAATTTCTTTTTTATATACTCTCATACAATATGATATTAACACATCTTTTTTAAAATTTCAATACTTTTTATTACAAAAATGTAATTTTTTCAAATATTATTGATTTTCACTCTTTTTTTTAACAAAAGCCGCCTTTGGATTGTCAATAGTCCACATACTTAAATTAATGCTACCCTCGGCATTTTTATCAAGGTTTTCTATCATTTTTTCAAGATGTTTTACTTTCTCTTCAATATTGTTTGATGTTCCTAAATCAACATCAAATCTTTTAGATACTCCAACCTCTAATTCAAGCTCATTAGTTATATCTATATAATCAATATTTAAACTATTTTGTTTTAAAGCATTATAAATTCTTTCTATTAATTCATTTTGCTTTTCATCCTTAAATTCGATAGCGGCACCCACCTTGCATTTAGCCTTAACACCGCGAATTTCGAAAATTTTATTAGGTTTTTCAGAATTTTCTTCTAAAACCCAACCGCTTCGGCTTACCGTATAAAACTTACCGTTTAAATTATAAACCGCGTATTCATCCGCATCGGTAACCTTTATTTTAAGACTATCGGGAAAGTCTCGGTCAAATTTAACCGTTTCAATATAAGGAAGCTTCTGTTTTAGTTTATTTAAAACATCGCTTCTGTTAATCGCAAAAAGGTTATCCCCTTTTTTAATACCGCTAACCTTTATAATTTCCTCGTTAGTGTAAACCTTACTGCCCGTAGCCGTAAGATTTTCAATCGGGAAAAACACAGTCAAACAAAGGGTAATTAAAACACATATCGCGGTTATTATAAAAACAAAAAATGAAGTTATCAAACGGCGTCTTTTTTGTTTTCGCTGTCTTATAGCGCGCTTGCGCAAAAATTCATCTCTATCCCTTGTATTACTCAAAATATCATCCTTTAATGTATTTAATATCCGCACCTAAATGCGATAAATTTCCTACTATATCCTCATATCCGCGTTCGATATGCTGAATTTCACCAATGGTTGTTTTACCAAACGCCGAAAGACCTGCACAAACGAGCGCCGCGCCGCCTCTTAAATCGGTAGCCTTGCAACCTGCACCAGTTAGCTTATCAACACCTTCAATCAAGGCGATATTACCCTCGGTTTTAATTTTAGCTCCAAGTCTTTTAAGCTCATCGATATAACGAAATCTATTTTCAAATATATTTTCCTTAAAAACAGAAGTTCCGTTTGCAACACATAGCATAGAAAGAACCAGCGGTCCTGCATCGGTTGGAAAGGCGGGATAAACCGCCGTACTGATTTTTTCAACTCTTTTTAGTTTATGCGAAGCAGAAAGGGTTATAGATTTACTGGAAACCTTAATATCGCAATCCGCTTCCTTAAAAACCGAAAGAATTGCCACAATATGCGATGGCATAACCGAATTAAGCTTGATTTTTCCTCCCGTTATTGCCGCGCAAGCCATATAGGTTGCCGCAACAATGCGGTCAGGTATAATAATATGCTCGCATCCACCCAAATGCTCAACTCCGTGAATATAAACGGTATCCGAGCCTCCGCCATAAATTCTCGCGCCTGCGCTATTTAAAAAATCTGCAAGGTCGCTGATTTCAGGCTCTTTTGCGGCATTATGAATAACGGTTAAACCCTTAGCAGTTGCCGCCGCTAAAATAATGTTCTCGGTAGCCCCAACACTAGGAAAGCTTAAATAGATTTCAGTTCCTTTAAGTCCGTTTGGCGCCAAACAATTAATAAATCCGTGTTCCTCAGTAATAACCGCACCCATTTTTTTGAGAGAACTTAAATGCAAATCAATAGGTCTGGGACCTAATTCGCAACCACCGGGACTGCTTATAACCGCATTTTTTGTTCTGCCTAAAATTGCGCCTAAAAACATAACCGAAGAACGCATTTCTCTCATTAAGCTTTCAGAGATTTTATAGTCGTTGACAACACTGCTATCAACCGTTACAGTATTACCCTCTGCCTTACATTTAACCCCTAAATCCTTTAAGATTTTAAGCGAGGTTTCAACATCCGAAATTTTAGGACAATTATGTATCACACATTCCTTTTCGCAAAGAATAGTTGCGGCAAGCACCGGTAAAACACTGTTTTTTGCTCCCTGCACTTCTAATTCTCCAAAAAGCTTTCGTTTGCCATCTATAACTATTTCAGACATTTATCGCACCTTCTCATAGTACTATTCACAATTTATACTATGCGAAAATGCATTTAGAGTTACAAAAGCCTAATATGCAACATTAAATTTACATATTTTTATACAATTTCATTAATATTTTATAAATGCGCTCATTTGCATCAGAAATTGCAGCCTTATTTGCGGCATTACTCATCTTTATAAGAGTTTCATTATCCTTCATCAAACTCTCAACCATTTTAATAAGACTATCACCCGAAAGGTCAGCCTCTTCGATTATCTCGGCAGCGCCTTTCTTTTTTAGCGTCATTGCATTATGAAACTGATGATTTTCCGCAACATAAGGAGACGGAATAAGTATAGCAGCTTTTGAGCAAGCAGAAAGCTCACTTAAAGTTATAGCTCCTGCTCGGCAAATAACCAAATCTGCCGCCGCCATACAAACATCCATATCGTTTATATATTCTCTAACATCAATTCTTTGAGATAATTTAATATCTTTTAAAGCTTCCATCATATCCGCATTACCCGATTTTCCGGTTGCATGAATATGATTAAACTTATCCGAGCCGTTATGCCATTTAATTAGCTCGGTTACTGCTTGATTAACCCTCATAGCACCCAAAGAACCGCCAAAGGATAAAATAAGCGGTTTCTCATCAATACCGAGCTTTTTTCTCGCTTCTTCGCGGCTTATTCTTAAAAGCTCGCTTCTTATGGGATTACCTGTGACCTCATGAGGTTTATTTAATTTCAAAAGCGGTGCTGCCTCAGGCATAGCGAGCATAACAACATCAGCATTTTTAGCAAGCATTTTAGTTGTAACTCCCGGATAGGCATTTTGCTCGTGAATAGCAGTTTTTATACCCATTTTTTGAGCCTGCTTAACCACAGGCCCGCTAACATATCCGCCTGTGCCAATAACAATATCAGGTTTAATTTTATTTATTAAAGTCTTGCATTTTTTAGTAGCGACCGCCGCTTTTTTTACAGCAGAAATATTTTTAATTATACCTGACGGAGATAAGCTTCTGCTGAAACCTGCAACATCAATGGTATAAAAATCATATCCTTTTTGAGGAACAAGCTTAGCTTCAAGCTTGTTAGCTGTTCCTATATAGCTTATCTCAGCGTCGGGATGACGTTCTTTAATATAATCGGCAATAGCCAAAGCCGGATTAATATGACCGGCAGTACCGCCGCCAGCAAAAAGTATACGCATAAATTATCCTCCATCTAAACCGGAACCTCTGGATACCGAAAGCACAATTCCCATTTCAGCTAAAAGTATAAGCAGCGATGTACCGCCGTAGCTAAAAAACGGAAGACTGATACCGGTATTCGGAATGGTATTAGTTACAACCCAGATATTAAGCATAGCTTGAAGCCCAACCTGAAAGGTTAAACCCAAAGCCAAAAGCGAACCGAATTTATCGGGAGCGTGCATTGCAATAGTAAAACCACGCCAGATAAGCAGGCAAAACAGCAAAACAATTATAACCGCGCCTATAAGCCCTAATTCCTCGCATACTATCGAGAAAATAAAGTCATTATGAGGCTCAGGCACCCACAAATGCTTTTGCCTTGACTGACCGATTCCTCTGCCTAAAATATTTCCAGAGCCGATAGCCAAAAGCGACTGTATAGTCTGAAATCCTTTGCCTGTTGCATCAGACCAAGGGTCTATCCAATATGCCAAACGGTCGCTAACATAACTGATAGCACCCGATAATGCGAAAATAACACCGCCAACTGCTGTTGCAATACCACCTATAACCATATAAATTTTAGGCAAACCGCCAACAATCAGCAACACCATACCTATCGAAAACACAAGAACAGTTGCTGATAAATGAGGCTCTAAAACAATAAGCACACAAGTTATACCCAAAATTGCTACCAACAATGCAATAAATCCGATACTTTTCATTTGCTTATAATTTGCCGCAATAAGAGAAGAGAAAAGCAAAATAATAGCAAACTTTGCAAGCTCTGAGGGTTGGAAGTTGATAGGACCAATAACCAACCATCTCTTAACATCCATATTTTGAACCATTGGTGGAATAATAAGCAAAATAAATAATATCAGAATTATAATTCCAAAGAAAACCCAAGCGAATTTTCGCCAAATATGATAGTCAATCCTTGATACAACTAACATTATACCAACACCGGCTAAACCGAAAATTGCCTGACGTGATATAAAATGATAACTGTTATCGTAATATTCGAGGGAATAAACATAGCTTGCAGAAAAAAGCATAACAAGGCCTGTTGTTAAAAGTATTAGCACAAAAGATAAAAATGTTATATCCATTTTGCCAAGCCTTGCGCGTTTTTCACGCTTTAATGCTTTCGAAGCCACTTTTCATTCCTCCGTTTACTTAGAAATTGTTGTTAAAATTATAGGAATTAATGCAATTAAACTTCCTAAAAAGGTTATAGCCGAAAAAACAAAAACTATTTTCTCTTCCGACCAACCGCACATTTCAAAATGATGATGCAAAGGTGCCATTTTGAAAATTCTTTTTTTGGTTTTCTTATAGTATGCCACCTGAATAATATCAGATAATGCCTCTAATAGATAAACAATACCAATTAAAATGAGTAAAACTGGTCTGCCTGAGCCAAAAGCTAAGGCAACCACCATACCGCCTAAGAACATCGAGCCTGTATCACCCATAAACACCTTTGCGGGATGAGAATTCCAACATATAAAGCCTATGCTGGCTCCTGCCAAAGCAGCAGATAAAACATTGGTTGATATATTGCCGAGCAACCCTGTCATAAGCATAAATGCACATGAAACTACCAAAGTTACACTTGAAGCCAAGCCATCAATACCGTCGGTTAAATTAACAGCATTGGTAAATCCGTAAATAAACATCAAAGCGATAGGCCAAAAGAGCAAACCAAATCCATAAGTTATCGGAACATTTCCAACAAATGGTATGTAGGTTTCATCCATACCGCTAAGCCATAAGGTTAACAAATACATTGCCGAAACAAACAACTGCAAAAAAGTTTTTTGCTTTGCTGTAAGCCCTAAATTGCGCTTTTTAACAACCTTAATATAATCATCTGCAAACCCTATAAGACCCATAAAAAGAGCTAAGCATATACCTGCCAAAAAGGTTACAAGGCTTCTGTTTTCTAAAAGTTCCTTATAAAAAGAATTTTTAGTTATTCCTGCATAAGCGAAAGCTATGCAAAGGCTTAAAATGAAGCCTATAACCATCATAATTCCGCCCATTGTTGGAGTGCCTTGCTTGGTTTTATGCCAATTCGGACCTTCTTCTAAAATAGTCTGCCCAAATTTTAGTTTTCTTAAATAAGGAATAACTCCATATCCCAATACCGCCGTTACTATAAAAGCTACCGCAGCCGCAATAATAGTAGTTAATTCTTTCATTTTATCAAGTCCCTTTAATTTATTTCACTTAAAGCCTCGGCAATAACCTCGCGTTCATCAAGGTGGATTTTGCCGGTTGAAAGTATTTGATAGGTTTCGTGACCCTTACCTGCTAAAACTATTATATCATCTTTCATAGCAGTTGCAATTGCATATTTTATTGCCTCAACTCTGTTTTCAATTATTTTATACGGAGTTGGACTTCCATCCATACCAACCATAATATCTTTTATGATTTCAGACGGATTTTCACTTCTAGGATTATCGCTTGTAACAATAACAAAATCAGCATATCTTGCCGCAATGCTTCCCATAATAGGTCTTTTTGTTTTATCGCGATCTCCACCGCAGCCAAAAAGAACGGTTAATCGGTTATGGTCGCAATCTCTGAAAGTTTTCAGGATATTTTTAAGACCGTCAGGAGTATGCGCATAATCTATTATAACAGTAAAATCTTTACCGCAATCGACCACTTCTGCTCTACCCTTAACACCCTCTAACTGCAAAAGAGATAAAGCAGATTTATCAAGAGGATATCCGAGTTCCACTGCGCAAACAAGCGCAGAAATCGAATTATAAACGGTGAATTTACCGCCTGTATTTACCTTAACATGATTAATTTGAGTATCACTCACAAATTCATAATCAACCGATGAAGGCTTATATTTAATAGCTTTTGCGCTATAAGTCGATTGGTCGCCTGCTGAATAGGTTACAACCTTACAGTCTAAACCTTCTGCGATTTCCTTATGATATTCGTCATCACTGTTTAAAATGGCTATTTTACACATTTTAAACAGCTTTTTCTTGGCTTCAAGGTAGTTTTCCATTGTTAAATGGTAATCTAAATGGTCCTGAGTGAGATTTGTAAAAATTGCCGCCTCAAAGTTCAAATTATAAACTCTGCATTGTTCTAACGCATGAGAGGAAACCTCCATAACCGCGCAGGTAGTGCCACATTCAACCATCTCTGAGAACATTCGGTTAAGCTCAAAAGCATCAGGGGTTGTGTTTTTAGCTTCAAAAACCTCGTCGTTTATAATGTTTTGAATAGTGCCTATAAGACCAACCTTTTCACCATTCGCCTCTAAAATAGTTTTAAGCATATAGGTAACTGATGTTTTACCGTTAGTGCCTGTAACACCGATAAGCTTTAATTTATCCGCAGGATTAGAAAACCAATTAGCACACATTAAAGAATATGCCGCATGGGTATCCTCAACGATAATCTGATTATCAATGTTTAAATCGCGCTCAGTTACGATAACCGATGCACCCGATTCGAGAGCATTTTTATAGTAATCGTGTCCGTCTGACTTCGCGCCAACGATACAAACAAAAGCATAACCATCTTTAACCTCGCGGGAATCACAGGTTACACCGCTAATTTCTAAATCACCAAGCTTATTTTCGGTAAAAATCAAATCTTTAAGTTTCATTTTTTCTCCTTAATTATCCATCAACCACAGTATCGTCAATAAAGTATACAGTAACTATCGTTCCCGCCTCAACCGACGATCCTGCATTAATGCTTTGCTTATATGCTTTAAGCCCTGCCGAGCTTATATTACCTGAAAATTCAATATTTATACCTGATTTTGCGGCCAATCGGTTAACCTCTGTTGCGGTTAAACCTACAAACTCAGGAACAGTAGCCGTTTTTTCACCGCTATCCTCAGTATAAAGTATCACAACACCGCCCGTAAGCACCTTGTTGCCGGCTTCGGGTAATTGCCTTGTTACCTTGTCTCCGTTTCCTACTATCTGATATTCAAGCTTTGCGGCTTTAATTTTATTCTTAGCATCTTCAAGAGTATTATTAGCGGTATCAGGAACTGTAACGGTTAAATTCTTATATTCTTCCTCGGTATAACTTGCTTCATAGCCGAGATACGGTAATGCATCAGCCATAATTTTCGAGTTGACCGGTGCTGATATTAAACCGCCATAATACTTATCACCCTTAGGCTCATCAAGCATAACAAGAACTGCAATTTCAGGGTCATCTGCGGGAGCTACTGTTATGCAAGAGCCGATATATAAATAGCTATCGCCTGTTTCTTGAATTTTAGAGAGCTTTTGAGATGTACCCGTCTTAGCGCCTATATCATAACCTGGCACAAGCGAGTTTTTAGCTCCGTTTTCAGAAACAAATTTCATTAAGCTTCTCATAGTCTCGGAGGTTGCCTCAGAAATAACCTGACGCTTATATCCTGTATTAACCGACGAAACAACCTTATTATTATCATCAAGCATTTTATCAAGCAAATGAGGTTTAACCAAATATCCGCCGTTAACACAAGCGGAAACTGCCGCAAGCATTTGAACGGGAGTTACGGTAAAAGACTGACCGAAAGAGCTTGAAGAAAGCTCAATAGGGCCCATCTTTTCCTCGGCATGATAGGTAGACATTGCTTCACCAGGTAAATCAATACCGGTCTTTTCAGCAAAACCGAATGCCTTGAAATATTTTCTGAACGAGCTTATTCCTAACTGTTGACCTATCGTTATAAAAGCGGGGTTACAAGAGTTTGAAACCGCTTCTTGCAAGGATTGAGAACCGTGCCCTGTCTTTTTATGGCAATGATATCCCCAACCTGCAACGGTAGTATGGCCACTGCAATAATAGGTACTGTTGTTATTTATCAAATTTTCTTCCAATGCCGCCGCAGCGGTTACAAGCTTGAATACCGAGCCGGGTTCATAAGCATCAGAAACCGCTTTGTTTCGCCATTGACGGTTTAAAAGCTCAGAATTCAGCTTTGATTTTTCTTCTTCATTAGTTATAGCTTCAACTAATCTTGCATCCTCTTGCGAAAGTTTAAAAGGCTCGTTAGGGTTAAAATCGCCCTTTACCGCCATAGCAAGCACCGCACCTGTTTTAACATTCATAACAACTGCCGCGCCGCGCTCTGCAATTTGAAATTCCTCTATTGCAGCTTCGAGATATTTCTCTGCGGTATACTGAATATAACTATCAAGGGTTAAAACTAAGGACTTTCCCTTGGTTGCATCCTCTACCCTCTCATAAGTCAGAGGCATATCGGTGCCTGCGGCATTTTTAGCAGCAACAACTCTGCCTGCAATACCTGTAAGCTCGTTATCATAATAGCTTTCAATACCCGATAAGCCTTGGTCATCAGAACCCACAAAGCCTAAAACGACCGAAGCTAAGCTATCATTAGGATAATAACGCTTGGTTGTTTCATCTAGTCCCACATATTTGCCAAGCTTTAACTTTTTATATTTTTCATCCGCTAAAAATTCGCGAATTTTATCAACAACCGATTTTTCTATCTTCTTTTTAACAACAACATAATAAGAATTTCCGCCTGTTTGCTCATAAACCTTATCATATTCAAGCTCTAAAATACGGGCTAAATTCTCTGCTATTGTTTTTCTTACAGTCTCTTGTTCATCCTTTTCAAGCTTTTTAATTCCGTTTGGTGTTATGTAAACCGTCCAAGCGGTTGTACTTTGAGCTAAAATCTGCATATTGCGGTCGTAAATATCACCGCGAGGAGCAGAAATCAAGCTATCGTATAACTGTTGTTCTGCGGCAGCGCTTTGATACTTTTCGCCATTGATAATCATAATGTTAACTAATCTGTAACTAGAAACAACCGACATTGCAAGCACTAAAATCAACATTACTGCAACCGTTCTGGTTATCATCTTTTTATCAGGCTTTAAAGCCATAAGCACACACCACCCAGCAAAAATATAATATATTATAATGCCCGAATACGAGAGTCGAAAAAATTCAACTCTCGTATACTATTTTACCATAATCCGCGCTAAATTGCACTAAATTATTATATTATTTTTATTTTTAAAAATATTACTGTTCGCTAACAAAATCTCCGTTTTGTGTTGTAGCAGCATTTGTATCATTTACTCTGATATAAGTAACATCTTCCTTTTCGGGCTTCTTCATTCCCAGGCCTATCGCTTCAAGCTCTAAGTTTCCGTAAGAGGTTCTGCGTTGCATTTCAACCTCTAAACTTGTCTTTTCGCTATCAAGTTCGGAAATAACCGCGCGCATATCGTTTATTTCGGAGTTAACCTCGTTAATTTGAAGTCTTAAAGCAATGTTTCCGCAAAGGGCAGATAATACCATTACTGCGCATAGCACTAGTGTTACAGGAGCGGAAAGACGCTTAGTTGCCGCCGCTCTGCGCTTTTGCGACTGATTTGCCTTTTTAGGCATAACAACAATATTATCATAAGAACTGCCCGACGGTGCCTTTTTAGGCGCAAACATATCAAAATCATAGGCTAAGCTATCATTATAATATTTTAAATTGTTCATTTCTACTCCTCAAATCTTAATTTTTTATAATTACCCTGAGCTTTGCACTTCTGCTGCGGGGATTTTCATTTAATTCTTCTTTTCCTGCCTCAATAGGTTTTCTAGTATATAGTCTGCCTCTCGGTGTTTTTCCGCATACGCAAACAGGAAAATCAGGTGGACAGGTACATCCTGTACAATACTCTTTAAAGCATTGCTTAACCATTCGGTCTTCAAGCGAATGGAAAGTTATAATTGCCAAAACGCCGTCCTTGTTCAAAAGCTCGAAACAGTCCTCTAAGGCTTTGTTTAAGGCATCCAGCTCTCCGTTCACCGCAATTCTTAACGCCTGAAAGCATTTTCTTGCGGGATGACCGTCTCTTCTTGCGGAGGCAGGTACTGAGTTTGAAATTATTTCAGCTAATTGAACGGTTGTTTTAATAGGTTCTTTTTCTCTGTGAGCCACGATTTTTTCGGCAATTCTGTAACTAAACTTTTCCTCGCCGAAGCGTTTGAAAATATCTAAAAGCTCTCCTGCCGTAAAATTATTTACAAGATATTCTGCCGTCATACCGCTTTTGCTCATTCTCATATCAAGAGGAGCTTCCTTATGATAAGAAAAGCCTCTTTCTGCGGTATCTAACTGGTAAGACGAAACTCCTAAATCAAGAAGTATACCGTCAACCTTTTCTATTCCCTTTGAATTTAACACCGACTTCATTTCACTGAAATTACTGTTTACAACCTCAGCACTTAATCCTTTAAGTCTCTCGGTTGCAATACTGACGGCGTCAGGGTCGCGGTCAAAGGCATAAAGCTTGCCGCTTTTAAGTCTTTTTGCTATTTCCGACGAATGTCCCGCACCGCCGGCAGTGCCATCAACATAAATACCGTCAGGTTTTATGTTTAAGGCATCTATTGTCTCAGTAAGCAAAACTGATTTATGTTTAAATTCCATAACTAGAAATTAAGCTCGTCCATAATAGCGGAAATGTTTTCAAGAGTATTACTCTCATTCTCGGTTTGCCAGAGAGCGTTATCCCAGATTTCAAGGTTTGTATCCATACCTATGATATGAACCTCGGTATCAAACTTGGCATATTCTCGAAGTGTTGGAGGTACTAAAATTCTTCCCTGACTATCAAATTCAACATTGAAAGCGCCGTCATACAAAAAACGCTTAACATCACTTGATTTAGCATTTGGCAAGGTTCCGATTTTTTCAACCAGCATATCCCATTGCTTTTTTGAATAAACGGTTAAACAACGCTTGCCATAAATACCGCGACATATAATAAAGCTTTCGCCTAATTCTTCTCTGAAAGCGGACGGAATGAAAACCCTGCCCTTTTTATCAATTTTATGGTCGAAACCGCCGAAAAGCATAGATTTTCACCTCCAAATTCACCACTTTAAAACATTTTAATGGTATTTTACCACACTTTTCACCACTTATTTGTATTATACACCCACTTTTTTGAAAAATCAAGTGTTTTTTTACGTTTTTTAATATTTTTTAAAAAGACATAAAAAAAGACCGCACTTTCAAAAAAGTGCGGTCTAAAACCATTACTTATTAAGCTTAATTAACCGATTTTTCCGTATAACGGAACATCGCTATCCTTCTTAGGCTCGCGGTTTTCAACGGGAGCTTTAACGACAGAAGATTTTGAGGATTTATTTCGGTTATATCCGTTTCTTCTGCGGCGGTCGTTTAGTCTTGGAGGACGAACTTCAACACCCTCAGGAGAAATTACAACTCTTCTTTCAACGCCATCGCCGAAAGAATTTGAAACAACACCGTCTATACCCTGAACTGCGGTATGGATAATTCTGCGCTCGTAAGGATTCATAGGCTCTAATGATCTACTTTTGCCTGTTTTTAAAACCTGATTTGAAATGCGCTTAGCCAAAATTTTAAGGGTTTCTTCTCTTCTCTCACGATAGTCTCCAATATTTATAGAAATTCTATAATGACCACCGCCATTATTAGCAGCCAAGCTTGCAAGATACTGCAATGCATCGAGAGTTTCGCCTCTGCGACCGATTATAACACTTAAATCCTCGCCGTTTAACAATACGAGAGAACCACCGTCTCGGCTTGCAACCTTAATATCAGTATTTTCGCAGCAAGCAGCCTTCAATACCGTTTCGATATAAGCCACAGCTTTGCCTGCGGGGCTATTTGCGTCTATCTTAGAGCGGTCAACCGGCTCGCTATACTCAGGCAATTCGCGAGAAGCGGTTTTCTTGGCTTCTTCTTTCGAAATCTCAGGTTCACTTTTTGAAACCTTCGCCTCTTTCTTAACCTTTTTCTCGCTATTAACTGTTTTTTCTTTATTAACAGTCTTTTCTTTATTGGTCTTTGAAGCTGATTTTTTATTAGCTTTTTCTTTTTTATCAGCAACTTCGATATAAGCTCTTACCTGAGCATCACTACCGCCGAACAAACCTAAAACCTTTTTCTTTTCTCTTGCAATAACTTCGATTTGCACATCGTCAAACTCAGAAGCGCCAAGCTTTGCAATAGCATCTTCTTTGGCTTCAACTACAGTTGCACCGAAGCCCATAGCTTCCTTAATCAAGGTAAAACCTCCTTTAAAACGAATATAGATTATTCTGCTTCACTTTGAGTTTTAGCAGATATTTTTTTAATTTGACCTTCCTCAAACTTGCAACGAGCCGAAAGCTCTTTTGCTCTCTCGCGAGCAAGCATTTTGTGAGGACCGTAGAAATATTGAACACCAAGCTGAATAAATCCGCCAATAAGAGACGAGCAAGCCCAATAGAAAGCAACGCCGCCGGGCATACCAAAGCCGATAAATAAGGTCATCAAAGGCATCATAAGCATCATACCTGCCATACTTGGCGCATCGGGGTTTATTTTCTTTTGCATCTTCATCGAAAGCACACTGGAAAGCATTTGAGATAAAAATGCCAAAACAGGCATAGTCCAAATCCATTTAGCGTCTCTGAAAATATTCATAGAAAACTTAGGAGTTTCGGTTAAATTGATTTTTTTAGTTATAAATGAATAATCAATACCAACCTCTGTATCCTTTTTAGCAACATAAGCTAAATCTTTTTCTATTTTGTTAAATTTCTTTTCGCCGATATATTTTTCAAGAAGTTCTTCTTTATTGTTACGAATGATGTTTACAACATTAAGCTCGTTATAGCTTCCGCCATCTCGCCAGCTGAGTTCCTTTTTAAAGTTCTCATATTTATCCTTATCATTCTTCTTCATATCGGTCATTGAAGTTGAAATGGTATTGGTTACATTTTCAAGCTTAGTCTTATCAACACCAGTCATATAGGTTAGCGGAGATAAGATAAGCCAATAAATACTAAGCATTAAAACCATTCTTAAAATAAGTGGCAAACATCCGCCACCCATTGAAACGCCTTCCTCTTGGTATAGCTTTTGCGTTTCTTGGCTATATTTTTGTCTGTCATCGCCGCATTCTTTTTTAATTTCGTCTAACTTAGGCTTAATGCGGGTCTGCTGAACAGAAGATTTTTGACTTTTAATATTAAGCGGTATCAATACTACATTAATTAAAAGAGTAAAAACAAATACCGCTGCGGCAAAGCTACCGCCGAAAATATTCGCAAGATTTTCAAGCACCCATCCTAATGGCACATTAATAATATTAAACAAGGCTTGCATTCAAGCACCATCCATTCAAATCTAGTTCTTAGAGCGTTTTTCAGGAACAGGGTCATATCCCCCGCGGCAAAACGGATTACATCTTAAAATCCGCCAAAACGCCAGCCCCAACCCTTTAAAAACGCCGTGAATACGGATTGCATCAATCGCGTATTGCGAGCAGGTAGGAGTAAAACGGCAACAGGGTATTTTATAGGGCGAAATGCCTTTCTGATAAAGGCGAATAAGCTTAATCAATATTGTTTTCATTTTCAAAGCTTTAAACGATACCGTTAGTTTTGAAAAGCTTCCTTAACTGCTCTTCAACAACGGTACTCTTAACAGATAAAATACGGTTTCTCGCAACAATAATAAAATCATAGCCGCCTGAAATTTCAGGAAGACATCCGCGAAATGCAGCGGTTATAAGCCTTTTAGCGCGGTTGCGAGCTACCGCGCCGCCTATCTTTTTGCTTACAGTAATACCGAGCCTTATATTACCTCTGCGGTTTTTCATATAGTAAACCACGAAATACGGAGACACCAATGCCTCTCCCTTTTTATAGGCCCTTCTAAATTCATAGTTTTCTTTAATTTTAACTATACTATTCATAATTTCACTCACTAAAACAAATATGACATCTTACTTCTTACATTTATTATATAAAAAGTAAAAGCCACAATTTGTGGCTTTAATATGTGAGCTGCTTTCTTCCCTTTGCTCTGCGACGGGCAAGCACCTTGCGGCCGTTAGCAGTTGCCATTCTCTTTAAAAAGCCATGTTCTTTTTTGCGATGAAGCTTTTTGGGCTGATATGTTCTTTTCACTGATAACCCTCCTTAATAATCGTGTTTAGCGGTTAGTCAATTCAAAATAGGACATAACCTTACGAATATAGATTATACCTCAAAACATAGCATAATGTCAACAAAAAGTTTCATTTTATTAAAAAATGTTTTTTAATAGTCGAATATTGCAATATTTTGTTGAATTGTTAAAAAAATTATGATAATATAATTTTAAAATAAAAAACTTTTAGAAGGCTTAAAATGATAGAAATCAAAACTTATATAGGACACATCAGAAACTGGAAAAAGCTTTGCAAGGAATTAAATATTAATCCCCTGCTTTCTCGCGAAGATATGGAGAAAGAGATTATAATATCCGCATATAAAAAATGGGGCGGAAATATGGCTAAACATATATACGGTATGTTTAGCTTTGCTCTTTTTGACAGCGATAAAGATACTTTGTTTTGTATGCGAGACCAATTCGGCACAAAGCCTTTTTACTATTACCAAACCGAAAACGGCGAATTGCTTTTCGGCACAACCATCCGCGAAATAATGGATAATGCGGGCTTTAAAAAAGAACTGAATTTGAAAATGCTTCAAATTTATTTAACTATGACCTATACCACAGGTGATGAAACCTTTTTCAATGGCGTTAAAAAGCTAATGCCCGGAAGATACCTCGAATTTAAAAACGGCGAAATTAAGATAACCCGCTATTTTAAACCTGAGTTTAATCCTGATAATTCAAAAAGTATTAACGATTGGGCAGACGAGCTTCACAAAACCTTAGAGCATATTATGACCGAGGTTAAAACCGAGGACGAATATACAGAAAGCTTTTTATCAGGCGGTGTTGATTCCTCCTATGTTTTGGCCTTATCCGATGCAAATGCTTGCAACTCCTGCGGTTATGAGGACGATGCGCTTGATGAATCAAAGCTAGCCCAAAAAACCGCCGAAATATTAGGCAGAAAATTCAATAGATGTCTTATAACCCCCGAAGAATATTTTAATATTATTCCATATGTTATGTATAATATGGAACAGCCCCTCGGCGATGCTTCTGCAATAGCCTTTGCGCTAGGTTGCATTTCAACCGCTAAGCATACTAAAATCTGTTATTCAGGCGAGGGTGCAGACGAGTTTTTCGGCGGATATAATATGTATCGAAACGCCGAACGCTATGGCGATAACCTCAAAACCTTTTATGTTGGCAACACCAATATAATGAAAGAGGACGAAAAACGTAAAATTCTTAAAACCTATTTCGAAAATTTTGAACCGATAGATTTAGTAAAAGATATTTACAAAGAAAACGAAAACCTAGACCCATTATCTAAAATGTCGGACGTTGATATTCAGGTTTGGCTTGAAGGTGATATTTATCTTAATGTTGATAAGATGAGCCGCGCCGCAGGGCTTGAAGTTCGTATGCCTTTAACCGATTTAAGAATTTTCGATATTGCATCCCGTATGCCTTCAAACTGCAAAATTGATGAAATCAATAATAAATTAGCTCTTAGAACCGCCGCCTTAAAGGTTTTGCCTGAGGAAATCGCTTTCAGGAAAAAGTTGGGCTTCGTTGTTCCTATCAGAAAATGGATGGCAAACGAGAATTATAATAAGGATGTTCGCGAAAAATTCAATAGCGAAACCGCCGAAAAGTTTTTTAATATTGACGAAATAAACGCTATTTTCAATGAATATATAAACGGAAATTCAGATAACTGGCGCAAGGTTTGGACTATTTATACCTTTCTTGTCTGGTATGAAGAATATTTTATTAAAAGGTGAAAAAATCCCCCTCGAACGAGGGGGATTAAATTTTATTTTGTCATAAGCTCGCAAACTAAATTACTATGCTCAACAGGGTCCGGCACACTGGCACCGTTAATTAAACAAGCTTCGCCGTAAAGAAGCTTAGCATATTTAGATAAGGTTTCCTTATCCTCATTATATAATGCTTTTAGCTTTTCTGAAACAGGATGATTTGCATTAATTTCCAAAACAAGCTGAGCTTTAACCTTATCATTTTGAGCGCCGGGCATAGAATTTAAAGTCTTTTCCATTTCCAATGAAATACCGCCCTCACTGGTTAAGCATACAGGATGTTTTTTAAGCTTATTAGTAAATCTAACTGCATTAATTTTATCACCAATGCTCTCTTTCATACTAGCAAACATATCCGCAAAAGATTTATTTTCCTCTTCTAAGGCTTTCTTTTCATCCTCAGAATCAAGCTCCAACTTATCATCGCAGATATTCATAAATTTCTTGCCGTTATACTCGCCTAACATCATAAGCGAGAATTCATCAACATTTTCGGTTAGATATAAAATATCATAGCCCTTATCCTTAACGGCATCTGCTTGCGGAAGCATATCTATTTTTTCGGGATTTTCACCTGCGGCATAATAAATCGCAGTCTGGCTCTCAGGCATTTTTTCGGTATATTCCTTTAAAGTAACATACTTCTTTTCTGCTGAACTCTTAAACAGAATTAAATCCTTTAAAACATCTTTATGCAAGCCATAATCATTGTAAATACCGAATTTAAGACCGATACCAAAAGCCTTGAAAAACTCCTCGTAAGCCTCTCTATCCTCTTTCAAAAGCTTTTCAAGCTCAGACTTAATTTTCTTTTCAAGGGTTTTTGCAATTAGCTTTAACTGCCCGTCATGCTGCAAGGTTTCACGAGAAATATTTAAGGATAAATCCTCACTATCAACCAATCCTTTAACAAAACTGAAATAATCAGGCAAAAGGTCGGCGCATTTATCCATAATTAAAACGCCTTTTGAATATAACTGCAAGCCCTTTTCAAATTCCTTGGTATAGTAATCAAAAGGCGGTTGCTTCGGGATATAAAGCAAAGCAGAATATGTTGCCTGACCTTCGGTTTTATAATGTATTGTTCTAACAGGGTCGTTATAATCATAAAACTTTTCTTTATAAAAGCTGTTGTAATCCTCTTCTTTTAAATCCGTTTTCGCCTTTTTCCAGATTGGAATCATACTGTTAACGGTTCTAATCTCTGTAACTTCCCTATACTGAGGCTCGGCGTTTTCATCCTCACTCTCGATAGGCTCTTTGGTTGTAAACTCCATTTTAATCGGATGGCGGATATAATCGGAATATTTTTTTATGAGAGAAGAAATTCTATAACTTTCTAAAAACTCGTCATAATTCTCGTCCTCGGTATTTTCCTTAATATGCAAGGTAACAACTGTTCCAACTGTTTCTTTATCAGAGGCAGAAACCGTATAACCCTCAGCACCTGAGGACTGCCAACGAAAAGCCTCGTCGCTTCCATAAGCCTTGCTATCAACCGTTACCTTATCGCTAACCATAAACGCAGAATAAAAACCAACACCAAACTGACCGATAATATCAACATTCTCGGTCTTTTCGGTTTCATTTTTAAAATTATAAGAACCAGACTTTGCAATAGTTCCTAAATTCTTATCAAGCTCCTCCTCGGTCATACCGATACCGTTATCAATAATTTTCAGAATACGGTTTTGCTTATCAATTTTAATTTCAATTTCAAATTCATCCGCTTTTATACCAACATTATTGTCGGTTAAGGATTTGAAATAAAGCTTATCCAAAGCGTCGCTCGAATTTGAAATCAATTCACGCAAAAATATTTCCTTATGGGTATAGATAGAATTAATCATCATATCCATAAGCTTTTTAGATTCTGATTTAAACTGTTTAGTACGCATTTTATCACCTTAATTTTATCTTTATAATTTTAGTATAATACCTAATAACACCCATTTTGTCAACTAAAAGCCAAAAATCAGCGTTCTTTTTAAAAGAAACGCTGATTTTTTTAATTATAATTATTCGTATTCAACAACATCTGCCCAAGAAAGCAAGAATTCTCTTTCCTCGGGGTTACCCTTAACCGACTGCGAAGCCGCTACAATAGGCATCCATTTTTGAACATACTGTCTCGCTGTATCACTCTTTTTGCAGAAAAGGTCAAGATACTTTTTAGCAATTTCTTCTTCACCCTCAAGGCAGAAAAGCAAGTAAGTTCTGGCAACATCGGCAGAAGCGTTACCCTGAGTTGCATGAGACCAGTCAATTATAAAAGCTTTACCTTCATCATTTATTATAATATTTGAAGGGTTAAAGTCTCCATGACATACCTTAGTGTGCTTAGGCATTCCTTCAAGTCTTGTATGAAGCTCATAGCGAGTAGTTGCATCTAAATCTGCCTCGCTGATTTTTCTGTTCATCTTATCTTTAAGCTTGTTTAAAAGAGGAGCTTTTTTAGAATGAACTTCAAGCTGCAAATCAACTAAAAACTCTAAATATTCATCGAATTTATCGCTGTTTTCTTTCATAAGCTCTGCTAAGGTTTTACCCTCTATATATTCATAAACTATTGCCCATTTTCCGTCAATCATAGTAACTTCTTTGATTTTAGGAATGTTTAAACCTGTCTCTTCAATTCTTGCCTGATTTAAAGCCTCATTTAAGACATCAGCCTTTGAATATTCTTCGTTAAAAACCTTAATGCAGTTATCACCGTCGCGATAGATTTTTTTGCGATTTCTAACAGCTACAACATTATCAAGTTTCATATAAAAGCCTCCTATATTACACTTCTTTATGCTCGCCATAATAAGCATTAAGATACATTTGCTTCATTTCGCTCATTAATGGGTATCTCGGGTTAGCTCCGGTACACTGGTCGTCAAACGCGTCTTCAACCATTTTATCTAATGTTGCCATAAATTCCTCTTCATTTGGAACATAATCCTTAATAGAATTCTTAATTCCAACCTTGGCTTTAAGCTCGTCGATAGCCTTAATTAAGCTTTCAAGCTTATCTTCATCAGTTTTACCCTTTAAACCGAGTGCATTTGCAACCTCAGCATAACGAGCAAGAGTATGCGGATGGTCATATTGAGAGAAGGTTCCCATCTTGCGAGGAGTTTCACTTGCATTAAAACGAATAACCTCATTTATAAGAAGCGCGTTTGCAACACCGTGCGGCAAATGATGGTATGCACCAAGCTTATGAGCCATTGAATGACAAATTCCAAGGAACGCATTTGCAAAAGCCATACCTGCCATAGTTGCCGCATTTGCCATTTTCTCGCGAGCTTCAATATCGGTCTGACCGTTTTCATAAGCTCTCGGCAAATATTCAAATACAACCTTTAAAGACTGCAATGCCAAACTATCGGTATAATCGGTTGCGAGCATTGCGGCATAAGCCTCTAATGCGTGAGTTACAGCGTCAATACCAGAAGCGGCAGTTAGTCCCTTAGGAGCAGACATATGGAAATCGGTATCAATAATTGCCATATTAGGAAGCAATTCATAATCAGCAAGAGGATATTTAACCCCTGAGCTTTCATCAGTAATAACGGCAAAAGGAGTAACCTCCGAGCCGGTACCTGCAGATGTTGGAATTGCGATAAAGTATGCCTTTTCGCCCATTTTCGGGAAGGTATAAACACGTTTACGGATATCTATAAATCTCATAGCCATATCCATAAAGTCTACCTCAGGATGCTCATACATAACCCACATAATCTTAGCGGCATCCATTGCAGAGCCACCGCCTAATGCGATAATGCAATCAGGCTTGAAAGCAGACATTTGAGCCGCACCGTCTTTTGCATTTTTCAAGGTCGGGTCGGGCTGAACATCAAAGAAGGTTGCATGAACAATACCCATTTCATCTAACTTATCGGTTATAGACTTGGTATATCCATTTTCATAAAGGAAGGTATCGGTTACGATAAATGCTCTCTTTTTGCCCATAACATTTTTAAGCTCATCAAGAGCCACCGGCAAGCAGCCTTTTTTAATATAAATTTTCTCAGGTGCTCTAAACCAAAGCATATTTTCCCTCCTAAATGCAACTGTTTTAATATTAAGCAAATGCTTAACACCAACATTTTCAGAAACCGAGTTGCCGCCCCAAGAACCGCAACCGAGAGTTAGCGACGGAGCAAGCTTAAAGTTATAAAGGTCTCCGATACCACCCTGAGCCGAAGGTGTATTAACAAGAATACGGCAAGCCTTCATTCTGTGTTGATATGCTTCAAGCTTTTCTTTTTCGGTGATTTCATTAAGATAAACCGATGCGGTATGACCGAAGCCACCGTCTTCAACCAATCTTTCAGCCTTATCTAATGCTTCATTGAAATCCTTTGCCTTATACATTGCCAGAACAGGAGAAAGTTTTTCATGAGCAAATTCCTCAGAAAGCTCAACGCTCTCAACCTCGCCTATTAAAATCTTAGTATCTTTTGGCACCGAAACGCCCGAAAGCTCGGCTATTCTGAATGCGCTTTGACCAACAATTTTAGCGTTTAACGCACCGTTTATTATAATGGTTTTTCTAACCTTTTCGGTTTCTTCTTCATTTAAGAAATAACAGCCTCTGCGAGCAAATTCTTTCTTAACCTTATCATAAACCTTGCTAAGGACAACAACCGACTGCTCAGAAGCGCAAATCATACCGTTATCAAAGGTCTTAGAATGAATTACAGAGTTAACTGCTAATAAAATATCCGCACTCTCATCAATAATAGCAGGGGTGTTTCCTGCGCCAACGCCGACAGCAGGCTTTCCGCTCGAATAAGCGGCTTTAACCATACCGGGACCACCGGTTGCAAGAATAATATCAGATTCCTTCATAACCATATTGGTCATTTCAAGGCTCGGAACATCTATCCAATCAATAATACCCTCAGGAGCACCTGCTTCTACTGCGGCTTCAAGAACTAATCTTGCAGCAGCAATAGTGCTATTCTTTGCTCTCGGGTGAGGACTTATTATAATACCGTTACGGGTTTTAAGCGCAAGCAAGCATTTGAAGATTGCAGTTGATGTTGGGTTAGTTGTTGGAATAACAGCGGCAATAACACCAATCGGCTCAGCAATTTTTCTGATGCCATACTGAGTATCTTCTTCTACAACTCCGCAGGTTTTAGTATTCTTATAAGCATTATAGATATATTCTGCGGCATAATGGTTTTTAATAACCTTATCCTCAACGATACCCATTCCTGTTTCCTCAACAGCCATTTTAGCAAGCGGAATTCTCGCCTTATTAGCAGCTGAAGCGGCGGCGGCAAAGATTTTGTCAACCTGTTCTTGACTGAAAGTTGCAAACTGCTTTTGAGCTTCGCGAACCTTACCAATCGCCAATTCTAAGCTTTCAACATTGTCTATAATAATGTTTTCCATTGAAATACTCCTTTAAAGCAAATTTCATTTTTTACATTTACTAGTCTATTATAATTAATTGATAAAAAAATGTCAATCTTTTTTTATTGCTATATATTTTTCATAGACGCAAGTATGTCTAGGTGTTATAACCTTATCCTCATGAAGCGAGCCAAAATACCAATGCTTAAACTCGCAAGAGCGACCAATCTCCTCTAAGTAACCATTTAATTTGTTAACTCTATCCCTGTTTCCCAATCGCAAAAGCATAGCGCTTTTAACTAATGAGGGTGGCTCGTGAGTTATTATATAATCCACCTTGCAGCCTGCGTCATCAAGAATTTGAGCCCCCTCAGCCATTTCAA
This sequence comes from Clostridia bacterium, assembly GCA_017439585.1. Lineage (GTDB taxonomy): Bacteria > Bacillota > Clostridia > Oscillospirales > Acutalibacteraceae > UBA737. The sequence goes on along the minus strand of JAFSIV010000004.1, from coordinate 181,464 downwards.
TAGGCGTAGGCTCTTCCTCGCGCCACCAAGTTCCCTTTTCAACCCTCATATCCTTATCGGTGCTCTCGCCGCCGCCAAAGGTGAAAAATCTGTTACCCTCTATATCAAAAATCTGACCTCGCATAAGATGGATTAAGTTACCCTTAATGCGATGCACCTTGCCACCGTGCCAATAGGTTTCCCTACATCTGTTTATGGTATTCATATTATCGTGAGTTCCGTCTATAAAAGCGGTAACAAACCGGCGGTTTGCTAAATAATCTATAACCTGCTTCTCGGTTTTTGAGCCATCAAAAATATAACCGAAATCTCCGCAAATAATAAGCACATCTCCGCTTTTAAGCTTTCTAAACCCTTTATCATAAAGGCGTTCTAAATTGCCGTGGGTATCGCCTGTTATATAAACCGTAAAAATCACCTCGAAAATTGCAAATAATACTTTAATTTTTTATAAATATATGTTATAATGACTGTAATTGGTCGAAAGGCTAAAAAGCGTTTCGACAAGCCACTTTTTAAGTGGCTTAGCAAAATTAAATTATATGATTTGATTTGCACAACATCCATTATTATACTTATATTAACATATTTTCAGGAGAATTGCTATGCCTAAAAAGCTTTTTTTAATATTTTTTTCTATACTGATTATAATAACTTCGATTTTTTCCCCTATAAGCGTTTCCGCCTATGAGGTTACCGAGTTTGATATATCCGCAAAAGCAGGAATTTTGGTTTCGCTAGATACAGGCAAGGTATTATATGAAAATAATACAAATGAAAAGCTCTACCCTGCTTCCATAACTAAAATAATGACTACCATTCTTATCTTAGAAAGTGATAAATATAATGCAGATGAAAAAATCAGTATGACTAAATCGGCGATGGATTTGGTTTTAGGAACAGGAAGCTCGGTTTCTACCTTGAAAGAGGGTGAAACCTTTTCTCAGCTTGATTTAGTTCATTTGGTACTTATGGCTTCAGCAGGCGATGTTACCTATCTTGCGGCTGAATATTATGGCGGTAGTGTTGAAAACTTTGTTGAGATGATGAATAATAAAGCCAAGGAATTAGGACTTAAAGGAACTCATTATCAAAACCCTGTTGGACTTCACGACCCTGAGAATTATACCACAGTAAATGATATCAGAACTCTTACTGAATACGCCCTCAAAAACGAAACATTTAAAGAAATTTGCGCTAAAAAGCGTTATACAATGCCAGCAACCAATATGTCAGGCGAGCGCACATTATCAACCACCAACTTCTTGCAGGATAATACAACGAATTACTATTATCAATACGCAAAGGGTGTTAAAACAGGTTATACCGATGAAGCAGGCAGATGCTTGGTTAGTACCGCAAGCTATAACGGATATAATTATTTATGTATTCTTATGGGTTGCCCCGCAAACAAAGGCAGAAGATATGAATTTTTAGAAAGCGCCAGTCTTTACCGTTGGGCATTCAATAATTTTTCATATAAAAAGGTTGCAAACTCAAACGAACCGGTTTGCGAAGTTCCCGTTAAGCTTTCTTTGGAGACCGACTTTGTTCCTCTTTATTTTAAACAGCCTTTCGTAACAGTGCTGCCAAACGAAGCAAACGATTCAACCTTTGTTATAAAACCGAATTTAAAATCCGAAACGGTAGAAGCTCCTATTAAGAAGGGACAAGTTTTAGGCACTGCCGATATTATATATGCCGAAGAGGTTATAGGAACGGTTGATTTGGTGGCGAATGATAATATCGAAGCCTTTTCTATTTTAAAAATAGGAGACTCTATTTTAAAATTCTTCAAAAGCAAACCTGTTAAGTATATTGGACTAGCTCTAATAATTATTATCGTTCTTGCAATTTTGATATATATACTTATGTGTGTTTATCTGAATTACGGAAGAATTAAGAAAAGAAAGGTTCGCTATATGCCCTATAAGAAAGGTGAATTCGATGATAAAGAATAAATTATTAAAAATGCTTTGCTTATCGCTAGCCTCCCTTTTAATTTTCAGTTTTTCAGGCTGCGGTGAAAAAAGCGAAAATACCGATTTAGGCTCAGAAGAAATGTCCGACTCGCTTCCCGAAAACATAGATAGTTTTCCGAAAGCTGTGATTTATGTTGAAAATTACGGTGAAATTAAACTAGCTCTCGATAAATCGCAAGCTCCGATAACTGTGGAAAACTTTATAACCCTTGCAAAAAGCGGCTTTTATGATGGTCTCACCTTTCATAGAATAGTTGAAGATTTTGTTATTCAGGGCGGAGACCCTAAGGCAGACGGAACAGGCGGAAGTAAAGACACAATTAAAGGCGAATTTATAGCTAACGGTGTTTCAAATACCATTTCTCATAAACGCGGTGTTATATCAATGGCAAGATTGGGAAACAACTATGATTCCGCAACCTCCCAGTTTTTTATAGTTTTATCTGATGATTATACCTCCTCGTTAGATACATTATATGCCGCTTTCGGCTATGTAACCGAGGGAATGGATATAGTTGATAAAATAGTTAAAGACGCAAAGGTTTCAGATTATCAAAGCGGATTGGTTTTGAAACAGAATCAACCAAAAATCAGCAAAATAGAGATTTTAGAGTAGGTGTTTTATGGATTTTCTTAGATTTTTAGCAGATTTTCGCACCCCTTTTCTCGACAATTTTTTCCAAATTGTTACCAGATTCGGCGAAGAAACGCTATTTATAATTATAGGTCTTGTATTCTTTTGGTGTATAAATAAGCGTGAGGGCTATTACCTTTTGCTAGTCGGTTTTGTTGGTATAATATTTAATCAATTTTTAAAAATTGTTTTCAGAGTGCCTCGTCCTTGGATTAAAGACCCTAATTTTAAGTATGTTGGCAATTCAAATATTGGAGCAACGGGTTATTCCTTCCCAAGCGGTCATACGCAATCTTCGGTTGGTGTTTTTGGCGGCATTGCAAGGTGGAATAAAAATACTATCATTAGGATAAGCTGCATTGCTATTGCCTTATTAGTTTCATTTTCTCGTTTATATTTAGGGGTTCACACTCCACTCGATATCGGAGTTTCTATTTTAATAGCTTTAACTCTTATATTTGTTCTTTACCCAATAATAAGCAAGGTGACTAAAAACGATAACTCGCTTAGAATTTCAATAATTGTAGCCGCAGTTTTATGTTTAGCTTTTGTAATATTTGTAAACCTATATAAATTCCCTCAGGATATTAACCAAAAGAATTTAAATAGTGCTATTGAAAACGGATATAAAATGCTCGGTTGCATTTTGGGAATTTTACTTTCCTTTGAGGTTGATACAAGATTTACCCATTTTGAAACCAAAGCGCCAGTATGGTTTCAAGGTTTAAAACTTGCTATCGGTGTTATCCCGATTTTCCTTATAAAAGAGCTTCTTAAAGAACCTTTATTAAATCTATTCGGAGGAAATTTATTTGCCGATTGCATTAGATATTTCTTAATGGCATCAGTAGCAGCTTGCTTATGGCCTATGATATTCAGTTGGTTTTCAAAAAAACTTTATAAAAAGGATTGACAATATTTTTAAAAGTATTATAATGAATTTATTATTACAGAGTAGATAGTCTTGCGTTAAGTGCCGTATGGACGGGGAGTTGCCGTGCGGACGAAGGTTTTAAACCACGGTTTGACTATCGCATCCCGCTGACGATTAATAAAAAGAATACGAAAATTATTCCTCCTTATTATTCGAAAAAACGGGTAAAAAGGAGGATTTTTTTATGTCAAAAAGTAAAAAACAACAGCAGCTTTTTAAAATTATTTTAACCGCAGTTTTAATCGGTATGAACTTAGTGCTGGAAAGAATAGTTCCATCCTATAAAATTTGGAGCCAAGATATAAGTTTTGGTTTTATAGCCGTTGCATTCGCCGCCGCTTTTCTAGGATTACCTTATGCCGCCGCAGTTGCAGGTGTTGGTGATTTATTAGGTTCGCTTTTGTTCCCATTTGGTACTTATTTCCCGGGTTTCACTCTAACAAACTGTGTTTACGGCATTATCCTTGCAATATTTCTTTATAAAAATGCCAGTTGGTTTAAGGTTATCCTTTGTGTTATTTTAAATAAGCTTGTTTGCTCCCTCTTACTTAATACACTTTGGATTTCAATTCTCTATCGCGGTGGTATAGATGCTTTCCCTCTTGTATTTACAGGACGCCTTGTAGGAACAGGAATTAGCGCCGCTGTTGAACTTATAATATTAATGATTGTTTTTTCAAGAGAAAGCCATATACGAAAACTTCTAGAAAAAAATTTAAAGAAGATTATATAAAACAAAGCTCGGTTTTTGTACCGAGCTTTTTATTATGCATCAAATTTTGGTTCTGCTTTAAAGTTTAAATTTTCTTTGGTTACGGGATGTTTAAAAGATAAACTATACGACCAAAGAAAAATTTTATCAAAGCTATCGCGAGCGCCGTATTTTTTATCACCAAGCAGAGCCATTTTTCTGCTTGCAAACTGAACTCTGATTTGGTGAGTCCGTCCTGTGTGCAGTTTAATCTTAACCTTTGAACACTCAATTCCCGCTATCATAAAGGTTTCAAGCAACTCATATTCTAAAACCGCTTCTTTAACCCCTTTACGCTCTCTTTTCACAACATAGGACTTATTCTTTCTGCTATCCTTAAATAGCAAATCGCGCATTTCTCCCCTGTTTTCTTGCGGTTTTGAACGAACAACAGCTATATATTCTTTATTAAACTTATGTTCCCTTATTTCCTCGCTCAAAAAGGCTGCCGCCGTTTTGGTTTTAGCAAACACCATTATTCCTGCAACATCTCGGTCTAGACGGTGAAGCGGATAAATCTCACCGCCCGTATAATCGGACAATAATTTAACCATACTCTCTTTCCCGCCAAAATCTGCCTGAGATACTATACCGCGAGGCTTTATGCAAACTATTATACTTTCATCTTCAAAAATTATATCCATATAAATTTACTTAAATTAAAAAATCCCCTTATTATATTTAATCATAGCATAAAAACTAATACCCAAACCGACAACCAAACCGATTATCAAAAAAATACTCCCAATAACCAAATAAAAATCTTTTTGCAAAACAGTTGCCATAAAAGAAAAACCACCCATTAAAATTAAAGCGATACCAACAATAATAGTGCCAAGACCTACCATTTTACCAAACGGTAGTCTATCCTCTTCTGACACTCGTTTTCTATGGTAAGAATGAAGTGATGAAATATTTCCCTTTCGGTTAAAAATTCCTATAATAATACATATCAAACCTATAATCGCAGTAAAAATACTTTCCATAAGTTTATTCTCCATTGTTAAATATTGGTTTCAATTAGATTATAACATAGTTGATTCCCCAAATCAATCACCTATCATTTTTTAAGAGCTATAATTAATTGTGTCTCGGAGCCTTATCGCATAGACTCTCACTACGCCAATTAACTGAACACAAAATATTTAAAAAATATTTCAAAAACCACTTGATTATTTTATAATCTTGTGTTATAATATATCGCGTTGCGAAATCTCACATCTGCGCTGATAGCTCAGTTGGATAGAGCATCTGCCTTCTAAGCAGAGGGTCGGGGGTTCGAATCCCTTTCAGCGTGCCAATTAAAAAGGAATCAATCTTTACTGATTGATTCCTTTTTAATTTTATATAATAAACTATATACTTATTATTTATGATAAGCTGAACCCTCATTAATTTTAAAACCGCGGTAAATTTGCTCTAAAAGCATAACTCTGAAAAGCTGATGCGGAAAGGTCATATCCGAAACCGATAATCTAAAATCTGCTTTCCTTTTTATATCCTCGCAAAGTCCATAAGAGCTTCCAATAATAAAGGTTATATTTTTACCGTAATTCTCGGCATTTTTAATTTTTTCGGCAAAGCTTTCACTCGAAAGCTTTTTACCCTCAACGCAAAGCGAAAAAACCGTACTGTTTTGAAGTATTTTCTTTTCGATTTTCTCTTGTTCTTTCTTTAATGCTATCTCAATTTCTGACTGCGACGGTGAATTAGATAACCTTTCGGGCTCTAATTCTATAATATCTAAACTACAATATCCGCCAAGCCTTTTCGAATACTCCGAAACAGCATCCTTTAAATATTTTTCTTTTAGTTTGCCTAGTGCAATTAAAGTAACCTTAATCATATAACAATTACCCCGTTATCCTTAGGACTTGCAACCGACAATAGATAATCCTTACCGTTTACTGCTCCCAAATCCATCAAAGCAGACTCGGAAGCCGAACGCGCCAAAACAGGAGTATTGTTATTACGACTTAGATGCCCCAAAATAAATCGCATAGTTCCGCCCTTAAAAAGCTCCTTAATTTCCGCCGCACAGGTGTTATTTGAAATATGACCTTTATCAGACATTATTCGCATTTTAAGGTGAGGCGGATATGGTCCTTTTTTAAGCATATCAATATCGTGATTGGATTCTATTAGAATTACATCACTTTTAGAAATTGAAGCCCTGACCACGTCTGTAACAACACCTAAATCGGTGCAGACCGAAACCTTTTTACCGTCCGGCAAAATAAGATTATATCCGCTCGAGCCCTCGCAATCGTGACTAGTGGCAAATCGGTTTATTATAATACCGTTAATATCTACCTCACTTTCGGCTATTTCTATAACATTAGTATTTTTTGGCACCTTATCGGCAGAAATCAAAGCTTCAAGGGTTTGCTTTGAAGCCAAAAGAGATGCATCGGTTTTATTTAAAAAGGTTTTAAGACCGCAAATATGGTCTATATGCTCATGGGTTACAGCGACAGCCTTAATTTCGCCATACTCCCCTCCTGCTCTTTCGAGCGCCGAGCACAAGCCTTTAAAGGATGCTCCCGCGTCAATAAGAATACCACCGTTTTGAGTGCCTATATATGTACTGTTTCCTGATGAACCGCTAAAAAGCGGACATATTCTTGACATACTAATCTCCGTTCTTTGAAACTTAAAAATTAAACGGGAGAAAATTTCTCCCGTTTTAAATTATGCGAGTTTGTTTATTGCAGTTTCCTCAATTATCGGAACGCGTTTAATATCCGCGCCGAGCTTAGAAAACTTTTCAACTATCTTTTCATAGCCTCGGTCGATATAAATAATATCCTCAACCTCGGTAACACCGTCTGCCATAAGACCTGCTATTATCATAGCTGCACCTGCGCGCAAATCAACCGCCTTTACAGGAGCAGGCGTTAAAGCTTCAACACCTGTTATAACTGCCATTTTACCGTCAACCTGAATATTAGCTCCCATACTTGTAAGCTGATCAACATATCTGAAACGGCTATCCCATACTCCTTCGGTTACAATACTAACACCATCTGCAACCGATAAAACAGTTGCAATTTGGGGTTGCATATCGGTTGGAAATCCGGGATGAGGTAAGGTTTTAACCTTGCATTTGCGAGGCTTTTTATTCATAGTAACCCTAACAGCTTCGTCATACTCGATTATTTCTGCACCGATTTCTTTAAGCTTAGCTATAATCGAATCCAAATGCTCAGGAGTTACATTATTAATTAAAACATCTCCGCCTGTTGCAACCGCTGCCGCCATATAAGTTCCGGCTTCGATTTGGTCGGGTATAATGCTATATGTTGTTCCTCTAAGGCTGGAAACACCGCGAATTTTAATCATTCCTGTTCCTGCACCCATAATATCTGCACCCATAGAGTTTAAGAAGTTTGCAAGGTCAACAATATGGGGCTCTCTTGCCGCATTTTCAATAACCGTTAAACCCTTTGCCTTTACTGCGGCTAACATAATATTAATGGTTGCTCCAACCGACACAACATCAAGATATATTGAAGCTCCTCTTAAAACCTCTGCGCGACCGTCCACCATACCGTTATCAATGGTCATTTCAGCGCCTAATGCCTCAAAGCCCTTGATATGCTGGTCTATAGGTCTAACACCGAAATTGCAACCTCCCGGAGGCGCAACTCTTGCACGGTTCATACGGCCAAGCAGCGCTCCCAAGAAATAGCTCGAAGCTCTCATACCCTCAGCCATTTCCTTGGTTACAATATAGGAATTAATATTTTTAGGGTCAATTCTAACGGATGATTTATTGACAAGCTTAACATCCGCTCCCAAAGAGCTCATAACATTAAGTATTGCCGAAACATCTGATATATCAGGTAAATTTTCTATAACACAAGGGCTATCAGCAAGCATAACTGCCGGCAAAATAGCAACTGCAGCATTTTTAGCTCCGCTTATATGGACTTCTCCTTTAAGAGCCTTGCCGCCTTTTATAACAAATTTTTCCAAATAAGGCAACTCCTGTCAACAAAAATAATAGACTAATAAACTACCTTTATAATTAAAATAAAATTCTTAAACTTAACCGAGATATATTTGCATAAAATGCAAATATAATAAGACACATATATTATAAACTATATATCTATTTTTGTCAATTTTTATTTAAACTTTGTTAACAGTTTTTGGTTGGATTATTTGTATTTGATTTAATTGGTTGGATTAATATTTAATTCTTGCTTTTTCGCTATATTTTGCTCGGTTGAAATTATAGCTTTAAGAGTTATTTTTTCTTCGGTTAAACTAATAACCTTATCCGATAATGAAAAATCCTCTATTTTTTCTTTTTTAAGTTCATTTTTTAGACGATTTTCAATTTTTAAATTTAGTTGTTCATCGGTATATTTAATCTTTTCTTCCTTAAAAAAATCGAAGCTTTTTATGTATAACTTAAAGGGCAGATTTTTAGCGAAAAGCTTTGCCTGTTTAAGCTTTGTTTCGCTTTCGTATTTCTCGGTTTCGCAGGTTAAATAAAGAGGTATTTTAAATGTAAAAACCTCTAAAACTGCTTTGTTTTTAGTTTTACTAATAAAGCTTTTAACCGTTTGATTTCTTTTTTCGCTCAAAGAAATTTCTCGCTTTATATCTGCTATTATTTCCCCCTGAGATACAATAAATTCGGTACCTGACCCCGTCTCCTTAATACCCGAAACCAAAACATCTCCTTTCTTAACCGTATCTCCAATTTTCACCAAGCAATTTCCTGAGGTTACATCTATTTTCTTGATAATTCCATCTGCATTTGAAATTAAATTGCAAGCGGTGTTTTCAGGCTTTCTGGACTTCACCTCACTAACATTAACCGTGAGCTTGCTCCCCTCAACATTTAAAGAGGCCCAAGCCAATTCCTCGGTTTTCAAAAGAAGTCTTTCTCGGTCGATCTTTGAATCAATTTTACTGGCTTTCATTCCCTCTTTTATTCCTATTGTTTCCAAAACTGATATTATCTCGCCGTCGGATAAATTTTGGTTTCCCTCTATATCTATAATCCAAACATAGCCCGACATAAGCTTTAAAAAAACTAAAAGCCATATAAGTCCGATAACCAATCCAAATCTTCGGCGATTTTTATGAATTTTAAACCTGATTCCGTGTTTTTCCAGGATATGCATTTTTATTTTACTTCCTCTGATTATCGGGCGAAGCCTTTTAAAATCTCCAACCGATAATGAACATTCAATAGCATCCTCGTTTTTTTTAGAATCCCATAAACAAATTCGGTTTTTTATACTTAAATTAAAAATTCTTTCAGGCATTTCCCCGCTAAATTCAACCCTTAAAAAACCGCTGAAAAGTTTTAAAATGTTTCCCATTTTTCTTACCTCAAATGCAAAATTCTATCGAAGATATCTTTCCTTTTACTGTAATTAATCTTCTCTCAAAAAGTAAAATATCGAATTTATTTCCTTGAAGTATCAGTTGTCCTTGTTTAAGCTTTAATTTTAAATAACTATCGGTATATTCAAGAACCTTATAACAGCCCTCAATATTTATTTTTTCGTTTCCAAAAATTTCAATATGAGGCGAAAGCAAAACATCTTTATCAATAAATCTATCGTCCACTTTTAGTAAATTCCATTTATTTTTCTTAGAGGATTTTTCTATTTTTAACCGTTTAGACAAGCCTTTCCCCTCCACAAAAATTTACACAGTAAATAGTATGAATAAAGAAAAAGTATTATTACAGAGCCAAAAATTCATATATTATTTTGGGTGAAAAATATGAATAGGTTTTCGAGATTTATTAATTATATAACTGTTTTACTAGTGGTTTTCTATTCTATACTTTTAATTTCTAATCCTCAAATTTGCAAGGAAGCGACTATTAAGAGTATCTTGCTTTGCGGAAGGGTTATTATTCCGTCCTTCTTGCCTTTTATCGCTTGCGTGCTTTTTATATCGAACTCTAACTCATTAAATGGTTTAAACTTTTTAAATCCCATAACCCTTAAAATTTTCAAACTGGACACCGAAAACTTTTTGATTTTTCTTTTATCCTTTATCGGCGGTTATCCTATTGGTGCGAAGCTTTTAAGTAATGCAGTTGAAAATAAAAAAATATCCGCCGAAAATGCAGGAAAAATGCTTTTATACTGCACAAACGCAGGACCCGCCTTTATTGTTTCAGCCGTTGGAAGCGAAATATTACATTCGCAAAAAGCAGGGGTTATTTTGCTTATCTCACATATTTTATCAGGTGTCATAATCCGTTTCATAGCCTTTCCTTTAACCGTTTCTGCAAAGCAAAATAACCAAAAACCAATAGACCTTAATTTAGCCGATAATTTTGTTTTATCGGTTGCCGAGGCATCAAAATCAGTTCTTAGTATTTGCGTTTATGTGATTTTGTTTGGCGGTATAAATGCATACATATTATATCTAGCCAAAAGAATTGAATTTTTAAAAGTTATCAGCCTATTTTTAGAGGTTACAAACGGCATAACACTAACAAAAAACATTTATATGATATCTTTTCTTTTGGGATTTGGAGGAATTGCTGTTTGGTGCCAAATAATGAGCATTGCAAAAAATGTTAAGTTTAGTTTTTTCAAGTTTGCGTTTTTTAGAGTTTTGCAAGGTGCAATTAGCGTTTTTATAACATTTACATTATTAAAAATTTTTCCTGTCACGATTAACACCCTATCCGAAGGCATAAAAACCGAATACTTTTACTCTTCCTTTGCCGTAGCTATCTCCACCTCTTTAATGGTTTTAGTGTTCATTATATCGCTTCAAACAAAAAAATATACTGGAAAATTGCTTGATGATATGATATGATATTAAAAGTAACAAAAACGGAGGAAATCTAAATGGCTGAAAAAGCATTTAATAAAAAGCTTCAAAAACGCTGTGAATATTGTGTTTTTGGAAATTTGCTTGAAAACAGCAACGATGTAGCCTGCAAGAAAAAAGGTATCACTGCAAAGGATGACCGTTGCAGACACTATAAATATGACCCATTAAAGCGCGAACCTGCAAGTTTAAAAATTTCTGATAATTATAAACCGGAGGATTTCGAGATTTAATAAATAAAAAATATTAAAATCGGTGTTGACTTTTTATAGTTCTTATGTTACAATATCTTAGTCGCATTCGGAGAGGTATCGAAGTGGTCATAACGAGGCGGTCTTGAAAACCGTTTGCCCAAAAGGCACATGGGTTCGAATCCCATCCTCTCCGCCATTTTTTTAATATTATTAAACCGTTCATCAAATGGAGTAGTACTCAAGTTGGTGACGAGGCGCCCCTGCTAAGGGCGTAGGTCGGCTAAACCCCGGCGCGAGAGTTCGAGTCTCTCCTACTCCGCCAGCAAAAAGAGAACTTTTGGTAAACAAAAGTTCTCTTTTTGTTTATCCAAGCCGCAGGCTTGCATATCATCACCATGCAAAGCATGGTGTATATCATCAGCTCTTCGGGCTGTATCTCATCACGCGTCAGCGTGTATTCCTCTGCGGCTTGATGATATACAACACTTCGTATTGATGATATACCGCAACAGGTTGCGGATAATATACAAGGCTTCGCCTTGATTTTAAAAACGATATATCATTGAATAATTGTTAAAGTTATGATATAATCAATTCGATAAATAAGAATTTTGGGGAAAGATGATATGAAAAAAATAATACACATCATTTGCTGTGCGGCAGGTAGTGGAATGATAGGTTTTTTTGCAAATCAATTGAATACAGTTATTGGATGCGTATTTTTTACTCTTGGTGTTATCTTGCTTGTTGGTTCAATCATTCTAGTGTCCAAACAGGATAAAGAAAATAAGTAAATTCTTATTTTTCGAACAACACAATTACGCACCGTTATATTCCTTTTTGGCATAACAAAAGCATCCTTTTAAGGATGCTTTTTTCATAATTTTATTTACAAAAATTCTCGATATAATTATCAAGTGCAGATGCAATAACATTAACTGCATCTTCTCTACCCTTAACCTCTCCTGCAACGGTATCTTTGTTTTCTAACGCTTTATACACCTTAAAGAAGTGCTTCATTTCATCAAAGATATGCTCAGGAAGCTCAGAAATATCGGTATACTTATTATAGGTTGGGTCAGCAAACGGAATAGCGATAATCTTTTCATCGTTTCTTCCGTCATCAAGCATTGAAATATAACCTATAGGAAAACAACGTACAAGGGTTAACGGTTCTAATGCCTGAGAGGATAAAATAAGCACATCAAGCGGGTCGCCGTCATCACCGAAGGAACGCGGAATAAAACCGTAATTAGCGGGATAATGCGTGGAAGTATAAAGAACGCGGTCTAGAATAAGCAAACCTGTTTCTTTATCAAGCTCATATTTCTTTTTGCTTCCCTTTGATATTTCAACAACCGCAACAAAATCCTTCGGAGTTATTCTTTTAGGGTCAATATCATGCCAAATATTCAATTAAATCTATCCTTCCAAAACAAGTTAAAAACAACCGGAAGACATAAGTCTTCCGGTTAAAAGTTTTTATTTTACCATGCCTGCAACTTCAGCTGCGAAATCATCAACGCGCTTCTCGATACCTTCACCCTTTTCAAAGCGAACGAAAGAAGCAAGCTTAATCTCTGCGCCAAGTTCCTTAGCGGTCTTTTCGATATACTTGCCAACAGTTAAATCGCCATCCATAACGAATTGCTGCTCAACAAGGCAGTTTTCCTTATAGTATTTGCCGATTTTACCTTCAACGATTTTACCGAGAACTGCTTCAGGCTTGCCTGCCATTTTAGGATCTTCCTTCATTTGAGCAATAAGGATATCTTTTTCCTTAGCTAAAACCTCTGCCGGAACAGAAGCTTCGTCCAAATAAGCAGGATTCATAGCTGCAACCTGCATAGCAATGTTTTTACCCATAGCAATAAGGTCTGCATTGTCAGCATCAAGAGCTGTATCAAAGTTTACGATAACACCGATTTTTCCGCCTGCATGAACATAAGATACAACCTTACCCTCCATACGAGCAAAACGACGAATCTTGATGTTTTCGCGAATAGCAAGGAATAATTCCTGAACTTTCTCTTCAACAGTCTTACCGTCTTTAACGCAAGCGAGAAGCGCATCAACATCAGCGGGATTCTGCTCAGCAACGATTTCAGCAACCTCAGCTGCGAGAGCCTTGAAGCCATCACCGTTAGCAACGAAGTCGGTCTCACTGTTAAGCTCAACAACAACACCGATACCATTCTTAGTATAAGCAGCAACTGTACCCTCAGCGGCAATACGACCTGCTTTTTTAGCTTGCGAAGCAAGACCTTTTTCTCTTAAATAATCTGCTGCGGCTTCCATATCACCGTTAGTTTCGGTAAGAGCCTTTTTACAGTCCATCATACCGCAACCGGTTTTTTCTCTTAAAGCCTGAACGTCTTTTGCAGTAAAAGCCATTTTAGTTTCCTCCGATTAAATTATTCAGCGTCTTCTGCTGTTTCCTCAGCAACTTCTTCATCCTGAGCTGCTGTGCCCATTTCTGAACCCTGTCTGCCTTCGATTACAGCAGCTGCCATAGTTTCAGCAATAAGCTTAACTGCACGAATAGCATCATCGTTACCGGGGATAACGGCATCGATTTCATCAGGATCACAGTTAGTGTCAACAATAGCAATGATCGGAATGCCTAATTTTTTTGCTTCTGCAACGGCAATTCTTTCTTTGCGAGGGTCAACAATAAAGAGAGCACCGGGGATTTTCTTCATATCTTGGATACCGCCCAAGAATTTTTCGAGCTTTTCAATTTCAAGGTTAAGCTTGATAACTTCCTTTTTAGGAAGAAGCTCAAAAGTACCGTCATCACGCATAGCGCGCAACTGGTTTAAACGAGCGATTCTGGTGCGAATAGTAGAGAAGTTTGTAAGCATACCGCCAAGCCAACGAGCGTTAACATAGGGCATACCGCAATGCTCTGCTTCTTCTTTAACAGAATCCTGAGCCTGTTTCTTTGTTCCAACGAAAAGAATATCGCCACCCTCAGCAGCTATGTCGCGAGCGAAGATATAAGCTTCGTTAAGCTTCTTAACTGTCTTTTGAAGGTCGATAATGTAAATTCCGTTGCGTTCTGTGAAAATGTACTCTGCCATTTTCGGATTCCAGCGTCTTGTTTGATGTCCGAAATGAACACCGGCTTCAAGAAGCTGTTTCATTGATACTACTGCCATGTCTTTTTCCTCCTGAGGTTTTTCCTCCATCCCGCCTTTTGTCTTCGGAAATCAGCTCTTGCCGACACCTCGCCCGACTACGCGGAATGTGTGTTTTTTATTACTACTTTTTCAGTAGCCTGAAAATTATACCACAAAACCCTTTTATTTGCAAGTATTTTCTTGAATATTTTTATATTTTTCCAAATAGTTTGGGTTTTAGCCTTGAAAACCTATCTTTTTTATGGTAAAATACAATAAAAGTAATTTAAGGGGGCGTTATTTTGGATTTACAGGAATCAGGTCAAATGTATCTCGAAACAATACTTATTCTATCAAGAAAGACAAATAATGTGCGCTCGCTTGATGTTGCAGAATATATGAACTTTTCTAAGCCCAGTGTTTCGCGCGCAGTAGGACTTCTCAAAAACGGCGGTTTTATAACAAGTGATAAAGACGGTTTCCTTTATTTAACCGAAATTGGAAAAGAAGTGGCTGAGCAAATTTTTGAGAGACATAATATACTAACCGATTATCTCGTAAGTATTGGTGTTAACCGCGAAACCGCTTCTCAGGATGCTTGCAAAATGGAGCATCATATAAGCCAAGAAACATTTGAAGCAATAAAAAAACAAGTTAATAAAAACTAAAAGTGGATTGCAAGCGCAATCCACTTTTTAATTATATCTGCCCTCTAACACTTAAAAAATAATCTTCGGCAGAGATTATTTCATTATCAATAAGCGCTTTTTTGCTTTCAAAATCGCTCTCCAAAGAAACTATTTTTAAAATTTCCGCTTTTGCAACCTCAGTTCTTCCTAAAATAAGATTAACAAGCTCTTTTGCATTAGCAAGATTTTCATTAGCCAGCAAATTGCAGTTTTTGGTTGCAGAAACCACTATTTTGCCTATTGCAGAAGCACCGTATTTTGTTTCGTCATTTATATTGGCGTTTTCTATAACCCTTTCTTCCAGCTCTAAAAGGGGTTTGCTTTTCTGCATTTGAGCTTTAAGCTCTTCTTTTTCTTCTTTTAAAAGAGAAATTTTCTTCAAAAGCTCTTCCTTTTCCACTTGAAGCTTTTTAATATAAGAGCTTTGAATTTCAAGTCTTTCAATCAACTCAGAATTAGCCTTTAAAATCTTAGCTTTTCTCAATTTAATCACCCTAAACAAAAGCCGCCGCATTTGCGACGGCTTTATATTTTAATAATAGTTTAATGGATTGACATATCCGTCATTATTACGCATTATACCAAAATGGAGATGGTATCCTGTTGAATCACCGGTAGTACCAACATAGCCAATAACCTGACCTTGTTTTACATGTTGACCATTAGAAACGGCAATAGTATTCATATGCGCATACATAGCTTTAATATGCTGACCCACACCGTTCACCTGAACTATACCATGGTCAATAGCTACATGGTTACCCCATCCGCTACCGCATCTGCAACGGCTTCCTCTATCCTTATGAGGACAAGAGTTATATGTTTGGTAAACAGTACCGTCAGTAATAGCAACGATAGGTTTGCCGAATATTGAGCCGCCCGAAATATCTATACCCTTATGAATAGTACCCCAACGAGGTCCGTAATAAGAGGTGATATTTCTGCAACTGGGAACCGGCCAAACAAAACCAACCTTGGAATTTTGGAAGTTAGAATTTGCGCCGCCGTATAACAAGCTATTCAAATAATTCTGTTTTTCCCTAATAGTTGCCTCAACAGCCTTATTGGCGTCAACATTTTGCTTTTCCTCGGCAGCTATCGAATCATAAATTGACTGAGCGGCATTTTCTTCCTTTTCAAGCTCCTTTTGAGCTTTCACGATAGTTTCTCTAACCGCAACCTGACTTTCCAAAAGCTTTTTGTTTTCCTCATTTTTGGATTCAAGTTCCTTAATATCAGCAACCATATCCTCTATCATTTTTTTATCTCTTGCCGATACAGAAGAAGTTAACTGAGATAATTGCAAATATTCCGAAAAGCTATCCGCACCTAAAAGCACCTGAATATTGCTACCTGTATTACTCATATAGATAGCACGAATACGTTTTTTAAAAGCTTCTTTGCTTTCATCTATTTTCTTATTTTTATTATTAATTTCTTTTTTATTTGCATCAATTTTAGCGTTTATTGAGTTTATCTCTTGGTTGCAACGCATAACCTGAGCCTGAATGTTTGCAATTTTCTTTTGAACAGCACTAAGCACAACCTTCTGGCTCTGTTTTTCGCCACGCAAACGGTTAATCTCTTTTTCAAGAGCCGCGGACTCTTTTTGCAATTGGGCAATATCATTCTTCAAGGAGCTTGTACTAGCTGCCTCAGATTTAATCCAATTAGTGCAATTAAAAGCAATAAAAGTCATACAAATACAAAGCGAAAAAGATAATACTCGTTTTGTATATTTATTCATAAAATCCTCCAAAAAATTCATCTAATACAATAGTTTAAAAAGCTGAGAATTCGCTACCCTCATGCTTTAAATATTTAGTTATTATAATAACGCTTCCTAAAACGCCCGCCAAAACACCGATACCGATAAATACTAACAATAAAATCCATGCCATATCACCGTATTTAACAATATCAGATGTTCCCAAAGCGGAAATAATAGTTTCGGTTGCAATTCTGTAACAGAAATAGAGCAAAACCTCAGCTATAACCGCAGAAATAAGACCTATTATAACACCCTCAACTACAAACGGAATTCTAACAAAAGCATCAGTTGCGCCAACCGCTTTCATAATGCTTATATCAAGCTTGCGGTTATACATAGTAACGCGGATGGTGTTAGAAACGATTACAAGCGCTATAATCATCAAAATAGAGATTATCCAAATACCTGCAACACCTATACCGTCTTTAATAGCGGCAATGGTTTCTGCCAAATCGTCCTGAGACTGAATACTGCTAACCTCATCCATTTTCTTAATCTGTTTGATAGTTTCATCAAACTTTGCCATATCTTTCATATGAACCTTAGCGGCATTAGGGAGCGGATTTCCGTACTCCTCGTCAAGAAAAGTGAAATACTCCTCCTGACCTTCAAGCATAGATTCCTTAATGGTTTTAAGACCCTCTTCGCTTGAAACAAATTCAACCTCTGAAACATTAGCAAGCTTCTCTATTTTATCGCATAAAGCGTTTGCCTCATCTTTATTATGAATTAAATAATCCTCTTCGCTTATACCGTTTTCGTCGGTTTCTTTTTCCTCGGTTTCAGAATTGGTTTCCTTAGAAGAAGTATCCTCAGTATCAGCTTCTTCTTTATTATACAAAGCCCAGCTATAATCCTTCATATAAACCATAACAACATTTTGTTGTTCTAGCTTACCAACAGCAACATTAACATTCTCGCTGATTAAAATAGCAAGACCTATAATTACCATACAAGCAACCAAAACACCGATAGATGCCAAAGACATAAGGCGGTTTACCCAAGCACTTTTAACACCTTCGCCTGTCAGGTATTTTAGACTTCCTAATTTCATTCAGCATCACCTCCTGCATTATCGGCAACAATTATACCGCCGTCAAGCATGATAACGCGATGCTTAAAATCTCTAACTAGGTTATGGTCATGGGTTACCATCAAAATAGTAGTTCCCTGCTTGTTTATTTCGGTTAGCATATTAACAATTTCATAAGACATATTCGGGTCAACATTACCGGTAGGCTCGTCCGCAATGATAAGGTCGGGAGAGTTAACTAATGCGCGGGCAAGTCCCACACGCTGTTGCTCACCGCCCGAAAGCTGATTGGGCATTGAGCGAGCCTTATCGCCAAGACCTACTTTGCTTAAAGCCTTCGAAACCTCGCGTCTTATATGGCTTCCGGTTTCACCAACAACATACATTGCAAAAGCAACATTTTGGAAAACATTCATAGTAGGTATAAGTCTGAAATCCTGGAAAACTATACCCATAGTTCTGCGAAGCATCGGCACCTGCTTGCGCTTCATATTTGTTAAATTAAAGCCGTTTACTTTAATAATACCTGTATTAGCCTTCTCTTCGCGCATAATAAGCTTCATAAAAGTACTTTTGCCTGCGCCCGAAGAACCAACAACAAAGACAAATTCGCCTTTGTTTATCTTTATATTAACATCCTTTAAAGCATGAGTTCCGCCCGGATATGTTTTAGAAACACCGCGAAATTCAATAATAGGCTTCGAAGGAGCAAAACTTTCACTATTTAAAAGTTGTTCTTCCATTTATTAAAATTTCATTCCTTTAATTAATACTTAACGGGATTGCTCTTTAAATACTTATTTACCATAAGAGCAATTTTGAATATAATAGCATGGTCAAATTCACGAAGATCAAGACCTGTAAACTTCTTAATCTTTTCAAGTCTGTAAACCAAGGTGTTACGGTGAACGAAGAGTTTACGGGAGGTTTCCGAAACATTAAGATTGTTTTCAAAGAAACGCTGAATTGTAAATAAAGTTTCCTGGTCTAAGCTTTCAATAGAGCCCAACTTAAATACTTCTTTAAGATAGGTTTCGCAAAGGGTAGTCGGCAACTGATAGATAAGTCTTGCAATTCCTAATGCCTCATAAGAAACAATGGTCTTTTCGGTATCAAATACCTTTCCAACCTCCATAGCGGTTTGAGCCTCTTTGAAAGAACGAGCAAGGTCTTTTAGGTTATCAACAGTTGTTCCAATGCCAATATACGGATGGAGATAAAATTCACCGGACATTGTTTCAGCAATGGTTGTTGCCAATTTTTCAATAGTTTTAGGGTCGATACCTGTTTTGGTTTCTTTAACCAAAGCGATATCGGTTTCATTTATATTGATAACAAAATCTTTGGATTTATCGGGGAAGAGATTTTGCAAAACATCATAAACCGAAACATCATGGTTATCTAAAACGCGAATAAGCACAACAGTACGGCTAACATCACTGTTAAAATAAAGCTCGCGAGCTTTAAGATAGATATCACCCGGCAAAATATTATCAAGAATTATATTCTTAATAAAATTGCTACGGTCATACTTTTCGTCATAATAAAATTTGATATTTGCAAAAGCAACAGCAATTACTGCGGCATACTTTGAAGCCAGAATATCATCACCATCAACAAAAACTATATAATTTGCTCCCTGAGAATTTCCGAGAGCTTTAAATGTAAGCCCGCCGATTGCACAAACTTCACTTGCATTTGCTGGAACTTCAGTAATCTCTTCACCTATTTTTGCAAGCTCACTGCAAGCAATAATAGTTGCATTTTCATCAATAACACCGAAGGTTCTATCAATAGATTCCTTCATTTGATGAATTACACCTTGAAAAAGACGATTTGACATATTATATACACATCCTTTAAGATAATTGATTATTTTTTGCAATAGAAATCCAATTTAGATTATATATATAGTTATTCTACACTTTTTCGAAAGATTTTGCAAGTGTTATTAACGAAAAAAATAAAAAAAGTTACAATTTTATTACAAAAAATAAAAAAATAGTCCGCAAATGGAAAAATGCGGACTAAAAAATCTCAAAAGTTGTTTGATAAGAGTAGTTTTCGGTTGAGTTTTTATTTAAATTTAAAACGAATTTATTTTGCTTTATGGCATAGTTTACGGTATTTTTTGTGCCTCCCTGTTTACCGTCAAACCAGGTCATAACATAATCGCTGTTATCAACCATATATTCATTTCGCTTTTGATAACACCCTTTATTATAGCTATCAGATAAAATAACCTTTTCGTCACACTGGGCTAAAATATCAAAATAGCGTTTTCTCCAATGCTCATCATATTTTTCAGGCTGCTCTTTAAAAGGGATAGCGCAAATAAGCTTGATTTCGCAGTTATAAAGCCTTTTAAGCAAAAGCACCGTTTCAGCGCAGATTATATCAAACCCCATTGCCATACCGGTATAAAAAACTCGGCAATCCTCGTTATAAAGCTTTAAAATCCCCTCGGTTACAAGATTTTCAAAATCATTATAAGCCTTATCCCTTATATAAACATTAAAGGGCAATTTCGAGGGGCGGTAGCCTGTAAAACAACATTTTTTATATTCCTTCATACCCCACCTCAAACCGCAAACTGACTGTTGTATAAAGTGGTATAAAAACCGCCTTTTTTAAGAAGCTCTTTATGGGTTCCCTGCTCTATGATATTGCCATCCTTCATCACCAAAATTAAATCAGCATCAAGTATTGTTGAAAGCCTGTGAGCCACAACAAAAGAGGTTTTATTTTGCATTAATCTTCTGAAAGCAGACTGAACCTTTTGCTCGGTATGAGTATCAATAGAAGAAGTCGCCTCGTCTAAAATCAGCATAGAAGGATTAGAAAGCATAGCTCTTGCAATACATAAAAGCTGACGCTCGCCAACCGATAACTTACCGCTAGAATTACTGATATGGGTATCGTAACCATTTGGAAGTCTCTTAATAAATTTATGAGCGTGAGCCGCTTTTGCAGCCGCTATAATCTCTTCATCAGTTGCATTTTCGTTGCCGTAAGCAATATTTTCTTTAACCGTTGCGTCTTTAAGCCAGGTTTCCTGTAATACCATACCATAACTTTCTCTGAGACTTTTTCTGGTTATTTCCCTGATATCAAAATCCTCCACCTTAATGCTTCCACTATCAACATCATAAAATCTCATAAGCAAATTTATGAGGGTGGTTTTTCCGCAACCTGTCGGTCCGACAATCGCAATTTTCTGACCGCTTTTAACCTGCAAATTGAGGTTTTGCAAAAGCTTTTTAGTTTTATCATAAGAAAAGCTGACATTATTTATTTCAACATTGCCGTTGGCATTTTTAAGCTCTTTTAAATCCTCATCCGAGCTTACAGGTTCGGTATCCAATAAATCAAAAATTCTGCCGGCGCAAACTAACGCATTTTGAAGCTCGGTTAAAACCCCCGAAATCTCATTAAATGGCTTAGTATACTGATTTGCATAAGCTAAAAAGCTAACAAAACCGCCAACCGATAAATAATCCGGGTTTGATATAACCGCAAATGCTCCTGCAAGACCTACCGCCGCATAGATTAGATTATTAACAAATCTTGTGCTCGGATTGGTAAGCGAAGAAAAGAAAATAGCTTTAACCGAAACTTTTCTTAGTTTATCATTTATATTTTCAAAATCTTTAACCGATT
This sequence comes from Clostridia bacterium, assembly GCA_017439585.1. Classification (GTDB taxonomy): domain Bacteria; phylum Bacillota; class Clostridia; order Oscillospirales; family Acutalibacteraceae; genus UBA737. The sequence goes on along the minus strand of JAFSIV010000004.1, from coordinate 159,872 downwards.
CGGCCTCATAAGAAAAAGCTTTCACCGTTTTCGAGTTTTGAATTTTCTCGTTAATATAGGCGGTCTGCTCTCCCCTTATATCCGACTGAGCTTTAAAAAATCCATGTGTTCTGCTTGCTATAAATTTAGCAATAAAGAGAGATATCGGGGTTAAAAGAACCACAACAAGCGAAATCAACGGGTTTATCATAACCATAAAAACAAGGGTTATAAGAATGGTTACTATTCCATTAAAAAACTGCGAAAATCCCAAAATAAGCCCGTCGGTAAACTGCTCTGCATCGGCAGTAATTCGGCTTAAAATATCGCCGTATGGATGACTGTCTATAAAACTTAAAGGAAGCTTATTCAAATGAGCAAATGCCTGATTTCTAAGGCTTCTTACCGTTTTATAAGCAATTTTATTATTAATAACGCTTATTATCCATTGCAAAACGCCCGCCAAAACAGCGCAAACAGAAATCATAATAAGGCATTTGTATAAAGACTCAAAATCAACATCCTTAAAGCCTTTTATAGAGTCGATAGCTCTACCTGCCAAAACAGGTATATAAAGGGTTAAACCAACACTCAAAACGGTTAAAACCAGGGAGAATAATACCAAAACTTTATATGGCATTACGGTTTTTATCACTCGTTTTATAACGCTTTTTTCCATTTTTGCCATATTAAGCCCCCTCCTCGCCGAATTGGGTTTTGCGAATTTCTAAGTAAAGCTCGCAAGAGTCTTTAAGCTCGTTATCCTTGCCACTCGCTAATAAAACGCCCTCGTCTAAAACGAAAATATTATCGCAATTTCTAATAGCGGATGCTCTTTGAGAAATGGTTATAACGGTGGTATCTGCAGATATTTCACTTAAAGCCTTTCTTAATGCGGCATCAGTTGCAAAATCTAAGGCACTGGAAGAATCATCAAGTATCAAAATTTTAGGCTTCCTGACAAGCGCCCTTGCTATGCAAAGTCGCTGCTTTTGACCGCCCGAAAGATTTCTTCCATCCTGCTCAATAATAAAATCAAGCTCGCCCTCTTTGCCTTTAACTATCTCATATGCCTGAGCCATTTTTAAAGCAGTATAAATTTCTTCGTCAGAAATATTTGGTGCAGATATTTTCATATTATCTCTGATGCTTCCTTTAAAAAGCACCGCCTTTTGAGGCACTATTCCGATAATACTGCGCAAAAAATCAAGGTCTAAATTTTCGATATTTTCGCCGAAAATTTTAATTTCACCCGAGGTTATATTATAAAATCCAGGTATTAAATTAACTATTGTGCTTTTACCCGAACCGGTTGGACCTATTATTCCAACATTTTCTCCTGAGCCGATTTTTAAATTAATATTTTCAATGGCATTTTCGCCCTCACCGTTATAGGAAAAACTTACATTTTTAAACTCAACAGCCGGTTTACTGAAATCAACTGTTTTAATTTTACCCCTATTCTGCTCTGGCTCTATTTCGAAAACAGATTGAATTCGGTTACCGCTAGCTACCGACTTTGTAACATTAATTATAAGGTTTGCAAGCTTTATAAGCTCAATTAAAATCTGGCTCATATAGTTATATAAGGCAACAACCTCACCCGCCGAAAGCTCACCGATATTAACCCTTAAAGCACCTTTATAGATAAGAATGGAAATTGCAATATTTATGATAATTATTGTTGCAGGGTTTAAAAGAGCGGCAATTTTGCCAACCCTGATTTGCATAGCGTTTAAAAGCTTATTTTTTTCTTCAAACTCTGCAATTTCGTCATTTTCTTTGCAAAATGCTCTGATAACTCTAACACCCTGCAAATTTTCTCCCGTTTTAAGAACAACCTTATCGAGAGCCGCCTGAACAGACCTGTAAAGCGGAATTGATACTAGCATAACTGCGAATATTATAACAGCTAGCAAGGGTATGGTTATAACAAAAACCAAAGCCGCCTTGCTGTCCACTATAAATGCCATAATCATAGCACCGAATACAACAAACGGCGAACGGAGCAATAAACGCAAGGTTAAATTAACCCCCGTTTGAACTTGGTTTAAATCGGAGGTTAATCTAGTAATTAGGGTTGAAGCACCTAAATTATCAAGAGAGGAATATGAAAGAGAAGAAATATGCTTAAATAATGCCGCTCTTATATCAGCGCAAAAACCTACCGCAGTTTTAGCGGCAAAAAACTGCGCTATTAGAGTACATCCCAAACCAACAACCGCTAAAACAGCCAATATACCGCACATTTTCAAAACATAAGAAGTGTTCGAATTCTTAATTCCAACATCAATAATAGATGCCACAACCAACGGAACAATTAACTCGAAGCAAACCTCCAACACTTTAAGCGCGGGGGCGGATATAGCTTGAAATATATATTTTTTTAAATATTTAAGCAATTTAATCATTAAACTAAACCTCTATCTCCTCTAAAAGCTCAAAGGAATAAATAATTTTTTGTTTTACCGGCTTTGAGAAAATCTTCTCTGCCGCCAAAGCATAAATGTTAAGCTGCTCTGAATATGCACTGATAAGACTTTCTTTGTCTTTTACCCTATCGGTTTTAAAATCTAATATAACAACCCCGTCAGGCTCGGTAAAGCACACATCAACCGCACCCTGAACGATAATTTTTTCATTAGAAATATTATCCTTTAAATCGGGTTTTATGCTACCAGCTTCAACCTCGGTTAAAAATCTCATTTCGCGATTTAGTGATAAAGCATTTTTTATACGATTAAATATATCACTTTTAAAGAAGGATTGCAACTTACTCTTATCAATAGAGTTATATTCCTTTTCGGAGATATACTGCCATTCATAAAGTCTTTCGAGCTCTGCCTCAATATCATCGCACTTATCAAAATCAAAGTATTCCATAACCTTATGCATTGCAGTTCCCTTTTCGGCAGAGGTTATACCACCCTCAGATAAAAAGGCAGGCTTATAAGAAAAAGCATATTTCATACTTTCGGCCTTTCCAACAATACTTGATACGGACGCCTTTGATTCTATCTCCAAAAGTTCCTCAAAAGGATAAACAAAATTAAGATTTTGCTTTATAGCATCGGTTATATTTCTATCTGCTTGGCATACGGTATTATCTTCTGCTTTTTGGTTTTCTAAATCGGGAATACCGTTTTTAATATTAAAATTTATTCTGCTATCAGTATTCAAAACCACAAGCGAATGACCGCTGTCTCTTAAAATTTTACCGTCAGGGTGAAGAAGCAATGAGAGCATAAGCCAATCAAAATATGAGTTGGTTTTCAAAAACAAATCAAAACTTATTTTGTTATTTGAAGTCATCAAAAGCGAGGTGTATTCTTTTGTTTTCTTTTCTAAATCACTAACACAGCCTATCATAAAAAGACGGTCCTGAGTTCTGGTCATAGCAACATAGAAAAGCCTTAGCTCCTCGCTTAAATTTTCCGCATTCGCCTTATCTAAAATAGCCTCTCTGCCGATAGTTGTAAACCGCTCTTTCTGAGTCTCATCATAATACTTAAAGCCTATACCGTTCCCGGTTGAATAAACCGCAGATTTCTTGGAATCGGTTTTTGAAAAGCCATTTGATAGTTCTGCCAAAATGCAAACCGGAAACTGCAAGCCCTTAGAACCGTGTATACTCATAATCTTAACCGAGTTATCACCCGAAACAGTACCTCCAACTTTTATACCGTATTCGGATTGCTTTTCGATATATTTAACAAACCCTCCAATACTTCCGCCTTGACTTTCAGAGTACCCTTTTGCTAAATCGCATAACAGATTTAAATTATTTCTTCTTCTAATTCCGTCATTTAAAATGAGACTCATTTGCAAAAAGTCGGTTTTATCTAAAATATAACCTATTATTTTATCAACCGAATTAACCGCTGCATAAACTCTAAGCTTTTTAAGAGTTTCAAGAAACTCGGCAGTTTTTTCATCTTTTAAAGCATAAGTTGACACCGCATTATAAAGGGTTGTATATTTAGAGTTAACCCTGATTTTCGCCATATCCTCAGCAGTAAAACGGAATATTGGAGACATCATAACCGCCAAAAGCTCAATATCGTTTCTAGGGTTATCAATAACCTTTAAAAGCGATAAAACAACCGCAATTTCAAAGCTTTCTATAAAGCTTTCTTTACTAATAGCAACAGGTATACCGCATTCCTTTAAAGCGGAGGCTAGAACAGGACCTTTAAGGTTTGCATTTCTGAGCAAAATCGCAAAATCTGAATAATCGGCCTTTCTAAGAGTGCTTTTATCAACCCTTATAACCGCGCCCTCATTCATCACTTTTCTGATATATTTTGCTATATGCATAGCCTCGATTTTTATATCCTTTTCGTCCTCACCCTTTGTCTCAACAACGCAAAATTCGGTTGAAACAATATTAGTTTCAGGGTATTCGGCAGCAGGAATAAGCCTTTCCTCCTCGCCGTAAATAATCTCCCCTGTTTCTCCGGTCATAAAGAGTTCAAAGAAGAAATTAACAAAATCGCAAACCTCATTTTTGCACCTAAAATTTGCTCCTAAAACAATTTTTTTAGGCTCATTTTCCTCTGATACTTCATAAGGAATATAAGAATTTTTCTTATCAAGGAAGTTTTTAGGATTAGCGCCTCTGAATCTATAAATACTCTGCTTAACATCTCCAACAACGAATAGCTTGCTTTCTCGGTCGGACAAAACATAGAAAAGCAAATCCTGCAAATCATTTGTGTCCTGACATTCATCAACCATAACCTCGCCAAAGCGGTCTATAAGCTCTTTGGCATTAGGCAAAATTTCAATTCCCTTTTCATTTTGCTCAGACCGGCGGCATAATAGCTTCAACGCCAAATGCTCGGTGTTATGGAAAGTAAAGGTATTTTCTTTTTTATATTCTTCAAATAAGGCGTTATCAAATTCGATTAGAATTTCGCTTAAAAGCTTTATCGGCTCTTTAAGCTTTGCAAACTGCGAATTTAAAAATTCTAAATTGGCATAAAAAAGCTTTTTAAGGCTCTCAAATATTTTGGTTTGGATATATTTATAAATGCTTTTAGCCGAATTGATTTCAGGTATTTTAGAAACACCCTTAACCCCCGTTGGAAGATTAGGTAAAAAGAGATTATTTAAAGCATTATAAAGCTCGTCCCATTCTCCGCTATCGCAAATCTCCTCTAATTCATAAAGTTTCTTTGAAGCCTCGGATAAGGTTGGAATATATCCCTCAGCTGCCGCCGAAGATACCGACATTAAATCAATAGCGTTTGATAGGGCTTTTCTAGCACTCTTAATAGTTTTCTTTGCTTTTTCAAAAGAATATTTATACCATATATTTTCCTTTTCAAATTTACCGCTCGAATAAATATCCCCAAAGCTTTTAAACCAACTTTCAGGAAAAGGAAGCTGGCGGCTATAATCGAATATATCAAGCACAAAATTTATAAAACCGTTTTCATCATATTCAGAGCCTATTATATCAAGAAGCTCTAAAAACACAGGGTCGTTTTCTTCGATTTTTCTTTCAATTATTTTAGATATAACCGATATATCGGTAAGTTTCAGGCTTTTCGGGTCGCTCATTTTAAAGTCGGGAGAAACACCTAAAACCTCAAAATTTTCTCTAACTAAATCAATACAGAAAGAGTCAACCGTGCTAATCTTAGCAGTGGGCAACAAATGCTTTTGATAAATCAAATGAGCATTATCCTCTGTTTTTGCGATTTCTTCTTCGAGTCTTGCCTCAATTCTGGACCTCATCTCTGCCGCCGCCGCATTAGTATAGGTTACAATCAAAAGCTTATCCGCGCTAATTCCGTTTTCCTTATCGCAAAGTTTTTTTATAACCCTTTCAACCAAAACCGCAGTTTTACCTGAGCCTGCCGCCGCAGATATAAGTATATTACCGGTTGCCTTTATCGCATTTTCTTGTTCTCTCGTAGGATTAAATGCCACCCAATTCACCCTCTTTCATTATCTCTAAAACTTCATTATTGCTTAAATCGGGTACAGATTTAATTTCCGCATCCTCAATACCGCAAACTGCCGCAAAATCACAGTATTTGCAAGCCTCAGAGTCTTTACCGTTTATCGGCGAAATAGAAATATCTCCATTTGACAGCTCATTACCCATTTTTCGCATCAACTTTTCAATATAATCGAAAATAGCCATAAATCCGTCAGGCTCGATAAAAGCTGCCATATTTTTATAGGGTGTTCCGTCCTTTGTAAGTCTAAGTCTCGGTACAAATTCGCCCTTGCCCTCTTTTTCCATAGCCTTATAAAGCTCTAAATCCAAGGGCAACAAACCGTTCATAGCAAGAGAATTATCGGTTGTGTTTCGCTTTGATGGTTGATATAAAATACCTGCCGCGCTGTTATCAGGCAAACCGCTCGACCTTGTAAGTGCATATAGATACACTAGCATCTGCAAATTAAGACCAAACAAAACATCTGGAAGCTTAAAGCTTCTGGAACCTGTTTTATAGTCTATAATTCTAATATAACCGTCATACTTATCAACCCTGTCAACATAACCCGAAACATAAACATTTCCGTTATCAAACGGGAAAGAAAGACTATTTTTAGCACCAATTTCAAGTTCAAAATTGCTTGGTTTAAAGTCGCTTTGGCGAAGCTCATTTACAATATGCAAAGCAACATCATTAACCGAGCGCAGTATTCGGTTTATGATAAACTCGGTCTTTGCGTTTCTCGTTTTATTAAAGCCTGAAACACGGCTTAAATATTCCTCGGCATACTCACGAGTTTTAACTGCTATAAACTCGGCGGTTAAACTCTCTAAATCTTCTTTATACTCGCTGATAAGCTTTTCTAAAATAAAATGAACGATAGTTCCTCTTTGCAAAACATCAAAATCGGCTTTTTGAATTTTGTTAACCTTTAAACCGTATTTGCAGAAATACGAAAAATGGCAACGGTTAAAGGTATCAATTTTTGAAGCAGATAATCTGATATCCTTGCCGTAAAGCGCTTTTACTGTTTCACCGGTTAAACTTTCACTCTTTTCATTAGCACTGTTTATATATGCTATTTTAGAAGCCTCTTTACTGTTTTTTAGAGCTTCCTTTATTGAAGTTGCACCATTAATATCGTTCAAAGCTCTGATAGAGTATTCATAAAATGCCGAGCTTTCGGTTTCAGGAAGATTATAGAAATTTAGTTTTTCCTGAGGCTCGCGCAAAATTTCAACGCCCAGCTTTGATTTTATTTGATTAACAAAAGCCGAAGGCTCTGCCTTTTCGCCCGAAAGACTTTGAGTATAATAGCTTATATAAAGTCGGTCGGATGGACAACACAAATTTGAATAAACCAAATAATTTTCGTCTATTGAAGAAAGCACCGAATTATCAGGCACTTTTATATCGTTTTCAATTAAATATTTGCGGTCAAAAACACCAAAAACGCCATTGTTTTGAACAAGGCTCGGAAATACCCCCTGATTAGCACCTAAAATAAAAGCAATTTTAGGTCGAGAAGGTCTTATTCTATCCGCCGAGCCAAAGGTTACCTGATCTAATGTTTGGGGTATAACACCAACATCCGCCAAAGAAACACTAAGCTCTAAGGTTTCGCAAAACTCTTCTCGGCTAATGCTTTTTTGACCGAAGCAAACAACCAAGCTATCAAGTATTTTCATATACTCATCATAAGATTGTTTTAAAGTATCGCGGGAGAAAATATCCTCTTCTTTTTCAAAAAATGCGCCCATTTCGGCTAGCTTTTCTGCCGCCGAGCAATCCTCAAACAAATCGCAGATAGCTTTTGCCATATTATAAGCGTTGCCGCGAAAATTCTCTTTAAACTTCAAAAGCGGCTCTATCGCGCGCTCGCGCAAGGCATTAATTTCCTCTAATGCCTTCTTAGTTTCCTCTTTTTTTGATTGGTCGGTTTCGGTTAAGCCCTCGGGGTTCATATCCCAAGTATCGCACCAAAGACTTCCCTCAATATTCCAAACATAAACATAGTTTTCTAAAATAGAAATCTCGTCTGCCGATATACTGCCGAGACCGCTCTTATGAAAACGGAAAATATCTTCGCTCGAAAAGCTTAAAGAGTTTATCGCCGATTTTGCCGCAACCGCAAGCGGAAAATAGGATAAAGCTTGTCTATTATCATAAAAAAGACTAACCTTATTTCTCCTGCAAGCATTTTTTATAACCTCGCTGTAATCAGCTGCATTTCGCGAAATTATAACGAAATCGCGATAACGATACCCATTTTCGCGAACTAGTTTTCTTATAGTCCTCGCTGCAAACTCTGCTTCGTCTATAACAGTTTCGCATTCGCAGATATTAACGCTTTGGTCGTTTTCTATTTTATCAATCTTAACACCAGAAATCAGTTTTTCAACATCCGCCAAGCCTTTATTCTTATATCTTCCCTCACCTAGAACAATAGGTTTAGAAACTTCTATTTTATAATCCGAAGCCTTTTTCAAAATTTTATTTTGAGTGGTTTTAATATTAGTAAAAATATTATAATCCTTATTATTTTCGGTATCATCAGTAAAGGTTATATAAAGATTATCCGCCTGAGACAGAATGCGCTCAATAATTTTAAACTGACTTCCCGTAAACCCTTTAAAAGAATCTAAAAATACCGTTTTATTTTCAAAATATTTATAATCAGCTAATTTTTCATATAACAAAGCCAGATTATCCGATGGGTCTATAAATTTTTCTCCCATTAAATAATCATAGGTTTCGTATATAAGCGCAACATCAAAAAGCTTTAACTTTAAGGTTGGTTTATCGGTTATTTGCTCAACCCTACGCAAATCCTTAGGGGATATATTATTTAATTTAAGCTCATTTATAGTATCAAGCAAGGTTTTGCAAAAACTTATGGAATTAGAATATTTGCCCCAAAGTTTAAGCTCATCTTTCACTTGATTTAAAGCTCTTTTTATGAAGATAACCTTATCGCAGTCATTTAAGGTTCTGCCTGCAACTCCTCCAACCGCGCGACCTACCTCTGAACAAAGTCTCGTAAAGCTTAAAACCTCAGTATTTAAAATAAAACTGTCTCCAACAGTTTTTAAAACCGCGCGCTCGCTTTCAAAGGTAAACTGTTCAGGCACTATAAGCACGCTCTTTTCACCCTTTAAAGATAATTCCTTAATCTTTTCTAAAACCGCATAACTCTTTCCCGAAGATGGTTTTCCTAAAACAAACTGCAACAAAATATCACCTCATTTTTTCTATTTTTATAATAACATTTTAAAAGTCCCAATTATAGTACATTAAACCCGATTTATAAAATTAATTATATCATATATTTCTTTAAATTTCCACTAAAAAAGCAGAGCGGATAACCACTCTGCCAAAAAACATTATTTTGCGAAAATTCCCCATTCGATTTTACCGCCAAGTATTAAGAAAATAAGTAAGAAACATCCAATAACAACCGCTAAGGAAACCGCGGTTAAAATCCAGAATTTTACCTTGTTTGTATTTGAAAAATTATGTTCTATAAGACCTACTTTTCTAAGAGCAGAGGTAAAGGGTTTGTAAAGAATAAGGGTTAAAGACATATTAACCGCGCCTTTTATAAGATTAAAGGGTAAAAGCATTGTTGGTATCATAGCAATAACCTCTCTTCTCTCAGCACCCATATAATAAGGTGTTATTAAAACATTTGCGCAAAGCATTACCAAAACCATTGAAAGCACCGCAATAACAGAGCCGATAATAGCTCCCGAAAATGTTCTCTTATATTTATAAACAACACCTGCAACACCTGCAAAAGCCATACTCGAAAGAGCGTTCATAATAAGCCCGTAAACCCCTGTATCGCTAATGCTTAAAAACTCTAATACCGCAACCAAAAAAGCCGATAATACGGCATAAAGCGGACCATATAAAAAGGAGATTATAACTAAAAAAACATCCTTTAAATCAAAGGTTAAAAAACCGATTTTAAATTTAAAGAGCACAACGCATAAATAAGCCACCGCGCTAAGCATAGCCACAACGCTGATTTTTTTAAGTTCCTTTGCTTTTCTCATAGTAATCACCTTTAAAAATAAAAATTCCCCGCCTTAAAGACGGGGACTTAATACAAATATAAACATAGAAAATATATTTGCATCTTCTTTCATCCGGACTATACCGTCGGCTTTGGAGTTACACCAAATCAACCTAAAAAGGCTCGTGGGCTTTTACCACCGGTGAGGAATTGCACCTCGCCCCGAAGATTATAAAGTAATTATATTACTCATAAATGTATTTGTCAATATCTATTTAATCATTTCATTAAATTCGTTTTCATCAATAACCTTAATACCTAAGCTATTCGCTTTTTCTAATTTGCTTCCCGCTTCCTCACCTGCTAAAACAAAGTCGGTCTTTTTAGAAACAGAGGAGGAGGTTTTTCCTCCAAAGCTTTCGATAATAGCCGCTGCTTCGCTTCTTTTTAAGGTAGGTAATGTTCCTGTCAGCACAAAGGTTTTGCCCAGAAATCTGTTATCCTTAACCTCTTTTAAGGATTTCATATTAACGCCCAAGGCTTTAAAGCGGTCTATCATTTCTTTTGTTTCATTGAGCGAGAAAAACTCCTTTGCAGAAACAGCCAGAATATGACCAAAGCCCTCGATAGCCTCAAAATCCTCGACCGATGCATTTAATATATTATCAATATCTTGAAAATTTTCAGCTAAAAGCTTTGCCGCTTTTTGACCTATATGGCGAATACCAAAAGCAAATATAAGCTTGGATAAATCATTAGATTTTGATTTTTCAATAGCATTTTTAAGATTTTGAACCGTTTTTTCGCCCGTTCTCTCAAGCTCGGCAACCTTACTGTAATCAATGCTATATAAATCGTCAATATTAGAAATAAGCTTTGCATTCAAAAGCTGTTCTAAAACCGCAGGTCCCAATCCCTCAATATCCATAGCATCTCGCGAGGTGAAATGAATTAAATGCCTTAAAAGCTGAGCCGGGCAATCGGCATTAGTGCACCTGATAACCGCCTCTCCCTCTTCTCTGAAAACAGGACTGTTGCAAGAGGGACAAACCTTAGGCATTTCAAAAAGCTTTGAATTTTCTCCGTGGCAAGCCACCGCCAAAACCTCAGGGATTATATCCCCAGCTTTTCTAACAATTATGGTATCACCTATACCTATTCCCTTTTCGGTTATAAAATCCTTGTTATGAAGGGTGGCTCGGCTTACCGTTGTTCCTGCCAAGGTTATCGGCTCGAATATTGCGGTGGGGGTTAACGCGCCTGTTCTGCCAACCGCAATTTCAATATCCAATAAAACCGTTTCCTTTTCCTCAGGCGGATATTTGAAAGCCACTGCCCATTTAGGAAATTTCGAGGTGCTTCCCAATACCTCGCGATAGCTTAAATCATTGATTTTAACAACCGCACCGTCGATATCATAAGGCAGATTTCCTCTATCAGCACCTATCCGCTCGATTTCTGCAACAACCTCGTCAGCGGTTAAGCATTTTTTATAGCTCGGCAAGGTATGAAAACCTAAATCCTTTAAAAAATCAAGACTATCGGTATGAGTTTCAAACTCCTTACCCGAAATTCTTTGAATATTAAAAACAAAAATATCAAGCTCGCGCTCAGCGGTTATCTGAGGATTTTTTTGCCTTAGCGACCCCGCCGCCGCATTTCGCGGATTTTTAGCCGGTGCTTCACCTAAAAGCTCTTGGCGTTCTCTAAGCTTTAAAAAGCTTTCGCGAGGCATATAAACCTCGCCTCTAACCTCTAAATCACCGTCAAACCTTATGGCTTTCGGTATGCTTTTTATCTGCATTAAATTAGCAGTTACATCCTCGCCAACAAGACCGTCCCCTCTTGTTGAGCCTCTGAAAAACAAACCGTCTCTATATTCAAGAGAAACCGAAAGACCGTCAATTTTAGGTTCAACCGAAAAAACAGTATCCTCAGTTTTAACCTTATCACAAAAGGCTTTTAGCTCATCAAAATTAAAAACATCTTGAAGACTCTCCATTTTAACCGTATGTTCTACCGAATTGAAAAGTCTGTTAGCCGCACCGCCGACATTCTGAGTCGGAGAATCTTCTCTTAGAAGCTCAGGAAATTCTTTTTCCAAATCCTCTAATTGCCTTAGCATTGCATCATACTCAAAATCCTCTATTTCGGGAGAATCCTCAATATAATATTTTTTGTTATGGTATTTAAGCTCCTTTGAAAGCTTAGCCACTAATTTTTCAGCTTCTTTAAAATCCATTTTAAACTCCCTTAAAATTATTCTACTATTGCACCATAATCATTAATCAAACCGCCGGTATTATCGGTTTGGCTTTCAACAACATTCGTAAACGCGTCTGGCGATTTGCCAACTATTACCGTTTGCGCCGCAATAGCCGAGGTTTTGGTTTCTATCCCCTTATTATATCCTGCAACTATAAGACTACCCTTCGTTTTGATTTCAACCGTTATTATATGCAAAACCTGATTTATGCCCGCCGATTTAAATTCATGCTTAAAATCAACAAAGGCGGTTGAAGTCAGCTGCATTTTAAAATATAATTTAGGACCAAAACCTGCCGTATAAGTATTCCCCAAAAAAGTGCCAACAGGAATAGAAACATCATAATAATCTCTGCTCTCAACAAGTCTAGAAACCTCATTTGCTATCTTGCTTTTAAGAAAATTCACTTTATAAACATCAATTTCAAGACTCGTAACATACCCATCATCATTGGAGGATAAACAAGCTATATCGCTATATGTTATATTATTTTCCTCTAAAATTTTAAGCACCGCTTCATTAGCCGAGTTTAGCATAATGGTTTCGGCATTGCTATGAGCTATTTTGAAAATGAGAGGTTGCATTTTAAAAAAGCAAATACCTGATAAAATAGCGGCTGTTATGAGAAAAACCAAAACTATTATAAGCGGTTTTCTTTTTGTTTTGCGACTTTTAAGCCTCATTTTTCCACCCCACAAAATATAGCTACACCATATTTTACGGAAATTAAAGAAAAATGTTAAATACATAAATAATTTTACTATAAAATTCATATAAAAGCAAGTAAAAAGCAGATAGCTTTTAAACTATCTGCTTTAAAATTTATTCGCCAAACGGGAAATTGAATTTTCCGCCGTTTTTCTCAGATTCCTCTGCTTCGCCTGAAATCTCAGGTAAAACATCAGTTATTGTGTAACTCGATTCGCTGACATTAGCCAAAAGAACAACATTAAAAGTCTTGGTTTTTTGCGCAGTATCAACCACAGTAATATTAACCTTATCCCCCGCCTTGCAGCTTTCAATTATATCTAATACAATACTGTCATTAGTAACGGCAATACCGTTTATATGGGTGATAATATCCCCTTGGTTAACCTTGCCGTAAAGACCGCTCTCCTCGGTAACGCTATCTATTAAGAGTCCTGTATACTTACTGCCGTTAATCTCAGCTAAAACACTGTCAATAGCCTTATAGGTGATACCAAGCTTTGCTCGGCTTATAACCTTGCCTTCCTCTATAAGCTCGGTAACAATGCGTTTCATAACGGTGGTTGGAATAGCGTATCCAACTCCCTCATAATCAACACTCGCCATTTTTGAAGATGTAACACCTATCACCTGACCGTACATATTAACAAGAGCACCGCCCGAACTTCCGGGGTTTATCGCACTATCGGTTTGAATAACCCTTGAAGAATATGAGGAGGTTGTTTGAACGCGTCGGTTAAGCCCTGAAATTATACCTGAGGTTATACTCGAATCCTCGTTTGCATTTCTAGGTCTTCCTATCGCAACAACATGCTCTCCATAGTATAAATCATCAGAATTTCCGAAGGTTGCAGGTTTAAGTTTTGCATTATCAACCTTTAAAACCGCCAAATCGCTAACCTTATCTCCTGCAATATACTTTGCATTATATTCCTTACCGTCATGGGTATAAATCTTGAATTTAGCCGAAGGTATTTCAGAATAAATATGGTCGTTTGTTATGATATATCCATTTTCAGAATAAACTATTCCGCTCGCCTGAGAGCCTTTACCTGAGGAATTATAAACCATAATTCCAACTACCGACTGCCCCGTCTTATTATAAATCTCAGCCTCGCTCATTTGCTCAGCATCCTTTGGTCTTGCCTTTAAATCAAGTTCCTCGGTTTTTCTTTCGGCAAATTTAATACTGCTTCTGCCAACAAAGTAACCTACCGAGCAAGCCGCAGTAAGCATAATAATTCCTGCCATTATAATAGAAAATACTTTAAGCCCCACGCTCATTGGCTTATAATTCTTAATCGGCTTAGGTTTTGAAACGGTTACGGGATTAAAAACCTCGTTCTCGCTTGTTTCATTTTCCTCAAAAGAAGGTTCTTCAATAGTCTCCTCAAAAGAGGACTCCTCAACATTTTTAATTTCTTCATTTTCTATTTCGTTGTTATTTAAAATTTCATCCATAAAAACTCTCCTAGGGTAATACTATTTTAAAGGTTGTAAACTCATTTTTATTGCAGGATACGGTTATCGTGCCTTCATGAGCAGTTATTATTGTTTTTGCTATATAAAGTCCAAGTCCCGTGCTGTTCTTTCCTACCGACCTTGATTTATCAACCTTATAAAATCTCTCAAAAACAAACGGAAGGTCGGAAACGGGGATACCTTTTCCCGTATTAGTAACCGTAAACACCGTCTTTTTGTTTTCTTTTTTAAGGGTAAAACTAATACTTCCCTCATCATCTGTAAATTTAATTGCGTTATCAACCAAATTATATATAACCTGATGAATTAAATCACGGTCGGCATTAACCGATAATCCGTCAAGCTCATCAAGACCTATAATCTGAATTTTTTTAGCTTCAATTCTTTGTTCTTGGCTTATAACTATATTAAACAAAAGCTCTCTGAAATCAAAAAGCTCAGGCTTCAACTTAAATTCTCCGCTTTCAAGCTTTGACATACTAAGCATTGAATCTACCAAACGGGATAATCTTTTAACCTCATCGGACACTATACCTAAATAATATTCCTGCTTTTGAGGCTCTATCGTTCCGTCTAAAATACCGTCAATAAACCCGCCTATCGTGGTCATTGGGGTTTTAAGCTCGTGCGAAACATTGGCAACAAAACTCTTTCTCATGCCCTCAAGCCGAGCCAATGAATTGGTCATCATATTAAAAGAGGCTGCGAGTTCTCCTATTTCATCGTCGGTAGTAACCGCGATACGCTTTGAGAAATCACCCTTAGCCATAGCCTTTGCCGCTCTTGACATTTGCTTTAACGGTTTTGTTAAATGATATGTCATCGCATAAATGCAGAAAAACATTATGATAATAGGAATTATCGCAGAAATTGTATAAAGTCTGGTTATAGAAGATAATAATTGCCTGACTGTTGAAACCGATGCCGCCGCAAAAACGGTGCAATATCTTTCGCCGCTGTCGTTCAGCAAGGATTTCGCAGTAACATAATGCGGATTTTCATAGATATCCATTGTACTAACAAAAAATTCTTCGGATTTTTCCGCTTTATTCAAAGCCTTAGAGGGTATCAGCGCCACCGAATGCATACAAGCACCTTTTTGCGACCATTCCTCGCAACCGCAAACTAAAACCCTGCCGCTATTATCCGAAATAAAGATATCCGCGTCTGCAACACCCGACACCGTGCTTAACATTCCGTGAAGCTGATTGGTTGTTATTTTATTTTCCGCAGAAAAATTTGTTATATATTCCGTAACCTCGCCGCAGGCATTATCAAGCGATTTATATTTAGTTTTTGCAATATAATTATCAAGCGAAAAAGATAATATAAGCAACATAAAAGCAAGACTAAAAACAATTATAAGACTTGTTGTAAAAAAATACTTGTTAAAAAGCTTTAATTTCATATTCACTTAACCGTTTCAAATTTATAACCAACGCCCCAAACGGTTTTTAGCGACCACTCATCCGATACATTTTCAAGCTTTTCTCTGAGCCTTTTAACATGAACATCAACCGTTCTGGAATCACCGTAATAGTCAAATCCCCAAACCTCGTCTAAAAGCTGGTCGCGGGTATAAACCCTGTTAGGATTGCTTGCTAAATGATATATAAGCTCTAATTCTTTAGGGGGAGTATCAATTCTGTTACCGTCCACCACAAGCTCGTAATTAGTAATATTAATACAAAGCTTATCGTATTTAACTTCCTCTGTTTCGCCCTTCTTATCCTTTTCACTGCTTCTTCTGAGCACCGCTTTAATTCTTGCGATAATCTCTTTGGTATCAAAAGGTTTGGTAACATAATCATCTGCACCCAATTCTAAACCTAAGATTTTATCAAAGGTTTCGCCCTTAGCAGTTAGCATAATAATAGGTACTTCACTCGTTTTTCTGATTTCTCTGCAAACCTGCCAACCGTCAAGACCAGGAAGCATAATATCAAGCAAAATAAGGTCTGGACTATGCTTTAAAGCATATTCAACCGCCTTTAACCCATCATTAGCAACAATAGTTTCAAACCCGTTTTTTTCAAGATAAAGACGCAAAAGCTCGCAAATATTAACATCATCATCAACAATAAGAATCTTATATTGCATAAATTTTCTCCCTAAAATACACTTTAAAGGTATAATACATCAATTTTATTACAAAAATATGAATAATGATAATAAATTTTATAACTAAAAAGACCGCCAAAATTTTGGCGGTCGATTTAAGCTTACTCAGCAGATTCAGCAGAATTTTCTTCCTTCATTTTTGCAAAGCACTCGCTGCAATAAACCGGACGATCATCACGCGGAACAAAAGGAACGGTTGCAACACCGCCACAAGCAGCACATACTGCCTCATGCATCTCTCTCGGAGCTCTACCGGCATTTTTGCGTTTGTCGCGGCAAGGCTTACAACGCTGCGGTTCATTCTCAAAGCCTTTGGACTCGTAAAACTCCTGTTCTCTTGCAGTGAATACGAATTCCTCTCCGCAATCTTTGCAAACTAATGTCTTGTCTTCAAACATGTTTTTTACCTCTCTTGTTTGATTTAATTTAATAGCCCCGGACGGAATCACACCGTCTTCTTTTATTATTCGCTCTATTTTAAGCTTTTCGGGCATATATATTTAAACGCGGGATACCGCTATTTAAATTTAAGTTTTTTTCTAATTCTGGTTAAAGAATTGTCAACCGACTTTTGAGAAATATCAAGCTTTTTGGCAATATCCGAATAGCTTTCGCCGTTTAAAAAATGCTGCAAAACCTTATATTCCAAGGAAGATAATTCAACCTGAATATTATTCTTTAAAGTTTTTAAACTTTCTTTTTCAATAAAAAGCTTTTCGGGACTGTTAACATCAACTATTTCGGTTTCTTCGATAGAGCTTATCAACTCTTTCGGAATATTTTTTTGACCATTTCTCTGTTTAAGCATACTAAACAAAGCTCGCTTAATGCAAAGAGTTGCAAAGGTTGAAAAAGCAGATTTTTCACTATCATAGCTTCTAACCGCCGTATAAAGAGCCAAATTCGCTTCTTGCACCGCATCATCGAAGCAATCCTCAGAACAATATTTGCGAACATTAAAAATAACAACCGAATAATAACGCTCGATAATAACCTTCATAAGTTCATAATTTCCGCCGTTTATTTCGGTCACTATTTCGCTATCGGATAAATTTTCGTAATTTTCGACAAAATCAGTCAATATTGTTACTCCAAAACAGTACTATTCAACAAATATATATACATATTACAATATTATGAAAAATTTGTCAAGTATAATTTTAATACTTTATCGTAATAAAAATATAATATATATTAACTTTGTGAATATTGACAAAAACTAGAAATTAGTTTATTATTAATACTAGCCAAAAACCGAGAGGAGATTTCAATAAAATGATTAATGAACTTTATAAATTATGGCGCGAAAAAGCAACCGCTGACCCCGATTTAATTGCAGAACTAAAAGAAATAGAGGGTAACGACGAGCTTATTTCCGATGCTTTTTATACAAGTCTTGAATTTGGTACTGCCGGTCTTCGCGGAGTTATCGGCGCAGGTACTAACCGAATGAATATTTATACCGTGGGTCAAGCATCTCAGGGCCTTGCCGACTATGTTAATTCAATAGCTGAAAACGGTACCGTTGCTATCGCCTATGATAGCCGAATTAAATCTGATGTTTTCGCGCGCACTGCCGCCTCGGTTTTCGCCGCAAACGGAATAAAGGTTTATATTTATAAGGAATTAGTGCCAACACCTATGCTCTCTTTCGCAGTTAGAAGACTTAAATGCGATGCAGGTGTTGTTATAACTGCAAGCCATAACCCCTCTAAATATAACGGTTACAAGGCTTACGGGGCAGACGGTGCTCAGCTAGGGCCCGAAGCTGCCGACTATGTTCTTTCAAAAATGAATGAGGTCGATATGTTCTCAGGAATAAAGTTTGAGGATTATGATGAAGCTCTTAAAAACGGTAAAATCGAGTATATTGGTCAGGATATTGTAAATGAATATTTGGACTGTGTTGAAGCTCAAAGAATTGAGCCTGATACCGATTTGTCGAGCTTAAAGGTTGTTTATACCCCCTTAAACGGCGCAGGCAATAAACCTGTCAGAGAAATTTTAAAAAGACTCGGTATCACTCAGGTTTCGGTTGTTTCTGAACAGGAAATGCCCGATGGCAACTTCCCCACCTGTCCTTATCCCAACCCCGAAATCCGCCAAGCTTTCGAATGTGCTTTAAAATTAGCGGAAGTAGAAAAGCCTGATATATTGCTTGCAACCGACCCCGATTCCGACCGTGTTGGTATTGCTGTTAGAATTGATGGCGAATATAAATTGTTTAGCGGTAACGATGTTGGTGTTTTGCTTTTAAATTATATTTTATCTCGTCGTAAAGCTAACGGCACTTTACCTGAAAATCCCGTTGCGGTTAAAACCATTGTTTCAACCGAGCTCTGCCAGAAAATCGCAGATGATTACGGTTGCACCTTGATTAATGTTTTAACCGGTTTTAAGTTTATCGGTGAACAAATAACTATTTTAGCAGACCAAGGCGCACCCGAGCGCTATATCTTAGGCTTTGAAGAAAGCTATGGATATTTGGCAGGCGATTATGCAAGAGATAAGGATGCGGTTGTAGGCTCAATGCTTATATGTGAAATGACCGCTTATTATAAAACCATCGGCAAAACCTTAGGTGATGTTTTAGAAGAGATTTATAATAAATACGGCTTCTTCCAGGATGCTCAAAAAAGCTTCACTTGTGAAGGTCAAACAGGTATGGAAAAAATCAAAAATATTATGATTTCTCTCAGAGAAAACCCACCTAAGACTATCGACGGCGATAAGGTTATAACCATAAAGGATTACCAAAATTCCGTCTCGATTGACGCAATTTCCGGTACCGAAACCGCTTTAACCTTGCCGAAGTCAAATGTTTTATCCTTTGTTTTAGATAGCGGCTGCTCGCTTATTGTTCGTCCCTCAGGCACCGAGCCTAAAATTAAAATATATATCGGTGCAATAGGCAACTCAACTGAGGCTGCAACAGCTAAAAAAGAAAGTATTATAAAAGCAGGAACTAAACTATTAGGCTTTTAATTTAATAAGTATTAACAACTAACCCCCAAGGTTTTATTACCTTGGGGGTTAGTTTAACTCTTGACTAAAAATTATATTAACTAAATATTCTTATATGGTATAAAATCCGGCAAAGATAATAAAAACATTCTTACCTTATTTAAACAAGATAACTCTTGTATTTCTCTATTTATAGAATCTATTTCAAAAGAACATTGGCTAATACTTAATTCAAGTTTCTCTTTTTCTGATACATACTCTTTTAAAACATCTAAATCTTTATTTTCTGATTTGAGAATTAGCGGTGCCAACGGATCTTCATACTTTTTAATAGCTTGCAACACATATTCTTTTCTTCTATTCCAAACATTTGAAAACTTTGAGTAAAGTTCTTCCTTTTTAATTCTATTATTTAATATTTCTTTAATCAATGCATCGAACTTTTCTTTATATTCCGAATGCTGTTTAAAATAATCTTGAATTTTTTCCTCATTCGAGTAAAAATCACTTAAATTAAGTTTTAATAATTGTCCTCTGAAAACGATATATTCAAATGTATAAAAATTTATAACTTCAAAACATTCTTCACCGCTTTCATTAATTCCAATACTATAAGAAAAGTCTGCTTTAACAAATGGAAAATAATCTGATACAAAATCATTTATTTTAAATAATTTACCGAATTCTTTGTATTCCTCCATATCAAAATCAACCACACGATTATATGATATTATAAATTCACGAATAAAATTTGAAGTATTAACAAAGTCTGTTAAATCCTTTTCCATATCTGTTATTTCATTCTCAAAGTAGCTATATGCAAATAACAAACATTCTTTTTTTCTCATATACTCCATTAAAATATAAATGCGAAGATAACGTTTTATCCCCTCTTTTATATTAAAATCTCTATATAAAAAATCAAAATTCTTTGAGGGTGGATAAAAATCAATACATCTTTCAATAAATATATAAATCGCTTTTATCCATTGTTCATATTCTTCAAAATAATAGCTATCATTATCCCTTTTGTTTCTTTGCTCCATATATTTTAAACAATCAACCGCTTTATTAAAATCTTCTATTTTAGCGTCTTGAGTGTTGATTGCAAAATCAAAAATGCCCATTTTACCACCTCGGCGACCTTCGAGTTTTTCCTAAAAATTAAAAAGTGCGGCTACCGAAGTAACCGCACAAAAAACGCAAACTCCGATAGTCGCCAAACTAACCGAGTGTGAAATGGGGCGTAAAACGCTCACAACATACAATCGCCGGAATTTGCATTTTTATCAAATCCATAACAATTATATGTTGCGAAAAACCAAGCGTATTTATGCATAAAAAATTAAATACACCCAATTTCACACAAAATATTCAGTTAGTTTGGCACTATCAGTTTAACATACATTGTTAAAATTTGCAATAATTTTTATTATAATTCCATTAAAAAAGATTCTTTTTGTTAAAAAAAAGACTTTTTTACAACGCTTTTTTTAATAATTTATTTTCCATACCCTTCGCAGTTTTGAGCATATTTTTCCTTTAAATATTCTGATTCATTATATCTTTTAATAATGCTGTATATCAAACCGCCATCACTTTCAAAATAACGCTTCTGCATATCAGTCATTTCATTATAGTTTACCATAGCAATATATTTATTCTTAATAAGCCAAATGATACACTCATTAACCGCTAAAAATGCTTGATCCTTATTTTTAAATTCAGATCTATGACTTTCTATCGTTCTCTGTATCACTCTCTTTTCGCAACCGTCATAAACCCCAATATAATGCATTATTGTTTCTTTAATCTTCATTTTATACCTCTTTTTAAGTAATAAAATATGCCTAACCATTCTTTTCTAAAATTAAGCTTTATACATTTCTAGTTTATAATATCATTTAAAAAATTGCAATAATTTTATGGTATATTAAAATAAAAGCCTCCCTTTTATAAAGGAAGGTGGTTGTAGGGGAGGGTCTCTGTGCCCTCCCGTTTTTTAAAGCCATAATAAATTTATTGGGAGGGCGCGGAGACCCTCCCCTACAATTTATGACACTTCTTTTAATTGCTGTTCCGCTACACCTTGCGCCGTTTCAAGCATATTCTCTGCGAATATTGCATAGCCCTTAGTTGGCTCGTCAATAAGCACATGTGTAACCGCGCCAACGAGTTTTCCATTTTGAATAATTGGGCTGCCAGACATTCCCTGAACTATTCCGCCTGTTTTGCTTAAAAGTCGCTCGTCGGTTATAGTTATAACCATATTTTGCGTTTTAGATAAAAAGTTTAGTTTTCTAACCGTTATCTTGCAAGAATAAAGCTTCGGTGTTTCGCCGTCTACGGTGCATAAAATCTCACCGTCACCATTTGTAACATCATGTTTAAGCGCTATTTCGGTTAAATTAGAAATATCAATATTACCCTTATATTTCGAATAAACCCCTAAATTACTGTTAAGGTCGATAGTTCCTATGCTTGTATAATTTAAAGTTCCCTCTAACTGACCGGGCGCTCCCGCTTTTCCCTTTTTAACATCGGTTATCTCAGCCGAAACGATTTCACCCGAATTCATCTGCAAAAGCTTATCGCTATCCTCCTCACAAATGCCGTGTCCTAATCCACAAACAACATTTGTTGCAGGGCTGTAAAAAGTTAAAGTTCCAATCCCTGCCGAGCTATCCTTAATCCAAATACCGATTTTATATTCTCCGTCGTCTGCCGATTTCACCGCAGTTAAATATATATGAATTTTGGTATTATTCCTGCTAATGAGAAAATCCATTTTTTTGCCCTCGGATTTTCTAACCTTATCGCTCAAATCCTCATTAGTATAAACATTTTCGCCGTTCACCGAAACAATATAATCTCCCTTTTTAATGCCTGCTTGTTTTGCAGGGTTTTTAGTGCCATTTTCGGTTTTAACATCGGTCATATCGGTAACCAAAACTCCCTCGGTATAAATTTTCATACCAAAAGGTGTCCCCAAAACCGCAACATGCATTTCGTCCACAACCTGAACATTAACCTTTGAAACAGGTATCAAGCCGAAAAGCTTTAAATCAACATCATATTCCTCGCCGACTGTATTAAGATTTTCGCACGATACCTTAACCCCTTTATATTCTGCCGTTACAGGCATAAAAGTTTCAACTATAAATGTATCACCGATTTTAATCTTATATTCATTTTCAAAGCTTTTGTTCATATAAATCAAGAGACCAAAAACCATAACCGACAAGCCTAACATTATATAAAAAACGCTTTTAACAAAAAAACGCGCAACTTTCACGAAAATCACTCCCATAATAGTTTGCGCGTTTTAAAGTTTTTTAAAATTAGAAATTTTTACTTTATTAATTCATTTTCAATAATCAAAAGTCGGTTATATTTTGCAACTCTATCGGTTCTGCATGGCGCACCTGTTTTAATTTGCCCCGCATTTGTGGCTACCGCTATATCGGCGATAGTTGTATCTTCGCTTTCGCCTGAGCGGTGGGAAATAACCGTTTTATATCCGTTTTGCTGAGCTAGGTTTATAACATCTAAGGTTTCGGTTAAAGTGCCTATTTGATTGGGTTTTATCAAAATCGCATTACCGCAGTTTGTTTCAATTCCCTTTTCTAATCTTTTGCGGTTGGTAACAAACAAATCGTCGCCAACAAGCTGCACCTTATCACCCAACTCCTTGGTCATTTTCTCCCAAGCCGACCAATCGTTTTCCGAAACACCGTCTTCAATTGAAATAATCGGGTATTTTGAGCAAAGCTCTTTATAATATGAAATCAATTCCTCTGCTAACTTTTGCTCATTTCGTTTCGGTAACAAATAACTATTTCCGTTATACCACTCGCTTGAAGCTATATCCAAAGCGATTTTAATATTATCGGTATCATATCCCGCTTTTTCGATTGCCTCGACTATAAGCTCAATCGCCTGCTCGTCCGACTGCAAATTAGGTGCAAAACCACCCTCATCTCCAACGCCTGTACTCATATTTAGGTCTTTTAAAATTTTACCTAAGGTATGATAAATTTCACTGCACTGTCTTAAACTCTCAGAAAAGCACTCTGTTTTAGTTGGCATAATCATAAATTCCTGAATATCAATATTATTTGCCGCATGGGCGCCGCCATTTAAAATATTCATCATAGGTCTGGGCAATAAACCGCTGTTTATACCGCCTAAATATCTGTAAAGCGGCATTTTATAAGACACCGCACTAGCCTTCGCAACCGCCAGAGACACCGCAAGCAAAGCATTCGCACCAAGACGCGATTTATTTTCTGTTCCATCCAAATCAATTAAAATTTTATCAATTTTTCTTTGATTTAAACCCTCAACACCGCAAAGAGTGTTGTTGATTTCATTATTTATTCCCTCAACCGCTGATTTAACACCTTTGCCGAAATATCTTGTGTTATCGCCGTCTCGCTTCTCATGTGCCTCGAATTCGCCGGTTGAAGCTCCTGATGGAGAAATAGCAAAACCGATACTTCCGTCATTAAGTGTAACCCTCGCCGCAACGGTTGGATTGCTTCGAGAATCCAAAACCTCAAAACCCTCTATTTTTTTAATTTTACCAAGCATATAAATTCTCCTTTAAAGATATTTTTTATATTTTTTACAATTTTAACATAAATATTAAAAAAATGCTTGCAAAAAATTTTGAAAAATGTTATTATGTACTAGTAAATGCGATGACAAAGGAAAGTAAATAAATTTTGCCTTTTAAGAGAGTATGCGTCTTAGGCTGCGAGCGCATTAAAGAGCGGGTTTATCGAAGTTCCCTTTTGAGCAGTGTGGCTGAAAATTCAGTAGGCTTCATCGGTTGGACACCGTTATATGTCAAGAGAGTGTTTGCTCTTTGAGCGAAAATACGGGTGGTACCGCGGAGAATTAAATTTTAATGCTTCGTCCTGTTAATCAGGGCGAAGTTTATTTTTTTGCTCTGAAATATATGAAAAGGAGTAGTTTTATGAAAGAACAACTTAAAAGCATTAGTCTTGCCGCAAAACAGGCGGTTGAGATTTGCGAAAACGAAAGCGAAATCGAAAATGTCAGAGTTAAGTATTTAGGTAAAAAAGGCGAGCTTACAGCTATTTTAAAGCAAATGGGCGGTCTTTCTCCCGAAGAAAGACCTATAATGGGTCAGCTTGTAAATGAGGCTAAGGCAGAACTTGAAGAGCTTATTAATGCCAAGCGAGAGGTTTTAAAAGCAAAAGCTACTGAAGAAAAATTAAAGGCTGAAACTATTGATATAACTATGCCTGCAAAAGAGGTTAAGGTTGGTAAGCTTCACCCTCTAAACACTGTGCTTGACGATATGATTAACATTTTTCAGTCTATGGGATTTGATGTTGTTGACGGTCCTGAGGTTGAAACCGACCATTATAATTTCGAATGCTTAAATGTGCCGGCAGACCATCCTGCCCGTGATATGCAGGATACCTTCTATCTTGCAGAAAATCTATTGCTCAGAACTCAAACCTCTGCGGCACAAATCAGAACAATGGAAACCAGAAAGCCCCCTATTCGCGTTATTTGTCCCGGTCGTGTTTTTAGAGCAGACGAGGTTGACGCTACCCATTCACCCGTTTTCCACCAAATTGAAGGTCTTGTTGTTGACAAGGGAGTTACCATGTGCGACCTTAAAGGTGTTTTAGAGCAGTTTGCTCATGAAATTTACGGAAGCGATACCAAGGTTAAATTCCGTCCCTCCTTCTTCCCCTTTACCGAGCCTTCGGTTGAGGTTGATGTTACCTGTTCAGAATGCGGTGGTAAGGGCTGCCGTGTTTGTAAAGGAAGCGGTTGGATAGAAATTCTAGGCGCAGGTATGGTGCATCCGAATGTTCTTAAAAGCTGCGGAATAGACCCTGAGGAATATTCAGGCTTTGCTTTTGGTATCGGTCTTGACCGACTCACCACCACCCGCTATAAGATAAGCGATATCCGTCTTTTATTCGAGAACGACAAGCGTTTCTTAGACCAATTTTAAGGAGGGGTAAAAAATGAAAATTTCACTTAAAGCATTAAAATATTATGTTGATATAAATGTCCCCGTAGAAGAGCTTTGCGACCGTATGGTTATGGCAGGCTTTGAGGTTGAAAGCATTGAAAAAGAGGGCGATAATCTCGTTAATGTTGTTGTTGCCCGCATTGCTGATATTAAGCCTCACGAGGATAGCGACCATTTGCAAATCTGCCAAATGGATATAGGCAAAGATGAGTTGGTTCAAATTGTGACAGGTGCTCAAAATATTAAGGTTGGCGACCTTGTTCCCGCCGCTTTGAATGACAGTTATTTGCCCTGCGGTGCTCATATTGTTAACGGTAAGCTTCGCGGTGTTGTTTCAAACGGTATGCTCTGCTCAGGCGAGGAATTATGTCTAACCGAAAATGACTACGAGGGCGCTTCTGTAAACGGAATTTTGATTTTGAAGGATACTCACCCCGTTGGCACAGATATGCGCGAGGTTTTAGGTCTTGACGATTATATTATAGACTTTAAAATCACCGCCAACCGTCCCGACTGCAACTGCTTTATCGGCGTTGCAAAGGAAATCGGGGTTGTTTTGGGAACAGAATTTAAAATGCCAAAACCGGAATATAAAACCGTCGGCGAGAATATAAATGATTATATAAGCATCGAGGTTCAAAACTATGACCTTTGCCCCCGTTATGTTGGTAGAATTATAAAGAATTTAAGAATTAAGCCCTCACCTGACTGGATGCAAAAAGCAATCACCGCCTCTGGTATGCGTCCTATCAACAATATTGTTGATATAACCAACTTCGTTATGCTCGAAACGGGACAGCCTATGCACGCTTTTAATTACAATGATTTAGCAAACAAGCAGATTATTGTTCGCAATGCAAAGGCGGGCGAAACCATTACCACACTTGACGGTAAGGACTATACTTTAACCGAGGATATGCTCGTTATTGCCGACGGTGAAAAGCCCTCTTGCCTTGCAGGTATTATGGGCGGTAAGGAAAGCGAAATCGAGGATGATACCAAGGATTTATTCTTAGAATCTGCAAAATTCCGTCGCGATAATATCCGCCATACAGGTCGCGCGTTAGGTATTCGCACCGAGGCCAGCGGAAGATTTGAGCGCGGTGTTGATATAGTTAATGTTGAATATGCCTCTGAACGCGCTTTGCAGCTTATTTATGAGCTAGACGCAGGTGATATTATTGAAGGCAGTATCGACTGTAACTGCGGTTTGCCTGAGGATAAAATTATTACCACAACAACCAATAAAATTTTAGAGCTTATAGGCGTTGAAGTTCCTGATAAAACTATTGTTTCTATTTTAAACAGGTTGGGACTTAATGCTTCCTTAAACGGCAAAGATTTGACCTGCCGCGTTCCTTCAATTCGTGACGATATTGAAGGCAGGGCCGACCTAGCCGAAGAAATTATGAGAATATATGGTTATGACCATATTGTTGGAACTGCTATGCGCGGTGATGTTGTTCGCGGTAAATTGTTACCTGAACGCATTAAAACAAATAAGATAAAAAAGCTTCTCAATTCCTGCGGTGCTTATGAAATCGCAACTTATAGCTTTATCGCCTCAAAGGCTATTGATACCTTGCTATTAGACGAAGCCGACGAACGCCGAAATCAAATTAAAATTATCAATCCTTTGGGCGACGAATATTCAACTATGCGTACTCAGCTTACAACAAGTATGCTAACCGTTCTCGCCACCAATATCAATAAAAAGATTGAAGACGGCAGATTTTTCGAGATCAGCAAGCGTTTTATTGCTAAATCCTTGCCGCTTACCGAGCAACCCGACGAGCTTGCCACAATGTCTATCGGTATTTACGGTGAAAATGAAGATTTCTTCACCCTTAAAGGCTTAATTGAGGCTATTTGCAAAATTTCAGGCGCTCATACTATGTATGAAAGAAGCTCAGAGCCATATCTCCATCCAGGCAGACAGGCTCTTGTTAAAGCAAACAATAAACCGGTTGCAGTATTCGGTGAGGTTCACCCAACAGTAGCTTCTGCTTATGATATTGATACCAAGGTTTATGTTGCCGAAATCAAGCTTGATGTTCTGCTTGGTATTGAAAAACGCAAAACAACCTATAAGCCTCTGCCTAAATTCCCTGCCGTTGAGCGCGACTTTGCTATGCTGGTAAACGCCGAAGTTCCGGTTGGTGATATAGAAAAAGCAATAACCTCAGGTGCAGGTAGATTATGCGAAAAAATTAAATTATTTGATATTTATCAAGGTGCTCAGATTCCTGAGGGCAAGAAAAGTGTTGCTTACAGTGTATGGCTTCGCTCGGCAGACAGCACCCTTACCGACAAGGAAATTGATGATGTTAATGCTAAAATTATCAAGAAGCTTGAACAAATAGGCGCCGAGCTTAGAAAATAATACTTGCACTTTTTTGAATAATAATATAAAATAAAATAAATAATTAATTTTGCGAGGTGTTATTGATGAATGACCAAACTATGACCTTTTCGATAGGTGATCAAACCGAACAGGAAATCCGAAATGTGCTTATGTTAGTTTATGATGCTTTAAAGGAAAAAGGATATAATCCTATCAACCAAATTGTAGGCTATATATTATCTGAGGACCCAACTTATATTACCACTCATAATAATGCCCGCAATTTAATAAAGAGAATTGACCGCGATACTCTATTGCAGTCGCTCGTTAGGTATTATTTAACTGCATAAACAAAAAAGCTGATTTGCAAAATGCAAATCAGCTTTTTCTTTTTTGTATATATCATTGGCAATGCACAAAAGCATCTTTTATCAGCTTACGAGCTACGCAATAATTACTTCCTGTTTTCAAATAGGTCAAGGGCGAAGCCCTTGTCGTCTAAGGGGGGGTAAGGCGGCAACAATGTTACTATAAAAAATATAAAACTTGCTGACAAATTGAAAACATAGTTTTCACTCTTTGTCAGCGATTAAGCAAAAATTAAAATTTGCCGCCTGAGGGGGAAATCGAAATTCCCCCTTAGGCGAATCTTTCCGCCCTTTCTTTTCGCCTACATAAGAAAGGGCGTGCCCGTCGCGGCATAAGCGACAATATAAAGATTTTTCATTTTATTATTTTTTGTAAATTAGCTTTTTAGTTTTATTTTCCAACACAAAATCTTCGAAATATTTCATCGGTTACTTCATTTGTTACCCGCTTTCCTGTAAGCTCTAACAAGGCAGCAAGCGCATCATCTGCACATATACCGACTGCATCCATAGTAGCTCCCATAACAAGCGCTTCTATGGCAGAATTTACACCATCTAAGGCTCGCTCGGCACAAGCACGCTGCCTTTCACCTAAAAGCACAGCGCTATCAGGATTTAAATTTGCCTCTAAGCAACATTCATTAATAGTTTCGGATAACTTTTCTATTCCCTTGCCCTCTTTTGCAGAAATTTTAACAACATTAAAATCCTTTAAATCTTCCTCTTTAATTTTATCGGCTAAATCAGTTTTATTTAATATAACAATGGTATTTTTATCCTTAATCGCCTCTAAAAGCTCAAAATCCTGATTAGTTAAAGGCTCGGTTGAATCAAAAACCGCAAGAATTAACTGAGAAGTTTCTATTCGGTCTTTAGCTAATTTAACTCCTATGCTTTCTACCGTATCGTCCGTATTATGAATACCGGCAGTATCGGCAAGGTGGAGAGTTATATCTCCTAAGGTTACGGTATCTTCAACTATATCTCTCGTTGTTCCTGCAATATCGGTTACAATAGAGCGGTCAAAACCCACCAATAAATTCATAAGGGTGGATTTGCCAACATTTGGTCTTCCAACTATTGAGGTTATAATACCCTCTTTTAAAATTCTTCCGCTATCATATTCTCTGAGCATTTTTTGAAGCTCTAAGGATAAATTTTGCAAAGAGTTTAAAAAATTTTCATAGTTTAAACCCTCGATATCTTCATCAGGATAATCAGAAAAAGCCGCAATAGAAGCGTTAATACCTACCAAAACCGATTCCATTTCGGATATTTTCTTTGAAACCTTTCCATTATGAGCGGCGCGAGATAACCTGAGCTCAGCGTCATTTCGAGCAGAAATCAAACCCATAATACTCTCGGCTTTTGTAAGGTCGGTTTTGCCGTTTAAAAATGCTCTTTTTGTAAACTCGCCCGCCTCGGCTAAATAAGCTCCGTTTTTAAGTATTAATCTTAGCACCGAGCGAAGCATTAAACTTCCACCATGAACCGTAATTTCAACCGTATTCTCCCCAGTATAACTGTTTGGAGCCACAAAAACCAAAGCAACCGCATCATCAAGACGATTTCCGTTTTCCTTAATTTCACCGTATGAAGCGGTATAAGGCTTATGCTCTCTAATTTTTTTGCCTGAAAATGCGAAGAAAACCTTATCTGCAACCGAAAAAGCTTCTTCACCCGATATTCTTATAACACCCAAAGCACCGTCTCCCGCAGGAGTTGCTATTGCGGCTATTGTTCTCTCTGCCATTTTTAAATCTCAACCTAAGCTTTCTTAAATTTTTTATCGTGAAATTCTTTAATTATGCGGTAAACCTCTTCTCTATCTTCCTGCTTTATGTTTCTAAGCATTTTAATAGCATTCTTTTCACGGTTGGTAATAGTTTCAATCAAAGGGTCAACCGCATCAAATTTAGGCGCAGGCTCATTAAAAGTAAGGTTAGTTTTTGCGCCTGCTTGGATATCAAAGATATTTTCTTTGTTGCCGTAAAGCAAATATTGCGTAGTGGTTTTTAAAACGACCGCCAAATTCATTATGCGTTGAGCAGAAATATTCCCTTCTTTCTCCATTTGAGAATATGCGTTCTGCTTCATACCGATAAGCTCGGCAACCTCTTTTTGAGTATACCCTAATTCCTCTCGGCGCTCTCGAACACGCCTGTTAATTTCCTTCTCAACTATTTTAGCCATAAATTAAACACCTCTTTAATTTCAATATTGCCTTTAAATACTTGACTTAAACCGTTTTAATTGTTATAATATATATCTAATATGCTGGAGTGGCTCAGTTGGTAGAGCAGCTGATTCGTAATCAGCAGATCGTGGGTTCGAGTCCCATCTTCAGCTCCAAAATCTTCGCCTTATAAGGCGGAGATTTTTTATTTTAACCAAACCAAAAATTCAGTAAATTTTTGTCATATTTTGTAATATTCTGTCCTTTATTTTACAATATTTATGAAAAAAAGTCAAGAAAAAGCCCTGAATTTCAAATGAAATTTAGGGCTTTTGAAATTAACCTTGATTATATTTTGCCATAATCTTTTTAATTCTGTCAACCGGGTCTAAAAGACTGCTGATAGAATTATCGTAATTTAAGGTTTCAACTATTAAAGCTATGTATTTTGACATATTAACACTGCAATACCATTCGCGGTTTAAAAGCGCTTCGGGTTGGAAAATAAGGTTAGTGGTAAACACCTTATCGATAAGACCGTTCTTATAATATTCATCAAACTTTTCAAGTCCCTCAACAAATAGACCGAAGGTTGAGAATACGAAGATTCTGGCAGCGCCTTTTTCTTTAAGCTTAGCGGCAATATCGAGCATAGATTCGCCTGATGAAATCATATCATCAACCAAAATCAAATCCTTGCCCTTTATATCGTTTCCTAAAAATTCGTGAGCTTCAATCGGATTTCTGCCGTTTACAATAACAGAATAATTGCGGCGCTTATAGAACATACCAAGCTCTAAGCCTAAAACAGATGAATAATAAATACATCTGCCCATACCGCCCTCATCAGGAGATACTATCATAGTATGGTCGCGGTCAAGCTTAATATCAGGAACGGTTTTAAGCAATGCCTTAATCATCTGATAGGTTGCCTGAACATTATCAAAGCCTTCAAGCGGAATAGCATTATTAACGCGAGGATCGTGAGCATCAAAGGTAATAATATTCTTAACACCCATAGCAACTAACTCTTGCAAAGCCATAGCGCAGTCCATAGATTCTCTAGCGGTTCTTCTATGCTGTCTTCCCTCGTAAAGCATAGGCATAATAACGGTTATTCTTCTTGCCTTTCCGCCAAGAGCAGCAATTACGCGCTTTAAATCTTGGAAATGGTCATCAGGACTCATAGGAACTGTTTGACCATACATTTTATATGTAACATTATAATTAAAGCAATCGCAAATTATATAAACATCCAAACCTCTCGCTGTGTGATTTAGAACAGCTTTTGCTTCACCCGTACCAAAACGAGGGCAGTTAGCAGAGATTACAAAAGACTCATCGCTCTCACTATCAATACCGCGCCAGTTTTTAAGGTAATAGTCTACCTTAGCAGAAATGTCCTCGCAGCCGCGCATACTGATAAGCGCCAAATCACCGTAAGGTCCGTGTTTAAAATCGATACTTGCCATAAAAAATTCCTCCGAAAAATTATTTACCCACTAAAAAACAGTGTTTTTATATAGACAAAATACTAATGTATTTTGCAATATCCTTTTTATTTGCTGACCTTTCTTAAAACAGAAAAATCATATTCATCCGCTTTATAATTTTCAAAATAATCCAAAAGGTCATCAGGATTATCGAAAATATGAAGCATATTTGCACTTTCTCTCGACATAAATTTGCCGCTAACAGCTTTCTCAAACATATTCAAAATATCATTATAATATCCGTTAACATTATATAGAGCAACCGCTTTCTCATGTCTGCCTAATTGCTTTAATGATAATATTTCAAAAATTTCGTCAAGAGTTCCTATTCCTCCGGGAGTGCATACAAAGGCATCTGCCCTCTCCTCCATAATTGCCTTGCGTTCGCGCATTGTATCAGGACGAATTAACTCGGTGCAATCCTCAAAAATAACACCGTCAACATTAAAAAACTTCGGCACAACACCAATAATCTTGCCGCCGCCTTTACAAACACCGCGAGCCGCAGCGCCCATAAGTCCGTTAGCACCTGCACCATAAACCAAATTATGACCGCGTTTTGCCATTTTTTCACCCAAAAGCTCAACCGCAGTTATAAAAGCTTTATCTATTTCATTGCTTGAAGCACCGTAAAGACAAATATTCATATTGACTCTCCATTTAATATTGCTTTTATGAGGGTATCTCCCTCATAAACCAGTTTTAAAGAAAAGAAGGGCGATTTTTCATCAATCAATTTCAAAAAAATCCTATCACCCTCCCAAATAGGAAGATTTAAAATTTCTTTTTTATCCACCCATTCGAGATTACCCTCATCGCATTCCTTAACCTCTCCCGAAAAATCTTTGGTATGAAAAATATGCATATATTCGGTTTCATACTTATCGGTAACAAAGGTTACTATTCCGCAGTATCTCGCGCTATGAATAGTAAGCCCTGTTTCCTCAAAGGTTTCCCTCAAATTACATTCCTCAGGGCTTTCCTTATCCTCGAATTTTCCGCCGATACCAATCCATTTATCCTGATTTATATCATTTTTCTTCTTTACGCGGTGAAGCATAAAATACTTCCCGTCTTTCTCGATATGACAAAGGGTAGTATTTCGCATATTACTCACCCACTGCTTTTTCTTGAAGCGAATTTGGAATTAACTCATATCCATCTATAAAGAATATATCGGAATTAACATTTTTGCGGTCGAAAATGCTGTTATACTGCACCCTCTCATAATCATCAAGCAAATGGGTATAAGGG
This sequence comes from Clostridia bacterium, assembly GCA_017439585.1. Lineage (GTDB taxonomy): Bacteria > Bacillota > Clostridia > Oscillospirales > Acutalibacteraceae > UBA737. Next base: position 126,723 of record JAFSIV010000004.1, on the reverse strand, counting down.
CTAGCGTCACTCCACTTATAATAAGTTCCGTTATTATCAATATAACCCACAGTATCTATTACCGGCAAGGTTTTGGATAATTCCAAAAGATATCGGTTATATTCAGTAAGCTTAACACCCGCAGTTTCAAGCACCAATGAAGAAAGGTAATTAGAACTTAACTTATCAATTTGCTTTTCTTCAATATCATAGTTTGCCCAAATGAAGAAAGGTGTACAGTGTCTGGCTTGTTCTTGCTCAGGTGTTAAATTAGACAGATTTGAAACACCTAATGTTTCAGCAATGAAATCACTTTCAACCGAGGGTTGATGGTCGCCAAACATACAAATAACAGTTGGCTCTTTAACCTTAGAGAAATAGTTTATTAAATCCTTAAAAGCATTATCGCTTTGTTTTACAAGAGATAAATACTTATTGGTTTTATTATAAGCCTTTGAGGTTGAGGTTGCATAAATGCTCTCATCAAAGTTTTCTGCACTCGTAGTATATCCGCCGTGGTTTTGCATTGTAACATTAAATGCAAAGTAAGGCTTATTCTTATCACGGTTTTCAAAATCCTCTATAAGCAATTTATAGTTATATGCATCGCTTATATATTGACGAATAAGCATATTTTTGCCCGGATATCTTTCGTTAACTAATTGATTTAAATAATTGGGGTCGTTACCCTTATCCTGATATTCTTCCATAAGGGATATATCTATAATATCTTCAAGGCTTATGAAATCATTAAACCCGAAATTATTATAAACCTCGGTGCGCTTCCAACCCATAGCATAATATGGATGAAGCGCATAAGAAGAATAGCCCTGCGCCTCAACGGTTGAAACCAAAGAAGCTTGCGCATCCTTAATATAAAGCATATATGCATTACTTCCCGATGGCAAGAATGCGGTCGTATGCCCTGTTAAGAATTCAAACTCGGTATTTGAAGTTCCCGCACCGATTACAGGCACATAAAGATTACCTCTAACCGTATTTTCGGTAAGACTTCTCATAAAAGGCATATAGTCTTCATTTGTTTCTAATTTACCGAGTACACCTAAATCAGAAAGCTACTCATTCATAATACAAATTATATTTGGCTTTTCATAGCTATCATCAATTATTGTTTCATTTTTATCTATAACGCCTTCAACATAATCCTTGATTTTATCAGGGTTATAATCGGTTGGCTCAGACATATATAAATACTTTGTATTGCAAAAGAAATTAAATGCAAAACCATAATTCCTATAACCGCGGGTTTGATTCCAGAAATCAGGCTTAATGCCCATATCTGCAAACACATTAGTACCAAAAAAGAGCAACAATAATATGATACTGAATGTTGCAGTAAAAGTACGGGAAACAATTTTGGTTGCTAGATTATATTTAGGAGTCTTAGTTTTGATGCTAACGATTATAACAAATATAAACATAAGCGCCGCTAAAACAATCTTATAATTCGGCATATAATTATATGTGTTCGCAACACCCATAGCAGTGGTAATGCTTAAAAAGTCCATCGGCAAAAAGGGTGTTCCTCTGAATTCCATTAAATAAGCATGGGCAACACCTAAGCCAAAAAACAGGGTTGTTACTACAATATATGAAACTCTGAAACTTCCGGTTAAAGCAAAGAAAACAAAATAGAACACCAAAAAGACCAGATAGTTTCCAAAGAAGCCAAGATAGGTCATATCATAAATAAAAATACCGTTTAAACATTCGGTTATGGTAACCGAAATTAAAGGCAAAATAAATATAAATATAAAATGCCAGATTTTATCTATCTTTTCACTTTTAAGTCTCACCGTAAAAGCGGCAGAAACGCCTGAAATAAAGGGTAAAGCAAGAGCTATCGCTAAAAGCAACCATCTAAAAGAGGTTTCAGCCGAGACAAAACTGTTAACACAAATTATAACGCCGATTAAGGTTACAGCAAAAATAACCGCTCCAATAATTTTAGAAGTTTTTGAAGAGGTTACTTTAAAGCTATTTGAAAAAAATTGTGGTAATTTATGTTGAAAAAAGCTGAAAACTGAATTTTTAATGCTATTAATATTCACCGACAGCCTTCCTTCCTGAAATTTAAAATAATCTTATTAATATGATACCATATTTCTACAAAAAATACAATATTAATTATCCCATAAATCTTAAATATATTTTTAATTATTTTATACATTTCATTAAAAAATTCATTAAAAAATCCAACCCCTTAATTTAGGGGCTGGATAAAAATTATAACCGTTTTAAAATTTCCTTATTTTGAGTTATAATATGGCCTAATCCATAAATTAAAAATAGCAATAACAAAGCCATTAAAATACCAAAAATAAGCAAACCTATTGATATTATAAGGAAAACCGAATCATATAAAGCCAAAACAACGGCAATAACAGCAGAAACCAAGAAGGTGCTTATTGAAACGAGAAAAGAAATCACCTTAATTACCTTATCGATATTTTTAAAAGCACCCTCGCCATACTCCTTAGAGGCAGACTTACGCTTTTTTGCAGAAGTTGAAGAGCTTATATCTTCAAAGGTCATCGGATTATTTTCTATATTACTCACCGCAAACGCTTCCTTCCTTCTTAATTCCTATTGTAACCGATTCGCCGTTAATATCCCAATCCTTAACAAAGCCCAAAGGCTCACCAACTGTAATAGAAACTGCTAATGTATCGCTTCCGATATCTTCCGACTTATTAATAGCAACATCAGTAACCGTTTTGCTGCCCTTTAAAATAACCGAGATATTATCGGTAACATTAAAATCAGCCTCCTTACGCATTGTTTGAATTTTGCTTACAATTTCTCTTGCAAAGCCTTCTTCAATAAGCTCGGGAGTTAAGGTGGTATCAATAGCAACTGTTATACCTCTGTCACTTACGGTATAGAAGCCTTCCTTCTGCTTAGCTTCGATAAGCAAATCTTCTTCTGCCAGCGCTATTTCACCGATAGAAATATTTAACTTAACTGCGCCCTCGTTATCCAACTGAGCCTTAGCCAAACTACCGTCAATCTCAGAAAGCATATTTCTGATTTCGCCTAATTGTTTACCATACTTTGGACCTAAGGTTTTAAGCTGAGGCTTAAAGCTATAAGTCACAAAATCATCCACCTTATCGGTAAACTCAACATTTTTAATGTTAAGCTCCTCGCGGATAATTTCGGTATATAGATTTTCAAGCTCGCTATCAAGCTTAACATACATAGTAGCCAAAGGTTGACGGTTTTTAAGAGCCGAGCCGTTTCTTGCAGCTCTTCCCAAAACAACAATTTCAAGCACCTTTTCCATCTGCTCTTCAAGAGAAACATCAATAGCCTCCTCGCAAACAGTTGGGAAATCGCACAAATGGATACTTTCAGGAGCAGTTTTATCTACATTTCTAACTAAATTCTGATAAATATTCTCTGCCATAAAGGGTATCATTGGTGCTGCAGTTTTTGCGATAGTAACAAGCGCGTGATAAAGGATTAAATAAGCGGCGATTTTATCGTCGGTCAAGCCCTGAACCCAATAACGCTCTCTGCCTCGTCTTACATACCAGTTACTCATTTCATCAACAAACTCTTGCAAAGCGCGAGCTGCCTCAGGAATGCGGTAATTAGAAAGGTTATCATCAACCGCTTTTACTGTTGAATTAAGGCGTGATAAGAGCCATTTATCCATAACAGTAAGCTTATAATCATTTATATTATATTTAGTCGGGTCAAATTCATCTATATCAGCATAAAGAACATAGAAAGCATAAGTATTCCACAATGTTCCCATAAACTTTCTTTGACCCTCGGTTACTGCTCTATCGTGGAAACGGTTAGGAAGCCAAGGAGCAGAGTTAGTATAGAAATACCAACGGATAGCATCCGCGCCAAAGTTTTCGAGCGCATCAAATGGGTCAACTGCGTTGCCCTTTGATTTACTCATTTTCTGACCGTTCTCATCCTGAACATGACCTAAAACTATAACATTTTTAAAGGGAGCTTTATCGAAAATAAGGGTTGAAATTGCAAGAAGCGAATAGAACCAACCTCTTGTTTGGTCAACCGCCTCAGATATGAAATCTGCGGGGAATTGAGATTCAAAAAGCTCTTTGTTTTCAAAAGGATAATGATGCTGAGCAAAAGGCATTGCGCCCGAGTCAAACCAACAGTCAATAACCTCGGGAACGCGGTGCATCTCTTTGCCACACTTAGGACATTTAAAGGTAACCGCATCAATATAAGGACGGTGAAGCTCAATCTCATCAGGGCAGTTATCAGATAACTCTTTAAGCTCCGCAATACTGCCGATAGAATGCATGTGTCCGCATTCGCAGGTCCAGATATTTAAAGGAGTTCCCCAATATCTGTTACGGGAAATACCCCAATCCTGAACATTTCTGAGCCAATCTCCAAAACGGCCTTTACCGATACTTTCGGGAATCCAGTTAATAGTATCGTTATTCTTAATAAGGTCATCCTTAACCTCGGTCATCTTAATAAACCAAGACTCGCGAGCATAGTAAATAAGAGGAGTATCGCAACGCCAACAATGAGGATAATCGTGCTCAAATTTAGGCGCATCGAATAAAAGACCTGCTTTTTCAAGGTCGGCTAATACTAACGGGTCTGCCTTTTTAACAAAGGTTCCCTCATAAGGAGTTTCGGCTGACATTTCGCCCTTACTATCAACAAGCTGAACGAAAGGCAAATCGTATTTTCTGCCAACCTTAGCATCGTCCTCACCGAAAGCGGGTGCAATATGAACGATACCTGTACCGTCAGTCATAGTAACATAGCTATCGCAGGTTATAAAATGAGCTTTTTTGTTTTGCTTTTCGCAAATTGGCTTAACATAGTCAAACAAAGGCTCATACTCGCGTTTTTCAAGCTCAATACCCTTAAAGGTTTCAAGTATTTCATAAGCAGGCGCTTCCTCGGTTGCGAGCTTGCCTAAAACCTTATCAAGAAGCTCTTTTGCCATATAGTAAACATAACCGTCATTAGCCTTAACCTTGCAATATGTTTCATCAGGATTAACGCATAAAGCAACGTTTGAGGGCAAGGTCCAAGGAGTAGTGGTCCAAGCTAAGAAATAAGCATCCTCGCTAACTAGTTTAAAGCGAACAACCGCACTTCTTTCCTTAACATTCTTATAACCCTGAGCTACCTCGTGAGAAGAAAGCGGAGTTCCGCAACGGGGACAATAAGGCACAATTTTAAAGCCTTTATATAAAAGACCTTTCTCATAAATCTGCTTTAATGCCCACCATTCCGACTCAATAAAGTCATTATGATAAGTAACATAAGGATCATCCATATCAGCCCAGAAGCCAACGGTTTTGGAGAAATTCTCCCACATACCCTTATACTTCCAAACACTTTCTTTACAATGGCTGATAAATGGGTCTAAGCCGTATTCCTCAATTTGCTCTTTACCGTCAAGTCCTAAAAGCTTTTCAACCTCTAACTCAACCGGCAAACCATGGGTATCCCAACCGGCTTTTCTTGGTACCATATAGCCTTTCATTGTTCTGTAACGCGGAATCATATCCTTAATAACGCGGGTTAAAACGTGGCCGATATGAGGTTTACCGTTAGCGGTTGGTGGACCATCATAAAACACATAAGGTTCGCCCTTAGCCTTAGTTTCAATGCTCTTTTCAAAAATCTTGGCATCCGACCAAAATTTTTCTATTTTTTTCTCTTCCTCAACGAAGTTTACATTAGGAGAAATGCTGTTATACACCAAAAAGTGCCCCTTTCAAAATAAGCCAAAAGGAACTATCCCATTAAATATAATGAGATGGCTCCTTTTTACAGATTGATTTAAAATTCTTAAAATTACTGTTCCTTTGCAGGCGCAGTTGGAATTTGTTGCTTTAATGCAGCGCGGGTTTTTCTAACCTCACCTAAATTAGCGGTTAAGCCCTCGTCTGCTCTTCTCATAATATCATCAACAAAATCCTGAGCAGCTTTTCTCATTTCGCGGCTCTTGGTTTGCGCGTTAGAAATAATTTCAGCAGCCTTAGCCTGAGACATTTTAACTATTTCTTCCTGAGCAGTCATAGCCTTTGCACGCTCTTCTGCATTGCGGATAATACCGTCTGCCTCGCGCTTAGCATTTGTGATAATATCTGCGCGGTCTGCAACGATACCCTTTGCCTGCTTGATTTCAGCAGGGATATTAAGGCGAATTTCATCAACAACCGCTCTTAATTTTTCAACATCAACAATAGTCTTCTTGCCGGGAATTTTCATACCGCTGTCAAGCAGTTCGTCAAACTGTTCCAATAATTCGTCTAATGTCATTTTTTCTTCCTCCAAACCGATTAATCGGCACTATTTTTTTATCCTATCTATAATATCCTGTTTAATAACCTCAGGCACAAAGCTCGATATATCTCCGCCCATTAAAGCTATCTGCTTTACCATACTGGAACTTAAATACATATTCTCTGCCTTAGTGGTTAAAAACAGGGTTTCTACATTAGGATTAAGTTTTTTATTGGTAAGAGCCATCTGAAATTCATATTCAAAATCAGACATCGCTCTAAGTCCCTTAATAATAGCGGTAGCTCCAACCTCGGCAGCATAATCCGCAAGCAAGCCCGAATAATGCACAACCTCAACATTTTTTAAATCAGGTATGCATTTTTTAATCATTTCAACTCTTTCCTCGGGCAAAAAAGAGCAGTTTTTTGAAGTATTGCCCGCAACAACAACTATAACCTTGCCGAACATACCGGAAGCCCTTGTTATAATATCCAAATGACCGTATGTAACGGGGTCAAAACTACCGGGGCAAATAGCAATTATTTCTTTGCTCATAATTAGTTCTCTTTTCTGTATACCGTAACCAAAACCTTACCGTATCTATAAACCTTTGAAACCGCAAAACCGCCAATGCTTTCCTCTAATTTAACATCCATTGGATGCTCGCAAACTATAATACCATAATCTGAAACCAGAGGCAAAACCGCTTTTAAAGCCGGCATCAAAAGTCCCTCATTATAGGGCGGGTCTAAAAACACAATATCAAAAGTGTCTCGACTCATAGCGCAAAATGAAGCATAATCAGATTGAATAACCCGAGCCTTATCAGAAAAACCGCAAGCCTCTATATTGCTTCTAACCGCCTTTAAGGAGTTAACCGAATTATCAACAATAACAGCGCTCTCAGCCCCGCGGCTTAGCGCCTCAATACTCAGCTGACCCGAGCCTGCAAACAAATCAAGAACTCTCCTGCCCTCAATATCAAAATGCAAAGCGCTGAAAATTCCTTCCTTAACCCTATCGGGAGTCGGTCTTACATCAAGTCCCGCAGGCGTAACCAAACGCTTACCCCTTGCAGAGCCCGTAATAACACGCATTAACATCACCAAAATAAAATTAAAATGCAAAAAGATATAATATATCAATCTAATTATATGTCATTATACCACCAAACCCCTGCCTTTGTAAATACTTTTTTTCAAAAAGTCGGTTTTTTTAATGATTATTGTAAAAATATGCATAAAAAAACGGGCGATTTATAATCGCCCCTACAAAAATTAAAAAACATATCGTAGGGGCGACTATTAGTCGCCCGCTTAAATTTATGTAAACCAAACAGCAAAAACACACCGCGTTCATACACGGTGTGTTTTTTGTTTTTGTAAATATAAGCTTACGGTACGAATATTAAAAATCAAATTATTTCAATACTAACAAGTTTTAAGATTTTACCAACTGTATAATTATAAAATTCTCCGGTAGCTGTATTTTCAACTACTTTCAATTCCGTGTCATTTAATCGTTGAAATTTAATATATTCGGTATCACTAAATCCTTTTATATATGGATAAAACAATAAATACTCCTCATCCTCATATCCAATACAATTTTTAATGTCATAGTCATGTGCACTATCGGGAAATGCAGCAGCCACTGACCAGTTCACATTATAAATAATATCATTAAATTTAAAAGACACAAGCGAATTTTCACTTTCTGCTGAATACCCCATATTTCCAAAGAAATTATTTTTAAAATCTAAAAATGTGTAAACATATCCATTATTAATCTCATCGATAGTACCCCATGTTAATTGACTAATTTTATCAACGCTCGGTCCAGATGTTATATCATCATCCATTAACATCTTCTTTAATCTAACTAAATCAAGAATATCAACCTTGCTATCACCGTTTAAATCAGCGGCTAAACTAAGACCGTTATCTTTTGTTAATAACATTTTTTTGAGCCAAACCAAATGGGTTGAATCTGGATTTTCAATGCTATTTTCACCGTCTATAACAATCGTTGTGCCCTCGGTATCATAAAAAATCTCAATTCCTTCTTGCGCTTTTGGTCTTTGATATACCGTATAAGTTTCCTCGGGCACAATAAATTTGGTGAATATATTGCTATCTTGCCAAACCATATCATCTATGCAGTATTCATAGTTATCTTTTGGAATCACTTTAATAGAATTAAAGCCAACCAAAACCTTTGGAGCGGAAGCAAAAATGCATTTTGCAGCATCGCTTGCCGGAGTTTCACCATATAATGAATCTGCCTTCTTTCTTTGATAGAAAGAAAGTATGGTATCATAGCCCACATTAGTAAATACATTGCTCTCTTGCCAGTTAACGCCATCTATACTATATTCATAGCCATTTACATATTGCAATGTAACTGTGTTGTTTAAAACACCTGAAATTATAGGTGCGCTAACCTTTGAAAGAGTTGTTACATAAAGCGCTTCACTGCTTGCCGATGGGTTATAAACGCCATCTGCAATGCGCTGATAAAATGCATTTCTTTCGCCTGATACAAGGTTTTTAAACACATTGCTCTTTTGCCAATTAACACCATCAATACTGTATTCATAGCCCTCAACAAATTCAAGCTCAATATAATTTGCGCCGCAATATTTTAACACAGGCTTTGATGGAATTTCAGGGTTATTCGGTTTAATACACTTTATATTATTATCCTTGCAGTAATTTTCAACCGAGCCGCCACCTTTACTATAAACGGTTATATTATCAGTTGCATCAGGGAATACATAATAACCGAAACTTAAATCAGGGTTTTCGATAAGAACATTTTCAAGTGATTCAAAATAGCCAAAACTGTTATTACCAATCTTGGTTATTGCTTCTTCTATAATTATCTTAGTTATCGTTGAAGAATATGTATACCAAGGCGCATAAGAAGGCAATTTATAATTATCAGTAGCACCGCTACCGGCTATCAATAAAGTTCCATCATCTTTAACCGCCCATTTTGCATTATCTCCGCAGTTTCCGCTTGCTATTGAGGTTTTAGGAATAACCGTAACATCTGCAACCTCATCGCAATTCAAACAATGCTTTGATTTTATACCATCTTCAAAATCGGTTGCTTGTTTATCAACCGTAAATTCGTTAGAGTAATTATGCCCTAATGCAGATAAAACCTGTTTTTCTTCCTCGCCGCAAATTGAGCAAACACGATATTTCTCTCCATTTTCGGTGCAGGTAGGTTCTTTAATTATAACCCAATCATTAAAAATATGTTCACTATGGCAAATCAATTCTGCAGAAGTTAAAGAAGCGTTGTTAGAATCAATAGTAATATTATTCCATTGTTCTTTTTCACCGCAATAATAAACAGTTTTAAGGTTTATGCAATTATAAAATGCAGAATCGCCTATACTGATTACACTAACAGGTATTTTTATGCTTTCAATATTTGTGCAATTAAAATAAGCCCCAATTTCTATTTTTTCAACACCATCAGGAATAATCAAATTTTTAACCAATCTATTATTCAAATAAAGCCCCGCGCCTAAACTTAACGGATTTGAAAATGCATTTGAAAAACTAATGTTGCACCATTTGGCCACATCAGTCATATAAACTTTTTCAAGAGTTGAGCATGAAACAAATGCACTAGTGCCTATGCTTGTAACGCTAGGCGGTATTAATACACTTATAAGATTTCCGCAGTTTATAAAAGCATATTTTCCTATATTTTCAACACCATCAGGAATAACCAAATCTTCAACCAATTTATTATTCAAATAAAGCTCGGCGCCACTGTTTAGCGGATTAGAAGTTGAGTTTAAAAAATCAATAGCGCACCATTTAGCAACATCGGTTATATAAACTTTTTTAAGATTTGAGCATGAAGAAAATGCATAAGAACCAATGCTTGTTATGGTACTGGGAATAACAATACTTTCAAGATTTCTACAAGTTTTAAACGCATCTTTACCTATACTTGCAACACCGTCAGGTATTGTTATACTTGAAAGCTTTGTGCGACCCCCAAATGCAGAATCTCCTATACTTTTAACCGGATATCCGCCAAGAATTTGAGGAATTATCACATCACCGCTAATAGAAGCATCACAATCCGTAATAATAGCTTCACCGTTTTCAACAGTATAACTCAAAACTTCTTCCGAAATAACAGTACAGTTTGTGCATACACCATTTTGAAAATCATGTTTTATTAATGATACAACTTCTTCCTCGCCGCAAATTGAGCAAACACGGTATTTCTTGCAAATAGCATCATTTCCAATCTGCCAGATGCTAAAATCATGATAATACCTTGTGGCTGAAATTAAATAAGTGTTACCTGTATCTATCGAAATATTATCCCATTGTTCTGCTGTGCCACAATAATAAACAGTTTTAAGGCTTGGGCAATTACGAAATGCATTATTTCCTATACTTGTAACACCATCAGGTATTGTTATACTTTTAAGGCTTTCGCAATAAACAAATGCACAATCTCCTATACTTGTTATACTATCTGGTAATATTATACTCGCAAGGCTTGTGCAACAAAAAAACGCATAATCACCTATATTTGTTACGCTATCGGGTATAGTTATATTTTCTAGGCTTGTACAATTATGAAATGCACAATTTCCAATACTTGTTACACTTTCAGGTATTATTATACTTTGAAGACTTGTGCAACCACCAAAAGCGAAATAACCTATACTTGTAACACCATCGAGTATAGTTATATTTTCAAGGTTAGTGCAATCAAAAAATGCATAATCTCCTATACTTGTAACACAATCGGGTATAGTTATATTTTCAAGGTTTGTGCAATTATAAAATGCATAATTTCCTATACTTGTTACACTTTCAGGTATTGTTATACTTACAAGGTTTGTACAATAATAGAATACATCATCCCCTATATTTGTAACACTTTCAGGAATAGTATAACATGTTTCGGTTTTACCAGCAGGATAACTAATAATTTCTGTTTTATCCTTATTAAACAACACGCCGTTTAATGATGAATAATTTTCATTATTTGCATCAACATTTATACTCGCAAGGCTTATGCAATAACCCAATGCAATACTTCCTATACTTGTTACACTATCGGGTATTGTTATACTTGCTAGGCTTTCGCAACGATAAAATGCATAATTTCCTATACTTGTCACGCTATCAGGTATTGTTATACTTACAAGGTTTGTACAATAATAAAATACATCATCCCCTATGTTTGTAACACTTTCAGGAATAGTATAACATGTTTCGGTTTTACCGGCAGGATAACTAATAATTTGTGTTTTATCCTTATTAAACAATACGCCGTTTTCTGATGAATAATTTTTATTATCTGCATCAACATTTATATTTACAAGGCTTGTACAATGAACAAATACCTCAGTTCCCATACTTGTAATACTTTCAGGTATTGCTATACTTGCAAGGCTTGTGCACTCACGAAATGCCCTATCTCCTATACTTGTAACACTTTCAGGTATTGTTATGCTTTCAAGGCTTGTGCAACGAAAAAACGCATAATCACCTATATTTGTTACACCATTTTCAATTATAACCTCAGTTATACTCCACAAAGGTCTAGTTGAAGAATTATAATTTTCCATCGCTCCATTACCGCTTATGGTGAGTGTTTCGCCCTCAAGTTTCCAAGTGCAATCACCGGTTGTTCCCGAAAATGCCGCCGATACGGTTATATTAAACAACCCTGCCGGCACAACCGAAAACATTAAAATTATTGCTAATGTTAATGATAATATTTTTTTCATCAAAACATCCCCCAAAAGATAAAATAGCGTAATTTTTCAAAAAATATAATTAACCGATTATATTTTACCATCAACTCCCAAAAAATTCAATAATTTTATAAAACCCTATTATTTTTTAATATTCTGATTTATTTTTCCCAACAGCCTTCTCCAGCGGAGAAGGTGGCAAAACCTTGGTTTTGACGGATGAGGAGAGCAATTATTTATCTCAAGAAAAACCTTAAAATGTTCATTATTCTCCTCATCCACCGCAAGCGGTCCGCCCTTCTCCGCTGGAGAAGGCTAATTTCAATTATAATGTGATTTTTAATTTTCCATTTTACACTTTCGGGCTATATGAATAAGCGGACAGTCGTGAACACCTGTCCCTACAAAATGTAATTTTCCATTTTATATTTTACACTTTGCATTTGTATATTGTAGGGGATGGCGTTCACGACATCCCGTTTAGCAAATTTTGCAATTTGCATTTTTTAATCACAAAATTATATATTAAAAAACTTGAAAAAAAGGCGGTTATATGCTATAATTTATAGGTTTATTAGAAATTTAAAGGAGTATTTTTGTGGCTGATTTAAAAAGAGAAATCGAAAGACGGCGCACCTTTGCGATAATTTCGCACCCTGATGCCGGTAAAACCACCTTAACAGAAAAATTCTTATTATACGGAGGCGCTATCCAAACCGCAGGCTCGGTTAAAGGTAAAGCAACCGCAAAACACGCGGTGAGTGACTGGATGGACCTCGAAAAACAAAGAGGTATTTCTATAACCTCTTCGGTTATGCAGTTTGAATATGACGGCTATTGTATCAATATTCTTGACACTCCCGGACACCAGGACTTCTCGGAGGACACCTACCGTACTCTCATGGCAGCAGACAGTGTTGTTATGGTTATTGATGCTGCTAAGGGTATCGAGGCTCAAACCCGCAAGCTTTTCAAGGTTTGCGCTATGAGGCATATCCCGATTTTCACCTTTATTAACAAGCTTGACCGCGAGGCGCGCGACCCTTTTGAGCTTTTAGACGAGCTTGAAAAAGAATTTGGAATAGGAACTTATCCTGTTAACTGGCCTATCGGTTGCGGTGTTAGTTTTAAGGGTGTTTTTGACCGCGATAAACGAGAGATTTTATCTTTCTCCGATTTGCACAGAGGTCAGGAAAAAATCAAGCCCACTCCCTGCGATATAACCGACATTGAAAAGTTAGATTCACTAATCGGTCCATACCAAAGAGAAGAGCTTGTTGACCAAATTGAGTTGTTAGACGGCGCAAGCTTTGAATTTGATTTAGAAAAGGTTCAAAAAGGCGAGCTTACTCCTGTTTTCTTCGGCTCTGCGCTCACAAATTTCGGTGTTGAGCCTTTCCTTGAAAACTTTCTTAAAATGACCACCTCTCCCCTCCCTCGAATTTCGGAAGACCAAGAGGTTAGCCCTTTTGATGAAAACTTTTCGGCTTTTGCTTTTAAAATTCAGGCTAATATGAATAAAAACCATCGCGACCGTATAACCTTTTTCAGAATTTGCTCAGGTAAATTCGAGCGCGGTGCGGATTATTTCCATGTTCAAGCAGGAAAGCCTGTCCGTCTATCTCAGCCTCAGCAAATGATGGCAGAGGAACGCCAAATCATAAACGAGGCTTACGCAGGCGATATTATCGGTGTTTTCGACCCGGGCATTTATTCTATTGGTGATACTGTTTGCAGTGCTAAGAAAAAGGTTAAATTTGAGGGTATACCCACCTTTGCTCCCGAACATTTTTCTTTAATCGAGCAAAAAGACTCTCTTAAAAGGAAGCAGTTCGTTAAAGGGGTTGAGCAGATAGCCCAAGAGGGTGCTATTCAGATTTTCCACGAGCCTAATACCGGTATGGAAAGGGTTATTGTAGGCGTTGTTGGTGTGCTTCAATTTGAGGTTTTGGAATACCGACTTAAAAACGAATATAATGTTGATGTTATAAGAAACGACCTTTCTTATCAATATATTCGTTGGGTTAAAAATAAGGATATTGATATTAAGAAATTAAACCTCACCTCCGATACCAAATGGGTTCAGGATTTCAAGGGTAACAATCTGCTTATATTCACAAGTGAGTGGAATATAAACTGGGCGCTCGAACGCAACGAAGGTTTAATTTTAGAAGATTTCAGTAAGGACTGATAAAATGAAAAAATTTCTCGAAACGGGTAAAATCGTTGGCACTCACGGAATTAACGGTATGGTTCGAGTTCAGGGTTGGTGTGACGATAGCGATTTTTTAAAAGGCTTTAAATATGTTTATACAGATAATAAGGGTGAAAACCGATTGCAAATAACCTCGGTTAAGCCGCACGGAAATGTTATTTTAATGGCATTTAAAGGTATAAACACTATCGAGCTTGCCGAAACCCTGCGAAATAAAGTGATTTTCATAGACCGCAAGGATGTTAAGCTTCCTGAGGGCAGATATTTTATAAGTGACCTTATCGGTTGCCATGTTTTTGATGCCGAAAGCGAAAAAGAATTAGGCACTATTTCGGATGTTTCGCAAACAGGCGCTAATGATGTTTGGCATATTTTAAAAGAAGGTAAAGAATATCTTGTTCCAGCTATTGATGAGGTTTTAATCTCGGTTGATATTAATAATGAAAAGGTAATCATTAAGCCTTTAAAGGGGATTTTTGAAGATGAGGATTGATATTTTAACCCTTTTCCCCGAAATGTGCGAAACGGTTATGAGCGAGAGTATCATAGGAAGAGCTAGGAAAGCGGGCAAGGTTGAAATTGTTTGCACAAATATCCGCGATTTTTCAGGGAATAAACATAATAAGGTTGACGATATGCCCTATGGCGGCGGCATGGGTATGATAATGGCAGCTGAGCCCATTTATAACTGCTATAAAAGTCTTTATAACGAAAACGAAGAAAAACCGCATCTTATCTATATGTCTCCAAAAGGCAAAAAGTTCGACCAGGAAAAAGCGGTGGAATTATCTAAATTAGACCGCGTTGTTTTGCTTTGTGGTCATTACGAGGGTATCGACCAAAGGGTTATAGACGAAATTGTTGACGAGGAAATTTCAATAGGTGATTTTGTATTGACAGGCGGTGAGCTCCCCGCTCTTACGGTGGCTGACGCTATTTGCCGTATGCTTCCGGGTGTTTTATCGGAAGATATTTGCTTTGAAGAGGAAAGTCATTTTGCGGGTGTTTTGGAATATCCGCAGTATACAAGACCTGCCGTTTGGCGCGGTATTTCCGTTCCCGAGGTGCTGATTTCAGGTAATCACGCAAAAATTAATGATTGGCGAAAAATACAATCTGTTGTGCTTACGAAGGAGCTAAGACCCGATATGTATGCCAAATTAGAGTTCTCAGAAAAGGATAAAAAATTCTTTAAAAAGAACGAAATTGAGATTTAAGCTAAAAAATTATGGTTAAATTTCACAAATACCAAACCCCTATTTTTGCATTTGTTGGATAAATATTAGAACTTTTTCACAAATAATTGACTTCGACATTAAATGTGGTATAATACAAATAGTTGCTTTATTAACAAAAAATGAATAAAGCCATAAACTCAAAAAATATACATCCAAATTAATCGTAAGGAGATTTTACTAATGTGCGTTAAAGATGTTGTAATTCAAAATCAAGCCGGTCTTCATGCTCGCCCTGCTACTTTCTTTATTCAAAAAGCTAACGAATATAAAAGTTCTATCTGGGTTGAAAAAGACGAAAGAAAAGTAAACGCTAAGAGCCTTTTAGGTGTTCTCTCTCTCGGTATTGTTGGTGGAACCTCCATCAAAATCATTGTTGACGGTACTGACGAAAAAGAAGCGCTTGAAGGTCTTGTTAACTTAGTTGAATCAGGATTTGCTGATTAATTTTTGAATTTAATATTTAAAATCCCGCCTTTTTGGGCGGGGTTTTTTTGTATAACAAAAAACCGCAGTTTTAAATAAAAACTGCGGTTTTAAGTTTAGTATTTTACTAATTAAAATTAATACATTCCGCCCTGAGCGGCAGCAGCTGCGGCGGCAGCGGCACCTGCGGCGGCATCCTCAGGCTCATCTGCAACCAAGCTCTCGGTTGTTAGCACCATAGAAGCCACAGAAGCGGCATTCAAAAGCGCTGAACGGGTAACCTTAGTTGGATCAACAATACCTGTTTCGAGCATATCGGTATAAACCTCATTATAAGCATCAAAACCGTAGTTAACCTTACCACTCGAAATGATTTTATCAATGATAACAGAGCCTTCGAGACCTGAATTTAAAGCGATTTGTTTAATAGGAGCTTCCAAGGATTTGAGCACGATATTAACGCCTGTTTTCTCGTCTCCCTCGGTGGTATCAAGCAAGGCTTTAACGGCAGGAATAGCATTAATTAAAGCAACACCGCCACCTGCAACAATACCCTCTTCAACGGCAGCCTTTGTTGCCGAAAGAGCGTCCTCAATGCGAAGCTTTTTGTCCTTCATTTCAATTTCGGTTGCGGCGCCAACCTTAATAACAGCAACACCGCCTGCAAGCTTAGCAAGTCTTTCCTGAAGCTTTTCTCTATCGAAATCAGAGGTTGTAATTGCAAGTTCATTTCTGATTTGAGCTACTCGGTCTTTAATAAGATTAGAATCACCTGCACCGTCAACAATAATAGTGTTTTCTTTTGAAACCTTAACCTGACGGGCGCGACCGAGTTGGTCAAAGGTTGTTTCTTTAAGGTCAAGACCTAATTCCTCGGAAATAACCTCACCACCGGTTAAAATAGCTATATCGCGAAGCATTTCCTTGCGTCTGTCTCCAAAACCGGGAGCTTTAACAGCAACACAGGTGAACACACCTCTGAGCTTATTAACAATAAGGTTTGAAAGGGCATCGCCCTCAACATCCTCAGCGATAATAAGAAGCTTTTTGCCCGACTGAACAATCTGCTCTAAAAGGGGCAAAATTTCCTGAATATTAGTGATTTTTTTATCGGTTATAAGAATTAATGCATCGTCTAAAACTGCTTCCATTTTGTCGGTATCAGTAACCATATAAGGAGTGATATATCCCCTGTCAAACTGCATACCTTCAACGACCTCTGAATAGGTTTCAGCGGTTTTGGATTCTTCAACAGTTATAACACCGTCAGATGTTACCTTGCCCATAGCCTCAGCGATTAAATTACCGATAACCTCATCACCCGAAGAAACGGTTGCAACACGGGCAATATCCTCATTACAGCTAACACTCTTAGAGTTTGAAATTACGGTTTTAATAGCAGTATCTACTGCTAAATTAATACCCTTTTTAACCACCATAGGATTAGCACCTGCGGCAACATTTTTCATACCCTCGTTAATTAAAGCCTGAGCTAAAACAGTTGCGGTTGTAGTACCGTCGCCCGCAGCGTCATTAGTCTTAACCGAAACCTCTTTAACAAGCTGAGCACCCATATTTTCAAAGGGGTCGCTAAGCTCGATTTCCTTAGCTATTGTAACACCGTCATTAGTGATAAGCGGCGCACCGTATTTCTTATCAAGAACAACGTTTCTGCCCTTAGGTCCTAATGTTACTTTAACTGCATTTGCAAGCTTATCCACACCTGTTTGAAGCGATTTGCGAGCTTCCTCGCCGAAAATAATATTTTTTGCCATTTAAATCACCTATCCCTATTCAACTATTGCCAAAATATCGGCTTGGCGGAGAATTGTATATTCCTCACCATCTAACTTGATTTCTGTTCCCGAATATTTTGCTGCGATAACCTTATCGCCAACCTTAACGGTCATACCTATTTCCTTACCGTCAACCATACCGCCGGGGCCTACGGCTACAACCTCAGCTATCTGAGGTTTTTCCTTTGAAGCAGAGGTTAAAACGATTCCGCTTTTAGTTGTTTCTTCTGCCTCGGTTGCGCGAATTACAACATTATCAGCCAAAGGTTTAATATTCATAATATTTCCTCCAAAAAAGAATTTTCTTAAAATATATTTTATACCAAAAAAATTAAAAGTCAAGCCGAAAGACCAACTTTTTAAGTTTAAAATTATTTTTCAATACCGATTGCAATGCTTTTTGCAACAATCGAGCCTTTTCCGGTTATTTTAAGACCTTTTTCGACTCTTTGAGCAAATTGAAGTTTAATCAAATTATCACTATATTCCTCTTTTAAAGCATTCGAAATATCGCAATTTTCATTTAAAGCCAATAACAAAGCAAGCGAAAATTCATCTAAATTATACTTCTTTGAATAAGGCTTCAGGACTTCTAAAAAAGTCTGAATTTTACTAAAATCAAAATTTTTCATCTTATCACTTCCCTGTTTAACATTTTACCTATTTTTTCTAATAAAATCAACTAAATTTTTTCCAAAAAAACTTTAAATGTCTCGTTGACTTTTTAATATGTATATGGTAATATATTATATGTTAATGTTTATAGTTATTTACGGTTCTTTGTAACTGACGGATTAGCGGGCAAACCGCATGGAAGCAAGGGACTTTTTAGCCGACCGTCTGGGCACACTTTTCCGTAAGGAATAAGTGTGCCCTTTTTAATATATTTTTCTCGGAGGTAGATTATGAAAAAAATAGGAATTATTATGGGTAGCGACAGTGATTTACCAATAGTTGAAAAAGCTGTAAATACTCTTAAAAACTTCGGTGTGCCTTATGAGGTGCATGTTTTCTCGGCACACAGAACTCCCGCCGAAGCAAAGGAATTCAGTATGTGTGCTCGCCAAAACGGTTTTGGTGCAATTATTGCCGCCGCAGGTATGGCTGCCCATTTAGCAGGCGCTATTGCCGCTAACACAACCTTGCCCGTTATCGGTATACCCGTTAAATCTGGAAATTTAAACGGTGTTGACGCGCTTCTTTCTACTGTTCAGATGCCCTCAGGTATCCCCGTTGCAACAGTTGCTATTGATGGCGCAGTTAATGCCGCTTTGTTATGTATACAAATTTTAGCAGTTGAGGATTCTTCCTTAGCTGAAAAGCTAGACGCTAAAAGAAAAGCAGATTCATTAGCAGTTTTAGAAAAAAACAAAGCTATTGAAGAGAAACTAAATTAAAATAAGCATTTTACTCGGAGGTTAAATTATGGGAGGCTATTTCGGCGCAGTAAGCCGCAAAGATGCTATATCCGATGTTTTCTTTGGTACTGACTATCATTCCCACTTAGGCACTCGCCGTGCGGGAATTGCAGTATTTGATAATAAACTCGGACTTCAAAGAGAAATTCACAACATTCAAAATTCACCATTCAGAACCAAGTTCGAAGATATTTTTGATGAAATGCAAGGATTTGCGGCAATAGGCTGCATTAGCGACTATTATCCTCAGCCCTTGCTTATTCGTTCTGAAATCGGTACATACGCAATTATTGTTATCGGTATGGTTAACAATGAGGATGAACTCGTTGAAAAATACCTATCTTCAAACAAAGGCCATTTCGGTGCGATGACAGGTGGCAAGGTTAATACAACCGAGCTTATAGCCGCCTTAATAAACCAAAAGGAAAATTATTGCGAGGGTATTAAGTTTGCTCAAAGCACTATTAAGGGCTCGGCTTGTATCTTAATGTTAACCGACTATGGCTCAATAATAGCCGCCAGAGACCGCCTTGGAAGACTTCCTATTCTAATAGGCAAAAATGAAGACGGATATTGCGTTTCCTTTGAATCCTTTGCTTATCAAAAGCTAGGATACGAAGACGAGCGCGAATTAGGACCTGGTGAAATAGTTGAACTAAGCTTAGATGGTATAACCCAACTCGCCTCTCCTGGAAACAAAAAGAAAATCTGCGCTTTTCTTTGGAGTTATTATGGTTATCCAACCTCTTGCTATGAAGGCAAAAATGTTGAGGTTATGAGATATAAAAACGGCAAGATTATGGCTCGCCGAGATAAAGAAAACGGCTTAGCTCAGGATATTGACTATGTTGGCGGTGTTCCCGATTCAGGCACTCCTCACGCGATAGGTTATGCAAACGAAAGCGATAAGGATTTTGCAAGAGCCTTTATTAAATACACTCCTACCTGGTCGAGAAGCTTTACTCCTGCTAAACAAAAGGAAAGAAGTAAAATCGCTAAAATGAAGCAAATCCCGATTCACGATTTAATAATGGATAAAAAGCTTTTATTTGTTGACGATTCTATTGTTCGCGGAACTCAGCTTAAAGAAACGGTAGATTTTCTTTATTCAAACGGTGCAAAAGCGGTTCATATGCGCTCTGCTTGTCCACCCATTGTTTATGGTTGTAAATACCTCAGCTTCTCTCGTTCTAACGATGAAATGGAGCTTATCGCCCGCAGAGTTATCGTTGAGCTTGAAGGCGAGGAAGGTTTAAAATATGCCGAAGAATATAGCGACAGTTCAACCGAAAGAGGCAAAAAGCTCAGAAAAGTTATCTGCGATAAACTAGGCTTTGCTTCGCTCGAATTCCAGTCGCTTGAAGGTATTATAGAAGCAATAGGGCTTGACCGCAGTGAGCTTTGTACTTACTGTTGGGACGGCAAAGAAGATTAAAAATCAAAGGAGAAAAAATATGGATAATTCACAATCAAAATCTTACGCTGATGCAGGCGTTGATATTACTGCGGGTTACAAAGCAGTTGAACTTATGAAAAAGCATATTGCAAGAACTAAAAACGAGGGTTGCCTTGATGATGTTGGTGGCTTCGGCGGTTGCTTTGGTTTGCCGCTTGGTATGGAAGAGCCCGTTTTGGTTTCCGGAACAGACGGTTGCGGAACAAAGGTTAAGCTTGCAATTCTCTTAGATAAACACGATACTATCGGTATTGATGCGGTTGCTATGTGTGTTAACGATATTATCTGCGTTGGTGCAAAACCGTTATTCTTCCTTGATTATATCGCTTGCGGTAAAAATATTCCTGAAAAAATTGCTCAAATCGTTAGCGGTGTTGCAGAGGGTTGCGTTCAGTCGGGTGCGGCTTTAATCGGCGGTGAAACTGCGGAGCATCCTGGTATGATGCCAATAGACGATTATGACCTTGCAGGCTTTGCGGTTGGTATTGTTGATAAAAAGAAAATTTTGGATAACAAAACCATGAAAGAGGGAGATGTTGTTATTGCTCTTCCCTCTTCGGGTGTTCATTCAAACGGATTTTCGCTTGTTCGCAAGGTTTTCGATGTTGAAAATGCAGACCTTAGCAAAACTTATGATGAGCTTGGGGGCAAATCACTCGGTGAAACCTTATTAACACCTACCAAAATTTATGTTAAACCTATTTTAGCATTGCTCGATAATGTTAAGGTTAGCGCTATTTCTCATATAACCGGCGGCGGCTTCTATGAGAATATTCCGAGAAGTATTCCTGATGGCTTCGGTGCTGAAATTGTTAAAGATTCGGTTAAGGTATTGCCTATATTCGAGCTCTTGCAGAAAACCGGCAATATCCCTGAACGCGATATGTATAACACCTATAATATGGGTGTTGGTATGAGTGTTGTTGTAGCAAAAGAAGATGCCGATAAGGCTATCGAAATCTTAAAGGCCAACGGCGAGGATGCTTATGTAATCGGTAAAATCGTAAAATCTGATAGCAAAATCACTATTATCTAAGGTGAAACTTATGAAAAATATAGCTGTTTTAGTTTCAGGCGGCGGAACAAATTTGCAGGCGCTTATTGATGCTCAAAGCTCAGGGATTATAAAATCGGGAAAAATCAATTTAGTTATCTCAAATAACCCTGATGCCTATGCCCTTAAAAGAGCAGAAAATGCAAATATTAAAACCGCTGTTTGCAATAAAAAAGAACTAGGTAATAGTTTCGAGGATACACTTATAGATATCTTAGAGCAAAACAATACTGATATTATTGTTCTTGCAGGATTTATGTGTATTCTAAGCGAAAAATTCACTTCGCATTTTGCTAATCGAATATTAAATGTTCACCCCTCGCTTATCCCCTCCTTTTGTGGCAAAGGTTTTTATGGGCTTCATGTTCACGAGGCCGCATTGGGATACGGTGTTAAGGTTACAGGAGCTACCGTGCATTTTGTTAACGAAATACCCGACGGTGGCAAGATTATAATGCAAAAAGCAGTTGAAATAAAAGAGGATGACACTCCCGAAGCTCTGCAAAAACGAGTTATGGAGGAAGCCGAATGGAAGATACTTCCTCTTTCGGTTGAAAAGGTTTGTTCAGAAAAAATTTAAAAATTCAAGGTGGTAAAAAATTATGGCTTTATATAATTTAAAAACTTTACTCAGCGAGAATTCATATCCCGGCAGAGGTATTATTATAGGAAAATCGGCTGACGGTAAAAAGGCTATGTTTGCTTATTTTATTATGGGCAGAAGTGAAAACAGCCGCAACCGTATATTTGAGCGTTTTGAGGGCGGTATGAGAACAAAGGCTTTTGACGAAAGCAAGCTTTCCGACCCCTCGCTTATCATTTATAATCCTTACTTGCAGTTAGGAACAACCGATATTATAACAAACGGCGACCAGACAGATACTGTTTATAATTTTATGAAAGATGGCATTAGTTTTGAAGAAGCGCTTCACACTCGCGAGTTTGAGCCCGATGCTCCAAACTATACTCCTCGTATTTCAGGTGTTTTATATTACGGTTTTGCAGCTAATATATTCCACTATAAATTATCAATATTGAGGAGCAATAACGGTAATCCCGATGCTTGTCAAAGATATTTTTATTCATATAATCCGCTTGACGGTATAGGCCATTTTATTCACACCTATAAGTGCGACGGTAATCCAATCCCCTCGTTCTACGGAGAGCCTGAGGAAATCGAAATGCCAAACTCCGCAAAGGAATTAGCTGATATTTGTTGGAATAATTTAAATAACGATAATAAGGTTTCATTGTTTGTTCGCGAGGTTCCGCTAGACGGAAGCGAAGCAACCGAAATCATAATAAATAAAAATGTTTAAGGAGAGTAATTTAAAATGAAAGAATTCGAACTTAAATACGGATGCAACCCCAACCAAAAGCCCGCTAAAATCTTTATGGCAAACGGAAACGATTTGCCGATAGAAATTCTTTGCGGCAGACCCGGTTTTATAAACTTTTTAGATGCATTTAATTCTTGGCAATTAGTTAAAGAATTAAAGGAAGCTCTGTCGCTTCCTGCAGTTACCTCCTTTAAGCATGTTAGCCCCACCAGTGCCGCAGTTGGCACTCCTTTATCCGATAAGCTTAAAAAAGCTTGCTTTGTTGACGATATTGAGGGACTTGACGAGTCTCCCCTAGCTTGCGCTTATGCTCGTGCTCGCGGTACTGACAGAATGTGTTCTTTTGGCGATTGGGTAGCTTTGTCCGATGTTTGCGATGTTACAACCGCAAAACTAATTGCCCGCGAGGTATCGGACGGTATTATTGCTCCCGGTTATGAGCCTGAGGCACTTGAAATTTTAAAAGCCAAAAGAAAAGGTAACTATAATATCGTTAAAATCGACCCCGATTATGTTCCCGAAGAAATTGAGAGAAAACAGGTTTTCGGTATAACCTTTGAGCAAGGCAGAAATAATTTTGAAATCAACGAAGAATTACTTTCAAACCTTGTAACCGAAAATAAAAATTTGCCCTCTTCGGCTAAACGCGACCTTATAATTTCTCTTATAACCTTAAAGTATACTCAGTCTAACTCAGTATGCTTCGCGGTTGACGGTCAGGCTATCGGCGTTGGCGCAGGTCAGCAATCGAGAATACACTGCACCCGTCTTGCAGGCTCTAAGGCAGACACTTGGTTTTTAAGACAGCATGATAAGGTTTTAAATCTTCCTTTCTTAGATGAAATCGCAAGACCGACAAGAGATAATGTTATTGACGGTTATATTAACCGCAATGAAGAAGATGTTTGCGCTGATGGTAATTGGCAAAAATATTTTAAAACCAAACCCGAACCGCTAACTGATGAAGATATCAAAGCTTATCTATCAACCATAAGCGGTGTTGCATTAGGCTCGGATGCTTTCTTCCCGTTTGACGATAATATTGAAAGAGCTTACAGAAGCGGTGTTTCTTATATCGCAGAGCCGGGCGGTTCTATCCGCGATGACGCTGTTATTGACTGTTGCAATAAATATAATATCGCAATGGCATTTACAGGAATGAGACTTTTCCACCATTAATTAAACAATAAAAAAATACGGAGTGTATAAAATGAACTTTTTTGATGAACTTAAAAATTATGATAGCGAAGTAGCTAATGCTTGTAACTTGGAGCTTGAACGCCAACAGCATAACATTGAGCTTATCGCTTCTGAAAATATTGTTTCAAAAGCAGTTTTGCTTGCTGCAGGCGGTGTTTTAACCAATAAATATGCTGAGGGTTATCCCTCTAAGCGTTACTATGGCGGTTGCCAATGCGTTGATATAGTTGAAGAAATTGCAAGGAAAAGAGCTTGCGAGGTTTTTGGATGCAACTTTGCTAATGTTCAGCCCCACTCAGGCGCTAACGCAAACCTTGCCGCTTTCTTTGCACTTATTCAACCAGGCGACACTGTTATGGGTATGAACCTCCAACAAGGCGGCCATTTGTCTCACGGTTCACCTGTTAACATTTCGGGTAAATATTTTAATATCGTGCCTTACGGTGTTAATGATGAAACCGAAATGATAGACTATGACGCAATGAGAAAAATAGCTCTCGAATGCAAGCCTAAGCTAATTGTTGTTGGTGCTTCTGCATATTCCAGAATTATTGATTTCCCCCGTTGCCGCGAAATAGCAGACGAGGTTGGCGCATACCTAATGGTTGATATGGCTCATATTGCAGGTCTTATTGCCGCAGGTGTTCACCCCTCTCCAATTCCATACGCTCATGTTGTTACCACCACCACTCATAAAACCCTTAGAGGTCCTCGCGGTGGTATGATTCTTTGCAACGACGAAGAAATTTACACTAAGATAAATAAAGCTGTATTCCCAGGAACTCAGGGCGGTCCTTTAATGCATATTATTGCCGCTAAGGCAGTCGCATTAGGAGAGGCATTAACACCTGAATTTAAAGAATATCAAACTCAGGTTGTTAAAAATGCTGCTGTTCTTTGCCAAGGTCTTAAAGATGAGGGCTTGGAAATCGTTTCAGGTGGTACAGATAACCACCTTATGCTCTTAAAACTTGTAAATGCAGGTATTACAGGTAAAGAACTCGAACACCGACTTGACGAGGTTCATATTACCGCTAATAAAAACACCGTTCCAAATGACCCTCAAAGTCCTTTTGTTACAAGCGGTGTTCGTCTTGGAACTCCTGCGGTTACAACAAGAGGCTTCAAAGAAAACGAAATGAAGCTTATTGCTAATTGGATTAGCGCAATCGTTAAGGATTACGATGCTAATAAGGATTATGTATCAAATGCAGTACAAGAGCTTTGCGCTAAGTTCCCGATTTATTAATTTTAAGGAGTTACAAATATGAAGGTAATGGTTGTAGGCGGCGGCGGTCGCGAACACGCCATAATTAAAAAGCTTAAAGAAAACAAAGAAATAACCTCCATTTATGCATTACCTGGAAACGGTGGTATGGCAGAGGATGCGATTTGTGTTAATATCGGTGCTAAGGATATTGAAAATATAGTTGATTTTGCGGTTAAAGAAAAGATTGATTATGCAGTTGTAGCTCCCGATGACCCGTTGGTTTTAGGCGCGGTTGATGCTTTAAACGAGGTTGGAATTGACTGTTTCGGTCCTAACAAAGCGGCGGCTATTATTGAGGGAAGCAAGGTTTTCTCTAAAAACCTTATGAAGAAATACGGTATTCCAACTGCCGAATACGAGGTTTTTTCGAATATAGAGGAGGCTCTAAAATACCTCGAAACCGCTCCAATTCCTACCGTTATTAAGGCAGACGGTTTAGCTCTCGGCAAGGGTGTTATAATTGCTATGACCAGAGACGAAGCTATAAACGCCGTTCGCTCTATGATGGAAGATAAAGTTTTCGGCGAAAGCGGAAATAATATCGTAATTGAAGAATTTTTAGAGGGTCCTGAGGTTTCAGTTCTTTCGTTTACAGATGGTAAAACCGTAGTTCCAATGGTATCCTCTATGGACCATAAGAGAGCGCTTGACGGTGATAACGGTTTAAATACGGGCGGTATGGGAACTATTGCTCCAAACCCATATTATACTGACGATATTGCAAAAGTTTGTATGGAAACTATTTTTAAACCAACAATTAATGCTATGAATTCGGAAGGCAGAAGCTTTAAGGGTTGCCTTTATTTCGGTCTTATGATAACCAAAAACGGACCTAAGGTAATCGAATACAACTGCCGCTTCGGTGACCCCGAAACTCAGGTTGTTCTCCCCCTACTTGAAAGCGATTTATTAGAAATAATGAAAGCCACAACCTATGGCACTTTAAAGGCAGAGGATGTTAAATTCTCAAACGGCAGTGCCGCTTGCGTTGTTATGGCTTCAAGCGGATATCCGCAAAAATATGAAAGCGGATTTGAGCTTAAAATAGATAATAGTGTTAAGGATAAGGTTTATGTTGCAGGCGCTAAGCTTGACGGTGATATATTAAAAACCGCAGGTGGAAGAGTTTTAGGTGTTACCGCAACTGCCCAAAACTTAGAGGACGCTATAAATAAAGCTTACGAAAATGTAAACAAGGTTTCATTTGCAAACGCTTTTTACAGAAAAGATATCGGTGCTAAGGCACTAAATGCAAGGAGGTAATAAAATATGGTTTACCGTATATTTGTTGAAAAGAAAAAGGAACTAGCCCATGAGGCAAACGGTTTGCTTAAAGACATTAACGGTCTTTTGCAGATAAGCTCTGTAACAAGCGTTAGAGTTATAAACCGCTATGATGTTGATAATATTGAAAAAGAGCTTTTTGATTATGCAGTTAATACTGTTTTCTCAGAGCCTCAATTAGATATTGCAACCTCTGAAATCAAAACAGGTAACGATACTGTTTTTGCAGTTGAATTTTTACCTGGTCAGTTCGACCAGAGAGCAGATTCTGCTGCTCAATGTATTCAAATTATTTCTCAGGGCGAGCGTCCGTTAGTTAAAACCGCTAAGGTTTATATCTTAGGCGGAAATATTAGCGATAGCGAGCTTGCTGAAATTAAAAAATATGTTATCAACCCTGTTGAAGCTAGAGAAGCTACTCTTGAAAAACCCGAAACACTTGAAACCAAGTATGATATTCCAACCGAGGTTGCAACTCTTGACGGTTTTATAGAGCTTGATAGAGCAGGTCTTGAAAACTTCGTTAAAGAATATGGTCTTGCTATGGATGCAGATGATATTGCTTTCTGCCAGGATTATTTCAAATCCGAGAACCGCAACCCAACTATCACCGAAATTCGTATGATAGATACATATTGGTCTGACCATTGCCGTCATACAACGTTTTTAACCAACATTGATAATGTTGAATTTGAAGATGAACTTTTAAAAGAAGCTTATGATGAATACCTTAATACCCGCAAGGCTCTCGGCAGAACAAAGCCGATTTGTCTTATGGATATTGCAACCTTGGCTGTTCGTCAGTTAAAAAAAGACGGTAAACTTGATAAGTTAGACGAATCAGAGGAAATCAATGCTTGCACCGTTAAAATAAAGGTTGATGTTGACGGTGTTTCAGAGGATTGGTTGTTGCTCTTTAAAAACGAAACCCATAACCACCCGACCGAAATTGAGCCTTTCGGCGGCGCGGCAACCTGTATCGGCGGTGCTATCCGCGACCCGTTATCAGGCAGAAGCTATGTATACGGAGCGATGCGTGTTACAGGCGCAGGCAACCCGTTAAAGAGTGTTGCCGAAACTATCCCTGGCAAACTCCCTCAAAGAAAAATCGTTACCACCGCGGCTGACGGTTATTCCTCTTACGGTAACCAAATCGGTCTTGCAACCGGTATTGTTGACGAAATTTATCACGAGGGTTATACCGCTAAGCGTATGGAAATCGGTGCGGTTATTGCGGCAGCTCCGGCAGAAAATGTTCGCCGCGAGGTTCCTGCTCCCGGTGATGTTGTTATTCTACTTGGCGGAAGCACAGGTCGTGACGGTTGCGGCGGTGCTACCGGTTCCTCAAAATCTCATACCCTCGAATCTCTAACCTCTTGTGGCGCAGAAGTTCAAAAAGGTAATGCACCTGAGGAAAGAAAACTCCAAAGACTATTCAGAAACTATGAAGCCTGCCGTATGATTAAGCGTTGTAATGACTTTGGCGCAGGCGGTGTTTCGGTTGCTATCGGAGAGCTGGCTGACGGTCTTTTAATCGACCTTAATGCAGTTCCCAAAAAGTATGACGGACTTGACGGTACTGAGCTTGCTATCAGTGAATCTCAGGAAAGAATGGCGGTTGTTATCGAAAAAGAAAATATCGACCGTTTCTTAGAGCTTGCCCACAAGGAAAACTTGCAGGCAGTTAAGGTTGCCGATATTAAAGCTGAGCCTCGTCTCGTTATGACCTGGAACGGCAAAACAATAGTTGATATCAGCCGCGAATTCTTAAATTCAAACGGCGCTGAAAAGCATATTGATATCACTCCTGCTAAACCTGAGGATTACACCAAGGAAATTTCAGGTAGCTTCACCGATAATATGAAAGCCTTAGCAGATGACCTTAATATCTGTTCTAAGAGAGGTCTTTCCGAGCAGTTTGACTCTACTATCGGCGCAGGAACAGTGCTTATGCCATTTGGCGGCAAGAATCAGTTGACTCCTATTCAGGCTATGGTTCAAAAAATCTCGGTTGAGCAAAAGCATACTGATGATTGCTCGCTTATGGCTTGGGGTTATAATCCCTTTATTGCTGAAAAGAGCCCCTATCACAGCGCATATTTAGCGGTTGTTGAATCGGTTTCCAAGCTTATTGCAACAGGTGGCTCGTTTGAAGATGTATATCTCACCTTCCAAGAATATTTTGAGCGTCCAGGAAAAGACGGTAAGCGTTGGGGCAAGCCTTTATCTGCACTTCTTGGTGCATTTAAAGCTCAGCTTGAATACGGTATCGGTTCAATCGGCGGTAAAGACTCAATGAGCGGAACCTTCGAAAACTTAGATGTTCCTCCCACTCTTGTTTCCTTTGCAGTTACAACCGATAAAATCAAAAACATAATTTCTCCCGAATTTAAAGAGGCAGGCAACAAGGTTGTTCTTCTCTGCCCTGTTTATGACAAGAAGACCAATCTTCCAAACACCGAATCTCAAATCAAAACCTTTAATAAGGTAACCGAGCTTATGCGCAAGGGTATCGTTAAATCGGCTTATACCTTAGGTCTGGGCGGTATCGGTGAGGCTGTTATGAAGATGAGCTTCGGTAACTCTATCGGCTTTAAGTTTGACGATAATATGTGCCCCGAATCTATATTCGGTTATAACTACGGTAGCTTTATCTTAGAGGTGACCGAGGATGTTGCAGATGCTATTTGCATTGGTGAAACCGTAGATAACGGTAAAATCTGCTTCAAATCAGAAGAAATTGAGATTTCAAAGCTTCTTAAAGTTTATGAAGATAAATTAGAAAGCGTTTATAAATGCAATATTAAGGATAGCAATACTAAAATGGAAAACTTCTGCTATAATGCAGACTCCAGAATTGCACCCGCAATTAAAGTAGCTCGTCCTAAGGTGCTTATCCCTGTATTCCCTGGCACTAACTGTGAATTTGATTCTGCAAAGGCTATGCGCGATGCAGGTGCTGAGCCTGAAATATTTGTTATTAACAATCAGTCTAGCGACGGTATTTCAAGAAGCGTTGAAAGCTTTGCAGAGAAAATTAAAACCTCTCAAATGATATTCGTTCCGGGCGGTTTCTCAGGCGGTGACGAACCTGACGGTAGCGGTAAGTTTATAACCGCATTCTTCCGCAACGGCGTTATTAAAGAGCAGGTTACCGACCTTTTAGAAAATCGCGACGGTTTAATGTGCGGTATATGCAACGGCTTCCAAGCGCTTATCAAATTAGGTCTTGTTCCTTACGGTAAGATTATTGATACCGATGAAAACTGCCCGACCTTAACCTTTAACACTATCGGTCGCCACCAATCTAAGATTGTTAGAACAAGAATTGCTTCTAATAAATCTCCTTGGCTTGCTGAGACCAATGTCGGCGATATTTATAATGTTCCGATTTCTCACGGTGAGGGTCGCTTCTTGGCTTGTGAAGAGCTTGTTCGCGAGCTAGCTAAGAACGGACAAATTGCAACCCAGTATGTTGACCTGAACGGCAACGCAACAAGCGATATCCACTTTAATCCCAATGATTCGGTTTACGCTATCGAGGGTATCACCTCGCCTGACGGCCGTGTATTCGGCAAGATGGGTCATAGCGAGCGCTGGGGAGACGATCTTTATAAAAATGTTTACGGTGATTATGACATTAAGATGTTCAAATCCGCAGTAAAATACTTTAAATAAGAGGGTATAAAAATGGCTTATTTATCAGATATTGAAATAGCTCAACAATGTGAAATGAAACCTATCACCGAAATTGCCGAAAAAGCAGGTATTGAACAAAAATACTTAGAGCAATACGGTAATTTCAAAGCAAAAATCGACCTTTCTATCGTTAAAGAAAACAAAAAAGAAGACGGAAAGCTTATTTTAGTAACCGCTATTACCCCCACCCCTGCGGGTGAGGGTAAGACCACCACTACTATTGGTCTTGCAGATGGTATGTCAAGAATAGGCAAAAAGGTTTGCGTTGCTTTAAGAGAGCCCTCCTTAGGTCCTGTTTTCGGTATTAAAGGCGGTGCAGCAGGCGGCGGATATGCTCAGGTTGTTCCTATGGAGGATATTAACCTCCATTTTACAGGCGACTTCCACGCGATAGGCGCTGCAAACAATCTTCTCGCCGCAATGCTCGATAACCATATCCACCAAGGAAACAGTCTAGGTATTGATACCAGACGCATTACCTGGAAACGCTGTGTTGATATGAATGACCGTCAGTTAAGATATGTAACCGACGGTTTGGGCGGCAGAGTAAACGGTGTTCCGCGTGAGGACGGTTTTGATATTACGGTTGCAAGCGAAATTATGGCGGTGCTTTGTCTGTCTTCTGATATTGACGACCTTAAAAAGCGTCTTTCTAACATAATTATTGGCTATGATTTTAATGACCAACCCGTAACCGCAGGTATGCTAAATGCCGCAGGCGCTATGGCGGCTTTGCTTAAAGATGCTATCAAGCCAAATTTAGTTCAAACTCTCGAAGGCACTCCTGCATTAGTACACGGCGGTCCTTTCGCAAACATTGCTCACGGTTGTAACTCAGTAACCGCAACCAAGCTAGCGTTAAAGCTTGGCGATTATGCTATAACCGAGGCCGGCTTTGGCGCTGATTTAGGTGCAGAGAAATTCCTTGATATTAAATGCCGTATGGCAGGGCTCACCCCCTCAGCAGTTGTTATGGTTGCAACTGTTCGCGCTCTTAAAATGCATGGTGGTCTTGATAAAAAAGCATTAAACGAGGAAAACCTTGAAGCTCTTGAAAAGGGTATTCCAAACCTTTTAAGACATGTTTCGAACATCAAAAATGTTTATAAGCTTCCCTGCGTTGTGGCTATAAACCGCTTCCCTACCGACACTGATAAAGAAATTGAATTTATTATTTCAAAATGCAAAGAGCTCCAAGTTAATGTTGTTCTTTCTGATGTTTGGGCAAAAGGCGGCGAAGGCGGAGAGGAATTAGCAAAAGAGGTTGTTCGCCTTTGCGAAGAAGAAAAAGGCAACTTCACTTTCAGCTATGAACTTGGCGGCACTATTGAAGAAAAAATCGATGCCATTGTTCGAAATGTCTACGGCGGTGATGGTGTTATTTTAACACCTAACGCTAAAAAGCAAGCAGAAAAGCTTGCCGAAATGGGATTTGAAAACTGTCCTATTTGTATGGCAAAAACTCAATACAGCTTCTCAGACGATGCAACAAAGCTCGGCGCTCCCGAAGGCTTTAAGGTTACGGTTAGAAACCTTAAAATTTCTGCCGGCGCAGGCTTTATAGTAGCTCTAACAGGCGATATTATGACCATGCCTGGACTTCCAAAAGTTCCCGCAGCAGAGCGTATTGATATTGATAATAGCGGTAAAATCACCGGTCTATTTTAATAATATTTATTTTAATAAGGAGAGATAAAAATGAAAAAATTATTAGCATTAACCCTAACAGCTCTTTTAATGGTTTCTTTGTTTGCAGGATGCGGCAAAGCTGTTGACAAAAACAACAATGTTGTAAACGGTGTGTTTACCGAATACCTTGTTGCCGAAAAGGTTGGAACTGTAAATCGAGACAATTTCACAACTGCCGAGGGCGGTCTTTACTATAAAGGCGAAAATGACCTTTGGGGTGTTATGTCTTATAACGGTGCGTATGACACAGGTGCAATATTCGCCGATGTAACTCCAAGAGGTAATTATTTTGAGGTTACAAAAGTTGTTGCAGCAAACGAAAATGATATTGCAAGCTTAAATGCATCTTATCTCATTGATGGCAAAGGAAAAACCATTGTTTCAGGATATGCTACATTTAGTGTTTTAAATGATCGTTATATCCTTGTTGCCAAAGGAAATTCTCGTACTGTTATTAAAGATGAAGCTATATTAAGCTTTACTAATACAGGTCTTAGCTGTTTTGGCAATTCCTATGATACATGGTATAACGGCAACTGGTATGTATTTGATATTGTAACAAATAAACTAGTTCCCGGAGCAACAGGCACTAAGAAAACAACTATTTCGGCTTGCGGAAGATACATTCAATTTACAAATGAAGAAAATAAAACCATCAAAATCAATGAAAATGGTGAAGCTTTACCCGATAGTGCTAAATTATATGAAGACGGTACATACGCTATTGAAGGTAAGGTAGGCGAAATGTACGATGCCGATGGCAAATTAATGTTTAACTATGATCTAACCGGATTTACTCCAAGCGGTAAGAGCAACGGATATTTTGTTGCAAGCAAATATGCGGATGGCAGTTCAAAATATGTAGTTATGGATAACACAGGAAAAATCATTTCCTCTGAATTTGATGAATATATCACTATCTATGGCGAGCTTATCCATGTTGATAATAAGGTTTATAATTTAAAAGGCGAAACCGTTCTTAAAGGAAATTATGAATCTGTATACTATGACAAAATGTTCGGTCAAAACTGGATGCTTAGAGATGACAAATATTATACCATAATTGATAAAAATGGTGATGTTTTCTTCAACGGACCTGGAGATAATAAAAAGAATTATGTTTTTAGCGGTGAATTTCTCGCTTCTAAAAAAGTTGATGATGACACCTATTATTATTCTTATAAAGACAAGGATTATACTATAAAAGGTTATCACTTTGCTCCTTGGATTGTTAAAACCAATAACTCCAATTCTCTATATGATTTAGTTGATGCTATGACCGGTAAAAAGTTATTGGAAGGCTATAAAGATTACGCAAGCATTTCAAGAAGATCATTAGCATACTATGTTTATGCTAAATACAACGGCGGTGCAGATGTTTATTTGGTAGTTTCAGGTAAACAGTTAGAGGAAGTTATAAATAAGAAAAACAGTCTTTTTGATGAACTTATTGCCGAATTCAAAAAGGAAGGCATTAATGCAACCGTTAATAAAGAAACAGGTGAAATCTTGCTTGATTCCTCGGTTTTATTTGGCGGAGATTCTGCTGAGCTTACTGCAAACGGTAAATCATTCCTCAATAAATTTATAAAAGCTTATACAACCGTTGCATTCTCCCCGAAATATGAAGGCTTTATCTCAAAAACAATGGTTGAAGGTCATATCGCTCCTATTAAGGGAAGCACCTATGCCAGCGGTTTGCAATTATCTGAGCAAAGAGCTTTAAATGTTAAAAACTATTGTATATCTGCCGAAACAGGTGTTGATGTTTCTAAGATTAGCAAATCATTAGAAAATGTTGGTTATTCCAACAGTAAGCCTGTTTACGATAAAAACGGTGAGGTTGATTTAGCGGCTTCCCGCAGAGTATCTTTCAGATTTATTGTAAATGTTGATTTTTAATTAAACTTAAAAAGCCAAACAGGGCTGTCTCAAAATTTGAGACAGCCCTGTTTTTTATAAATTCATATTAAATTCTTTTTATAATCGGCATTATTCCCTGCTCGGTTATATCAATAACAGCATAAGAATTGCCTCCCTCTCTCGACCTTGAACAAGAGCCGGGATTCACAATATATATTCCGTCTTCATATAATATTTGAGGGATATGAGTATGTCCGTATAAAATAATATCACAGTTATTTTTCTTAGCCAATTCTATCAAATGCCCTGTTCCCGATTTAACTGAAAGGGTATGACCATGAGTATATAATATCCGCTTTCCGTTAACTGTTTCTAAACCCATAGTTGGAAGCAGACTTGCAAAATCGCAGTTTCCGCAAACGGTATGAAAATTGAAATTCGGATAAATAAATTCAAAGTCCTCAATATCTGCCGCATTATCTCCTAAAAAGAAAACATGCTTGGCATCAAGCTCAGAGCTTAAAATTTTATCTATAACCCTTGTTTGCCTATGAGAATCAGAAATTACAACTATACGCATAAAATTAAACCTTATCTATTCTATAAATTCTATTTTTAACATATTATATAACAATATCACCTAAATTTCAACGGAGGTTTTTTATGAACAATAATTTTAATATGAACAAGGATATTTTATCTGCCGCAAAATCAGGTAAAACCGATAAGCTTATAAACAGTTTGTCTAATGAAGATAAGCAGAAGTTAAACGAAATTTTAAATGATAAAAATGCTTTAAGCGAAATTTTAAAAAGTCCGCAAGCGGCGGCAATAATGAAGGCTCTTGGAGGAAAAAATGGATGATTTAAGTGAAAAACTGGCGAATATTTTAAACGACGAGGAAAGTATGAAGCGAGTAAAGCAAATGGCAGAAAGCATACTAGGAGAACAAAAAAAGCCCGAAGCTCCGTCAAGCTTAGGCGATTTTTCCTCACTTCTCGGCGATATAGATATAGCCTCGCTAATGAATATTGTAAGCAAATTCAATTCGGCAAGCTCTGACCCCAGAGCTCAGCTTTTAACCGCTTTAAAACCCCATTTAAGTGCTCCAAAGCAGGAAAAGGTTGATACCGCCATTAAAATTTTGCGGGTTATTGAAATTTTGCCTATTTTAAGAGAAAGCGGTATTCTTAATTTTTAATTTCGGGGAGGTATTTTTTTGACCGAAAAAGAATTTTTATTCGAACAGCAAGCAGCCATTGAAAGAATGAAACAAATGAACAAAAAATCTATGGAGCATACAAAAAAAGAGAGTCACAAAATGCCTCCTGTTCCCTCTTTCGTTAAAATGCCTGAAAACAATCAAAACGAAACTCCAAAAAATACCAGTCATATTCCCGAACCGCCTAAACCCCAAAAAACTCAAAATTCAAATTCTTCTTTTGGAATACCAATGCTGGATGGTTTGTTTAAGGATAGCGATTCTGCACTTATAATAGGTCTTTTGCTTATTTTATTTAGCGAAAAATCAGATAAACTTTTGTTATTTGCATTAATTTATATATTAATATAGGTAAAAAACGCCAATTATTTTTTGGCGTTTTTTGTGTTGACTTTTAAAGTCTTAAATGATATAATTACTTTGTGAAAGTTTATATTTCAAAATTAAATATATGGGGGAAAAGGTTACGGAAAAATCGCGTAAGAAGAAAATCTGGATAATTATCTTGATTATCGCTTTGCTCTGTGTTATAACCTCTGCCTCTTATTTTATATATTTAAAAATCGAATCCGATAAAATGGATGATTTTAAAGACGAGGTTACTGTTAGTACAGATGATACTTCTTCTGCCGAACCTGAGGTAGAAACTCCGGTAGATTTCAAAAAACTAAAAAAGCAGAATCCCGATATTTATGCTTGGATAAATATTCCGGGTATGGTTATTGATTATCCTATTTTAAGAAATCCCAATAATGATAGGTTTTATCTAACCCATTCGGTTGACCTTAAAAAATCAAAATACGGTGCTATTTACACCCATAATTATAATGATATGGAATTTAATGATTTCAATACGGTAGTTTATGGGCATAATATGCGAAACGGCACCATGTTCGGTAGTCTCAAAAAATTTAGAGACAATACCTTTTTTGAACAAAACAGATACATTAATATATATATGCCGGGCAGAATTTTAAAATATGAAATATTTGCCGCTTATGTTTTTGATGATAGGCATATTCTTTTAAACTTTGATTTCTCTGATATTAATGTTAGAAAAGAATATCTTGATATGATTTTTAGTACCAGAAAGGTCAGCGCTAATATCAAACACGATATAGCCGTTACCGAAAACGATAAAATCATAACCCTTTCAACTTGTACTAGCAACGATAATGAACGTTATTTAGTTCAAGGAGTTTTAATTTATGACAGCAGAGAACAATTCGGAAGTTAAATCCAAAAAAAAATCTAAAAAACTAATTATAATTCTATCGGTTATTCTTGCAATTATTTTAATATTTATTTCAGCATTTTTTATATTTTTAAAAATCGGTGAATCAAAGCTAAGAGGCAATACGGGAGACATTTCCCCTTCTCTGCCCGCTTTGGAAGATGAAGTTGTTCCCGAAGATGCCGATGCATACTATAACGGCGAAGCTTATAACTATAACTCAGAGCTTATAAACATATTGCTTTTAGGAATAGACCGAAAAAGCTCTGATTCCTCTAAGCTCCACCAGGCTGACGCTCTTTATCTTATTTCGATTGATACTAAATCCAATAAAGTAAATATTATATCTATTTCGAGAAATACTCTTGTTGATGTTGATGTTTACGGAATAAACGGAAGTTTCATTGGAAAACAAAATGAACAAATATGTCTTTCTTATACTTATAGCTCAGATGATAAAAAAGCTTCCGAAAATACCGCAAATTCAGTATCGAGATTGCTTTACGGTATACCTATAAACGGATATTATACGATATTTATGAACAGCGTAGAAGAAATTGTTGATTCAGTAGGCGGCGTTCCGGTTACTATTACGGAAGACTTAACCTCAATCAGTTCTGCTATGAAACCGGGTAATACAGTTACGATAACCGGCAAAAATGCTCTTAAATATTTAAGATACCGAGGCGAAAGTAACGCTCCTCGTGTTGCAAGGCAAAAGGCTTTTGTTTCAAGCTTTGTTTCTAAAACAAAAAGCGCATATTTAAAGGATTTATCTTTGCCAATAAAAATGTATAACAAACTAGCATCTAATACGGTTACAAATGTTACCGCCGCAAGTGCAACTTATTTAGCTTCCGAGGCTATGGAATGTGAGTTTAAATTTTTAGACATTGAAGGCACTTATGGAAGCGACGGTAAATACGAAACCTTTATGCCTGACGAAAATCAGTTGTATAATTTAATTTTAAATACATTTTACATTAAACAAAAATAAACTGAAAGGAAAATGAAAAATGAAAAAAGTATTAGCAATCCTCTTAACCGTTGTATTAGCAGTTTCAGCTTTTACAACAACTGCTTTCGCAGCAACAACTATCTCCCCTGAAAAAACCGAAGGTATTATTACTGAAGCTACCGGTACCGATGCCAACGGAACATCTTGGGAACTCCAAGTTGTTGATACAGACGAAAGCACCGATGCCTATGAAAAAGAAATCGGAAACAATGAAAAAATTGCCGACCACAAAAAAATCATTCTTAAAGGCAGCGGAAATCCAAAATACCCAATAGATGTAACCTTCACTGCAAACGGTATTAAAGCTACAAACGAGGGATATATCTTATTCAAGGGTGCTGACGGTAAAATTGTTAAGATTGAAGCTACTATGGGCAACGGAACTATAAAAGCTAAATTCCCTTCATTAGGTAATTTTGTTTTAGTTCTCAAAGAAAAAGCCGGTTCAACCGAGCCTCCTAAGTCTGACCCAACTTCTGATAACTTCACTCCTATCGCTTTCACACTTCTTTTAGCAGGTATTGCAGTTTCGTTAGTATCTATTAAGAAAATCAGAAGCGCAGCTTAATCTATGAGTTTTAAATCGCACGCTTTTTAGCGTGCGATTTTTTTATGCATAAAAAAGAGAGGGATCATACCCTCTCTTTAATCATTTAATATTATATTTTATTTAAATCTTCATTAAACCTAATGCATCTAAAAGCGATGAAATTAAAATAAGAACTATACAAATCGGAGCTATATACTTAATCATAACCACAAAAAGCTTCTTATTCTTAAACCTTCCGGTTATTTCTATTTCCTCTATAACCGACTTAGGCTTGATAATATATCCAACAAATATACAGGTAAGAAATGCAACAATCGGCATTAATATACTATTACTTGCAAAATCAAACATATCTAAAATAGTATATTCGCCTATCATTATATTCTTTAAAACTCCCCAACCGAGTGCCGAGGGCAAGCCTAAAACAACCGAGCCGATAAATACAGCTATACATGTTTTAATTCTTTTCCAACCTAATTTATCGCTAATTATTGAAACAACCGTTTCCATAAGAGAAATCGAAGAGGTTATAGCGGCAAAGAAAACCATTATAAAGAATAATGCGCCTACTATGCTTCCGCCGGGCATCGAATTAAATACCTTAGGAAGTGTAACAAACATAAGGCTCGGTCCCTTTCCCAATGCCGCTTCATTGCCACCCGAAAAAGCAAAAACTGCAGGAATAATCATAAGACCTGCCAAGAAGGCTACTGCTGTATCAAAAATTTCAATCTGCTTAACAGAGGATTCAAGATTAATATCCTTTTTCATATATGAGCCATAGGTTATCATAATACCCATAGCTATCGACATTGAATAGAAAAGCTGACCCATAGCGGCTAGTACCGTAATAAAGCTGAATTTTTTGAAATCAGGCAAAAGATAGAACTTAACGCCTGCTAACGCACCGTCCATAGTCATAGCATAAATTGCTATAAATACCGTCATAACAAGAAGCATTGGCATTATAAATTTACTTATCTTTTCGACACCCTTTTCAACGCCGAAAATAACAACCAAAGCAGTAAGTCCTATAAACAGCAAAAACCAACCAATAGGTTCAGTTGTTCCGGTTATAAAATCAGTAAAATAATCGTCTCCCGCGGCTTTACCCATACTCCCGCCTATAAAAACAGAAATATATTTCATAACCCATCCGCCTATTACTGAATAATAAGGCAATATTATAATCGGTATTATAGATGCTATCCAACCGATAAACGAATATTTTTTATTCAGGGTTTTAAAAGCATTTATAGCACTTTGACCTGTTTTTCTGCCAATCGCAATCTCGGCGCACATAAGGGCAAATCCAAAGGTTACGGCAAGTATTATGTAGGTTAATAAAAATATTCCTCCACCATACTTTGCCGCCAAATAAGGAAATCGCCAAATATTTCCTAAACCTACTGCCGAGCCTGCCGCCGCTAAAACAAACCCTATTTTACCGGTAAAACTACTTCTTTTTTCACTCATAAAAATCCCCTTAAACTTTCCTTTTTGTTAGACGAACAATGTTTCAATAATATTATTAATATAATCCGAGGCAGGAACACCGCTTCGCATAGGAATATATATTAACGAATAGCAAAGCACTGCAACTAAAATTAAAATAATAACTATAAGCACCATCATAGGCAAATTAATAATCGGTGGCTTAGTCGGAATAAAATACGGGTCGTCTTCCTCTTCTATAAGACCTAAATCATCAACATTCATAGCAGAATAAAATTCGCTTATATTCATAGAGTCCCGCTTGCTAATTTTATTTGGATCCGCAAAAAGCTCAATGTTTTCCTCAGGAATTATAAAATCCTCTTCTGCGTCATCTGCTTCAAAAATCATACCGGCAAAGAAATCATCATCATTTTTAATAATAATGTTTTCTTCAAGATTTTCTTCTATAACATCCATTATAAGCTCAGGATCGTCAACCAAAGGAGTATCCTCTTCTACTTCATCCTCTTCTTCTGAAACAGCCTGCCCTACTACCTCTTCTGCAATCTCGATTTTTTCACCAATTTCTTCGGCAGACTCCTCAACGGTTTCCTCACTAAGAGTTTCCGCCTTCAACTCGCCAGCATATAACTCCTCTAAATAAGGATGTATTAAATTATTCATAATAGATTTTTTTATACTGCGGCTTTCGGTTAAAAGTATCATAGTCTGAGGTCCGCTTTCTATTATGCAACCGCCAAAGAAACCGTCCTCAGATACTAGCGGAGTTGAACCTGTTATAATATTTATTTCCTCATCAGCTTTAATGCCATAAGCCTTATTATCAGCAGGAGATAAGGTTTTGCTGATAGCCCCTGCAATATTAGAAATAATATTATCATCACCAAAAAGATTACCAACAACTATTATAACTTTACTTCGTTGCACTGCACGAGTAAGGTCTGCAATAAGGCATTTTCGGTCATCCGCCTTACTATTAAGCAATCTCATACGACAACAGCCGCAAAGGTTGAATTCCATCTCAAAATCAGTATTTGTTTTATAATAAATAACATCAGCCTTTATATTTTGAAACATTTCAATGTTCCTCCTTTAAGTTTACTTTTTTATACCGCGTGCATCGTACCATTTTTGAGGATATCTTGGACTTGCATTTACGGTTGCCAAAGACGTGTCTACATCCATTTGTTCGTTTTCCCTTATTTCTCTTGCCATAACAATTAGTCTTGCATTCGGAAAATCATTAGAACAAGTAACAAGAGTTATTATGTTATCACCATACTTAACGTCAACATTTGTATTTATAACACTTCGCTCATAAGCTTCTTTAACCCAAGCGTCAAAGTCTTTTTCGCCTGAAAAGTTTTGACGATAAATATTATAAATATAACCATTATCATCATTTCTATCAGCATTTAAAATAAAAATCGAATAAATTTTATATGAGCTTTCCTTATTGAAAATTGAAAAATCTATCGTTGGATGCTCCTTATAAAAGCTTAAACTTTTTAGTTTTTTGAGCTCGCCAAACATCGAACCGTTTTTCATTTCATGCCCATAAATAACAAGATTTTTATCGGTTTTTTCCTTTGTTATCTTATTCTCATAATCAAAATAAATCGCACCGTAAGCACTACGCTTTCGATTTTGATTATGATTCAAATAATATTCATTATTATCGGTTTGATATATCGGATAATCAATTTTTGTTCCGCTTATTTTAATCCAAGCCTTATAGTCAGGATTTTCATCCTTCAAGGCTTTGCTAACCTTTTCAATCTCGATTTCTATTTCCTCTAAGGTAAGATTTTTTTCTTTCTCTTCAACCTCAGCCCAAAGTTCTCTGCTCTTCTCGGCTATATTTTCCTGATTTTGAGCTTCATAAAAATAATTTGCAAGATATCCTGCTGAAATTATAAAAGCAACCAAACAAATTATAAAGATAACTTTAAGCAGTATTTGCTTTAAATTATCGCGATTATTAGGTATATAGGACACATATATATGCTTAAAAAAAGCCGGAAATCTATCTTTGTTTTCTTCTGTATGCTTACCCATTATCATTTTCCTTTATGATACTTATTGTTAGTTCTAATAAACCATAAACCGCCGACTGCCTAATAAATTCTCGGTTTTTAGGTTCAATATTTAAAAGCTTAACTTCAAGTTTATCTTCAAAGCTCACCGCAATAAAAACATAACCCGGATTATGCCCCTCGCTAGCTGAAGGACCCGCCACACCGGTAACCGAAATGCCCATATCTGAATTTGCCAGTTTGCTAACATTTTCTGCCATCTCACAGGCTGTTTCGCCCGATACTGCACCAAATTTTTCAAGAGTTTCTGATTTAACATTTAAAATCATATTCTTAATCTCATTGGTATAAGAAGTTATTCCAAGATTAAACACACTTGAAACACCAGAAATCTCGGTTAAAACCTCCGATACCATACCACCTGTGCAAGATTCGGCTGTTGCAATAGTTAAATTTTCATTTTTTAAAAGGCTAACTAATTCTTCTGCCTTTTTATAAAGCTTATCCTTCAAATAAAGCCCTCTCAATCAATATAAGTATATACCGTTTCGCTAATTGCTTTTTCAATTAAATTATCTATATCCAATCCCTTTTCGGCATTTTCGCAAAGCTCTAAGGTCGGTCTGGTTTTCGGGTGCTTAGGAGTAAACACCGTGCAACAATCCTCATAAGGCAAAATTGAGGTTTCAAAGGTATCAATATTTCTTGAAATAGAAATAATTTCCTCCTTATCCATACCGATTAAAGGACGAAGCACAGGCATATTAACAACGCTATCGGTGCTAACCAGTGCTGGCAAGGTTTGACTTGCGACCTGACCTAAGCTCTCACCTGTTATAAGCGCTAAACTACCCGAATCTCTTGCAATTTTCTCTGAAATTCGCATCATCATTCGCCGCATTATAAGGGTGAAATAATCCTCAGGACAATGCTCGGCTATCTGGTCTTGAATTTCGGTAAAA
Organism: Clostridia bacterium; assembly: GCA_017439585.1. Lineage (GTDB taxonomy): Bacteria > Bacillota > Clostridia > Oscillospirales > Acutalibacteraceae > UBA737. The sequence continues at coordinate 84,303 of JAFSIV010000004.1, read as the reverse complement.
GGAACGATAGCAAGGTTTATAGTTCCGCTATACCTAGCCACCTTTGAAAGCAAGGTTTTAACCTTCATTTCGGCTCTCGCACTGGTATATGGAGGGCTTGCGAAATGAATTGCGTTAAGTCTGAGTCCTCTCTTTGCCATAGTCCAAGCTGCAACAGGACTGTCTATCCCGCCTGAAATAAGTATAGAAGCCGTTCCCGCAGTTCCAACCGGAAGACCGCCTGCGCCGTGAAGCTGCTGGGCTCTAATATATGCTGCAAAATCGCGAATTTCAACATAAACCACTATATCAGGATTGTGAACATCAACCTTTAAATGCGGAAAATAAGATAGTATTTTACCGCCCATTTCCCGACAGATTTCAGGCGAGGTTAACGGAAAGTTTTTATCTGCGCGCTTAGCCTCAACCTTAAAGGTTTTTATGTTTTCCATAGTAGACTTCAAATAAACGCCTGCTTTTGACAGTATGTCCTCCATACTCTTTTCGCAAACACATGCTCGGCTAAAACCTGCAATACCGAATATTAAAGAAACTCTCTGCAAAGCCTCCTCAAAATCATAATCTTCCTCGGCAGGCTCTAAATAAATAGTTGACTGCGCCTTGCGGATATTAAGCTTTCCGAGACTTTTAAGTCTTCTTCTAATATTTTTTATAAGTATATCCTCGAAATTACTGCGGTTTTGCCCCTTTAAAGCCAACTCGCCGTTTTTAATAAGTATTATCTCTTTCATTTATCGCTTCGCCTGATTTTACCCATCGCTTTTTTTAAAGCAGAGTATAACAGGTCGATATCCTCCTTAGTATTATCTCTTGAAAAGCTTAGTCTCAAAGCACTGTCCGACCTTGGTTTATCAAGCCCCAGAGCCTTTAAAACATAGCTTTGTTCTCCCTTTGCGCAAGCGCTACCTGACGATACAAAAATATTTTCATTTTCTAAAAAATGAAGCAGGGTTTCGGATTTATACCCTAAAACAGAAATATTAAGTATAAACGGCAATGCATTTTCGGGAGAATTTATAAAAATATTATCATCTTTCTCAAAACACTCTCTGGCATATTCGTTTATTTCTTTTATCTTTCCAAGTTCCTTATTTATATCACCCAAGTTTTCGACCGCACCCATAAATCCCATTATAAGCGGCGTACTCTCGGTGCCCGAGCGTAGCCCTCTTTCCTGACCGCCACCGGTTATAAAGGGCTTTAAATTGACACCTTTTTTGCAATATAACCCACCGATACCCTTAGGACCGTGCACCTTATGAGCACTTATACTCATTAAATCTATGCCTAAATTTCTAACATTTATAGGCATCTTACCAAAAGCCTGAACAGCATCGCAATGAAACAGGGTTTTAGCCGATTTTGATTTTACAATTTTTACAGCCTCTTTTATAGGTTGAACGGAACCTACCTCATTGTTAACAAGCATAATGCTAACAAGCGCCGTGTTTTCGTCCACCTCATTTTCAAGCTCATCTAAATCTATAACACCGCTTTTATCACAACTTAATCTTACAACCTCAAAGCCGTTTAATTCGAGCTTCTTAATCGTTTCTAAAACCGAAGGATGCTCGATAGAGCTTGTTATAATTTTTTTAGCGCGACTGTTTGAAACAGCCATAATAGCAGTATTATTAGCCTCTGTTCCGCTTCCGGTGAAAATAATCTCATTAGTCTCGGCAGAGATTTTTTTAGCAATTTTTTCTCTTGCCTCGTTCATACTAAGCTCTGCCGAAAAACCGAAAGAATGAAGCGAAGAAGGATTGCCCCAGTTTTCAGTTAAAGCTTTATTTATATATTCTACCGAGCGTTTGCAGGGCTTGGTTGTTGCACTATTATCAAGATATACTATCCGTTCCAAAAAATCCACACTTTCAATATATAGTATAAGATACAAATATACACATACATTATACTACAAAATATCAAAAATCACAATAGTAAATATTTATTATTGTGATATTTTTTAATATTTTTAAATACTAATTTAGTTAAGAGGTGTATTTATGAAATTTTTAAGCGGTTTAACAGATATAATTTCGGGATTTTTTCCCTTCTCTTTGCTTATTTTATGTGGTCTTTATTTAAGCTTTAAGGGGAATTTTTTTCAAATAAAGCTTTTTCCAAAATCGGTTAAAGCGGTTGTTTTTGCCTTTAAAAACCGAAAGCAAAATCAAAACAGAATAACCTCGCTTCAAGCCGCTTGCACCGCCCTTTCGGCAACAGTAGGTACAGGCAATATCGCAGGAGTTGCAAGCGCAATTTCGGTAGGCGGTGCGGGCGCTGTATTCTGGATGTGGGTTTCGGCGGTTTTAGGTATGGCGGTTAAATATTCTGAAATCGCAATAGCAATTATTTTAAGAAAAGAAAATACGGGTGAGCTTTTAGGCGGTCCTATGTATTACATAAAAGAAATTAAATCCAAATTCAAATACCTCTCCCCTGTTTTTGCCTTCCTTTTAATCCCTGCCGCTTTTTGCACAGGCAATATCACCCAAACCAATGCCGCTATTTTATCTATAACCGATAATTTTTATATAAAGCTCATTTTAGGTATTGTTTTTGCTCTTTTAGTTTATGCAGTTATCCTAGGTGGCAACGAAAAAATCGCGGCTTTCACCGAGAAAACCATACCCTTAATGTCGGCGGTTTATATTGCTTTATGCTTAGGAATAATTATCATAAATATTGAGGTTTTACCGAAAGCTTTTAAAATGATATTTGAAGGTGCATTTAATCCAAAAGCGGTAACAGGAGGAGTGATAGGCTCATTTTTAAAGGTTGCAGTAACCGGTGCTTCTCGCGGAGTTTTCTCAAATGAGGCAGGACTCGGTACCTCAGCGATAGCTCATTCTGCGGCATTTGATGCCGATAGCAAAACCCAAGGATTATACGGCATTTTTGAGGTTTTTGTTGATACAATTCTTATTTGCACCCTAACGGCATTGACAATTATTTCAAGCGGGGTTAAAATAGATTATACAAGCTTTGCAAATGCAACCCTCGTATCAAAAGCATTATCGACAGGATACGGAAATTTATCGGTTATAATTTTAGCCGTTATGATGTGTTTTTTCGCTTTTTCAAGTGTTATCGGTTGGGCGGTTTACGGAAAAAGCGGCAGTGAATTTTTATTTGGAAAAACAGGCGGCAAAATATTTTTGTGTTTTTATCCGTTAGGCTCGGTTATGGGTGCAGTTTTTGACATTGCGGCAGTATGGAAAATGGCAGAATTTTTTAATTCAATTATGCTTATTATAAACCTTTCGGCAATACTTTTATTATCGGAAAATATATTTAAAATCATAGGAGATAATGATGTTTCAAAAAAGAATAGAAGAACTTCAAAAAATCTTAAATAAAAACGAAGCAATAATTATTACAGATAATAGCAACCGATTTTATTTCACAGGTATGCATTCTTCCGCGGGAACGGTTGTTATACTTAAAGATGAAGCCTATTTTATAATAGATTTCAGGTATTTTGAAAAAGCAAAAGAAACAGTTAATTTTGCTAAGGTTTTGCTTCAAAACAGGCTTTTTGAGGATTTAAAAAATATCTTTAAAAAACATAATATTAAGGAAATTTTGCTTGAACCCGATACCGTAACTTTAAACGAATATGAAAGCTTTAAAAACAATCTTCCTGAATTTAAGGTTTTGGCAAAAGCGGAAATTTCAAAAAAGATAAAATCTTTAAGAAGAATTAAATCCAATGAAGAAATAGAAAATATAAAAAAAGCTCAGGATATAACCGATAAGACATTTGATTATATATTAAACAAAATAAAATCAGGGGTTACCGAAAAGGAAATTGCATTAGATATGGAATTTTTTATGCGAAGGCTTGGAAGCGAGGGGGTTTCCTTTGATTTTATCGTGGTTTCAGGCAAAAACTCCTCTTTGCCTCACGGCGTGCCGACGGACAAGCCTATAAACCCAGGTGATTTCATAACCATGGACTTTGGCGCGGTTATAAACGGATACCGCTCGGATATGACCAGAACAGTAGCCCTAGAATATGCCACCGACGAAATGCAAAAGGTTTATAACACTGTATTAGAATCGCAAAATCTTGCATTAAAAGAAATCAAACCTAATGCCGTATGCCATGATATAGATAATATCGCCCGAAGGTTTATTGATAATGCAGGATATGAGGGTTGCTTTGGGCATGGACTGGGACACAGCGTTGGCTTAGAAATTCACGAAAATCCTGCTTTTAACACAAGAGACGAAACAAAGCTTGAAAGCGGTATGATTATGACGGTTGAACCGGGTATTTATTTGGAAAATAAATTCGGAGTTAGAATTGAAGATATGGTTTTAATAACCGAAAATTCATACGAAAACCTAACTAAATCGAAAAAAGAATTGATAATTCTTTAAAAAATTAAAAATAATACTATATTTATTTAATATTTTATGGTATTATATATTATTATACTAAACTTTATTACTTATAGAGGTATTTTCATTATGGGTTTACTAAAAAAACTATTTGGCGATTACAGTCAAAAAGAAATTAAAAGAATTATGCCTCAGGTGGAAAAGGTTTTATCTCTTGAAGAGGAATACCGTGCTCTATCTGATGAAGAACTTAAAGGAAAAACATTAGAATTTAAAGAAAGATTAGAAGCGGGCGAAAGTCTTGACAGTATTTTACCCGAGGCCTTTGCCGCTTGCCGAGAAGCGAGCGACCGCGTACTCGGTATGCGCCACTTCCCTGTTCAAGTCATAGGCGGTATTATTTTGCATCAGGGCAGAATTGCCGAAATGAGAACAGGTGAAGGTAAAACCTTGGTTGCTACTTTACCTGCATACTTAAACGCGCTAACCGGAAAAGGTGTTCATATCGTAACAGTTAACGATTATCTTGCAAAGCGCGACTCTGAGTGGATGGGCAAGCTATACAGATTTATGGGGCTTAGCGTTGGTCTTATTATTCACGGAATGGACCACGAAGAGAAAAAGAAAGCCTACGATGCCGACATAACCTATTGCACCAATAACGAACTCGGCTTTGATTACCTTAGAGATAATATGGTAATTTATAAGGAGCAAAAGGTTCAGCGCGAGCATAACTTTGCTATTGTGGACGAGGTTGACTCTATCTTGGTTGACGAGGCGCGTACTCCTCTTATTATTTCAGGTCAAAGCGATAAATCAACCGACCTTTATACCGCTGCAAACAGCTTCGCCAGAAATCTCAAAATGTTTAAAATCAAAGAGATGGACGATAAAGCGAGCGACGATGTTACAAATTACGACGGCGACTATGTTGTTGACGAAAAAGCTAGAACGGTTACTTTAACCCCCTCGGGTGTTGAAAAAGCCGAGCGTTATTTTAATATTGAAAACCTAAACGATACCGATAATATCGCTATTGCTCACCATGTTAATCAGGCTATCAGGGCTTATGGTATTATGAAACGCGATGTTGACTATGTTGTTAAAGACGGCGAGGTTATCATAGTAGACGAGTTTACAGGTCGCCTTATGTATGGCAGACGGTATAACGAAGGACTTCACCAAGCTATTGAAGCCAAAGAGGGTGTTAAGGTTGCAAAGGAATCCAAAACCCTTGCAACAATAACCTTCCAGAACTTCTTCCGTTTATATTCGAAATTATCAGGTATGACCGGTACTGCTATGACCGAGGAAGCAGAATTTAAAGAGATTTACCGTCTTGATGTTATCGAAATTCCAACCAACAAGCCGATAGCCCGTATAGACGAGAATGATGTTGTTTATAAAACCGAAAAAGCAAAATTCTATGCGGTTATAGATAAGATTGTAGCTTGCCACGAAAAAGGTCAGCCTGTTCTTGTTGGTACAGTTACAATCGAAAAATCCGAGCTTTTATCCGCTATGCTTAAAAAACGCGGTATTGCTCATAATGTTTTAAACGCTAAGCATCACGAAAAAGAAGCTGAAATTATCGCTCAGGCAGGTAAATTCGGCGCGGTTACCATCGCAACCAATATGGCAGGTCGTGGTACCGATATTATGCTTGGCGGTAACGCAGAATATTTAGCAAAAGCCGCCTTAAAGCATGATGGTTTATCAGATGAAATGATAAATGAAGCTACCGGCTTTGCCGAAACCGAGGACCCCGATATTATCGCTTCTCGCGAGAAATTTAAGGCTTATTATGATAAGTTTAAGCTAGATATCGCGCCCGAAAACGAAAAGGTTAAAGAGGTTGGCGGTCTTTGCATTATAGGTACTGAGCGCCACGATTCCCGCCGTATTGATAACCAGCTCAGAGGTCGTGCAGGTCGTCAGGGCGACCCCGGTAATACTCAGTTCTTTGTATCCCTTGAAGACGATTTAATGCGTCTATTCGGCGGCGAAAGAATATCGGGTATGATGGAAACTCTGAGAGTTGAAGAAAATGTTCCGCTCGAAAGCTCAATGCTTTCAAGAACTATTGAAAGCGCCCAAAAGAAGAAAGAGGGCATGAACTTCGCTATTCGTAAAAATGTGCTTCAATATGACGATGTTATGAACAAACAGCGCGAGCTTATCTATACCGAGCGCAATAAGGTTCTTAACGGCGAAGAGCTTAAAGACACCATTTTAAAAATGATAGACGAAACTATCGATGCATACTGCGGTATTTATTTGGCTGATGCTATTCACGATAATTGGGACTTAAACGGTCTTAGAGAATATTTTGCAGGTTGGATAACTGCACCGAGTGATTTTCGTTTCACACCCGAGGAGTTAGGCGAAACCTCAAAAGAGGATATAGCTCAAAATCTTAAAGACCGAGTTCGCACCATTTATGATGCCAGAGAAGAAGAATTTGGAAGCGAAACTATGCGCGAAATTGAACGCGTTATGCTTCTCAGAAGTGTTGATACTAACTGGATGGACCATATCGATGCTATGGACCAGCTTCGTCAAGGTATCGGTCTTAGAGCATACGGTCAGCATGACCCTGTTATTGAATACCGAAATGATAGCTATGATATGTTCGAGCAAATGACCAATGCTATCAGAGAGCAAACCTCAAAATTAGTGCTATCAGTTCGCGTTCGTAAGGACGAGGAGGTTAAGCGCGAAAAGGTTGCCGAGGAAAGTAATGCCTCAGATAAGCCTTTAACCGTTAGAGGAAAAGGCGTTGTTAGCAAAAACGCATTATGCCCTTGCGGAAGCGGTAAAAAATATAAGCGTTGTTGCGGCAAGGATATTGCAGGTGAAGATTAATGACAAAGGTTTTACTTCATTGTTGCTGTGCTCCCTGTTCGGTTTCGGCTATAAATCCTTTAAAGGCAGAAGGCTTTACCCCTGTTGCATTTTGGTATAATCCTAATATCCATCCCTTTAAAGAGTATGAAGCAAGGCGCGATTGCCTTATCGAATACGCAAAACAAAACAAGCTTGAAACCAAGGTTTTAGAGGATTATGGGCTTAAAAGTTTTGTTAAAAATGTGGCTTCTGATATTGAAAAACGTTGCAAATACTGTTATGAGCACAGATTAGAGCAAACGGCTAAATATGCAGCAGAAAACGGGTATAAATATTTCACCTCTACCCTGCTTGCAAGTCTTTATCAAGACCATGAAGCTATTAAAAATGCGGGGTTCAGATATGCCGAAAAATACGGTATAGAATTTCTTTACCGAGATTTCAGACCAAATTTCAGAAACGGCAATCAAACCGCTCGCGAAATAGGACTTTATATGCAAAAATATTGCGGTTGCATTTTCTCAGAGGAAGATAGATACTCAAAGCAAATCGAGCGAGATAAAATTAAATTTAATAGCGTATAAATAAAGCTACCGAAAAATCGGTAGCTTTCTTCTTTATAAATCGTCAACTATATTTTTAATCCAAATTCCGCGTTTTACGAAAATATATCCTAAAATGCATTTTAAGGATATTAAAAGCTGGCATATTAAATATATCCAGGAAATTGTAAGCCCTGAGTATCTACCCAAAACAAAGGCAACGGGAATGCTTATAAACCACATAAAAGCCGAGTCGAACAGGAACACAATAAAGGTCTTTCCGCCTGAACGCAGGGTAAAATATGATGCTTGCGCAAAAGCTTCAAGAGGAAGCGTTATAGCGCCTATTTGCATAAGTCTTTTTGCGATATGGCGAACCGTATCGCTAGTATTATAAAGCTCAGGAATAAACGAAGCGCAAACGAAATAAAGCGCACCTGCAACAAAGCTTATGATTAATGAAAAGGTTATTAGCTTGCGGGCAGTATCCAAAACCTCGTTTTTACTTCCCTTGCCCAGTTGTTGACCTAAAATAATTCCTATTGAAATTCCAACCGCCGTAAACGCAACCGAGAAAACATTAAAATAGGTTTGGGCAATATTATTTCCTGCAACAACATCTATTCCCTTAATCGAATAGCATTGGCTCATAGCCGCCATACCTGATGCCCAAAGTATTTCATTAAGCATTAGAGGCATACCCTTTTTAAATATTTCTTTCGAAAGCTTATATGGCATATATAAGCTTTTAAAAGCACCCTTTATAAACGGACTTCGCTTAGCGGTTAAGGCGGTAACAACAACTAAAATCAAAAGCTCTGTAAATCTTGAAATCACGGTTGCGATAGCCGCGCCCTCAGACCTCAGTTCAGGAAAACCGAGTTTGCCGTATATCAAGCCAAAATTAAAAATCAAATTAACCGCAACAGCTATAATGCCCGCAAACATTGGAAGAAGCGAACGGTCGCATTCTCTGAGTGTTGCAGAATAGCATTGCGAAATTGTAAAAGGAATTAGTCCTATAAGCATAATATTAAGATAATTTTTAGCATAGCTTAATATTTCAAGTTTATCGGCAGAACTTCCCTCGCCTTTCAGATAAAGGTTTATTAAAGGATTTCCCAAAAACCAAAATATCGCTATACCCATAACCGCCACTATCATACCGATTATCAGCTTGAACCTGAATGTGTATCTAACGCCTTCATGGTCGCCCTTGCCGAAAAACTGAGCGCCGAAAATACCCGCGCCCGCAACTGCGCCAAAAATGCAAAAGGTGAAGACAAAAATGAGCTGATTTGCAACTGCAACACCGGTCATTTCGTTAGTGCTAAGTTTCCCCACCATTATGTTATCAAGCATATTCACAAAGCTTGTTATGGCGTTTTGAAGCATTATAGGTATCGCCAATTTTAAAACATTTTTATAAAAGCTTTTATTTCCTATATATTTATTTAACATATTATTTTACGGTCTTAAACCCATACCGCCTTCAAGGGTTATTGTTTCGCCGTTCATATATTTAAAATCAGGAGAAGCAAGTGCTACACAAGCTCTGCCGATTTCAAGCTCGGTATCGCCGTAATGACCGGCAGGGGGCATTTTAACATTAGCCGCAAAAGCCTCAGGATATGCCTTTTGGAAGTTTTCGAGCTGAGCTGTCCATGCGAGAGGACAAACAATATTAGTATTTATTCCGTCCTTTGCCCATTCGGTTGCGGCAACACGGGATAAACCGCGAATAGCCTCTTTTGCCGCAGCATAAGAGCATTGACCATAATTTCCGAAAAGACCTGCGCCCGATGCAAAATTGATAATGCTACCCTTTGTTTCCTTTAAATAAGGATAACAAGCCTTCATATAATAGAAGGTTGCATAAAGACCTGAATACATTGCAAGATTAAATTGCTCGGTTGTATGATTCTCGATTGTAACACCCGAAGCAGACGCCTGAGCATTATTGATAAGAACATCAATTCTGCCAAACTCATCAAAAGCTTTTTTAGCAACAGAATTTGCAATGGCCTCATTATCTGAGCCCTCGTTAATATCTGCCTGCAATGCTAAAACCTTAATGCCATAATTCTTTTCCAGTTCAGTTTTAGCCTTTTCAAGCTTCTCAACATTTCTTCCTGTTATAACTAAATTAGCGCCCTCTTTGGCATAAGCGGTTGCAATACCATAACCGATTGAACCACAGCTGCCGTCTGATAAAACGGCATAGCCTGCTCCTGTAATAATAGCGGTTTTACCCTTTAAAAATCCCATTTTTATTCTCCTTTAATTTAAAAATTTATATATTCTATTTTGTTATTTTTAATTATTGCGTATTGATTAAATCCGCATTTTTTTGCAAGACTCTGTGCCTCTTCAAAGCCGAAATCTAACCCCTCTGTACTATGGCAATCTGCCGAAATAGCAATTTTCCCGCCATACTCTTTTATCATTTTTAAAATTTTCTCACTAGGATATGGGGTTGTTCTATACCCTCTTGACATAGCGCCTGTATTTATTTCAAAAGGAATATTATATTTTACAAGGTTTTTAATACATTTTTCGCTAGCCTTAAAATACCGCTCGCCTCTTTCAATCTTTAAAACCTCATCAAATTTGCTAATTAAATCAATATGACCTATAATATCAGCATTTGTTTCTTCTACAATATTGCTAACCAATTCGAAATAATCCTCTGCGAAAGCATCGTAATCGCCGTTATAATAGTTTTCTACCGAGGCTTTATAGTCTTCTGCGCTTTTATCAACCGCAAGATACATCCCGTCTTTCAAAACATAATGAACTGCGCCGATTGTATAATCATAATTAAATTCGGGTTTATGCGAAAAAACATCTAACTCAATGCCGCATAAAACAGTTATTTTGTTTTTATATTTTTCCTTTAAACGAAGTATTTCTTCAATATAAGGCTTTTCGTTTTCTGCTTTCATAGCAAAACTGCTTTTTATATACATAACGCTATGAGACGAAAATCCCAAATCGGTAAAACCCTTTTCTATTGCAGCTAACACCATTTCCTCGGGGGTGCTTTTACCATCGCAATAAATAGTATGAGTATGGAAATTAGTTGTTATCATCGCTTGTCATCTTTTCCTGTTTCACTTTATGGTCGATAATATGGCGAGATGCCAATTCCTTTTTAATATCGTCAACCGAAATTCCCATTTCAACCATCATAACCATAATATGATAAGCTAAATCAGCAACCTCGTAAACGGTTTCGCGCTTATCATTTGCCTTTGCGGCTATAATAACCTCGGTTGATTCCTCTCCAACCTTTTTAAGTATTTTATCAATACCCTTTTTGAAAAGATACGAAGTATATGAGCCTTCGGGCATTTCTTTTTTTCTGCCTTCTAGCATTTCATAAAGTCCATTCATAGAAAAAGGTTTAGCGGTTTCATCCTCTAAAATTTCGTTTGTGAAACAACTATCTGTACCCTTATGGCAAGCAGGACCGTCCTTTTTAACTTTTATAACTAAGGCATCATAATCGCAATCAGCAGTTATAGACACAATATGCTGATAATTTCCGCTCGTTTCACCTTTAAGCCAAAGCTCTTTACGGCTTCTGCTATAAAAACAAGTGAGCTGTTTTTCGAGCGATATTTTTAGGCTTTCTTCGTTCATATAGGCAAGGGTTAAAACTTTGCCTGTTTCTGCATCAACAACTATTGCCGGAATAAGACCGTTTTCATCAAATTTTAATTTATTTATATCAAACATTTTGTATCATCCTTGCATTTATATTGTTTTCATTCAAAATCTTTTTTAAATCAGATATTTTAACCTCTCCGAAATGGAAAATCGAAGCAGCAAGACCTGCATCAATATCGGGAATTTCCTTAAACAACTCAACGAAATCCTCTGCGCCTCCTGCACCGCCCGATGCAATAACAGGAACATTAACACGCTCGCAAACCAGCTTTAAAAGTTCTATATCAAAACCTTTTTTAACACCATCGGTATCAATGGAATTAACAACAACCTCGCCTGCGCCCGCATTTACGCATTTTTCTATCCAAGAAAGCGCTTCCATACCGGTATCTTCTCTGCCGCCCTTTGCGAACACCCTGAACTGACCGTCAACCCTTTTAACATCAACCGAAAGCACAACGCATTGATTACCGTATTTTTTAGCGGCTTCACCTATTAAATCAGGGTTTTTTATAGCGCCCGAATTAACGCTAACCTTATCCGCGCCGCATTTAAGCACCCTATCAAAATCATCAAGCGTGTTAATTCCGCCGCCAACCGTTAACGGAATAAAAATATTAGCGGCAACCTCTTTTAAAATATCTGCAAATAATTTTCTACCGTCGCTCGAAGCGGTTATATCGTAGAAAACAAGCTCATCCGCACCGCAACTACTATAATATTTTCCAAGCTCAACAGGAGAAGAAACATCATTTAAATCTTTAAAGTTTACTCCCTTAACAACTCTGCCATCCTTAACATCAAGGCAAGGGATAATTCTTTTAGTTATCATTTTACTTCCTCCAATGCCTCTTGCAAATCAATCGCGCCGATATAATAAGCCTTGCCGATTATAGCACCATAAAGGTTTAAATCCTTTAAAGCCTTTATATCCTCTAAGGTTGAAACACCGCCCGAAGCGGTTATATCAAGACTAAACTTCTCACTTAGCTCCTTATAAAGCTCCCTATTTGTGCCTTTCATAGCGCCGTCTTTTAAAATATCGGTGCAAATCAGGGTTTTAACACCCAAATTCTGCATTTTCTCGCAAAAGGTAAAGCAATCGTATTCAGATTTCTCGGTCCAACCCTTTATGGCAACAAGCCCATCCTTAATATCAACGCCTACTGCGATTTTCTCTCCGTATTTCAAAACTGCCTCTTTTAAAAACATTTCGTCTTTTACTGCGGCAGTTCCTAAAATAACGCGGTCGATACCTGCACTAAGATAAGCCTCAACCGTTTTTAAATCGCGTATTCCGCCTCCTATTTCGGTAAAAAGCGAGGTTTCGTTTGCGATTTGTTTGACTATTTCTATATTAGGGGTGTCTCCGTTTTTTGCACCCTCTAAATCAACTATATGAACATATTTTGCGCCCTTTTTCTCGAAATCAAGGGCAATTTCTATTGGGTTTTCGCTATACACCGTCATTTGAGAATAGTCTCCCTTAAACAGACGAACAGCTTTACCCTCATATAAATCTATCGCAGGAAAAAGTTCCATTTATTTTACTCCGTTTCGCAAAATGCTTTTAATATTTTAAGACCGATATCACCGCTTTTTTCAGGGTGAAATTGGCAACCGTAAACATTACCGCTTTGCACAGCGGCGGTTACATTTCGACCATATTCGGCGGTTGCAATAAGGTTATCATCACAGTTTACCGCATGATAAGAATGAACAAAATAAACGAAATCTCCCTCGTTTATGTATTTAAAAATCGGACTTTCATTTTCAAACTTCAAAGCATTCCAACCAATATGCGGTATTTTTAAATTTTCGGGTATATCCCCTTTAAGCTCTACAACTTCACCAGAAATTAGCCCTAAGCCCTCGTATTCGCCATATTCAAAGCTTTTATCAAAGAGCATCTGCATACCAAGGCAAATTCCCATAAGGCTTTTGCCGTTTTTAACCTCTTGCTTGATAACAATATCAAGACCGCTATCTTTTAGCTTCTTTATAGCGTCTCCAAAAGCTCCAACCCCTGGGAGTATCAGTTTATCAGCTTTTTTAATGGTATCAACATCACTTGTTATCTCTGCCTCAACACCGATAGCTCTAAGCGAGGATACAAGCGAAAAAAGATTTCCAACACCATAATCAATAATTGCAACCATTAAAGTACTCCTTTGGTAGAGGGGATTTCGTCTGCAAAATCCTTATCAATAGCAACTGCCTCTTTTAAAGAACGGGCAACCGATTTAAATGCACCCTCAATTATATGATGCGAGTTTTTACCTGAAATTTCGTTTATATGCAATGTGATTTTAGCATTACGAACGAAACTTATAAAAAATTCCTCGCAAAGCTCGGTATCAAAATCCCCCACCTTTAAAGCAGGGATTTCGAGGTCATAGCTTAAAAGCGGTCTGCCCGAAATATCAACCGCACTCATAATAAGAGCCTCGTCCATAGGAAGTATCATACTTCCATAGCGGTTAATACCTTTCATATCGCCAAGAGCCTCTTTTAAAGCCTGACCTAAAACAATACCAATATCCTCGGTAGTGTGGTGAAAATCAACCTCACAGTCACCCTTGCAAGTAACATCCAAATCAAATCTTGCGTGTTTTGATAAAAGGGTTAACATATGGTCTAAAAATCCGCAGCCCGAATTTATATTGCTTTTACCTGTTCCATCAATATTAAGCTTTAAGCTAATATCGGTTTCATTTGTTTTGCGGTTTATTTCGCTGATTCTCATATTATTCACTCTCCTAAAATTTCTTTTGTTTTATCAAGGAAAACTTGCATTTCTTCAAAACTTCCTATCGTTATTCTAACGAAATCTTTAATTCGCTCGGTTTCAAAATGGCGAACTAAAACGCCCTTATCTTTTAAACTTAAATAAAACTCTTTTCCGCCTAAACTATTGTGCCTTGCAAACAAGAAATTCGCTTTTGAATCTAAAACCTCAAAGCCTAAATCTTTTAAGGTTTTCGCAGTGTATTCTCGGGTTTCAATTATTTTTTTGCAGTTTTCCATAAAATAATTATTACTCTTAACCGCCGCTAAACCTGCTGCCTGAGTTAATCGGTTTATGTTATAAGGATTTGTTGAATACTTAATTTTTTCAAGGTCGGCTATTATCTCTTTATTAGCTATTGCAAAACCGAGTCTAGCTCCTGCCATACTGCGAGATTTTGAAAAGGTGCCAACGCATAAAAGATTATCATATTTTTCGGTTAAACCGATAGCACTTTCGCCCCCGAAATCAACATAAGCCTCGTCTATCAAAACAACATTTTCTTTATTAGACTCTACTATTTTTTCAATTTCATTTAGACTTAAAGCTATACCCGTTGGCGCGTTTGGATTTGCAATAACGGTTAGCTTATTTTTATTCATAAACGCTTGCTTGTTTAAGGTAAAATCATTATTCAAAGGAATAATTTCTTTTTCTAAATTATAAAGGTCGGCAAAAACTGAATAAAATCCGTAAGTTATATCCGCAAAAGCAACACCGTTTGAGCCAAACGCCATAAACGAAAAGTTAAGTATATCATCCGAGCCGTTTGATAAAAATACATTTTCCGTTTTAACATTATAAAGCTTTGCCAAAGCCGATTTTAGCTTTGAACACTCAGGGTCGCAATAAAGCCTTAAATCCTTTACCTCAGCTTCGTTTACTGCCTTTACAACCTCATTTGAGGGAGGATAAGGCGACTCATTAGTATTAAGTTTTATATATTTCTTATCCTGCGGTTGTTCACCGGGGGTATATTCTTTAAGTCCCTTTAAATTTTCATTTAAAAATCTGCTCATTTTTTCTCACTTTCAAATCTAACAGTTGCGCTTTTAGCGTGAGCCGAAAGCCCCTCTTTTTCCGCAAAGAAAGCAACCTTATCGTAAACCTTTGAAAGAGCCTCCTTAGTATAATAAGTATACTGCGATTTTTTAACAAAATCATCTACCGATAAGGGACTCGAAAATCTTGCTGTTCCCGAGGTTGGAAGAGTATGATTAGCACCTGAAAAATAATCTCCCAAAGCCTCAGGACAATATCTTCCCATAAAGATACTTCCTGCATTTTTAATTTTATCAAGATAATCAAACGGATTATCAACGCAAAGTTCCAAATGCTCGGGAGCTATTTCATTAGCAACCTCTATAACCTCATTAAAATCAGGCGCTATAATAATTTTTCCATTAGTATCAATCGAAACTCGGGCGATTTCCTCGCGAGGAAGCTCTTTTAATTGCTTTTCGATTTCATCGCTAACCTTTAATGCCAATTCTTCGCTATCGGTAACCAAAACAGCGCTTGCCATTTTATCATGCTCAGCCTGAGATAAAAGGTCTGCCGCAACAAAAGCGGGGTTGCTTTTAGAATCTGCAATAACCAAAATCTCGCTAGGTCCTGCTATCATATCAATAGAAACACGACCGAAAACCTGACGCTTAGCCTCTGCAACAAATGCGTTACCGGGTCCCACTATTTTATCAACCTTAGGCACAGTTTCGGTACCATAAGCCAAAGCGGCAACAGCCTGCGCGCCGCCGAGCTTGAATATACGGTCAACCCCTGCGATTTTAGCCGCCGCCAATATAACGGGGTTTACCTTACCGTTAGCGCTTGGCGGTGTTGTTATGCATATTTCACTGCAACCTGCAATTTTAGCAGGAATACTATCCATCAAAACGGTTGAAGGGTATGCCGCAGTGCCTCCGGGTACATATAGTCCCACCTTTTCAATAGGGGTAACCTTTTGCCCTGTAACAATACCGTCATTATCATTTATAATGAAACTGTTTCTAACCTGTTTTTCGTGGAAATTCTTTATATTTTCGGCAGCCTCTTTAATAATTTCTATAAAGCGAGGCTCAACCAAATTAAAGGCTTCCTCTATTTCCTCTTTTGATACTTCAAGGCTTTCAAGCTTTGCTTTATCAAATTTTTCGCAATAATTAAACAAAGCCTTATCACCGTTTTTTCTTACATCCTCAATAATATCAGCAACAATATCTTCAACATTTATATTACTTTCTTCTCTTGCAAAAATTTCCGATTTAGAAACCTCGCTATATTTTAAAATCTTAATCATCTTGTTTCACCTGTTTTGAAAGTTCTGCCTTAATCTTTTCTATCTTTTCAGTTTTAAAACTAAAACTTGCTTTATTTGAAATAAGTCTCGCGCTAATCGGAACTATCGTTTCAAAGGGCGCTAAATTATTTTCAAGCAAGGTTTTGCCTGTTTCAACAATATCAACTATAACATCCGATAAATCTAAAATCGGCGCCAGCTCAATAGAGCCGTTTAAATGAATTATATCGATATCGCGACATTTTTCAGCATAATATTTGCGCGCAATATTTGAAAACTTGGTTGCAACTCTAAGCGTTTTAGAGGTATCATCCGAAAAATCCTTTTTAGCCGCAACTGCCATTCGGCATTTGCCTATATTAAGGTCTAAAAGCTCATAAACATCAGGAGAATATTCAAGCAAAATATCCTTTCCTGCAACACCTATATCTGCCGCGCCTCGCTCAACATAAATTGCAACATCCGAGGGCTTAACCCAGAAAAATCTAAGTTTTAGATTTTGGTTTTCAAATATAAGCTTGCGGTTTTCCTCTTTGATTTCGGGACATTCAAACCCTGCTTTTTCAAACATTGAGTAAACCTTTTCGCCAAGTCTACCCTTAGGCAAAGCAATATTTATATAACTGTTTTCATCAGTTTTTTCTATATCTTCAATTCTTTCTAAGGTATCAAGATAAACCGCAAAACCAACAGCACCTGAGCTTCTGCCCATTCTTTTCATCAGCTTATCATATCTACCGCCCGATAAAACTCGCGAGGAAATTCCCTTAATATATCCCTTAAAAACAACTCCGCTATAATAACCCGAAGAATTTAAAATTGAAAAATCAATACTTAAATTATTCTCAAAGCCTTTACCCGAAAGATAGGAATAAACATCCTTTAAATCGTTTAAGGCGTTTAAGCTTTTTTCGGTTTTGCATATTTTTTCTAATGCTAAAAGGCTATCTTTTGCGGTTTTATAGCTTTTTATAAGAACGCCCAATGCCTCAAACTGTTCGCGTTTACAAACCGATTTTAAAATATCGGCATTTTTTTGAAGCAATGCAGAAAACACCTTTTTGGTATCAACCGAGTATTCCTCGATTAGAGCATTAACCAAAGAAATGTCCGAAATATTAAATCTGAAATCCTTATCAATAAGCTTTAAGCTCTCGCAAGCAAGCATTGCTACCTCGCAAACATCAGACTTAGAGATATTACCTATGCATTCAAGGCCTGTTTGCATAATTTCCTTATAGGTATGGGAATTTTCGGAAATTCTGTAAACATTCTCGTTATAATAAAACCTTTCAACCTCAGTTTCGCTTTCCTTTGAATTTTTTATAATAGAAAGAGTAACGTCTGGCTTTAAGGCTAAGAGCTTACCGTCGGTATCGTTAAAGGTTATAACCCCGTCTGACACCAAGAAATCCTTATTTTCAGAATATAAATCATATTCCTCGAATTTGCTCATTTTAAATTGACGGTAACCGTAACTCTTATAAAGCTGCCTTAACGCAAATACCGCTTTTTCTTCATATTTTAATATATCTTCGCTAAAATTCATTATTTACCCTCGTTTTCTGCCTTTTTAATTCGCTCTATTGCGGTTTTATAACCGCCCTCACCGTAATTAAGACATTTGCTTACTCTGCAAATAGTCGCAGTAGAAGCACCTGTTTTTTTATTAATATCAATATAACTTTTGCCCTCTAATAAAAGAACTGCAACCTCTAAACGCTGAGCCAATGCCTCAATTTCCTGAACGGTACAAATATCATCAAAAAAAGCGGCACACTCCGCTTCGGTTTCAAGAGAAATTATCGCAGAATAAAGCTTGTTTAATGCGTTTTTATCCATTCTTTGCATAAATCTTATACTCCTGTAATTTAATATCACACATTTTACCACATCACCGCAGTAAAGTCAAGCATTATATATATGAAATTTAATTAAAATATAAATAATTAAATTATTGACAATATAAGCCAGTTATTGTAATATATTAAAGTATTAGCCCGTATAGTTCAACGGATAGAATAAGGTCCTCCTAAGACTTAGATGCAGGTTCGATTCCTACTACGGGTGCCAAAATTTTTATAGGGGTTGCTATTATGATAAATCGCGAAATCGAAAAACTCGTTTGCTATGGTATAGAAAAAAGCCTTATTTCAAAAGAAGATAAAGCATGGGCAATAAACCGAGTTTTAGAGCTTTTGGAGTTAGAGGATTTCAATGAATCAGGCGAAGCATATAATAATGTAGACCTTGAAGAAACTCTTAATGCTATTCTTGATTTTGCAGCAAAAAAAGGCATTATTAATGATACTGTAACCGAGCGCGATTTGTTTGATACTAAGCTTATGGGTGTTTTTGTCAGCAAGCCGAGCGAAATTACCGATAAGTTCTATAACCTCTATAACGAAAACCCAAAAGCTGCAACCGATTATTTCTATAAGCTATGTGTTAACAGTAATTACATAAGAGATTACCGCGTTAAAAAAGATTTAAAATGGGTAACCTCCACCAAATACGGTGATTTAGATATAACCGTTAATCTTTCAAAGCCCGAAAAAGACCCAAAGGAAATTGCTGCGGCTAAAAAAGCAAAGCAAAGCGGTTATCCGAAATGTATGCTCTGCAAGGAAAATATCGGTTATGCAGGCAGACTTAACTTCCCTGCAAGACAGAATCATAGAATTATCCCTGTTACAATTAACGATTCCGAATGGTTTTTGCAATACAGCCCTTATGTTTATTATAACGAGCATTGTATTGTGTTTAGTGGCGAGCATACCCCAATGGCAATCAACACCGCAACCTTTAAAAAGCTTTTAGATTTCGTTAAACAATTTGAGCATTATTTCGTGGGCTCAAATGCAGATTTGCCTATCGTTGGCGGTTCGATTTTAACCCATGACCATTTCCAAGGCGGAAATTATACCTTTGCTATGGCAAGGGCTAAAATTGAGAAAAGCTATACGGTTAAAGGCTTCGAGGATGTTGAAATCGGTCGCGTTTGTTGGCCGATGTCGGTGCTTAGACTTAGAAGTGAAGACGCCGATAGATTAATAGAATTAGCTGATAAAATCCTAACCGCTTGGCGCGGATATACCGACGAGGGCGCATTTATCTTCGCCGAGACCGACGGTGAGCCTCATAACACTATTACTCCTATTGCCCGCAAATCAGACGATAAATTCGAGCTTGATTTGGTACTTAGAAATAATATAACAACCGAGGAGCATCCCTTAGGTGTTTATCACCCCCACTCAGAGCTTCATAATATTAAGAAAGAAAATATCGGTCTTATTGAAGTTATGGGCTTAGCGGTGCTTCCTAGCCGTCTAAAAAGTGAAATCGCTATTTTAGCAGAAAAAATCTTAGCAAATAGCGATTTGAGAGCTGATGAAGTAACTGCAAAGCATGCCGACTGGGTAGACAGTTTTATGCCAAAATATGAAACTGTTAACGAAGAGAACATAATGGATATTCTAAAAACCGAAATCGGTTTGGTATTCGAAAAGGTTTTAGAGCATGCAGGCGTATTCAAAAGAGACGAGCAAGGCTCGGCGGCATTTGATAAGTTTGTTGATGCTTTAAATAAATAAATATCAAAATGGGAGGCAAAACGCCTCCCATTTTTTGAAACCAACACAAATTTTGTTATTTGTAGGGGAGGCAATTTGCCTCACGATAGAACATTTTCGGGCGATTAATAATCGCCCCTACCGATATATTTTTTATATCCGTGCCGCAGGCACACCTTAACTTTTCACTTTTCATTTTCACTGTATAAAGGACAGCGTCCTTTATACAATAATCATTGCGTCGCCAAAACTGAAAAAGCGGTATTTTTCATTAACTGCGGTTTTATATGCATTCATAACATTATCAAAACCTGCAAAAGCCGAGACTAGCATTATAAGGGTACTTTCAGGTAAATGGAAATTAGTTATAAGACCATCCATACACTTAAATTCATAACCCGGATAAATAAATATCTCGGTATCGCCGCTGCATTCAATAATCTCGCCATACTTTTGTGCAACGCTTTCAACCGTTCGGCAGCTTGTTGTTCCAACGCAGATTACTCTGCCGCCCTCTTTTTTGGTTTGGTTTATTATATCGGCTGTTTCCTTTGAAACACAGTAATATTCCGAATGCATTTTATGTTCGGTTACATCCTCAACCTTAACAGGTCTGAAAGTTCCAAGACCGACATGGAGGGTTACATAAGCAATTTTAACCCCTTTTTGCTCTAATTTTTTAAGTAGTTCTTTGGTAAAATGAAGTCCCGCAGTTGGCGCGGCAGCAGAGCCTAATTCCTTAGAATAAACCGTTTGATAACGCTCTTTATCGCCGAGTTTTTCTTTTATATAAGGCGGTAGCGGCATTTGACCTACTTCATCTAAAACCGCAAAAAATTCACCTTTTGGAGAAAACTTCAAAATTCGGTTTCCGTTTTCTAAAACCTCAATAACCTCGGCAGAAAGCTTATCTGAAAATTTGAAAAAATGTCCCGCTTTCGCTTTTTTACCTGGACCTGCCAAGCATTCCCAAATATTAACACCCTTTTGCTTTAACAAAACGAACTCAACTATCGCGCCTGTATCTTCCCTTTCGCCGTAAATACGGGCAGGCAAAACGCGGGTATTATTAAGCACTAGACAGTCGCCCTCGTTTAGATACTCTATAATATCAAAAAAGTTTTTATGCTTTATTTCTCCGCTTTTTTTACCTAACACTAAAAGACGCGAGCTTTCGCGGTTTTCAAGAGGTGTTTGAGCGATTAATTCGGTTGGCAAATCATAATAAAAATCACTGGTTTTCATAAAATCCTTATTCTTTCTAAAAATTAATTCAAATTTGTCATAAAAAAGTTTGACAAACAGTATAATCAAATGTTATATTTAATTGATAAAGCTTATATATTATATTGTATTTTTTAATATAAGGCAAGTAAATTTTATTATAGGGAGTTTTAAATCTATGAAAAAGTATAATGTTGGTATAATTGGCGCTACCGGAATGGTAGGTCAGCGTTTTAGTTTATTGCTTTGCGACCATCCTTGGTTTAATGTAACCGCTTTGGCTGCAAGTCCAAGAAGTGCAGGCAAAACCTTTGAAGAAGCAGTTGGCTCTCGTTGGGCTATGAAGGACGCTATGCCCGAAAATTTAAAGAACATGATAGTTCAAGATGCAGTTGCAGATATTGATGATATCGTATCTAAGGTTGATTTCGTTTTCTGCGCTGTTGATATGAAAAAGGATGAAATCAAAGCTTTGGAGGAAGAATATGCGAAGCACGAGTGTCCCGTTGTTTCAAACAACTCGGCTCACCGTTTCACAGCAGACGTTCCAATGATTATTCCTGAAATCAATCCTAACCATACCGATGTTATTGAGGCTCAGAAAAAGCGTTTGGGAACAAAGAGAGGCTTTATTGCGGTTAAATCAAACTGCTCGTTGCAGTCTTATGTTCCGGCACTTTATCCTCTTGACGAAAAGTTTGGCGTTGATAAATGTTTAGTTTGCACCTATCAGGCTATTTCGGGTGCAGGCAAAACCTTTGAACGTTGGCCTGAAATGATTGATAATGTTATCCCCTTTATTGGAGGCGAGGAAGAAAAGAGCGAGAAAGAGCCTCTTAAAATTTGGGGTGAGGTTAAGGACGGCGAAATAAAGCTTGCTGATAGTCCTAAATTCACCGCTCAGTGCCTTCGTGTTCCCGTTTCTGACGGACACATGGCAGCAGTATTCGTAAGCTTCAAAAATAAGCCCTCTAAGGAAGAAGTTTTATCTGTTTGGAAGAACTTTGCAGGTGTTCCTCAGGAATTGGAATTACCTCATGCTCCTAAGCAGTTTATCCACTATTATGAGGAGGATAATATGCCTCAAACCAACCTTTGCCGTGATTTAGAGGGCGGTATGGCTATCCATGCAGGCAGACTCAGAGAAGACAGTCAGTATGATTATAAGTTTGTTTGCCTCTCTCATAACACTCTTCGCGGTGCCGCAGGCGGTGCTGTTCTCCTTGCAGAACTCCTTTGCGCTAAGGGATTTATGGATTAATTTAAGTCCTTAAACAAATTTTACACTATGGAGGCGTTATTATGAAAAAGATTATTTTCAAGGGCGCGGCAACTGCGCTTGTTACCCCTATGAACGAGGACGGAAGTGTAAATTATAAAAGACTAGAAAGCTTGGTTGACTCGCAAATAAAATCAAACATTGATGCGCTTGTTATTTGCGGAACAACGGGCGAAAAATCAACTTTAAGATACGATGAGCATCTTAAAGTTATAGAAGAAGCGGTTAAAGCCGCAAAAGGCAGAGTTCCGATAATTGCAGGAACAGGCTCAAACGATACCGTTTATTCGGTTGAGTTATGTAATGATGCTGCAAGCGTCGGCGCGGATGCATTCTTAATGGTAGCTCCTTATTATAACAAAACCTCTCAGGCAGGTCTTGTAGCTCATTATAACTATATTGCAGATAGAGTAAACAAACCTATTATGCTCTATAATGTACCTTCAAGAACGGGTGTTGCTATCAAACCCGAAACCTATAAAGAACTCTCTAAGCACGAAAATATCGTAGCAGTTAAAGAGGCTAACGGAGATTTATCGGCTATTGCGAAAACCCGTTATCTCTGCGGAGACGATTTGAATATCTATTCAGGAAATGATGACCAGATTGTGCCTGTTATGTCGCTCGGCGGTTTAGGTGTTATATCGGTATTATCTAACCTATTGCCTAATGAAACCCATAATATGTGTATGGAATATTTAAACGGCAATACCGATAAAGCTCAAAAATTGCAGATTAAATATACAGGTCTTATAGAGGCTCTTTTCTGCGATGTTAATCCGATACCCGTTAAAACCGCTATGAATTTAATGGGCTTGGAGGTTGGTCCTTTGAGACTTCCTCTTTATAATATGGACGAAAAGGGACTTAATTTCTTAAAAGAAAAGCTTAAAGAATGCGATATTATCTAATTTTTTGGAAGTGAAAAAATGATTAAAACTATTATTACCGGCTCAGGCGGAAAAATGGGAAGCTTTGTGGCTAGTGCGATTAAAGATGTTAATGAAATGCAGATTATTGCAGGAATTGATAAGGTGAATTCCGGTCAGGATTTCCCTGTTTTTGCAAAGTTTTCCGATATAAAAGAAAAAGCCGATGTTATTATCGACTTTTCTCACCCCTCATTGCTAAATGACATTTTAGATTACTCATTAAAAACCAAAACCGCCGTGGTATTTGCAACAACAGGATACAGCGATTCTCAAATTGAGCAAATTAAACTGGCTTCAAAGGAAATTCCGATATTTTTCAGCTTTAATATGTCGCTCGGTGTTAATCTTATTTGCAGTCTGGCAAAAAAATCCGCTTCAATTTTGGGAGACGGTTTCGATATTGAAATTATTGAAAAACACCATAACCAAAAGATAGATGCCCCCTCAGGTACCGCTATTATGCTTGCAAATGCTGTTAACAGCCAGTTTGACGGTAATAAGGTTTATGAATATGACCGCCATTCAAAAAGGCAAAAACGCTCTAAAAAGGAAATTGGTATTCATTCTGTAAGAGGCGGAACTATCGTTGGAGAACACGATGTTATTTTCGCAGGCAGAGATGAGGTTATAACCATTTCCCATTCTGCATATTCGAAAGAAGTTTTTGCTGTTGGAGGCGTTAGAGCCGCAAAATTCATAGCAGGAAAACCTGCCGGACTTTATGATATGAATAGTATTTTAAGTTTTGAATAATATATAAGAAAGCGGTCTTAATCAGACCGCTTTCTTATTTTTACTTCAATTATCCCTAAAATCAAATATTTTTTGGGGTTTAACATCTAAAACATCACATATATCGAATACCACATCAAGAGAAACCGCACAATCTGCTGTTTCAATCCTACTCATATGCGTACGACTTATATTAATTTTTTCAGCAAGTTGCATTTGCGAAAAACCTTTTTCTTTTCTATAATATGAAATATTTAACCCAAGATATTTATACTTCTCAAAATGGTTGCTTTTCATTTTTTCACCCCATACAAGTATACCCTTTAATCACCATTTTAGCGACAACATAAAATGTAAAATTTGTAACTTGACAAGTTGCAAAAGTTGTGGTATAATGCAAATCATCAAATTGCATTGTATTAGTTTGTTGTATGCTTTGGGGGAATAAAAATGAATAGAAAAATCAAAAACATTATGTTAAGCAAAGATCCCGAAAATGAAAAAATAGAAGAACAAGACAAAATATTAGCAAAAGTATTGAAAAAAACTTTTGTGATTTTAATGATTTTGGGATTTATAATTGCGGCATTTTTTGCTTTCGGTGTTGCCAATCATTATAATTACGACAGTGATATTACAATTAATGCGTTTGGTTTGATGTTTGAAATTAATAGCGAAGAGTTTCCGTTCGTTTCATCTTTTTTGATTTTCCTTTATGTATTCTTGTTATCTGATTTATGTCTCATTATGTTATGTGCAATTATATTGGCTGTTCTTATAAATTGGAGAATAAAAATGAATATTGTTAATAATACATATAAAACCGCAAAATTATTAGAATTGATTGCTGAAACTCAGCAACAGGCGTATAGCTATGATATAACTTCTTCTTCCGAAGAAAAAATTAGGACATGAATAATCGGTACAACACCCAGTTTTATATAGGCAGTTTGTCAGGATGCCATCAAATACCTGAAAGAAGTTTCTACTATAAAGACAAACAATTTCCAATATGCGCAAGATGTACTGGTGCTTTTTTAGGATATTTTATTGGCGCAGTTACATATAATTTTCTGCATGTACCGTTATGGATTTCGGTTGCCTTTTGTATTATAATGTTTGTTGATTGGTTACTTCAAAAAATTAATATTATGCAGTCAACAAATATCCGAAGACTAATAACAGGCACATTGTGCGGATTTGGTATTATACAAATTTTTGCAGATGTTGTAAATCATTTTATAAAAATATTCATATAAATTATTTAAATCAAAATCAAATTTAAATGTTTCGGTTACTTGCGCCAAAACAAAATCATGACTACCAGCTGAGCCAGTAGTTTGCTCTACGGCTATAAGCCGCTGTTACTGGCGGGACTGAAAGTCCACCGAATAATCCGACTTTTGCAAAGTTGCCCTACTGCCGTATATGCGGCAGTTAGCCTCCATCTGATGAGGGAGGTGGATTTTTTCCTTATGGCAAAAATACGGAGGGAGAGAAAAACTCGCTCAAACTACCCCTCAGTCAACTTCGTTGACAGCTCCCCTGACAAGTGGAGCCGACCGCTACGGCGGGATTACTCATCGGCAAAAGCCTTCACGGAACCGCTCGCTAAGCGAGTGGTTTTCTTGATACAAAAATTAAACCCCCTGAAATCAGGGGGTTTAATTTATTTAGTCAGCATTTCAATTATCTTAGTATAAATTTCTGCAGGGTTTTCTAGAAATTTCTCCTTAATATAAACCGCTTGGTCCTCGTCTGTCACCATAAGCTTAACGCTCATAAATGGTTCTTTACCGTCAAGCGCGGTGCAGTTTATAAAGGTTTTAGTTCCCTCGCGGGTTATCTTTATATCGGTTTCCTTAGAATGAACGAATTTTGCCACCATTTTAACGGTTGCTTTTAAGGCTCTTTGCTTAACCGTCATCGAAAGCGAGGTATGCAAGGTTTTTGAAACGTCTCTTCCCTTTTCGGTTATAACATAGGTTCTTTCATTTTCGTTATATTCCTCAATAAGTCCGTTTTTAGTTAAAGCAGCAACCGAATCACTAACCTCAAAGCAGTTGGCTATACCCTCATAATGAAGCATATCCCCAAGCATACTAACCGGCACAGGCTTATTTATTGAAGACAACAAATAGCATATTAAAATTCTAACCTCTGCGGTGCTAAAAAGACCGCCTATCTCGGAAACACCTGCTGAAACAGCATCTCTTTCCATCATAGGAAAAATTCTCCTTTATACTACTTTTATATTAGTTTAAAAACGCATCGTGAACTGCGGTTACGGCATTATCGGCAGACTTAGCATCAATCAAAACCGAAATCTTGATTTCGCTTGTTGAAATCATTTGAATATTGATACCTGCATCATATAAAGCCTCGAACATCTTAGAAGCAACACCGGGATGACTTTCCATACCTGCGCCAACGATAGAGATTTTAGCAACACTTTCGTCAACACTTACTTCTTTATAATTTAAAATATCCTTTAAAGATTCAATAGCTTCAACCGCTTGTTTTGCTTGGTCGCTCGGTACAGTAAAGGTTATGTCCTTAGTATTATCACGGCCTACCGACTGCAAAATAATATCAACATTAACCTTAAACTGAGCTAATTTATTGAAAATTTTAAATGCAACACCGGGAGTATCATCCAAGCCAACGATAGAAATTCTTGCAACATTATTATCCTTAGCAACGCCTTTAATTAAAGTTTTTTCCATTTTAACCTTCTCCTTTACTATTGTACCGGGTTTTACTTCCAAGCTTGATAAAACTTCAAGCTCAACATTATATTTTTTAGCCATTTCAACCGAACGGTTATTAAGCACCTGAGCACCCATAGCGGCAAGCTCTAACATTTCATCATAAGAAATTTCATCCATCTTAACAGCGGTTGAAACCTTACGGGGATCGGCGGTATAAACACCGTCAACATCGGTATAAATCTGGCATAAATCCGCCCTCATTGAAGCGGCTATTGCAACTGCACTTGTATCAGAACCGCCTCTGCCTAAGGTTGTTATATCGTCATACTTGTTAAGTCCTTGGAAGCCTGCAACGATTACTATGTTTTTCTTATCGATTTCCTTTTGCAAGCGCTCGGTATTAACTCGCTTAATTCTAGCCATACCGTAATGAGAATCGGTCTCAAAGCCTGCCTGCCAACCAAGCAAAGATTTAACGGGATAGCCTAATTTTTCAATAGCCATAGCAAGAAGGGATATAGAAATCTGCTCACCTGAGGCTAAAAGCATATCCATTTCTCTTTTTGAAGGACCGTCAGGATTAATTTCTTTTGCCTTATCAATAAGGTCGTCAGTTGTATCGCCCTGAGCGGAAACAACAACTATAACATCATTTCCTTTTTTATAATCTTCGATTATTCTGTTCGCAACATTAAATACTCTTTCAGCATTAGCAACAGAAGAACCTCCGAACTTTTTAACTATTAATGCCATAAATTATAACCTCACTAACTCATAGTATGCAAAAGCTTGTATTCGCAGTTTTTAAAGCTTTCAAGCTTCATTTTTATATTGCTTTCAAAGTCTTTCTCGGTTATGAAACAAATTTCACCCGAAAACTCATTTTTAACGACAGAATCTATATTTGAAAATGCGGTTTCAAACTGATTCTCCAATTCTTTGAAATTATTTGATTTTAAGTAAACATAGAATTTACCGTTTTTATCATAATTTGTATCAACATAAGCGTCAAAGCCATCTTCCCAAGAAAGATACTTGCGAGCAGATAAGTGCTTCATACAGTCTATCATATCGGCAACAACTGCGCTTGCGGTTGCCTCCTTGCCGGCACCCTTTCCGTAGAAAGCCACCTCGCCTGTTTGGTCGCCTGTTACCATAATTGCATTGAACACGCCGTTAACACCTGATAAAATACAGTCTCTACCTACTAAGGTTGGTCTGACGGAAGCGGTAATTTTACCGTTTTCTAACTTTTCGGTATGACCGATAAGCTTTATAACATAACCTAGGCTATCCGCCATAGCAACATCATCAAGGGTTATTTCGGTTATACCCTCGGTATAAACCTGTTCAGGATAAACATGCTTGCCAAAAGCCAAAGCGGCTAAAATACAAACCTTGCGGCAGGCATCATGACCTTCAATATCAGCGGCAGGATTTCTCTCGGCATAGCCCTTTTGCTGAGCCAACGAAAGAGCGGTTTCGAAACTCATATTATCTACTATCATTTTATTTAAAATATAATTAGTTGTTCCGTTTAAAATACCCGAAACCGCGGTTATTTCGTTAGCGCTAAGGCATTGAACCATAGGTCTTAATACAGGTATTCCTCCGCCAACGCTCGCTTCAAATAAAAAGTTAACATTTTCTCTTTCAGCAATTTTAATAAGCTCGGCGCCCTTTGAAGCTACTAACTCTTTATTGGAGGTAACAACACTTTTGCCGTTTTCTAAGCACTTTTTAACAAAATCATAAGCAGGGTTAACCCCACCCATAACCTCAGCTACAACCTTAACGGTATCATCGTTTAAAATATCATCAAAATTCTTAGTGAATTTATCTGCATAGCTTAGCTCATTAAATTCGCGCAAGTCGAGAATATATTTAACAAAAACCTCGTCTTTAACGGCTTTTTCAATGCGGTCTTTATGGTTTATTAATATCTCAGCAGCACCCGAGCCCACAACACCATGACCCATTATAGCAACATTAATCATTTTTCCCTCCGTATATTTATAAATAAAAAAACCATATTAATAATAGTATTATATTACATTTTACCTTTAAAATCAACAAAAAACCTTTATTTTTACATATTTTTCTATATTTACTATTTTTACACTTAAAGAGGTGGTATTTTTGGAAACTCAGTCAAAAAAAGATTTTATTATAAATGTTTTTTATCTTTTTATAATAGGTCTTATCTTTTATATTCTCTTAAAATATTTGTTTTTTTATCTTCTGCCTTTTATTATTGCTTCGGTTATCGCACTTTTGGTAAGAAAACCCGCCATTATATTAAGCCATAAACTAAAAATCAAGAGAAGCATAATATCGCCTGTATTAGCTTGTCTATTTTATATTTTTGTTTTAGCTATAATCCTTTTTGTTTTTTATTTAGTTATTTCAAGCTTAACTAAATCAATGACAAGTATAACCGATTTCACTTCAAAATTCACCGACATTTTTTTAAACTTCAAAAATTCAATTAATAACAGCTTAAATAAAATTTTTCCCAAGCTTTCAAATGAAATAAACACCTTTATAAATAATGCTTTTTCAAATCTGATTTCGAAGCTCACAGAAATTATTTCGCAAGGATTATCCTCATTAGCCCAAAAAATACCAACCTATTTTTTAAATTTTCTTGTAACTTTGGTTGCAACCTGCTTTTTAGCAAAGGATTTAAAAGGACTTACTCTTTTTCTAAAAAGCATTTGCCCTGAAAGAATTTATAAAAATGCAGTTAAGATTAAAAATATTCTTTTTACAAGCGTTTCAGATATTATAAAAGGATATCTATTATTAATGCTTATTACCTTTATAGAGCTTAGTGTCAGCTTTTTAATACTAAGAATAAAACATCCCTTTTTACTTGGTTTTATTATAGCATTAATAGATATTTTACCTGTTTTGGGAACAGGTGCCGTGCTTATACCTTGGGCTATAATATCTATTTTAACTCAAAATATAAGTTTGGGTATCTCACTTGCAATAATTTATATTATAATAACCGTTATAAGAAATTTTTTAGAGCCTAAAATCATTAGCGGTAATGTAGGTATAAATCCGCTTTTTACCCTTGCAGCGATGTTTTTGGGAATTAAGTTCTTTGGCGTTTCGGGACTTTTTATCCTTCCAATAACCCTCATTGTTATAATCAAGTATTATAAAGAAGAAATGGAGTATGAAAAAAGCTTAAACCAATAAACAAAGGCGCCGCTAAAACGCGACGCCCTTATCATTATAGCTAATCATCTATATTTGAACCCTTTACCATATTGAAAAAGGTTTCATCCTTTAAAGCTTCAAGCATAATAGTTGCACTGTTAACATTTGTTGCAAGCGGAATTTTCTGAACATCGCCCAAACGTAAAAGCGCAGAAACATCAGGCTCGTGCGGTTGCGCAGTAAGCGGATCTCTGAGGAAAATAATCAAATCAAGCTCGCCGTTTGCAAGCATAGCACCGATTTGTTGGTCGCCGCCCTTTGGTCCGCTCTTCATTCTGGTTATTATGAGCCCTGTTTCGCCCATAATAAGTGTTCCGGTAGTTCCTGTTGCATACAATTCATACTTACCTAAAACATCTTTATATTTCTTTGCAAGCTCAATAATTTCATTTTTCTTTTTATCATGCGCAATTAATGCAATTTTCATTTTGTAACTCCTTATGTAACCTATATAAAAATATCAATTTAATAATTAATAAACTATACCGCCAGCTACTGCATCATTAGTTGTATAACTTAAAGCCTCTCTTGCACTCACACCACCTAAAATAAAAAAAACAAGCATAATAAGACCAACAAGGACAGCTATTCCTAAAATAATAGCCATTACAAGCAACTGAGATTTTGCCCAATTTCTGAACGATTCCTCTTTATCCTTGCTGCCGAAAGCTGCTATAAATAAAAACACAAGATAAAGAATTTGACCTACAACAGGAATATACATAATCAAATTTCTCCAAATATATCCCCAAACGCCTACAACCTTTCTGGCAGGCTCTTTTTGAACTGCAACCTGATTTACAGCTGCACCGCAATTAGTGCAAACAATATCCTCATCAGGCATTGAAGCGCCGCAAGTTGAACAATATTTCATAAGTAACACCCCTAGTTATTTTTTATATATAAATTTTAACATATTTCGACATTTTTTTCAATATTAAAATTAAAAATTATTGGTTATTGTTTTTTAGCATTTGTTGACTTAAAGCCTTAATAATGCTATAATATTTTCATTATATTTGATTGGGAGAAAAAAATGATACGAGAAGAGAAAAAGTATAAAACAAGTGAACTAATAAGCCGTTTTATGCCCTATTATAAAAAGTATTTGCCTACTGTTGCATTCGACCTTTTTTGCGCCTCTTTAACCACTATTTGCGAAATAGTGTTACCTCTTATAATGCAACAAATAACCGATGCTGGTATTAACGATTTAGCCTCGCTTACCGTAAGCTTTGTTTTGAAACTCGGTTTGCTTTATTTTGTTCTTAGAATCATTGATTCCGCCGCATATTACTATATGGCTTATATCGGTCATGTTATGGGAACTAAAATAGAAACCGATATGCGAAGAGACGCTTACGCTCATTTACATAAACTTTCCGATTCTTATTTTAACAACACAAAAGTAGGTCAGATTATGGGCAGAATAACAAATGACCTATTTGATGTTACCGAATTTTCTCACCACTGCCCAGAAGAGTTTTTCATTGCAGGAATAAAGGGTATTGTTTCTTTTATAATTCTTATAAATATCAATATTCCGCTAACCTTAATCATATTCATTATAATACCTATAATGACTTTAATCTGCAAAAAACTAAATCGTAAAATGCGCGATACCTTCCGCAAACAGAGAAATTTAACTGGTGAATTAAATGCCAGAATAGAAGATTCGCTTTTAGGTCAAAAGGTTGTTAAAGCATTTGCTAACGAAGATGTTGAGCAAGAAAAATTTGAAAAGGATAACA
This sequence comes from Clostridia bacterium, assembly GCA_017439585.1. Classification (GTDB taxonomy): domain Bacteria; phylum Bacillota; class Clostridia; order Oscillospirales; family Acutalibacteraceae; genus UBA737. The sequence continues at coordinate 52,373 of JAFSIV010000004.1, read as the reverse complement.
AAGAATTTTTCTCTATCAAAAAGCTTTCATATAAATTTATGGGTATCTTTTCTACAACAACCCGCATGTTTGACGGTATTATGTATGCCTCAGTAGTTATAATAGGAAGTCTCTTTATGATTAAAGGCGATATAACCCCAGGTGAACTTGTGGCATACTTGCTTTATGTTACAACATTTATCTCAACTATCCGCCGAATAATCGAGTTTTCCGAGCAGTTTCAACGCGGACTTACCGGTATCGAAAGATTTTTGCAGATAATGGATGCTGATGTTGAAATCTTTGATGAAAAGGATGCTAAACCGCTCGAAAATCCAAAAGGAATTATCGAGTTTAAAAATGTATCCTTTGAATATCCTGATGACCATAACCGAGTATTTACAGGACTTAATCTTAAAATAAATCAAGGCGAAAAAATTGCCTTTGTAGGACCATCTGGCGGTGGTAAAACCACCCTTTGCAATCTTATTCCGCGTTTTTATGATGTTACCGAAGGCGAAATTTTACTAGACGGAAAAAACATCAAAAACTACACCTTAAAATCTCTCAGAGAAAATATAGGTATGGTTCAACAGGATGTTTATCTTTTCTCGGGAACTGTTTATGAAAATATATCCTACGGTAAACCCGGTGCTTCAATGGAAGAGGTTATTGAAGCGGCTAAAAAAGCGGGTGCAGATGAATTTATAACCGAGCTTAAAGACGGTTACAACACCTATGTCGGTGAACGCGGTGTTAAGCTCTCGGGCGGTCAAAAGCAGAGAATCAGTATTGCCCGCGTTTTTCTTAAAAATCCTCCTATTATAATTCTTGACGAAGCAACAAGCGCCCTAGATAACGAAAGTGAGTTCGCGGTTGCAAAATCGCTAGCCGCTTTAAGCGTTGGCAGAACAACCGTTACCATAGCTCATAGACTTTCAACTATAAAGAAATCTGACCGCATTTTAGTGCTTACAGACGAAGGTATAACCGAAGAAGGTAACCACGAAGAGCTGTTAAAACAAAAAGGTCTTTATTATAAATTTTACGAAATGGCAAATGAATTAGGATAAAATTTTATACTTTTTAAAGGTGTGATTACAATAGATACTTTAAAATTCAACTCCAAAAAGGTTAAGGTTATAGCTCACAGAGGTTTGAGCGGTTTGGAAACCGAAAACACTTATCCTGCCTTTGTTGCCGCAGGAAACCGAAGTTATTTTGGTATAGAAACCGATGTTCATAAAACGGCAGACGGAAAATTCGTTATAATTCACGATAACACTACAAGTCGCGTAACCGGAGAAAAAATCAATATAGATGTTGAAAAAAGCGATTTTAATGCAATAAGGGATATTATTCTTCCCGATAAAGATGGGAGTTTTCACCGCAGAGATATAAGAATTCCTTTGCTCAAAGATTATATTAAAATTTGCAAAAAATATGAGAAAATTGCCGTTTTAGAGCTTAAAAACCACTTTTCAAAAGAGGATATCCAAAATCTAATAAAGGAAATAAATGAAGAAGCTTACCTCGAAAATATGATTTTTATTTCTTTTAGTTTAGATAACTGTTTAATTTTAAGAGAAATTTTACCAAACAGTAAAATTCAGTGGATACTAGGCGGTTATAACGATGAAAAATTTTTCGAAATCGCAGTAGAAAACCGTTTAGACCTTGATGTTAGATATACTTCTCTTAATACAAAAATTATAAAAAAACTCCACAATGCAGGGTTAGAGGTCAACTGTTGGACCTGCAATAACAAAAAAGATGCCGAAAAATTAGTTAAAATGGGTGTTGATTATATAACCACCAATATACTTGAATAGCAAACTCCCCTCACAAAAGGAGGGGAGTTTTATTATACTATCTTTCTTTACTTAAATTATTTTTTCTTTTTTACAACTAAAATAACGATAGTTGCACCAACACCCAAAAGAATAACAACTACACCAAGAATAACCCAAATTATCGGATTAATTTTCTTATTTTGTCCGTCATTATCCTTTTCTTCCTTTTCGGTCAAGGCGCCGATAGTTTCGGTACTTTCTTCTGTTGGTTCGGTTATTTCTTCGGTTGGCTTTTGAACAGACTCGGTTGGTTCCGAAGTTGTTTCGGCAGAAAGCACAAATTTACAAACATCACATTTGTTATCCTTATTTGAATCCTTGTGCGCTTCTTTTTCTACGGTAATAGTACCGCAAGCTTTATCAGCACATACCTTCCAATGATTTTCTTTATCGGTTTTCCAGTCGGAATTTGTATGCTTATGGTCTTTGCCGAGTGCAGCAAGCTTTACAGAAACATTAATGCTGCCATCCTCAAAGGCTTCAACCGTTGCGGATTTACCATTGATTTTAGCGGTTAAGGATTTACTGAATTTATAACCGCTTTTTGCAGTTAATGATATTTTCAAAGTATATTCTGTTGAGCTTTTAAAGGTTTCGGTTGTGCCGGGGCTTATATATGATGTTGAAGATTTATACCAGGCAATACCGTTTTTATAAATTCTTGTAGAAGTACCGTTTAAACCGTTATCACTATAATAACCTGTGCCGTCAATTTTGTTATATGTAGGCTTTTCACCCTCCTTAGGTGCGGTAACTGAAAGGTCAAGACTTGAAATTTCTCTTTTGCCGTCTCCTGCAACAAGGTCGCTCAACGAAATTATCGCATGATTTTTATCCGTTATTTTCAAGGTTGCGGACGAGCCGTTAATGGTACACTTAGTCTTCGAATCAAACACATAACCGCTTTTTGCAGTTAAATAATACGAAACTTTATATTTAACTCCATCTTTAAAGGGGTTGCTTACAGTAATATTGATACCGCTTGATTGATTTGTCCATGTAACGCCGTTTGAGCAGTTAGAAACCGTACCGTATTTTTCACTTACATATTGAGCAGTATCAATCTTTGCAAAGGTAGGTGTTTTACCTACAACAGGCTTAACAACATTTAACTCTACCTTATCAATACGCTTTTCGCTTTCAAAGTGGGTATAAATCTGTACTTTTGTACCCCCGTCAGAAGGAGTATATTTATTTGCGCTTTTGCCATTTATTGTTTGTGTCATAGAATTTTCAAAGGTATATGCGCTTTTAGTCTCCAAATTTATAAACACAAAGTAATAATAACCCTCGCGGAAGGTATCGCTAGCACCCATATCCTTAACCCAGTCAAAATCTTTATCATATTCTGCCCAAAAAACTTTTGCCACAGTATATTTCCCCGCTTCTTCGGAGACAGCATTTAAACTTGGTTTTTCACCAACAACCGGAGTGGTAACACCGCTCACCTTAACGCTTGGAATCGTTAAGAACATTTCCTTTGCCGCAAAAACGGTAGTGGTTGGAATCAAGCATAAAAGCATTATTGCCGCCAACATCATAGATAAACATTTTTTCATATTTTTCTCTCCTTTTTATGATTATTGACCAAGTTTAACTTTTATGGTACAATAATTAATACTATAAGATTTTCTCTTATAATATTATTATAATAAATTTATAATAATTGTCCCCATACCAAAAGTATGGGATAGGTTGTTTTTATGAAAAAACATTGATTTTTGATGAGTTTGTTTTAATGAATCTGGTTTGGAGGTGAGCAAAATAAAAAAGCGATTTGCTAGTATTAGTTTCTTGCTGTTTTCTATATTTAGTTTAACAGGATGTAACTCTGTCGGCGATAAAAACGGCAGCATATCTATTATTTACGCTGCCACTGCTGTACTCTCACTTATACTCTGGATTGGTTGCATTTTTTCGGTACGAAAGAAAAGAATTTGGTTCATTTTATTATTCGCCTTTGTTTTCATTGTGAATAGCGGATACACTCTTTTGGCGGTTTCTTCAAATCTTCAAATGGCTCTTTGGGCAAATCGTATTTCTTATCTCGGCTCGGTATTTTTACCGCCTACAATGTTAATGATTATTCTAAATGTAACCAATACGCCATACAAGAGGTGTTTATCAAGAATTTTATTTTGCTTTGCTTTGATTGTTTTTTTAATTGCCGCAAGTCCGGGTATTTTGACAATATATTATAAAGAGGTATCTTTCAAAGTAATTGACGGTGCTTCAACTCTTGTTAAGGTTTATGGACCTTTACATCCCTTATACCTTGCTTATCTGCTTGGATATTTCATTGCTATGGTTACGGTTATTATCCGAGCTAAGCTTAAAAAAACCATAGAAGCATCCTCCCATGCTATTATTCTTGCTATTGCAGTGTTCGTTAATATCGGGGTATGGTTCATAGAACAGCTTGTGAATATTGATTTTGAAATGCTTTCGGTTTCTTATATTATCAGCGAATTATTCTTACTTGGAGTTCACCTTGTTATGAATGAAAATCAACGGCTCAGAGAAATTGTCAAACAGGTTGAAGCGGTTAATACATATTCTGAAAATAAAACAACATCTGATATTATGCTTAAAAATCCGATAGAAAGCATATCAATAACTCCTGAAAAAATAGAGTTTTTCATAACAGGTTTAAAATCCTTAACTCCCACCGAAAAAGCAATTTACGAAGCCCACCTTGCCAGAGTTACCTCAAAAGAAATTATGGCAAATATGAAAATTAAGGAATCAACCTTAAAATATCATAATAGAAATCTTTACGGAAAACTTGGTGTTACCTCCCGAAAAGAACTTTTAGAATTTAATAAACACATTAAATCTATTAAAAATATATAATTTAAAAGGAATACCTCTCATTAAATAATAGGTATTCCTTTTGTATTAATACTTTACTTTTTTATATTTTATGGTATACTATATATGGAAATTTATGCTTTTGGAGTGATAAATTTGAAAAAGGAGCTTGAACAGTATAAGCGGCTTATTCGCTATGCTTTTATATTAATATTAATTTTAGGTCAAGGCTTGGCATTTTTATATTGTTGGAAAACTCAATATAATGAGCTTATCCAGCTTCCCTTCGTTGAAAAGGGACATTGGTTAATGGCGGTTTACTATCTTATTTTGCAATCCATTTTCCTTTATAATTTTGATGGATTTAAAATCGGATACTTTAAAAAAGGACATATTTATATATCCCAAGTGCTTTCCATTATCTGCACTAATCTTATGATATATCTTCAAATTGCTTTGCTTTCAGCAAGATTTGTAACCTTTGTTCCGATAATTCAAATAACATTTTTTGATTCAATTTTCTCCCTTTTAGTAACTATAATAAGCGAATTTGTGTTCAACAAATGCTTCCCTGCTAAAAAACTGCTCGTTATTTATGACGAATATAAACCCGATAATTTTGTGGACAAGCTAAATTCCAGAAAAGATAAATTTATAGTTGATAAAACGGCAAATATCTCGGTTGGTCTCGACGAAATCAGAGCGCTTATGGACTCGGTCAACGGTGTTGTTTTATTCGATGTTCATTCGGAAGCTCGAAACAAAATAATTAAACTCTGTTTTGAAAAAAATATCAGAACATATACAACAACTAAGGTCTCTGATATACTTATCAGAGGCGCCGAAAATGTTCATTTATTTGATACTCCTCTGCTTTTATACCGCAACGCAGGCGGTTTATCCTTTGAACAGCGTTTTGTAAAACGTGCGCTAGATATAGTGGTTTCATTTATAATGCTTGTTTTAGCCTCTCCCATTATGTTAGGCTGCGCGATAGCTATTAAGCTTTACGACGGCGGACCGATTTTTTTCAGGCAAGAGCGTTCAACCATAAACGGCAGAACATTTAAAATTCATAAATTCAGAAGTATGATAGTTAATGCCGAGAAGGACGGTAAGCCTCAGCCTGCCACTGAGGACGACCCGAGAATTACCCCATTAGGTAAATTTTTAAGGGTTACAAGATTTGACGAATTACCTCAATTAATTGATATTTTAAAGGGAGATATGAGCTTGGTAGGTCCTCGTCCTGAACGAATTGAACACACCGAGGCATACACTAAGGAAATTCCTGAATTTCAATATAGACTTAAAGTTCGCGGTGGACTTACCGGTTTAGCTCAGCTTTACGGTAAATATAACACCACCCCTTATGATAAATTGCAGCTTGACCTTATGTATATTCAAAGCTATTCTCTGCTTCTTGATTTAAGACTTTTATTTATGACCTTAAAGGTTATATTCTTAAAAGAAAGCACCGAAGGATTTACCGAGGAAAAAAGCCAAGAAATGAAAAAATAATTTTGAAAAGGATATATTATTATGAGAAAAATTAAAGTAATGAGTATTTTCGGCACCCGTCCGGAAGCCATTAAAATGGCTCCGCTCGTTAAAGAGCTTGAAAAGAGAGATGAAATCGAGAGTATCGTTTGTGTTACCGCGCAACACCGCGAAATGCTTGACCAAGTTCTCGAAACCTTTGATATCAAGCCCGATTTTGACCTTGATATTATGAAACAAGGGCAAACCCTTTCGGATATTACCACAAGAGCTTTATTAGGCGTTGATTCGGTTATTAAAGAAGCAAAGCCTGATATCGTTTTGGTTCACGGTGATACAACAACCACCTTCGCAGGTTCTCTCGCCGCATTTTATAATCAGGTAGCAATAGGTCATGTTGAAGCAGGTCTTCGCACTTATGACAAATATTCTCCCTATCCTGAGGAAATGAACAGACAAATGGTTGACTGTATGACTGATATGTATTTCGCGCCAACCGATTTAAGTAAAGATAATTTGGTTAAAGAAAATATTTGCGACTGCAAAATTTATGTAACAGGTAATACCGTTATTGACGCTATGAGCACAACGGTTGACGAAAATTACACTCACGAGGTTTTAGACTGGGTTGGCGAGGATAAGATGATACTTCTCACTGCTCACCGAAGAGAAAACCTGGGCGAGCCTATGAGAAATATTTTCAGAGGTATTAAAAAAGTATTGGATAGTGTTTCAGGCTATAAGGTTGTATATCCTATTCATAAAAACCCCTTGGTTCGTGAAGCCGCAAATGAAATTTTTGGCGATGATGATAGAATAAGACTAATCGAGCCCTTAGAGGTATTTGATTTCCATAATTTCCAGAATATGTCTCATATCATTTTAACCGATAGCGGCGGAATTCAAGAGGAAGCACCCTCTCTCGGCAAGCCTGTTTTGGTTCTTAGAAACACAACCGAAAGACCTGAGGGAATTGATGCCGGCACCTTAAAGCTCGTTGGAACCGATAGCGAGGTTATATATACGGAAACCATTAAGCTATTGACCGACGAAAATGAATACAATCGTATGAGCAAGGCTTCTAACCCTTATGGAGACGGTCATGCAAGCGAAAGAATTACCGATGCTATTATTGAAAAGTTTAAAGACTTAGTATAAATTTAAACCGCCTTTTTAAAAGGCGGTTTTGTTATATGACGAAAACCACGCGACAGTCGCGTGATTCAATAGAGATTAACCGATTAAATATTTTAGTGAAATAGAGAGTGTAGTTTTGTTATGATTAAAAAAGATAAAATTTTGAGCATTGTCGCTCATGCCGCGACAGGCACGCCCTTTCTTATGTAGGCGAAAAGAAAGGGCGAAAAGATTCGCCTAAGGGGGAATTTCGATTTCCCCCTTAGGTGACAAAGTTTAATTTTCATTAAAAAGCCGCCAAAGAGTGAAAACGTCGTTTTCAATTTGTCGGCAAGTTTCAGGTGTTTTTTAGAATTGTTGCTGTCACCTTAACCCCCTTAAACGACAATGGCTTCGCCATTGACCCATTTATTATAATAGATACCTGGTGCTTGCATACCCAACTATTCCGTTATATCCTATAACCGCCCAATCAGGCAAATTAGCATAAACTGTAACCTCCACGCCATTCGGTACTTTTCCTATAATCTGAGCGGACAAAGAGGGGTTATATCTGATATTCAAATCCGAACCATTTGTACTAACATTGGTTGTATAAATCGGTTGTGGCTGATTAAAGGGTATACCCAAATATTCTGTTAAGGAAAGAACAAGATTTGCGGCAATAGCATCGATATTATCCCTTATCCATTGCGCGTCGGTTGGATTGTCGTGGTATGCTATTTCAACCAAAACTGACGGTGCTCTTACTCTCGCAACCTCTCCGAGCGAGGTTGTGGGCACTGTTTTAACCTTACCGGGGTTATAATAAATAGTCTGCAAATTATTTGCTATTATATCGGCAAGGCGTTTTGAGTTTTCGCTTGTTGGATAATAATAAACCTCGCTTCCCGTAGCGCCGCCGCTACCGCTTCCCGATGCATTAGAATGAAGCGCTAAATGAAGGTCATAATTTCCGCTATTTGATGCCCGGATAGAGCTTCCCGCAGTCATTTCAGGGGTGTTTCTAACATACTGAATACCGCTTGCCGTCAAATAAGGTATCATCGCATCGGCAACTAAATTCATATAATATTCTTCGTTTCCTCCGCCAACATAAGGGTTAAATTCCTGAGTTGATGGGCTTAAATAAATAATTGGCATAAAAAACATCCTTTCTATTCAAGGTTATGAAAAGAAAGGATGTTTTATGCCTAAGCAAACACGAAAATCCTACCTCTAAAATCAGGTTCGGATTATTCGTGTTTATTTAATTAAATGTTTCCTCGGCGGTTTCTTTAATCACCGATAAAAACCAACAGTATAATGCCTCTCCGAGCTCCTGATAAATAGGATCACCATCGTGCGAGCATAACATAGCAAAGGTCTGACCGATACGGCGGTCAACCTCTCCTCCGCGCCTGAAAGCTAAATAATAAAAAGAATATGCACCGGTATCCGAAGCACTGCGGTAAAGACTGCTATCCGCCTTCATTACAGTATCTATAAAGCTTTTTTGAGCAATACCGCTTATACTATCGTTAGTAGCAAACTGCTCAAAGCCTACCGTTGCGGTAAAGGATAAAAGCATACGGCGTTGGATTAACATTTCTGCATCCACTGCATCGTCGCTTTGCGCGGCAGTAACATCTTCGATAAAATTAACAGCCACCTTTTTACCCCATTCACGAGCTTTTTCGGCTATTTCTTTATTTATATTTATATCATTTTCAAGATTGCGCTTGATATCTCGCGAGGGCTTGTCTCCCGCGATTTTAATATCTTCGTCTAAATACAAATTACTCACCCTTTTCGGCTAAATACTGTTTTAGAGCAGTAGCTAATTGGTCAGGGCAGGATGTTGGTTTGAATCCGCAGGTTGTACCCTCCAATTTTTCAATAACATCTTCTACTTTCATCCCCTGAACCAAGGAGGATATACCCTTTGTGTTTCCGTTGCAACCGCCTTCAAATTTCACATTTTTAACAATGCCGTCCTCAACGTTTATAAAAATGCGTCTCGAACATACTCCCTTAGTTATATATGCAAATTCCATTAAAATTATTACCTCTATCTATCTTTAAATCTATTACTTCTAACAGGATGGCGGAGTTTTCTCAAAGCCTTAGCCTCTATCTGACGGATACGCTCTCTTGTTACATTAAACTCGCTGCCAACCTCCTCTAAGGTATGGCATCTGCCGTCTTTCAGACCAAAACGAAGTCTGATAACAGCTTCTTCTCTGGGAGTTAAAGTTTTTAAAACACCGTCAATATCTTCGTTAGTTATAGTCTTTAAAGCCGCCTCGTCAGGTGCCAAAGCATCCTCGTCGCGAATAAAGTCCATAAGTCGAGAATCCTCCTCAGGACCTATCGGAGTTTCCATAGAAACAGGCTCTTGCGCTACGCGCATAATTTCTCTAACTCGTTCAACCGGAAGCTCCATCTTTTCAGCGATTAATTCCTCGCTCGGCTCAAAACCGTTTTCATGAAGCAACTGGCTTTGAATCTTTTTAAGTCGGTTAATTGTTTCAACCATATGAACTGGGATACGGATAGTTCTGGCCTGGTCGGCAATAGCACGGGTTATAGCCTGTCTAATCCACCAAGTAGCATAGGTCGAGAACTTAAAGCCCTTAGTATAATCAAACTTATCAACCGCTTTAATAAGACCAACATTACCCTCTTGAATAAGATCTAGGAAATACATTCCTCTTCCAACATATTTTTTAGCGATACTAACAACGAGACGAAGGTTTGCCTCGGTTAATCTCTGCTTAGCATATTGATTACCCTCATTAATCTTTATAGCAAGCTCAATTTCTTCTTCGGATGAAAGAAGCGGAACTCTGCCGATTTCACGAAGATAAACTTTAACAGGGTCATCAAGCGAGATATTATCAAAAGACATATCCTCCTCGCTTAATTTATCAACATCCATTTCTTCGAGCTTTAATTCATCATCAGTAGGCTCTTCGTCAAAATCAAGTTCTAATGTAGGCGGCTCGGAAAAAAGCTCATCGGGGTCTTCCGGAGCATTCTCAATATCATCAAGGGTAGTTTCCTTTTCCTCTTCGGGATAACCCACAGCGGTTTCCTCTGCTTTATTTTGCTTTAATAAATCTTTCTTTTCGTTTCCCATAATTTTATTTTCCTTTCGCCTTTTTTTCTATTATTTCTTTTAAATTACTCGCCCAGTCTTCAACCGTGGCATCGGTGTTTTCTGCTCTATCAAGCTGTTTTCTCTCTTCTAATATTACCTCAATGCTGTCTTTTAATACCTGTTTTGCATTTTCAGAGGCTTTTTCACTGTTTTGAAGAGAAACAACAACACCAAGCTCAGCAGGTATTAGCTTTTCGGCAAAAACCGAAATATCAGGATTTCTTTTTAAATCCAATGCCTCGCATAAAATTTCATATATTCTGCGGTTTAACACCGTAACCATTTTATCTGACGGCAACTTCTCTTTTGCAATATCATAAAAATCAGGATGCTGCAAAAGCACCGCAATAACCGTTTCCTCCGCATTTGCCGCCCTTTTATATCGCTTTTTATCTGGGTTAATATCCTCGGACGAAAATTTTGGTCTTAAAATATTGTTAATCTCCTGCTTTTGCAAGGCTCTTTTTTGCTTTTTTCTAAGTTCTTCGACTTTGGAAGCCAGCGCCGTTCTTGAAACACCATATTTATCGCTTAATCTTCCAATATAAATATCTCTTGTCATAACATCGTCGCTAGATGCAATAACCTCGGCGGCTTTGCTTAAATATTTAAGCTTTCCGTCATCAGCGTTTAAGTCTATTCCCTCTGATGCCATAAGCAATTTATATTCTATATCACTAACCGCGCCCTCGATTAAAGCCTTAAACCTATCAGCACCGTTTTTCTTGATATATTCGTCAGGGTCTTTTCCGTCAGGCACGATAACAACCCGAACCGAAAGTCCCGTATTTTCAAGCATTTGAGAGGCGCGTCTTATAGCCTTTTGACCTGCGGCATCCGCATCAAGCATTAAAACTATTTCCTTTGTATACCTTGCAAGGAGATTGACCTGCTCGCTTGTAAACGCAGTTCCAAGAGGTGCCACAACATTACTAAAACCTGCTTGGTGAAGCGAGACAACATCCATATTCCCCTCGACCAAGATTATTCTCTCAGCGCAAGCATTTTTTGCAAAATTAATACCAAATAAATTCTCGCTCTTTTTATAAACAGGGGTATCGGAGGTATTAACATACTTGCCGCCTTTTTTTTCGTCCTCAGGTAAGGCTCGTCCGCTAAACGCAACCACATTTCCTCTGATATTGATTATCGGGAACATCATACGCTTTCTGAAACGGTCATAATAACTGCCTTTACTACTTTTACCAACAACATTTGCGGTTATCATATCAGCTATTGAATAGCCCTTTGATTTAAGGTGATTTATAAGACTATCCCAACTATCCGGCGCGGCGCCTAATCCAAAATGCTTAATAGTTTGGATAGATAAACCTCTGTTTAAATAATAATTAAGCGCCCATTTGCCCTCAGGCGACATTAAATAGCTATGAAAAAACTTTGCAGCCTCGCGGTTTATATCGTAAACCGTATTCTTAACCTTTTGGAAAGAATTATCATAAGAATTATCCTCAGGCAACGAAATACCTGAGCGCTCAGCCAATAATTTGACCGATTCGATATAATCAAGGTTTTCGAGAGTTCCGATAAAAGTAAAAACATCTCCGCCTGCGCCGCAACCAAAGCAATAATAGGAAGCGGTTTCGGGATAAACCGTAAAAGAAGGGGTTTTTTCGCTATGGAACGGGCAAAGACCAACGAGATTTTTGCCTCGTCTTTTGAGGTTTACATATTGCGAAATTGTTGCCTCTATTTCATTTCTATATTTAATTTCATTTATAATATCCTCAGGTATTGCCATAAAACCGCCTCCTTTCAAAATTCAATTTCACTTATATTTTCCAAGCCTTTGGAATATAAATATCTGAATAAACGGTTATTGCGTAATGGTCGGTCATACCGGCAATATAATCTGCAACCGCCCGTTCTAAGCCTTCGTTTTCGCAAATTTTAATATATTCCTCAGGCAATTTATTGCTGTTTTCAAAATAATATTTAAAAAGACCCTCAACTATCCCTAAAACCTTTGTTTCCTCCGATTTTGCAATGGGATTTTTATAAACTGCATCGAATAAAAATTTATGAAGCTTATCGTATATAAGCTTGGTTTCTTTATCCATACAAATATCGGTTTTACTGTTTTCTACAACCGATTTAACAAGGGTATTAATACGCTGAGATTTGGTTTCGCCCAAATACTCTCTTATATCACTTGGAATATCCTTTGCGGATATAACATCCGCTCTTATGGCGTCGTCAATATCGTGGTTTATATAGGCTATTCTATCCGACATTCTAACAATTCTGCCTTCAAGAGTATCAGAAAAATCACCGCAGGTATGCCTTTCTATTCCGTTTAAAACCTCATAGGTTAGATTCAAACCTTTACCGTTTTTCTCTATCTTTTCGCAAACTCTGGCACTTTGCTCAAAATGGGCAAAATTAAAGCTTACCAAATCATCAATAGCTCTTTCGCCTGCATGACCAAACGGGGTATGCCCCAAATCGTGTCCCAAAGCGATAGCCTCGGTTAAATCCTCATTAAGCCTTAAAGCTCTTGAAATAGTTCTCGCTATTTGAGCCACCTCTAAGGTATGGGTTAAGCGGGTACGGTAATGGTCTGATTCAGGGGACAAAAAAACCTGAGTTTTATGTTTTAGCCTTCTGAAAGCCTTGCTATGAATAATGCGGTCGCGGTCGCGCTGAAAATCGGTTCGCATATCGCATTTAGCTTCCTCGATTTTTCTGCCCTTGCTATTTGCCGAAAGACAGGCATACTCTGAAAAAATCAACTTTTCGTTAAGCTCGGTTTGCTCTCTGACTAACATTCATACCACCCCTTTATTTTATATATTAGTAAAAAAATCCAAAATTCCTCTATTTTTTTAAATTTTATATTTCAAATGGGAAAACCGTCTTTTCGGTCTCAACAGCTTTTAGTCTTGCGGAAAAGATTTCGGTTAATTTATTTATGAATAAATCACATTCGCTATCCTTAAAAACATAAGAAACTTTAACCTTATCGGTAAAATCAGTATTTCTTATTTCGCCACCTGAGTTTTCGATTAAATTTGTTAAAATCTGATGGTCGGAATATTCGCAATAAGTTTCGTATAAAGTGCAGGGTATCATTTCGGCTTTTTTTGCATTTTCGAGCGCATCCTTTGAAGCCTTGCCATAAGCACGGACTAGACCGCCCGTTCCCAACAAAACTCCTCCGAAATATCTGGTTACAACTATAACAACATCATTGATTTCATTACCATTTATAACTTCAAGTATCGGCTTGCCGGCAGTACCGTGAGGCTCGCCGTCATCCGAAAAGCGACTGTATTTTCCGCCCTCAACCGAGTAAGCAAAGCAATTATGCCTGGCATCCCAATATTTTGAACGCACTTCCTCTATAAAGCTTATAGCCTCTTCCTCAGTTTTAACCTGCTTTAAGGAAGCTATGAATCTCGAACGCTTTTCAACATATTCTGCCGAGGACTCACCTAAAACAGTTAAGTATCTTCCCATAAAAAACTCCTATAAAAAAACGCAGCGGTCTTATAAAGACTGCTGCGGTTAAGGTTAATCGTTAATATTAAAACGCTTTTTAAATCTGTCAACACGGCCACCAGTGTCAACCAACTTTTGCTTACCAGTAAAAAATGGATGACATTTAGAGCAAATATCCAAACGGATATCCTTTTTAGTTGAGCGTGTCTCGAATTCCGCGCCGCAAGCACATTTAACGGTTACCTTTTCGTATTGCGGATGAATACCTTCTTTCATCATTGTCACCCCTTTCTAAATTCATAACATATAGATATTACCACAAACAATTGCAAAATGCAAGCATTTTTTTCAAACTTTTAAAAATTTTTATCTTATCTATTTATCTTTGAAAAAACTTTTAATATCCTCATATATTTCAACCGCTTTAAAACGCATAACAAATTCGCCTTTTTTTTCGGCGGTTTCGGCAGATATTTCGTTTACGCTGTCAGAAAGCGAAGCATCGGTTGCGGCAGGAAGACAAATCGAAGGATATATAACGCACCACCAATTTTCCCCCTTAGCCTCGCCTATTTCGATAACAAGCGATTCGTATTCTCCCGCAGGCAAGGTGAAATCATCATATTCTCTGGTTTCAAAATATCTTTTTTCAACAAAAGCCTTAGCATTATAAGAAAAACCTGATTTCTTAATTTTTTCGTTTACTAAGTTTTCTATTTCTTCGGTTGAGGCTTTGGTTGATATTATCGCGCTATCTATATTTTCACACTTAGAAAAAAGCGTTTCACTCTCGGCTAAAATACTATCTCTTATTTTTAACTTTAATTCTTGGTCGGTTTGAGAATTTGAATTTGCGATAATATGTAACCGCAAAACATTTTGCCTTAAATCATCGCAAACAGCATTAAAATTTGAAAAAGATAAAACCATAGCGCAAGCAAAGGCGCATAAAAGAGCCAGATTAAAAGTTTTCGGGTTAATTTTTAATTTTTTCATATTTTTCTCCTTTTGAAATTTTCAAAAGGATTATTAACCCGAATTTTAAAATTTATTCAAAAATTTCCAAACCGCAATTTAAGGGTTTCACCAAATAAACTTTTTTGTTTCCTTTTTTCATTGATTTAAAGGCAGCTTTTGCCGTTTTCTCATCCTTAAACCAACCAAAATAAGTTGGTCCGCTACCTGAAAGAGAGGCAGAAACCGCACCTAAATCAATAAGCTTTTTAGGTAAAGTATTCTCTTTCCAAACTATATTGAAAGAATTTTCAAAATAACCGCTCGCCTTATCTAAATCTCCATTCTCTAATGCATTAATAAAACTCTCGTTATCAGGCATAGGGGGATTTTCATTATCCACTAAATTATACATTTCCTTTGTTGAAGGCTTTTTACCCTCTTTAACCAAAACAAAATAGCCCTTCAAGAATGGCTTTAATTCGGTTAATATTTCACCTATTCCCTCAGCTCTCATAGTTCCTCCTCTTATAAAGAAAGGAACATCAGCTCCCAGCTCTAATGCCATTTGCTCTAATTTTTCGGTTGATAAATTAGCTCCATAAATTCTGTTAAGACCAACCAAAACCGCCGCCGCATCAGCACTTCCGCCGCCCATACCTGCGGCATCGGGAATTTGCTTTTTTATTTTAATTAAAACTCCGCCTTTAATACCTGTTTCACTAAAAAACAACTTTGCTGCTTTAAAAGCAATATTATCGACTTCGGGTATATCCACACCCCTGCATTTAACCGATATGTTATCAGCTTTTTTGAGAAATACAGTATCTCCTAAACTTACCGATTGCATAACAGTATCGAGAAGATGATAACCATCCTCCCTTTTGCCTGTTATTGCAAGAGTTAAATTAATTTTTGCGTTAGCTTTAATTTTCAAGCGTTTAATATCAGATGAAATCATAAATATAACCTCCAATATAGCAAACTTCTGAATATCAATTATGAACCGTATGCCTAAATCCACTAACCGAAGTATTTAAGGTTTCAAATCTATATCCTTTTTTAGATAGCCCCTCAATAATATAAGGCAGAGCTTTAACGGTTGCGCTCTTGGTTTCCAAATCGTGCATAAGCACGCAAATAGAAGCCTTATCCCCTGCACCGCCCAAAACATTATTAACTATTTTTTTATAGTCATTAGCGGCAGAGCCAGCATCACAGGAATCAACATTCCAATCGAAATAAACATACCCGTCTTTAAGCATTTTAGAGCTTAAAGCAGTCATAATTCCAACCGAATACTTTTTGCTTATTAAATTACTGCTTCCTCCCGGAAAACGCATAATTTTAGTATTCACACCTGTATATGTTGCTATCTTATTTGAAATATTATTAAAGTCAGCCAGATAATTTTGTTGGCTTGAATATATATGAGCGTAATTATGAGTATAAGTATGTATACCGATAGAATGGCCTTCGTTTACAATCCGTTTAGTATAATCAAAATATTTATTAGAATTTATAACAAAAAAGGTTGCTTTAACATTATATAAACCCAGTATATTTAAAACCTGAGGCGTTATAGGCGACGGACCGTCATCAAAGGTTAAATAACACACCTTATTTCCCGCATTAGCGTTTATCTTATAGCTCAAATTAAACGGCGTAGCTTGCAAGGTGGCATTGGCAGCCACCTTGCCCTTTTTCTTGTTATTTAAAACTTGAATTTGAGATTTAAGGTCGCCGTTTTCCTTTTTTAGCACATCTCTCTCGGCATTGGATTTATTAAGCTCTTCCTCAGTTTTTTTGTTTTTCTCTTTTTCGCCTTCAAGCTCTTTTTCAAGCTCGGATATTTTATCTGTTTTCTCATCAAGGTCTGCCTGAGTTTCTATAACAGTTTGGCGAGTTTTGTTTAAATCACTGCTTTTTACTCCTATAATTATTCCGCTAGCAATCAAAGAAAGCACCAAAACCGATACCACCGAAAGAAAGACTATATTATATGCTTTTCTGGTCATTCTATCACCTACCTTTGTAAAAAACATTATACCATATTTTAAACAAATAAAATATTACAAAATATTACAAAATTCGATTTTTACGCTTTAAAATGTCCTAAAAGTTGATTTTTTAGGATAATTGTGGTAAAATATAAGAGATTATTCGTGTTTGCTTATAGGAGGTAGTATTTATGGATGATAATAATATAAGCAGTTTTTCAAATAATTCTAATAACAATAAATTTAATCCTGACGAGGACCGAGAACTTTTTAGCTATGATAATTCAAGTAATCTTTCGGGCTCAGATAATGTGAGCTTTGATTTAAATAGTTTTTCTTCTAAAAAGGCAGGCACTTCCCCTACAAGCCCCAAGAAAAACCGCAAGCCTAAAAATCTTAAAAAGAGTATACTAAAAGGTGTTTTAACCGTTTTTCTTGTTGGCATTATAACCGTTTCGATAGTTGTTGGCGGTTTTATGTTCTATGCCTTCACTATGGTAGACGGCACTATGGACGAAGACCTTGAAAACTCACTTAATTATACAACTACTATTTATGTTGATGATGGTAACGGTGGATACAAGGAATACCGCCGTTTGCACGGTGAATTTAACCGAATTTGGATAGATTACGATAAAGTTGCTATTGACAATAAGGACGAGAGTTATAACGGCATTCCTCAAAATCTCGCCAATGCTTTTGTTGCTATCGAGGATAAGCGTTTCTTTGAACACGAGGGTGTTGACTGGAAGCGTACTATGGGTGCTTTCATAAACGAATTTTTGCCGATTTATTCCTCCCGTCAAGGCGGTTCAACCATAACCCAGCAGTTAGTTAAGAACCTGACCGACGACCGCTCTCAGAAAGCCAGTCGTAAGGTTAGAGAAATTATGAGAGCAAGATTTTTAGAGGGTAAATACTCTAAGGATATTATTTTGGAATGTTATCTCAATACTATCCCTATGGGACACGGAACATACGGTGTAGAGGTTGCGGCAAACTATTATTTCGGCAAAAGTGTAAATGACCTTACTATTGCTGAATGTGCTTGTCTCGCTTCTATTACCAAAAGTCCCTCTTATTACGCTCCTGACGATAACCCCGAAAACAACAAAGAAAGACGCGAATCGGTTTTATTCCAAATGTATGACCAGGGCTATATCACCGAGGAAGAATATAATACCGCTCTTAAAGCCGAGCTTAAAATAGTAGCTGATAAACGCGTTCTTAGTCAAAATAGTGTTAACTCCTATTTTGTTGACGCTCTTATAACCGAGGTTTCAGAAGACCTTGCAGAAAAATACGGCTACGATCAGGCTCATGCTAACAAGCTTTTCTATACCGGCGGATACAAGATTTATGCTACTGTTGATACCGATATTCAAGCTGCTGCCGAGAAGGTTTTCAGTCAGGTTGATACCTACGGTATTAAAGGAAAAAGCGGCAAGAGAATGACCGGCGGTATAACCGTTATGGACTATCAGGGTAATGTTAAAGCGCTTGTTGGCGGTATCGGTGAAAAGACCACCAACCGCGGTTTCAACTGCGCAACCGATGCTGTGCGTCAACCAGGTTCAACAATGAAACCGATCGCGGCTTATGCTCCTGCGATTGAGCAGGATATGATTACCTATTCCACCATAGTTAATGATACCAAAACCAATTATAACGGATGGACGCCTAAAAACTGGTATTCTTCCTATTGGGGAAATATCACCGTTCAATATGCTCTTGAACGCTCGGTAAACACTATACCAGTTTATCTTGTTAATAAAATGACTCCCCAAACCTCATACGATTTCTTAACCGAAAAATTGGGGGTTAAATCGCTTAACAAGGAGGATATGAACCTATCTCCCTTAGGAATGGGCGGTACTAACGGCGGTCTTACAACCCTTGAATCTGCCGCTGCCTTTGCGATATTTGGAAACGGTGGTTACTACTATGAGCCTTCTCTTTATACCAAGGTGACCGACCAAAAGGGCAAGGTTATTTTAGAACGCAAATCAGAACCTCAAATGGCTATAAGCGAGGATACTGCAACCGTTATGAACCATCTGCTTCAACAGGTAGTTTACGGTTCTAAGGGTACGGGTACTGCCGCTAAATCATATATCCCTAAAATGAAAATATTTGCAAAAACAGGTACCTCTAACGACCAAAATGACCTTTGGTTTGTTGGCGGAACACCTTATTATGTTGCTTCCTGCTGGTGCGGTTATGAAGTTATGGAGCCTATTCCTTCAAGGCATAGCGGTATTGCCCTTAAAATGTGGGGTAATGTTATGTCCCCTGTTCATTCAAAGCTTAAAGCTAAGGAATTTGAGGACAGTTCTTATGCCTCCAAAAAATACTATTGCACCGCAACCGGAGATTTAGCAACCGATGCTTGTCCCTCGAAAGCAATAGGTTGGTACAGACAAAGTAATATCCCCTCTACTTGTTCTTCCCACCAAGGAAAACTCTTAGCCACACCAGGCTCAGAGGAAGATAAAAAAACTGAAAAGCCAGATACCGAGAGCAAGCCTCAAACCGACGGCACAACTTCTCAAAGCCAAGGCAATCAACAAACCGAGAGTGAATAATTTTTTATGCTTGAATTCAAAAAAATAGAACTTAGCGACTTAGATTTGTATAAAAAATTTACCGCAAGCAATAAGGAGTTCTCCTGTGAAAACTCCTTTGTTAATCTTTTAGTTTGGCAATGCACATATAATAATATGATGGCAATTTGCGAAGGTCAGGTTATTATTAAATCAGGAAATAAAGACCGTGAGGTTTTTAAGCTTCCTATGGGTGATAATTTCGAAAAAGGCTTAGAGCTTATATATGAATATTGTTCGGACAAGTCCCCTGCCTTTTGGGCGCAAGAGGGCGAGCGTTTTTCTAAATTTATAGAATCCGAAAGCCAGAACTATAATTTAAAAGAAAGCCGAGATGCTTGCGACTATATTTATTTGCGAGAAAATTTGGCTTTTTTAAAGGGTAAAAAATATCATAGCAAGCGTAACCATATAAACGCTTTTACTAAAAAGCATAATTGGAAATATGAAAAAATCACTGCCGAGAATATAGAAAAAGTTCGCGAATGTGCTGCCGTTTGGTATGCTGAAAACATTGATAGACTTGATAAATATATGCTTTGCGAGAAAAACGGAATTGATATTATTCTGAATAATTTCGAGGCTCTCGAAATTAAAGGCGGTATAATTTTAGTAAATGAAAAAGCTGTTGCTTTTACATTAGGTTCGGCTATAAACGACGAGGTTTTTGATATTCATATCGAAAAAGCCTTAAAGGATTTTGGCGAGGCATATACTGTTATAAATAATCAGTTTGCCTTAAACGAGCTTGAAAGCTATAAATATATAAACCGCGAGGATGATTTAGGCTTAGAGGGACTTAGAAAAGCAAAGCTTTCCTACCATCCTCATATTTTGCTTAAAAAATATTCTTGCACTCCGGTGAAATAAAATGGATATTAAAAAAGAATTAGAGCTTATATACTGCGAGGCTTTTGGAACGGAAGACAGCGAATTTAGAAAATTTTTATTCGGTAATTGTTTTAATTCTTGCAGATATTTAGTAGAAAACGAAAAAGCGGTAGCAGAGCTTTTTGCTTTTGAATGCAATTTAAAATTAAACCAAGAAGTTATTCCCTCTGTTTATATTTATGCTGCCGCAACCTTAAAATCCGAGCGTGGAAAAGGTTATATGGCTACCCTCTTAGAAAATATTAAAAAAGAATTTCCAAATCATTTTATATTTTTACGGCCTGCAACAGATAGCCTGATTAATTATTATTCGCGTTTTGGATTTAAAACGATACCGGCTAAAAGCAAGATTTCGGATAATAATTTTATCTCCCCATTAGGTGATTTAAAAGCTCTGACAAAGGATATAAAACAAAGCGGTGAAGAATTTACATTAATGTATTATTATAGTAAAGAAATAGACGAAACTATTAATTTTTTATACAGTATGGAGTAGCTATGGAAGAAATAAAACTTGGAAAATATCGTCATTTTAAAGGTAATGAATATGAAGTTATCAGCATTGCTAAAAACTCAGAAACCTTAGAAGAAATGGTGGTTTACAGAGCTTTATACGGCGAAAAAGGGCTTTGGGTGAGACCTGCTTCAATGTGGAACGAAACCGTTGAGCGCGACGGTAAAATCTATAAAAGATTTGAATATATTGAAAAATAAAATTTAGGAGAAAGTTATGAAATATGAAAAGCTTCATTTAAAGGATTATTTTGAATTTTTAGGTAATAACAATGCCGACCCTACCTTAGAGCTTTATTTGCCCTATAATCTGGTTGAAATAAATCAGCAAAACCGCAAAAGACCTTGCATAATTGTTTGCCCAGGCGGTGGGTACAGTATGTGCAGCGAGCGCGAAGCTGAGCCTGTTGCTCTGAGTTTTTTAAATCAAGGCTTTAATGCCTTTTTACTTAATTATTCAGTTTCTCCCCATCGTTTCCCTACTCAGCTTTGCGAGGTGGCATCTGTTTTAGAACTCATTTATAAAAACGCAGATAAATGGAACTGCGATACTGAAAAAATTGCAATTATAGGCTTTTCAGCAGGCGGGCATTTAGTGGCTCATTATTCGACAATGTATGACTGCAAGGAAGTTCGCGAAGTTTTTCCTGATAGCAAGCCGGTTAATGCTTCTGTTCTTTGCTATCCTGTTATAACCGCAGACGAAAAGTATGCGCATAAAGGAAGCTTTATAAATCTTTTAGGTCATGAGCCTGATGAAAATGAGGTTGATTACTTCTCGGCAGACCGCAGAGTTAGTGAAAAAACTCCTCCCGCATTTATCTGGCATACTGCGGAAGACGGAACCGTTCCTGTTATGAACAGTATTTTATATGCTTCGGCAATGTCTGAAAAAAAGATCCCTTATGAGCTTCATATTTATCCGCACGGTCATCATGGTATTTCCCTTTGCAATAAAGAAGTATATAATGATGCCGATATAACTGACTCTGTGCTTTACGCATCAAGCTGGACCAAAAGCTTAGAAAAATGGTTAAAGCTTACATTTAATCTTTAAATAACAAAAATTCCCGATTGAAATTTCAATCGGGAATTTTTGTTATTTACTATATTTTTGTTTAATAAATTCGGCATAATCTTTAACCTCTTGCCACATTTCATCTGTAACAACAACGCCCTCGCCAAAGAGGGCTTTTTTTAATGCCTCATCACTTGCGGCTGTTAATGGTGCGCCACATAAATAACCCACCTCAACACCAAAATAATCAGCTATTTTAGTTATATTATTTAAGGATAAGCTTTTTATTCTTCCCTTTTTATAGTCGGTCATAATAGAACGAGGGATACCGCACTCACGGCATAAAGTTGTTATATTTATACCTTTTTTAACGCATAATTCCTCAATTAAATCGTAGATAAAATTCATATTTTCCTCCAAATTTCGAAATTTCGTAATTTTTACTTGACATTTTCGTTTTTTCGTATTATAATGTGTTTATATTACGGAAACCCGTATTTTTACTTTATTATAATACGGAATTTAACATTTGTCAAGGAGAAGTAAAAAATATGTTTTACTGCAAAAACTGCGGTTTAGAATTTGAAAACCCAAAACGGCATTATGAAACCCATTCGGTTTCTTCACCTCATGAGCTTATATTTATCTGCCCTGCCTGTAAATCGGAAAAGATTTTTGAAAAGGTTTTAACCCATTGCAAGCATTGCGGTGTAAAGCTTGCGGTTGGAGAAAAAGATTATTGCAGTAATAAATGCCGAAAAAAAGATAATAATTTAAACTTTAAAAAAAAGCCCATATTAAAAACCGATACCTCTCTAAACGATATTATTAAAGGTTTAGAAAATTATAATAAAATTAATAATAAAAATTTGAGCTATGGTCAGTATATAGCTTTCATTTTACCAAAGGAAAAGAAAAAATGCAAAAAAAGAAAGAATACCTAAATCAATATAAATATCAGGAAATAAGAATAAATTCATTTAAGAGATTGAAAACAACCCACAAGGAGAATATCGCTGAATATAATAAAAAAATAGCCGAATGTAAATCGCTTCGAAGAGAAATTGAAAAAAAGATTTCAAAGCTTAATGACCCTGTTCTTTGTGAGCTTTTAATGCAAAAATATGTTTTCGGCAGAACATTAGAGGAAATTGCCTTAATACTAAATTACAGCAAACGCCATATAGAAAGACTTCATATAAAAGCATTGGAAAAATTTGAGCCCTAATTTTGCTTTACTTTAAGTGGATTTAGTTGTATAATACCATTAGAACACTTGTTCTGAGGAGGTGAGCTTTTGGCAGACAGAATTATACTTCATTGCGATTTAAATAACTTTTTCGCATCGGTTTCTCTTCTTTTTAACCCAACCTTAAAAGGTATGCCGGTTGCAGTTTGCGGAAACAAGGAAAACCGCCACGGAATAATACTTGCAAAAAATGAAATAGCCAAAAGCTACGGTGTTAAAACAGCCGAGGCTATTTTTGAAGCAAAAGCCAAATGCCCCGAGCTCGTAACCCTCCCTGCCCTTTATGATAAATATGAAGAATATTCAAAAAAAGCCTTTAATATATACTCTCGGTATACCGATTTAATAGAGCCTTTCGGCATAGACGAGTGTTGGCTGGATGTTACGGGAAGCACCGTTTTATTCGGCTCGGGAGAAGAAATCGCCAACAAAATAAGAAATGATATAAAAAAAGAATTGGGGCTTACTATATCGGTGGGTGTGAGCTTTAATAAAATTTTTGCAAAGCTCGGCTCGGATATGAAAAAGCCTGATGCCGTAACCGTTATAAGCCGAGAAAATTTTCGCGAAAAGGTTTGGAAGCTTCCAATATCCGACCTGCTTTTTGTTGGCAAAAAAACCTGTGACAAGCTAAAAAGCTCAAGTATTAATACAATAGGCGATTTAACCGATGCGGATGATGAAACCTTAACCCGTTTGCTAGGCAAAATAGGACCTGAGCTCAAAAATTATGCGTTGGGGCTTGATAATTCGCCTGTAACCTCCATACATGAAGAGCATAAGCCAAAAAGCATAGGAAAATCTACCACTCGCGGTAAGGATTTTACTAATAATGATGAGGTCTGGAAAGCTTTTCTTTCTTTTTCTCAATCTATTTGCGATACCCTGCATCAAAAAAAGCTATATGCAGGCGGAGTTCAGGTGCATATCAGAACAGCGTCTCTATCGGTTAAGGAATTTAGTCATACCTTTAATTTCACCACCAACAGCACCCTCGTTTTAGCGCGCCAAGGTTTTGAGCTTTTTTGCAAGAATTATACCTTTGGTGAGCCTCTGCGTTCGGTAGGTATCAGGGCTATTAATATTAAAGATAGTGAAACCGCCGTTCAACAGGATTTATTCGGCGAAAACGAAAAACAGGCCGAGGAGGAGCAGTTGGATGAATGTGTATTCGAGCTTCGAAAAAAATTCGGGTTTGACGGAATAAAACGCGGTACAACCGTTTAGAAGTCTTTACTTTTCCTCTAATTTGTAATATAATAATACTCGGCGAGATAGCCGAGTATTTTATTTTGGAGAAACAAAATGTATAAAGATAATGAAGATTATGGTTTAAATAACGATAAAGATATATACTCAAACTCAAAACGCGATATTTCCTCGCATTCAAAATCATACGATGATTTTGATATGATAGATATTACCCCTAAAAGACAGTATTATGACCTTGACGAAATAAGAAAATCAAGGCAAACTGAGCAAAGAAAACCGCCCCCAAAAAAGAAAAAACGCAAAAAGCATTTGTTTTTAAAATTTGTTGCTGTTTTATTATGTATCTGCATTGTGGCAGGCTTAGGGCTTTACTTATATGCATATAATCTTTTAAACAAAATCGAGCGCACCCCGCTTGATACCGCAAATTTAGGTATCGGCTCAGCAGATTATGAGGGTTATAAAAATATAGCCCTTTTAGGACTTGATACAAGAGAAGATAACAAAACCGGTCGTTCGGATGCTAATGTTGTTTTAACGATTGATAAGAAGCATAAAAAGATTAAACTCACCTCTATCGCGAGAGACAGTTATGTTGCTATTGACGGTCATTCCTACGATAAACTGACCCACGCCTATGCATACGGAAAATCTCAGCTTTCGGTTAAAACCTTAAACCAAAATTACGGTCTTGAAATCACCGATTATGTAACAATGAATTTCTTTGAACTGGCGCACATTATTGATTACATAGGCGGTATTGAAATTGAACTTGATGAGCGCGAGGTTAAGGAGTTAAACCGCGTGGTTTTGGAAACCGATTTCGGCGGTATGGAAAAGCCAATGGCTAAAACCGCAGGACTTCAAAGGCTATCGGGAACTCAGGCGGTGTGTTTTGCCAGAATTAGAAAGATTGACGGTGATGTTGAGCGCGGAAACCGCCAAAAAGAAGTTCTATCGGCTATGTTTAAAGAGATTAAAAAAATGAATCCGCTGAAACTTCCTGAGCTCGCAAGCCTTATGATTGCCGAATGCGAAACCTCGCTTTCAACCAATGATATTATATCCATGGGAGTTTGGGCAATAACTGCTTCCCCCGAATTTGACCAGCTTAGTATTCCGAATGATAATGTTAAGGGAAGTGGTAAAACCATTAAAGGCACTTGGTATTATTATTATAATATCGAAGACGCACGAAGCGAAATTAAAGATTTTATCTTTGAAGAAAACTATTATTCGCCCGAACAAAAAGCAGAGCGCGAAAGCCAAGAGAAACACTAAGCAAAAAACTGCTAACGAAATTTCGTTAGCAGTTTTCTTCATTTTATAGAAATAATTTTTGGTCTTCCAATATAATTAAGACCTAATTCATTAACTAATTCCATAGCTTTTTTAAATGATTCACCGTCATAAGAATCCTCTGTACTATGAGCATCAAGCCCGAAGACTATCGGAGATTTTTCCTCTGCCGCAATTTTTAAAAACTTTTTATTTGGATATATTCTATTAGTTCTTATACCTAAAAAGTTAATTTCAAGCGGTATATCATACTCTTTTGAAGCCTTGCAAATTCTGCGCATTTGCTCGCGGTAAATCTCATTATCACCAACAAAATTAAACATATCAGGATGAGCCACATAAGAAAATACACCCGATTTTATAGCATCGCAAACATTATCAACATACGCTTTTAATAAATCAAAATCCTCGTTTTCTCTCGAAGAATAATGACCGTTTATCGATTCATCGCAAACAAAATGCTCACCTAAAATTAAGTACTCAGCGCCAAACTCACGGGCACTTTTTAACATTTCTTCAAAATTTTCAGGATAATATTCCATCTCAAAACCGACTTTTATATCAATTTTATCCTTATATTTCAAAGCCAGCTTCTTAATTTCCTCGCAATAAATCTTACCTTTATCATAAGGCACGCGATATCCTGACTGGTTTCCATTAACGCAAATAAACGGAATATGGTCTGAAAAGCCCATATATTCCATTCCGTTTTTCATAGCATTTATAATATATTCCTCAGGTGTACCGCTAGCATGCGCACAAAGCGGAGTATGGGTATGGTAATTATAATTCATTGTTTTCCTCTCTGCTTTCTTTCTTAAATTTAAGCCTTGACCAAAGAATTATAATTATCTGACCTAAAACGCCTAACGCAAATATTTTCGGCAAACTAATACTGAAAACCAAAAGAGTTATAAAAGCGGTTAATAAAAGAGACCACATAAGAAAAGAAATTATAAGAAAATTCCGTCTTTTATTAAACCAAATGCTATTAAAAACAAGCCAGACAATAAAGGTTATTGGCATAGCAAACACAAAGGCTAGCCACTGAAATTTAAAGCTTTCTATTATAGAATCCGTAATAATAAATCCAAGCATAGCCAAAAGCCAAACAAGCAAAATGCTCATACCGGTTATAAAACCGTGGTTATGGAGCTTTGTGAAAGCAGAAATTTTATCTTTGGTTTTAATTTTATGCTTTTCCTCAACCATATAGTCAAGTGTTACCCCGAACAAATCAGCAATTTCCTTTAAAACTGCCACATCGGGTATAGCCTCTGCTCTCTCCCATTTAGAAACCGATTTATCCGAATAATTAAGCTTACTCGCTAAATCACTTTGGGTATAATCGTTTGCTTTTCTAAGCTCGGCAATATTTTTTGCAATTATGTTTTTTATTTCCATTAAAGCAATCACCGTAGGTTATTTTATCATTTAAGGGTTAAACCGTCAACCCTAACATAATTAATAAAATGTAAATTTTAAAGAAATTAATACTTTCTCCATACCATTTTATCAACAATACCTGTGTACGACTGAATAATCTTAACCACCTTGGTTGAAACATTTTCATCAGTATAATTAGGAACAGGTATACCAAAATCACCGTCATTATTAGCAGTTACAGCTGTTTCAACCGCTTGAAGCAAGGATTTTTCATCTATTCCCGCTAGCACAAAGCAAGCCTTATCAAGAGCCTCCGGTCTCTCGGTTGAGGTTCTGATGCAAACCGCAGGGAAAGAATGTCCCACCGAGGTGAAGAAAGAGCTTTCCTCAGGTAGTGTTCCGCTGTCGGATATAACCGCAAAAGCGTTCATTTGCAAGCAGTTATAATCATGGAAGCCTAATGGCTCGTGCTTTATAACTCTGCTATCAAGCTCAAATCCGCTCGTTTCCAAACGCTTTTTAGAACGCGGATGGCAGGAATAAAGTATCGGCATATCATATTTCTCTGCCATTTTATTAATAGCATTAAAGAGCGATAAGAAATTCTTTTCGGTATCAATGTTTTCCTCTCTATGAGCTGAAAGCAAAATATATTTACCCTTGGTAAGTCCAAGCTTGGAATGTATATCGCTGTTTTCGATTTCAGCAAGATTTTCATGCAAAACCTCTGCCATTGGAGAGCCTGTAACATAGGTTCGTTCCTTTGGAAGACCGCATTCATGAAGATATCTTCTTGCGTGTTCAGAATATGCTAAATTAACATCTGAAATTATATCAACTATTCTTCTATTTGTTTCCTCAGGCAAACACTCATCTTTGCAGCGGTTTCCTGCTTCCATGTGAAAAATCGGAATATGCAAACGCTTAGCAGAAATTGCCGAAAGACAAGAGTTTGTATCACCCAATATAAGCAAAGCATCCGGCTTAATCTCGCTCATTAATTTATATGAACAATTTATAATATTTCCTACGGTTTCTCCTAAATCATCACCAACCGCGTCCATATAAACATCGGGATTATCAAGCTTTAAATCCTTAAAGAAAACACCGTTTAAGTTATAGTCATAATTTTGACCTGTATGAGCTAAAATACAATCAAAATATTTGCGGCACTTTTTTATAACCGCCGCAAGACGAATAATCTCAGGTCTGGTTCCAACAATTATCAAAAGCTTTAACCTGCCGTTATCCTTGAATTTAATATCAGAATAATCTTTTTTGATTTCCATTTTTTCACACCTCTTCAAAAAATGTATCGGGCTTGTTCTTATCAAACTGCTCATTAGCCCACATCAGCGTTACTAAATCTTCGGTATCGCTTAAATTTATAATGTTATGAGTATATCCCGGAAGCATATGTATAGCCTCAATTTTATCTCCCGAAACCTCAAATTTCAATACCTCGTCAGAGCCGATTTTTCTCTCTTCAATAAGTCCATGTCCCGAAACAACGATAAAAAATTCCCATTTTGAATGATGCCAATGCTGACCCTTTGTTATACCGGGTTTTGAAATATTAACGCTAAACTGACCGCAATTTGCTGTCTTTAAAAGCTCGGTAAAGCTTCCCCTGTCATCAATATTCATTTTTAAAGGGAAGCTTATTTTATCTTTTGGCAAATAACTCAAATATGTACTGTAAAGCTTTTTAGCAAAAGAATTATCCGGAATTTCAGGCATTATAAGGGTGTTCGGCTGAGCTTTAAAGTTATCTAATAAATCCGCAATTTCGCCTAGGGTTACCTTGTGAGTTACAGGCGCAGCACAGTATTTACCGCTATCAACAAGAACAGTATTAATTGAGTTAAACTCGCAATGGTGTTCTTTGCCTTCAAGCAAATCAAACATTTCAAAAATCAAATCATCAATATATAAAAGTTCAAGCTCAATAGCTCTATCATTTATCGTTATCGGCAAATCATTAGCGGTGTTATAACAGAAGGTTGCAACAGCACTGTTATAATTCGGTCTGCACCATTTACCAAACAAATTCGGAAAACGATATACAAAAACCTTTGCACCTGTCTCCTCGCTATAAGCGAAAATTAAATCTTCGCCCGCTTTTTTGCTTCTTCCGTAATCACTGTCATATCTGCCGATACAGGTAGCTTGTATTGAAGAAGAAATCATTATAGGACAGGTATTATTATGTTTTTTAAGAGTATCAAGCAATTTTGAAGCGAAACCAAAATTCCCCTCCATAAACTCCTCAGCATTTTGAGGACGGTTGACACCCGCAAGATTGAAGATAAAATCCGATTTTGAACAATATTCATCTAAAAGACTTTCATCAGTATCAATATCATATTCAAAAATTTCGTCAACGATAAGGTTAGGTCTTGTTCTATCCTTTCCGTTTTTTATATTTTTTAAAGCCGAAACCAAGTTTTTTCCAACAAAACCGTTAGAGCCTGTAACTAAAATATTCATTTATTACTCCTTGAAATTAAAATCTAAGCCTACAAAATTTAATTCCTGCTGGTATTTAGAAATATTATCAGCCGACATAAGCTTCAAATCATTTTTTTGTATTTTAATATTATCTCGCCTGAAAAATATAGCAGTAACAAAACGCCAAACCCAAGCAAATGGCAGCAAAACAGGGCATTTTTTTAAGATATGATACTTTCCTGCCATAACCGAATATTTTGGGAAAATCATATAAATCATCTTTTTTGACTTAACGCTGTTACTATTTTCAACTGTTTTTGAGGTTTTAACAGCAGAAGATATAATATGCGCATCATGCGTGCCATAAGAACCGCTACCTATTATTTTAACAGTTATAAAATCGGTAATCTCTGTATCCTTTTCACCATCAAACCAAACCGCTAAGGTTTTCATAGAATTTTTATAAAAATCTAAAAGATGTAATTTCTTTAAGCCTTTTTCAATGTGAGTTTTATCAATATTTTGATTTTTATTTAAAAATACATAAAAATCGGTTAAATGCCTTATACCTATTCCGCCGTCTCTATAATGCTTCGCATAATGAGTAAATAAATATATGAAATTATCCTCTGCTGAAAGCTCGTATCGGGTAGTATCAGTCTTTTTTGCCAAATGCCAACCATCTTTAAAATAAGCATAATAATCCTTATTGTAAGAAGGTATTAGCATTTTATGAAGCTCTAAATGAAGAGCATTCGGTTTATTCCAGATAAACTCATGGTTGCTCTCGGAAATTTCATTGAAACCCAGTGCGGAAATTATAGGTTTAATCTTATCATACTGCTCTACTTTAATAAGTATATCTGCATCTCCCATAGAGCGCATTTCAGGCTTATTATA
Organism: Clostridia bacterium; assembly: GCA_017439585.1. GTDB lineage: Bacteria > Bacillota > Clostridia > Oscillospirales > Acutalibacteraceae > UBA737. Next base: position 22,016 of record JAFSIV010000004.1, on the reverse strand, counting down.
CATATATTTCAGCAAAGTTCCTTTTAAAGGCATATACTGAATTTTAGCATCATCAAAAACCTTGAAAATTTTATCAAGCTCATAAAGCTGTTTAGTGCTTGTGGATATATGATTAAATATTCCTATCTCTATATTTGCCGCAATTTCTGGCGGAGGGGTTATTTCAGAATTTTTTATTCCATAATAAAGCATCGGAGTTATCTGATGCTTTTTTGCTATTCTATATGCCTTCTCCCAATCAAAATCGTCTGATAGCGAAATCTTATCCCCTGTAATCGCACTTTTAACAAGGTCTATAATACCTCTTTCAAAGTATGTCATTACTTACCGTCCTTTGCTAACTCTTCTCTGATATACGAAAGAGCTAAAAGCTTTTCCTTTACCTGTTCAACATTTAATAGCTCGGTGTTGTTAGAGTTAAATTCGCTTAACGGATTTCTCTCAGTATCTCCGGCATTAAAATATTTATCATAATTAAGACCGCGCTTATCGCAGGGCACTCTATAAAAATCACCCATATCAACCGCATTTGCGCATTCCTCATTAGTAAGCAAGGTTTCATATAGCTTTTCGCCGTGGCGGATACCGATAACCTTAATCTCAGTTTCGGGATTAAACAACTCGGTAACTGCTTTTGCTAATGTTTCAATGGTGCAAGCGGGTGCTTTTTGAACTAAAATATCACCATTAACACCGTTTTCAAAAGCAAACAATACCAAATCAACCGCTTCATCCAGACTCATAATAAATCTAGTCATTGAAGGCTCAGTTATGGTAATCGGATTTCCGTTTCTTATTTGGTCTATCCAAAGTGGAATAACACTACCTCTGCTGCACATAACATTTCCGTAACGGGTACAACAAATTTTAGTATCTCCCGATGTTCTCGATTTTGCAACCGAAACGCGCTCTTCAAGTGCCTTAGTAATACCCATTGCATTTACAGGGTAAGCCGCCTTATCGGTGGATAAGCAGATAACGCTTTTAACACCCTCTTCAATAGCAGCAGTTAAAACATTATCAGTTCCAATAACATTGGTTTTAACCGCTTCCATTGGAAAGAACTCGCAAGAAGGCACCTGTTTTAAGGCTGCGGCATGGAATATGTAATCAACGCCATGCATAGCAGATTTAACGCTTTCTAAATTGCGAACATCGCCAATGAAAAACTTGATTTTTTCAGAAACCTCAGGCATTTTAGCCTGAAACTCATGGCGCATATCGTCCTGCTTTTTCTCGTCACGCGAGAAAATCCTAATTTCTCCTATATCAGTATCAAGAAAACGGTTTAACACCGCATTTCCGAACGAACCTGTACCACCTGTGATTAAAAGTGTTTTGTTTTTAAAAACCGACATTACTTTTTCTCCTTTTTTGAGTTTAAATCATTTTTAATTTGAGTTGTGCTGATTTCGGGTGTTCTAGGCAAATAAACAACCTCAACGCCCTCTTCTGAAAGATAATCAAATTTTCCCTTCCAATCATCACCCATAACAAAGGTATCTATATGATATTCATGCATATCCGAGCGCTTTTGCTCCCAGCTGGTTTCGGGTATCACCAAATCAACATATCTAACCGCCTCAACCAAAGACTTCCTTTGTTCATATGAAAAATAGCATTTCTTTTGTTTCTCGTTCCAATTAAATTCATCAGAAGAAACAACAACAATTAAATAATCACCCAAAGCTTTTGCTCTTTTAAGCAAATTTATATGCCCATAATGCAACAAATCGAAGGTTCCGTATGTTATTATTCTTTTCATATCAACTTTTCCTTTAAATATAATTTTTATATGAAGAGCTCAGGTCAACTATTTCGCAATAGTGATGCGGAACTCTTTTTTCAACCGGCGGAAGCTTCATATAATCTCCATAAAGACTAGTTAAATATAAATCATATTGCTCAGGTATTATAACCTCAAATCCTTCAAACTCAGCCTTCGCACCGTTTCCAAAAAAGCTCTTTGGAACAACCTCTTTAAGCCCCCATGCGCCGCAGAAATTACGAATTAATTCAGAATCATCATAATTTCTTTTTTTCATATACTTTTCGTTTTTATATTTAAGTTTTTTGTAATTCGGGAAAACAATCGGTAAAACAATTTTTAAAAACTTATTTTTAAAACCTGAATTTTTATCATCACTATAAAATTCGCAGCCTATACGAAATGTATATATTTTATATAATAATTCCGAAAAAGAAGATTTTTTATAACCGTCCAACGGAAAAATATCTATATAAACGCCGTGATTAATATTAAAGTTTTTTACGCTCTTTTCCACAAAAGTTGTATCAGAATTTCTGAGTTTTGCAAAATTAACGGGATATTCAGGGTCAGTAATAGTTGTTTGAACGAATATATTTTCAGGCAAATCCTTTTGAGCCACTTCTAAAAACTTTTCATAATCATTTCTTGGTAATCCAACATCAATATCATCATCCCAAGGAATATATCCTTTATGCCTCACCGCACCTAAGGCTGAACCACCCAACAAAAAATATCTCAAATTATGCTTTTGGCAAACCGCAATAAAACATTTAAGCATATCAACTTGTATATTTTTAAGCTGTTCGGTATCTATACCTGTTTTTTGGCTTTGGGGTCCACCCATAATTCTCACTTCTCCTTACTTTTTATTTTTTCAATTTGGTTAAAAAACCAGTAGCTATGCCTTTTTCCTGCTTATTTAATCCAAAAAGAAGCAAACAAATAGCTTCAACTATAACAAAAGCAAATCCACCAAGCAATAAAGCTAAAACTTTATTAGTTATGAAATATGCTATTAAACCGCCAATAATAACTGCGATTATTTCAGAGATTAAAATTCCCTTAAAAGACTGCAAATATATTTTTATAACATTAATTGAAAGAGCTTTTTGATAATAAATATTGCTCAATAATACCTGTCCCAAGAAAAGTCCTACTGTTGTACCCGTTATTGCACCTGCCATACCGTAACGATCGGTTAAAGCAATAGCAAGAGCTATGTTTATTGCGGTTGATATTGCTAAAATATAAGAACGAACCTGCCTTTTATTAAGCATATCCAGAACATTTATAATGCATCCAACCGTCATATTCAAAAACATCGGAATTAAAACTATTATAGCATAAATCCATGCAGATTCATAACTTTTACCGTAAACAACATTTATAAAAGGCTTTCCAACAGCTATAAATCCAAATAAAATTGTTCCTCCAATTAATGAATTAAGTCTGCCCGAAGAAATCAAGGTGTTTTCTAACCCCTCTTTTTCAATAACGCCCTTGTTTATGCTTTTTGAAACCTGCGGCATATACATAGAAATCGGTATGGTTGTTATAGAGGAAAACATATTATAAACATACATAGCAACTGAATATAAAGACACATGCTCCATAGTCATTTTAATGCTTATAACAAATTTTCCAACATTGCTGTTTGCCTGACTTATAATAACCTGCAACAAAAGAGCGAAACAAAGCGGAAGAGATTCTTTTAATATTTCCTTATCAAAATATTTTAATTTCAAAGAAATAACATATTTAGATTTAACATAAAAAAACGAAAAAATTATAACCCCAACGCTTATAAAAGCATCAACCAAAGCAATCGTAATTGCTTTATCATAAAGAGTAACAAAAACAATTAAAAGAACCAAACGAGAAACTAGTTTTGTTATATTAAATATATTAGTAACCGTATAGTTTTCGTTTCCTAAATACATACCTGATAAGGTTTGGGTGAAAAACGAAACTATTAAATAAAAGAGCATAACAACGAAAATTTTCTGAGCATAAAATAATTTATCTTTTGGAATATTATCCGCATAAATTTTCGGTATTAATACTGTGAAAACAACACCAACAACAAATATTACCACCGTTAAAAAAGCGGTTATATAAAACATTGTTGCAGTTACTTTTTTAATCTTTTCCTCATCATTAGATTTTCTTGCAATCAAGAGATTACGGCACATAACAGTTCCTGTACCGAACTCTAATATAACCAAATAGCTTACAAAGGCTGAAACTGTTTGATAAAGCCCATATTCAAAGTCCCCTAAGCTTCTTAACAAAAAAGAGGAAAGGAACAGACCGGAAAACATATTAATTAATGTATATCCATAGGACATAAGAATTCCCGTTTTGCGATTATTTAACATTTCTTACTCCCTTATTTAAACTCGAAATTCATATTTTCGATAAAATTCTTCTTAATTTTGCAATATAACCTCTGCCAACAAAACCTGAAATTAATCGGTTAATAGGTTTTTTATTAAGCTTTTTAAAAAAGGTCTTGCGCAAAGCCGGAGCTTTAACCGACCTCAAATACGATAGATTGGATTTTATTGCATCATCAAAATCCACTTTCAAAACATCAAACTTAGAAGAAACTTCTTCCCATAAGCTCTCACCTTTAAGAGAATGAATCAAAACAAGTGATGTTCCTTTATCATCATTAAATTCGGGTGCGATATTATCAATACCCCAAAAATCTGCTAATGTTATATTTGATACTCTATGCATATTTTTAAATGAACATTGATAACAGGAAGGTCTTAAATAAAGGTCGGCAAGGAATCCTTGCATATATAAATCTTCAGAGAGGACTTGCAAGTTCTCGCTACAATTTGAAAATTTAAATTGCAGAGAGAACTTTTTCCAGCCATATTTTTTATGTCTGAAAAAAGCACTCTGCGTCTTCGACGCGGCTTTTTTTTCTTTATATTTAACATATTTTTGCCATACCAATGGAGAAGGGACACCGTGGCAAATAAAATCCAAAGTGTAAAGATTATTATATTCTTTTCCAAGATATGCTTGTAAACCGCCTATTTGACAGGGAGTTCCTGTAAACAAAACCACTCTGCCTGCATCTAAAAATTCCTTTGCCTTTAAATAAGAATTTCCTATATTACTTTGGACATATTTGCTTCCTTTAAACTCTTTTATTCCTTCTACCGTTTCGGAAAATTTATGCACAACATTCATATCTTTATCAAATCCGGCACCAAATACAACACCGCCTGATTCAATAATTTTTTCGGCAACTGCGAAAAACACGCCGCCTGAGGAACTGCTAAGTCTAACTGCATCATCCTTGTTCTTAGCCGCAATAACCTTAGGCTCCCTATTATCATCCTTATATCTATTAATAACCGGACAAATGTTGCGGCATTTTCCGCAAGAAATACATTTTGAATAATCAATTTCAGGACGCAAAAATCCCTCATTATCTGCCTTCATTTCTATACAATTTTGGGGACAGCTACTAGCACAAGCACCGCAGCCCGAGCAAAGCTTATATGAACAAATTTCAAATTCCTTGTTATTCTTTTTGCAAATTATATATTTTTTAACAGCATCGCTAAGTTGCTTTTTATATTCAGGCAAAAATTCATTAAGATGCGCTCTTATTTCTTTCTCGTTTCTTGCAATAAACTTAAAAGCAGAAGTTAATTCTTGCTTCTCGGTTAAATCGTTATATGAAATAACATAGTTTTCATCGGTGCCAAATAAATCTCTTGCAATACCCTTTGATTTAACCGAATAACCAAGCACCAAGGTTGGAACACACGAAGAATATGCCGCAATACTGGCATGTGTTCTAGCGCAAACCATAAATCTTAATTTAGAAATTATATATTTAAGCTCTTCGCAATTATATTCTTTATCAATGATGGATACTCTATCACTATTCAAGTCTGCTAATATTTTATTTAGTATCGGCCAATCAGCAACATTCCTTTTTATGCTATAAACATGAGGAATAAGGCAAATAGACATATCTGTTTCTTCTAAAATATATTTAGCCAAATTTAAAACATTACTGTAAACATACTTGTCATCTTTTTTTAAGACACATTCGCTAACATTTAGTCCTACTGTATTACCCAAGGCAAAACCTTTCGGCAACTCTACCTCTTTTTTATCTAAAAAGAAAGCGGGGTCGCAAACCTTTATTACCTTATCTTTATCAATACCCGAAGATATAATATTATCGTAAGTTATTTGTTCTCTTGCAAAAATCTTTTTATAGCGGTTTAAATCTTTTTTAACCTCTTTGGTTATGGCGCCTTTCTCAACCGAACAACACCAAAAATAATTATCTATATTATTTTTACTAGTATATTTATTAAAAGATATGCTAAGCTCGGGACGACCGTAACAATATGTATCTCCACCGATATTAAGGCAAATATCACCGCTTTGAAGCAACGATTCAAGAGTTCGTCTTTTATAGCTCATTCCTAAATCAGAGCCTTTGAAAATCTTTCTGAAACCACCGCAAACTATACGGTGAACGGAGGTTGGATATGTATCATACGAAATCATATTGATACCAAGGTCTCTAACCATTTCCCTATCACTTTCAGGAGAATAGGTTGCAACAAAAATATCCCCGCTATTTTGACTTAAAACTTTAACTGTTGAACGAATTATTGCTTCGCATCCGCGATTAACATTTCCTGTTTGACCGCAAAGAAAATAACTCATATTTTTCTCCTTACTTGCTTTTAATATCTCTATCTATTCTTAAACCCGCAACCCGACAATAAATTTTATCCAATTTAATAAGCTTTGCTATTAGGTAACCAATATATAAACAAAAAACTGTTACTGCAAGTATAATCACAGGTGATAAAAGCTTGGTTAATATATTCATTTCAAAAACAACATCTAACAATCCAATAAGCGGTATATGAACTAAATAAACCGTGAAAGTCATATTCGAAATTATATGCATAAATTTTTTATCAAAAACATTCCATAGTGAAACTGAGAAAATTGCAAAAGCTGATATAATTTGGTATGGCATACCAATAAATGAAAAATATCCTGTTTTTATATCAAAAACGCAAATCAAAACATAAATGATTATTGCGGCAGGCAAGAAAACGAAAACAGATTTTTTAATAAAATTATATAATTTATCCTTGTTCACTTTTCTTAAAACGCATCCTAATGCAAAATATCCAACCCAAATTAAAATATTTAGATAGTTTGTTATATGAATTGTTTTGATTATATTATCAATAAAACCAAATGCAGTACAATATACAGAAGCCACTGTTAATATGCCACTTAAAAGCATAATCAGTTTACTCTGCTTAAAAAATATAAGATAACATAAAAACAACATTGGCAAATAATATAAAAAGGAATTATAACCTAAAATATATGTAACCCATCTTTTTATACTAAAACTATTTGTAACAATAGCACCGCTTAAAAAAGCCAACGAGCCCATTAAAACCCAAGGTATAACAATACTTTTAAACTTATCTTTAATCAAACCAAAAATATTATCGTATTTCTCGGGTTTATAAAAATATCCTGATAAAATAATGAACACAACAACACCGATACTGCCTATTGCATTTATCATTTTATATACCCAATGAGGCTCAGATAATGTTATATGCGCGGCTATAACACTTATTATTGCAAAAACCCTTGCTATGCTAAAAGCTATATTAAGTTTTTTGCTATTTTGCATAATAAAATCTCCAATTAATTATATTCTGCTGCAAGGTCCGCTTTCAAATAAACTGCATTCGCCCTTATCTTTAATTTCTTTGCAAAATTCTAATAAGCGATTTGCCGCTATTTCAGGCGACCATTCATCCTTTATGGTATAATAAGCATTCTTACCAAATTCTTCTGCAGTTTTAGGATTATCTAAAAGATATTTAACTCTTTTATAAATTTCCTCTATATCGTTGCCATTATATACAAGTCCATTTTCATTATCACGCATAAGAAAAGGTACAGAGCCGATTTGACTATTTGTAACAACAGCGCAACCACTGTTCATAGACTCATTTAAAACAGCTCCCCAACCCTCTTGTTGATCAGAAGTGAACATATAGATTTTAGATTTTTCCATATATTCCCGAACTTCTTTTGGAGTTTTAGAGCCTAAAATGTCAACACAATCCTCTAAGCCATTATCTAAAATCAGTTTTTTCAAGTTTTCTTCCATATCACCTGTGCCAATCATATTAAGCTTAAAATTATATCCGTTTTCTTTAAGCTTTTTAGCAACAAGTATAGGCGTTTCAGGATGCTTCCAATCTATAAAACGGCCAACCCAAAGAATAGAATTTTCTTCCTTTTTAGAAATCAAATTTTCTATACTATCATAAGTTTTTAATTCGGTGAAATAGCCCCAACGGTATGTTTTACCCTTAAAATTGGTATATTTATTAACATCCTCATCAGTATAAGCGCTGGCGCATAGGAAATAAAAATTCTTGTTTTGAAACTTTGCCAATCGCCTTTTAGCTCTTATAAACTGCCTTACGCGATTTATAAATGTTGGATTTTCTTTGAAAAAGCGCTCACTTATTTTTATTACAGGCTTGCCCTTTTTTAATGCATTTTTAAAATACTTTTCCTCACTATGACCAACAAACAAAACACCGCTATCTGCAATTAATTCTTTTGCCAAGGTTATACGTTCTTTGCTATCGTAGGCACGCACAATAAAAGAAAATTTATCGTTTATATCCTCATATCCTAATTGAACTCTTCTTTCAGGAACAGCATCAAGAGCTATATATTTATAATCCTCGCCCAAACTATTATATAAATTTTGGGCAATAGGCAGTTGATGATGATTCATATAATTTGATAAATGAATAATCTTCATAAACTTCCTCCTAAATAATACTTATACTATCCCTGCTGATAGCGAGTTTCTTCTATACCGAATTCGCCTCTTTCTATATGCGCTTCGGTAGATTCCTTTGACAATACAATCATTGTATTCACAAATACAATACCCGGAAATCCACCTAAGAAAAGGGTTGCCTCTGCAATAGATTCAACAAATAAACACAATATACAAGCAACACAAACATTTTTCATACGAGCCTTATTCGAATCATCATTTATAGTAAAAATAACATCGTAGTATATTACATATATTAGTATTACACCAATTACCCCTAACGATAAAAGCCATGCCAAAGCCGCATTATGAGCATTATTTAAACATTTTTCTGCGAAATCGCCAAATATCCATTTTGAAAGAGTATCTATACTATCCAAACACTCTTGGAAATAAACCTCTCTTCCTGTAAAAATACTTTTACCAAGTATCTCAACATCTTCATAACCATTGTTGTATAACTTTGTTAATAAAAATATAAACACTACAGGAAATATAGTTGCTGCATAGATTATAAACTTATTTATTCTCTTGCTTCCATACCATATACCAACCGCCACAAGCGCTATAACGCCTATCATACACGAGCGGGCGCCGGTTCGGTAAATCATATAAACAAGATATGCATCCAACGCAATAAACCCAACTTTTTTAACAAGGGTTCTTGCCGCAAAGGTATATATAAATAAAATACTGAATATTAAAAACAAAAATATTCCAGCCATATTAGCGTTACCAAGGTTAAATGTGAAATATGGAGACATCCTCGAAACGCCATCTTCTGTAACCTTATATACAATATTTGTAAACGAATACAAAGTAAATAACAAAGCAACTAAAACTACACAGTGTTTTATAAACTCTCTGGTTTTTCTTGAAATTGTTGCATTAGAAAAATAAGATATAGATAAAAAACTGTTTATTAAGCATACCATAGAAATATAATGTTCTCTTGAAAACAATTTATCTGCAAAAAACATGGAAATAAGCATAATTGCAACAAGCACTCCGCTAATTGTTGTAACCTTAACCGATATCTTTTCAATTTTAATAATGCAGAAAATAAAATTTAATAAAATTGTTGGAACCCATATCAATGTAGCCAATGTATTAGAACTAAATAATGGAACCACGATAAAATATGCTATCATAGCAATCCATGAAAATGAAATAATAAAATCTTGCTCTTTTTTCAAAGTTTAGTCTCCTATATTTATTCGAATACTAATTGCTGTTTTCAACAATCCAATCAGCAATATCGAAACAGGTCTCATAATACCTCTGACCTTTAATATTTGCAAAGTTGGTTGAAATGTGTACATTATTTTTTCTCTTAAAGGCGGGAATCTGAACTGCCCAGTCGTATTCGGGGTATTTTTTAGCGGTAAACATTATTTTATTTTTATAGGGCAATTTATCAAAACGTTCCATCCACTTTTTTTGATACATACCGTCAACATCAGTTGCTATTATAAATATATTATCCCAAACTATTCTCTCAAAACGCTCATGCCATTTTTTTATACATTCCTGTTCAGTGTGGTAATGAACAAATCGCATTTCTATTCCGTTTACCAAAGCCAGAGGATAATCGTGCCCTTCAAATTTAAAAAACTCGAATTCTTTATTTATAAAATCATTAGGATTTTCACAAAATTTAATAAAATCTTCGCCGTCGAAAGCCATATTTATAGTGGGGCTTGTAAATCTAAGTCCGGCATCATGATAAAAAATTCCACCCAAACAATTATTAGAAAAAATAGTAAAATCAATATCTTTAAGCTTTTCATGCAATATCGAATTCATTTTTACTCTATTTTTCTTTGAAATATACTTTCTAACCTTCATCCATACTCTCATAGGAATAGAACGGTTTTTATTTCGTACAATAGTGGTATCATTTAACATATTATTTCTCCTGCTTTTCTGCCATTTTTTCATATAATGACAAAAATTCATTGTATTTCAGCCTACGGTCATATTTAGCGGCTCTAGCTATAATATCCTCTTTATTAAATTCAGGGAAATTAATTATTTTTTCGTATGCCTCTTGCACATTTCTTGCCTTAACCACAATTCCGCATTTATCTGTAACCACTTCGGGCAATGCAGTTTCATCATAAGTTAAAACCGGTGTTCCGCAAGCCATTGCTTCAACCGTCGGAAGTCCAAAAGTTTCTTCAACACTAAAACTAACATATATATCGGCAGCGCTATAAATTTCAACCAACTGATTTGTATCGGTTATGGTTGGTAAAATAATCATATTTTCAGGTAATTCGCCTTCACCTTCAAAGCCTACAATCACTATGCGATACGAATTATCTAACATTTTAGCAAGCTTTAAAAAATCGTTAAAGCCTTTTTGAGGTATCCAAGCACTTGAAACACCCAATAATATTTTCTTGTCCTCAATATTATATTGCTTTTTAAAATCGTTTTTTACAGGATGGAATTTATCTAAGTCTATTCCATTATTAACCGTTATTGCTTCATAACAGTTTAAAAATGACTGTTTGATTTGGTTAGTAAGCCAATCGGATGGACTGGTTATAATCAAATTATCAACACCCGTAAATATTCTTTTTTTGTCAATAAAATTGCGTTTTGCATTAGAAATAAAGTAAGTACGAGGATATCTTTTCTTAGAAGGACAAGCATAGCACTGCTCTTTCCACTTATAGCATTTATTATCCGAATAGTGCGCGCAATGTCCAGTAAAAGGCCAGCAATCATGTATTGTCCATAAAACAGGCTTGCCATAGTTTTTAAAAAATTCAAAAAGCATCTGAACATTCATATAAAAGCCGTGAATATTATGTATATGAATCAAATCAGGTGAATAGCTCTTTATATATTCAATTAACCTTTTTGTAACCGTTTTTGAATAAAATCCGGCGCGGTCGGTTAGACGCGATAAAGCATTATGAATATAATAATCGTTTTTGTTTCCGAAACAAAACGTATCATCCTCTGTTATATTAACTGCTGAACCTATACCAAAAGCCACCTTGCATTGATGACCGTTTGCAATCAAAACATCATGCAGATCAACAACTATTCTTCCTGTGCTTCCGGTACCGCATATTGAATTTATCTGCAATACTTTCAAAATCTCACCTACTATTTTTTACCAAAACACAAACCGCGTAAAATTTTATTTGAATTTATTAGTAAAACAATCAAAGTAACCACCAGTATCGTAAGAACATAATTTACTACTGTTAAAGTTACTCCTGATAAAGTTTGAAATGCTGGAAGATTTTCAGGCTTTATCATTGAAAGCACTAAATAATGAGATAGATATATTTCAAGCGAATATCTTCCTGTTATCTCGAACAAACTGAATATTTTTGACGACTTGTTCGATTTTTCCCTAGTTTTTACTACAAGTGGGCAAACTAAACCGCAAACCGAAATGCAGCCTAGCATTGAAGCTAATGCTCTGAGCATTATTCCAAAACCGCTATCACCAATTTCAAAGAAATTATAACGCTTCATTAAGAAAATCCATAACACAAAACTTAAAGCTATCACTATATCACTAGATATCTTAAAGAATTTAATTTCATTAAATTTAGTATCAAATTTACTGTATAAATAACCAACATAATAGAAAGGCATATAGTAAAGAGTTAACTTAATGCATAAAAAAGATAACCCCATAAAATAACCTACCACAGCTAAACTACACATACCTAAAACATAGAAAAAGGTTTTTATAGTGAGCTTTACATATTCATTTTGCTTTTTAAAAATACCGTAGCTTAAAAAATCGGCTATTCCAATAATTATAGCAATATTAAAAATTGAGAACAAAAACCAATATCCGTTATCCATATTAAAAATTAAATTTTTAATATTAAGATAACCTGTCTGCTTAAAAATGATACCTCTTATAATAAAGGTCCAAACAGCAAAAGGTAATATATAAGCTCTAAGTCTTTTTAAAAAGAAACTTCCAAGAGATTTAAAATCAGTTATAGGCTTGCTATATTTATTAACATATCCGCTTATAAGCATAAAAAGCGGCATTTGTAAAGTCCAAATAATATTATATACAAATGAATTTTCGCCGTTTTTAGTTGAGCCTGTTATAGTATGACCTAAAACGACCAAAAGCATAGCTAATCCACGAATAATATCAACCGTATTATTCCGCTTTTTATCTAATATTTCAGCCACGTTTTCACTCCTAACTATAAAACTTAAATCCTAACTTTCTTAAAAAGGGTTTTATGCCGCGAATAAGCTTTCTGGGTAATATCTTTTGGCATAAAGCATAAATAAAAAGTTTTAATTCAAAAAAATATGAAATTAAAGGCCTATTACCTGTATAAATACCTGGATTTTCTTTAAAATACTTATTGGCTTTATGCAAAATCTTACCCTTCCGAACAACATCAAGCAAAACATAATCGTCCGCCCTGTCAACAGCGCATTTTGCATTTAATTCTATTGCAAGAGGAGTAAGCGATACCTCATATTGCCAAGCGTTTAGCTTTTCTTTTAAGGTTTTTGCAAGAAAATCTTTCTTCCAAATCCCCGGATATAAGTTTACATAATACTTACTCTTATCCTCTCTAAACGGAATATCATAAATCTCGTCTGTATCGGACAAAAGCTTTCCATCGCTCGGAAGTCTGAATATCCTCAAATAATCAAGATTTTTCTCTTTCATAACGTCAATTAAATATTTAATACGCTTATTTGAAACGTCTTTTATCAAATAATAATCATCCAATGTTATAAATACATATTCGGTTTTGCATTCCTTTAAAAAGAAGGAAAATCTTTCAGTTATTTCAGTACCCTCGCCTGCGGTTAAAATCTTAACATTTTGAAAGCTTTTATTTTCAGGATTAGTGTCTGTAACGATATAGGTATCAATATTTTTTTCTTTCCAATGCCTATCAAGCATAGTAATTTGACCTTCCCATAAATCTGAAAAAGCCCCACAAGACGAAATTAACAATGATAAATCTTCTTTTAACATTTATTTCATCCTCTCAATCACTTTATCAACTACATCCTCGAAAGTTTTGGTACTACTACCGATGTTATGATGTTCTTTAGTCATAACAATCTGTTGTCTGTAATATTCTTCCTGACGTTTTTCATCGTTTATAAACTCAGAAATGGTATCAACCAGCTTTGATTTATCGCTACAAACTGCCGAAGCTCCCGTAGACTTTAAATACTCTATAATTCCGCAATCACTATGCCCATAAGCTAAAATGGCTGCACCGCTAGCCAAAGCATCGGCTGCTTTTGTCGATAAAGAATAACGGGACAGCAAAACATCCTCTTTGCGAAAACCCTCAACAACAACCGTCATATCGCTTCGCGCCATATTCTTTTCAACCTCGGCATAAGGTATAGAACCGTGATACTCTGCGTTTGGATTATCATTAAATATTTCATATAATTCTTTTGATAATGCATTAGAATATATATGAAGTTTATATTCAGGATTAATTTTACCCAGCGCAGTTGCAATATCATTTAATGATAGATTTCTGCCCATACCTATGTTTCCAAAATAAGTAATATAAGGATTTTGCTTATTAAACGGTGCAAATTCTTTTCGCTTAATTTCAGAGGTTAGATAAACCGTTTCACCGTCTAGACCAAACTCACTATTATACTTATCTCTGATTTTATCGCTGATATATATCGCGCTTCCCTCATGAGCGAAAACCTTTCTTATTAAATGGCGATATGTGTATTTATAAAGATAATATGCCGGAGAAATTGAGAATTTAGTATTAAAATAATAATCATCGCCTATACAAGAAACAATCGGCACATTATACCTTTTTGCAACATAAAGAGCAATTTGAGGAATAAAATAATCATCCGAAAAGGCAAGAAAAACACATTCTGGCTTAAAATTATCAAGCCATTCGTTCAATTTTTTTGTGCACCAGAATTTTTTTCTCCATAAGAGACCTCTTAATAAATGGGTTAAAGGCGTATGCTTACTCCCTAAGCTATACATTTTCTTAACCGCGCCATTGCCAACCTCTAAATCGTTATCCTGCCATTCGTCCTCTAAATCATCATAATGATAAATTATACCTGTTTTCGCTTTTAACGCTTTCCAACTAACCAGCATCTGTTTGTCGGTTATTTGAAACAAGGTTTCACAATGCCCTTTACAAGGCTTTTTGGTACTTGAAAAAATTTGAGCCAAATTTTCTTTTTCCCAATTAGCAAAATACGCTTCAAATGCGCGCGAAGTTGATTTTTTATTATAAGGCACTGTGCCCACAATTAACACTCTTTTATGCATTATCTATCCTCGTTATCGGTTAAATAAGATTTATCTAAATCCATAAGTATAAAATCATGATGAGTTACGCGCTTTTCCTTCGGTGGCAATTTTCGCCAATCGCCATATAAGCTTTTGAGATAACCTTCATAATTTTGAGCGCCATAAATTCTCATATCTTCAAAATCATATAGCGTAGGCTCACCAAAAAACTCTCTGGGCATCATTTCTTTCATTCCCCAGTTTCCAGTTATGTTAGAAACATATTCGAAATCATAAAAACCGAATTTTCTGCATTTATCAACTAATTTAAGCCTTAAATTTCTATCATTTATAATAAATTGCGGTATTATTTTAACAACAACTGTAGCCGCATTTTTTATGAAAGAGCGACCTTTTCTAACTGCCAAAACACGCGCTAAATAGAAATTTTGAAACCATAAAACCTTTTTTAGATATTTAGATGCCTCTTGTTCAGTATCACCTAAACCGTCAAGCGGAAAAATATCAATGAAAATTCCGCGTTTTATTTTTAAAGCGGTATTTTCAGCAAGAGTAGTTGTAGTGTCATAAAGCTTACCGTAAGGATAGAAAAAATCTCTAGCTTCAGTCTCAGGAGTTTCTAAATAATATTTACCTGTAAGTCTATTACCGATTAATTTGCATAGTTTGTTGTAATCCTCTCTGGGCATACCAACATCAATATCATCATCCCAAGGAATAAAGCCTTTATGTCTAACAGCGCCAAGCATAGTTCCACCAACGGCATAATATGTTAAAGAGTTTTCTTCGCAAAACTGATGAAACCATTTCATCATATCCACTAATTTGGATTTTAATTTCACTTCATCATACATAAACAACCCTACTTCCTCGCGATTTTTTTAAATACAAATGCCCTAAGTTTATTTGGCAACAGCACCTGTATAATTAATCGTTCTGATACATTTATTAAAAATCTCGGGAAACCGATAATTTTTTCCTTTAACATCAGCTTTTGAAGACCTAATTCAGATTTAAAATATCTTATTCCGCCTCGACGAGCATACATTTCCTCGCCAACTCGCATATTAACTAACACCGTTCCGGTATTTGCTAATTTACAATTTCCGATAAGCATTCTAATCCATAAATAATAATCTTCATTCCAAAACCAATCGAGGTATCCACCAACCGCCTGAACAGAAGATTTTTTATACATAACAGCAGGATGGTTAAACGGACATCTCTTTCTGATGTATTTACAAATTTCATTATGCTCTTTCGGAACAGCCCTAATGGATACAACATTTTCGGTATCTCCAATAAATTCCGCAACATCGCCGCCGACAATATCTAATTCATTGTCGTTTTTAAACATTTCTATCTGTTGTTCAAAACGATTTTCAACCGCAATATCATCCGAATCCATTCTGGCAATTAATTCATAGGAGCAATTTTCAACTGCAACTTTAAGCGCATTACCAAGTCCTCTATTTTCAGGAAGATATATCGGTTTAAAAAAGTTTGGCTTTTCAAATTCGTTTATAACATTTTGCAAACTGCTAGGTATTGGGCCATCAACAACCAAAACAATCTCATCAGGTTTAACAGTCTGGTTTAAAACGCTATCCAAAGCCAATTTAAAATGCTCTGGATTATCGTTTTTATAAACACACATTGCAACCGAGAATTTATAACAACTCATAAAATCAAACCATTTCCAATAATTCTTTTGCTTCTAACTGCAAAGCATTATATTCCTGCTCATTAAATTCTCCTATTCTAAGCAGATAATCACCGTAATCCTCTGCCGTTTCCATACCTTCCATAGATACATCTTCTCTTTTGAATACTTTAAATATTGTAATAAATATTATTTTCCAGTCACCGAAAAATGTTATATTTTCTATGTATTCAAGGTCTATATCAAGTTTGTTTTTCCAATCAATAGAATTTCTTCCACTAATTTGAGCCAACCCTGAAAGACCAGGTCTCACCGTATGCCTTAATCGATGGTATTCACTCATAAATACCATATCTCTGACGAGCTGAGGTCTAGGACCTATTACGGCCATATCGCCCTTTAAGATATTTATAAGCTCAGGCAATTCGTCAAGCGAGGTTGAACGAAGAAATTTACCGTATAAATTCAGTCTAACATCATCAGGAAGCAGGTTTCCGTCCTCATCCTTTCGGTTATCCATAGTTCTAAACTTTATAAGCTTAAAAATCTTCTCATTGCCCTCTTTATCTTTTTTACCCGGTCTTGGCTGGACAAAGAAAGGGTTGCCTTTCATCGCAACAGCACCAACAACTATAAGCAAAACAAAAATCGGGGATAAAACAATCAAAGCCATAAGAGATAGAAAAAAATCCATCACTCTTTTAAAATATTTCGCGTACATAATATGTAAAACCTCGAAAAAATTTATTCAAAACAAGCGCGTATAATTTCGATTATGATATTTTGTTCCTCAGCAGTCATTTTAATATCGCTGGGCAAACATAAGCCTCTCTCGAAAATATCAAAACCCACATCAAAACCCATCGAAATAAAATCATTATTTTTATAAATCGGTTGAAGATGCATAGGTTTCCAAATCGGTCTGCCCTCGGCGTTATGCTTTGCTAAATTTTCCAAAATTTCGGAAGGACAGGTTTTTCCTTTTTCAGAAATATAGCTTGTCTCTGTATCGGTTCTAACCTGACGGCACATAGCATTTTTATTTATCAAAATGCAAGAAAGCCAATAATTCGGCACCATAATATTCTCGTCATAAGGATTCATTGTTATCGGCAAACCCTTTAAGCCCTCTTTATATCGGTCAAAAATTTCTTTCTTTTTAGCAATATGCTCTTCAAGATACGGCAACTGACCTCTGACAACTCCTGCTATAACATTACTCATACGATAGTTATAGCCCATCTCCTCATGCTGATACCAAGGAGCATTTTCTCGCGACTGAGTTGACCATTTTCTAGTACTTTCGGCAGCTTCTTTATCGTCGGTTAAAAGCATACCACCTGACGAACCGGTTATAATTTTATTTCCGTTAAAGGAAATGATATTATATTTGCCAAAAGTTCCGGTTTGTTTGTTTTTATATGTAGCTCCAAAAGACTCGGCGGCATCTTCAATAATAATTGCATTATGCTTTTTAGCAACACTTAAAATTTCATCAAACTTCGCGGGTGTACCATAAAGATTAGCAACAACTATGACCTTAACCTCAGGATAAATCTCAAATGCTTTTTCGAGCGCCTTAGGGTCCATATTCCAGGTATCATACTCGGTATCAATAAATACCGGAACAGCCTTTTCATAAAGCACAGGGTTAACCGTTGCCGCAAAGGTTAAATCACTGCAAAAAACCTTATCTCCGCTTTTAACTCCGGCTAATTTAATGGCAAGGTGAAGCGCCGAAGTGCCGCAGCTTAAAGCAACAGCATATTTGCATCCAAGCTTTTCGCAGACCGCTTTTTCTATTTCGTTAATATTTTCTCCTATGGTAGACATCCAATTTGTTTCATATGCTTTTTGCATATACTTCAATTCGTCTCCATGCATTGTGGGAGAAGAAAGCCAAACCTTATTTTCCAATTTTTTCATATCTTTCCTCTAAAAATTATTAAAAATTTAAAGCTAATTTTAGGCATATATATCTAATCTAAATTATATCATAAGTATAATAAATTTGCAACCATTTTTACCTAATAAATTATCAAGAAACAAGCCCTATTTAGCATATAATTTATAAAACTTAAAAAGGGTGATTTTTTGTTTGAAATTTTATTGAATTTATTATCCTCCATTTTCTATTTTGCACTTCATGTTAGCGGTGCAGGATCGTTCCCTCCTCCCCTTTCTGCCAAAAAAGAAACGGAGCTTTTTGAAAAAAGCCGTTTGGGAGATATTGAAGCGAGAAACACTTTGGTTGAACATAATCTGAGACTGGTTGCCCATATAGTTAAAAAATACTATGCCACAGGCGCTGAACAGGATGATTTAATTTCGATAGGCACAATCGGTCTTATCAAAGCGGTTTCAACCTATAAGTCGGATAAAGGTATTCGTTTTGCTACCTATGCCTCTCGCTGTATTGAAAATGAAATTTTGATGTTTTTCAGAAACCAAAAAAAATCTGCTCAGGATGTTTTTATAAGCGACCCTATTGACACCGATAAAGAGGGTAACACCCTAACACTTATCGATATAATAGCCGATAACCGCGATATTGCAGACGAAATTGATACAAAATTAAAACTTGAACGGTTAAGAGTTGTTATGTATGGTTGCTTAAGCGAGCGGGAAATTGAAATTATTAAATATCGATACGGAATAGCAGGATTTCCTGAGCTTACCCAACGCGAGATAGCCAAAAAGCTAAATATTTCAAGAAGCTATGTTTCAAGAATAGAAAAATCTGCTCTCGAAAAGCTAAGAAAACAATTCGACTAAATAATTGATTTTTAATTTCTTTTGTTTTATAATATAAATATACAATTTTAAAATAACGGAGTTTAAAATGAAAAAGAAAAGAACGGCTAGACAAAAAGCCATAATTAAAAGAAGAATATTTTTATCCGCTTGCGCCTTGGCTCTTGCGGGTATTATCGCGATATCAGCGGTAGTTATATCATCATTAATACCTGATAAAAATGACGGTAATTCTTCATCATCCCCGTCCACCTCTAACTCTTCCGAAGAGGATAAAACCCCTAAATTAATATCCTCGGCATCGGTTATAAGCACGGGCGATATTATGGTGCATTCAACTCAGCTTGACGGTGCTAAAACTTCCGACGGCGGATATGACTTTTCTGCCTTCTTCAAAGAAACTTCGCCTTATTATAAGAAATATGATTTAGCAGTTGCTAATTTGGAGGTTACTTTTGGTGGAACAGAATCGGGTAAATATAGCGGATATCCCGCTTTTAACTGTCCTGATGTTCTTGCCGATAACATAAAAAAATCAGGACTAAATTTATTGCTTACAACTAATAACCATAGCTATGATACAGGGCTTTTTGGATTGAAACGAACAGTTCAGATTTTAAAAGACCGCAAAATCGATTTTTTAGGCACTAAGGAAACCGAAAGCGACCCCAAATTTTTAGTTAAGGATATAAACGGTATTAAAATAGGTATGGTGAGCTATTCATATGAGACCACAGGAACAGACCAAAGCCGCAAATATCTGAACGGAAATATTATTTCGAAGGATGCAAACAACCTTATAAACACCTTTTCATATCAGCATATAAACGATTTTTATATCGAAGCTGAAAATGTTATAAAGGATATGAAAAATGAGGGCGCAGAGTTTATCGTATTTTATATGCATTGGGGCGAAGAATATCAATTATCTGCTAATACTTGGCAAAAATCCATTGCGCAAAAGCTTTCAAATCTAGGAGTTCAAATGATACTTGGCGGTCATCCACATGTTATTCAACCTATTGATTTACTTCACTCTGAGGACGGTCAAACCGATACAATTTGCCTTTATTCGATGGGTAATGCAGTTTCTAATCAGCGCCAAGAAATTATGAACCCTGAATGCACAACGGGACACACCGAGGACGGTTTAATGTTCTCCTATAAATTAGAGAAATACAGTAATGGCGATATTATTTTATCGAATATTAATGTTATACCCACTTGGGTAGATAAATACAGAGGCGGAAGCGGTTATCAATATACCATTTATCCCTTAGAAAAAGCCGAGGACGGCAGTGTTAAATACGGTTTAACCGGCACCGCCGCAACAAAATCTTATAATTCCTACAACCGAACAAAAGCCCTGTTAAAAGACGGACTTACCAAATGCCAACAGCATATCGGTTGCGATATAACCTTTAAAGATTAAAATTCAAAACTCAAATGGCAAAAAAAATCCGCAGTCTAAACGACTGCGGATAATTTTTATAAAATATTAATTAAACGAACTTAGCAACATTGAGCTTAATTCCAGGGCCCATAGTTGTTGCAATAACGCAAGACTTAATATACTGACCTTTTGTTGCAGCAGGCTTAGCCTTAATGATAGCACCCATTAAAGCATCAAAGTTTTCTTGAAGCTTTTCAGGACCAAAGGAAACCTTACCGATAGGACAGTGGATAATGTTTGTCTTGTCAAGACGGTACTCAATCTTACCTGCCTTAGCCTCGGTAACAGCCTTAGCAACGTCAGGAGTAACGGTACCAGCCTTAGGAGTAGGCATTAAACCACGAGGACCTAAAACCTTACCTAAACGACCTACAACGCCCATCATATCGGGTGTTGCGATAACAACATCAAAGTCTAACCAGTTTTCATTTTGTATTTTAGCAACTAATTCTTCTGCACCAACATAGTCAGAGCCAGCTTCCTCAGCAGCCTTTGCATTGTCGCCCTTGCAAAGTACAAGAGTTCTAACCTTTTTACCTGTTCCGTTTGGAAGAACAACAGCGCCTCTAACCTGTTGGTCAGCGTGGCGAGAGTCAACACCCAAGCGAACATGAATTTCAACAGTTTCGTCAAACTTAGCAGTACCAGTCTTAACCGCAACCTCAACTGCTTCATTTACATCATAAAGCTTACCTGTTTCAATAAGCTTTACGCTTTCATTATATTTTTTTCCGTGTTTCATTGTTTACCTCCCAATTAAGTGGTTAAATCGGAATTTTCCTCCCACAAGAGAGAATTAATCGACTACTTCTACGCCCATGCTGCGAGCTGTACCAGCTATCATACTCATAGCGGTTTCAATGCTAGCTGCATTTAAGTCGGGCATTTTTGTTTCTGCAATCTTCTTTATCTGCTCTTTTGTAATTTTGGCAACCTTAGTTTTGTTAGGTGTGCCGGATGCACTCTCAATACCGCAAGCCTTTTTGATAAGAACAGCTGCGGGTGGAGTTTTAGTGATGAAGCTGAATGAACGGTCTGCATAAACGGTGATAACAACCGGAATTAAAAGACCTGCATCATTCTTTGTTCTTTCGTTAAACTCCTTAGTGAACGCCATAATGTTGACGCCGTGCTGACCGAGAGCAGGACCAACCGGGGGAGCCGGTGTAGCCTTACCTGCAGGGATTTGAAGCTTAATGTAACCTG
>JAFSIV010000003.1 GCA_017439585.1 Clostridia bacterium | reverse complement strand
CCCCGATTCTGATGATGATTCTGATACCTTGTTGGAAGAAATTTTGCCCGAAACCGAAGACGAAATTGAAAGCGAAATTGTAAAAAAGAAAGGCATTCTTGGAACGATAGCAGGATTAGGCGCGACGGCTGTTACTGCAATTGCAAGCTTTGGCGCAGCAATTATAAGCGCAGGATTTTTTGCTCTTATTTGGATTTTAGCATTAAGTATTGTTATTTATCAAATTATAACTATAAGTAGTCTCAGCAAAAAGAGTATGGGTGCGAGGGTGTTACCTGAAATAAAGGAAACCGAAAGAACGGTTAGACAGGGTATGCCTGATAAAACTGTTTGCCCTAAGTGCCAGACTCCGTTTGGTGAGGGCGAATTCTGTGCAACCTGTGGAATTTCCAAAAAGACAAAAAATGTTTATGTTGTTCCGATTAATAAGCGAATGACAGCTCAAAACTTTGAGAAATACATAAATGAATGGCTTGCTGAAAACCCCTATGCTTGCAATATGAAGCTGAATATTGATACATATCAGTCCTTGTTCTTGCCATTTGTTAAATATAAGTTCTTTGTTAAAAAAGCTTCAATAGAATTTGAGGTTTCGAATACCCCGATTAAAAATCAGTATGGCTTTGCTTTCCTTTATAAGTTCCGTATGTTCGGACCTATCGGTTATAGCGGAGAAAAGCATTTGGCTGAATGGAAGAAAAACAATCCCGAAGCAACGGTTGTTTCGAATAAGAGCGGTCGCATTCAGCATTTCGGAAGCCAAAGCGGTTTCTATGCGCAGTATTATAACTATGTTTTCTATAAAAAACCAAAGAATTAATCAATTCTAAGTTGAGCGGAGGCGGTCTTTAAAGGCTGTCTCCGCTTGTGTTTTTAAGCGGAAAAAATTTTCTGTTATCTTGACATTAGCGCTTTAAAGTGGTATATTATTTACAAATATTTTTTCGCAAAGGACGGCGATTTTGGTGGAAAAGAGATACTACCAAAAAGAAATAGAAACCATGCCGGTTGAAGATATTAAAAAGCTTCAATCGGAAAAGCTTGTAAAACAGGTTAAGCATGTTTATGAAAATGTGCCTTATTATCGCGATTTGATGGATAAAAAGGGCGTTAGCCCTGATGATATAAAAGGGATAGAGGATTTGCATAAGCTCCCTTTTTTAACAAAGGCAGATTTAAGAGAAGCGTATCCTTACGGTCTTTTGGCAAAACCGCTCGAAGAATGTGTCAGAATTCAGTCAACTTCGGGAACAACCGGAAAACGCGTGGTTGCTTTCTATACTCAAAAGGATGTTGATTTATGGGAAGACTGTTGCGCCAGAGCAATAGTTGCAGCAGGCGGAACAAAGGAAGATGTTTGCCAGGTGGCTTATGGTTACGGTTTGTTTACCGGCGGTTCGGGACTTCACGGCGGCTCGCATAAGGTTGGTTGTTTAACCCTTCCAATGTCCTCAGGCTTTACTGAGAGGCAAATTCAGTTTATGCAAGACCTGGGTTCAACTATTCTTTGCTGCACCCCGTCCTATGCGGCATATATCGGCGAAACCTTAAAGGAAATGGGTGTGTCGCCTGACGAACTTTCTCTAAAAGCGGGTATTTTCGGCGCAGAGCCTTGGACCGAGGAAATGCGCAGAGAAATTGAAAAATCCTTGGGAATTAAAGCTTATGATATTTACGGTTTAACCGAAACCTCAGGTCCCGGTGTTTCTTTCGAATGTGAAGAGCAAAGCGGTATGCATATTAATGAGGACCACTTCTTAGCAGAGATTATCGACCCCGAAACAGGCGAGGTTTTGCCTGAGGGCAGTAAGGGTGAGTTGGTTTTCACCGCCCTTGATAAAGAGGCATTTCCTCTCCTTCGTTACAGAACACGTGATATTTGCGTTTTGTCAAGAAAGCCCTGCTCTTGCGGAAGAACCCATATTAAAATGAGCAAGCCGATGGGCAGAAGCGATGATATGCTTATTATTCGCGGAGTTAATGTGTTCCCGAGTCAAATCGAATCGGTGTTGATTAGCGAGGGTTATCAACCTAATTATCAAATCGTTGTTGACAGAGCAAACAATGTTGATATCTTCGAGGTTAATGTTGAAATGAATGCCGACCAGTTTACCGATATTGTAAGCGAAATAACCTCTATGGAAAAGACTTTGGCAGAGGCAATGAAAAAGGTGCTTGGAATTAATCCTAAGGTTAACCTAGTTGCACCGAAGAGTATTGTTCGAAGCGAAGGCAAGGCAGTCCGCGTTATAGATAAGCGCAAATTGCATGATTAGGAGATGAAATTATGTCATTAAAACAGCTTACTATCTTTGTTGAAAATAAAAAAGGCGCTTTGGTTGAAATAACCGAAACCTTAGCGAATAATAATGTTAATATCCGCGCTCTTTCAATCGCTGAAAGCGAGGAGTTTGGTATTTTGCGTTTAATCGTTAATGATAATGATACAGCTATCAATACCTTAAAGGATAATTTCCTTATCAAAACTACCGAGGTTGTTGGTGTTAAGATAGGTGATGCTCCCGGTAAGCTTTCAACCGCTTTAAAGGTTTTAGACGGTGCTGGCATTAATATCGAATATCTTTATGCTTTTATGACCAGAACCGAAAAACACGCTTATGTGGTGCTTCGCGTTGCTGATAATAAAGCGGCAGAAACCGTTTTAGAAAATGCAGGTTTCCACCTCATAACCGATAAGGATATTGATAAATTATAAATTTTTATAAAAGCTCAGATTTTTCCAAAAAAAGAAGAATTTGAGCTTTTGTTTTGCTTGACTTTAAAGGCTTATTATGATAGAATATATTGAATAAATAATAATACTAATAGAAAGGCAGTTTTTTAAATGAAGGTTACCCTTAAAGATGTTAAGATATATCAAAAAGGATTATTCAAATCAGGTGATTTTTCTTTTCAAACTGATGATATTTCTATTTTTTCCGAGCCTTGCGGTATTATTGTTTCTAAATTAAATAATTGTTTTGTTTTTCCGGCTTTTTGTGATGTTCATGTTCATCTGAGAGAGCCGGGTTTTTCATATAAAGAAGATATTTTATCGGGAACAATGGCGGCGGCGGCAGGCGGATATAGCGATGTTTTCTCAATGCCAAACTTGAATCCTGTGCCTGATAGCATAGAGCATTTAAACGAGCAGATATCGGCTATTAAAGAAAAAGCAGTTATAAATGTTCACCCTTATGCCTCGATAACGGTTGGTCAAAAAGGCGAAGAGCTTTCAGACTTTCAGGGTTTAAAAGATTTATGCGCAGGCTTTTCGGATGACGGGCGGGGAGTTCAATCCGAAGAATTAATGCGAAAGGCTATGATAAAAGCCAAAGAGCTTGATAAAATAATAGTAGCTCATTGTGAGGATAACAGTCTTTTAAACGGCGGTTATATTCATGATGGTGAGTATGCAAGACTTCACGGGCATAGAGGAATATGCAGTGAAAGTGAATGGAAACCGGTCGCACGAGATTTGAAATTGGCAAAGGAAACGGGCGCTAAATACCATGTATGCCATATATCCTGTAAGGAAACGGTTGAGCTTATAAGAAAAGCTAAGGCAGAGGGTGTAGACGTAACCTGCGAAACCGCGCCGCATTACTTGGTTATGAACGATATGGACCTTGAAGAACACGGCAGATTTAAAATGAATCCGCCTATCAGAAGCGAAGAAGACCGTCTTGCATTATTAGAGGGAATTAAAGACGGAACTATTGATATGATAGCAACCGACCATGCGCCACATACCTCAGAGGAAAAATCTAAGGGACTTGAAAAAAGTCTTATGGGAGTAGTCGGTCTTGAAACTGCATTTGCAGTTTTGTATACAAAATTAGTTAAAACAGGTGAAATAACCTTAGAAAAGCTAATTGAAGTTATGTCGGTAAATCCGAGAAAGCGGTTTGGTCTGGCTGAAACAAACGATTTCTGCGTTTTCGATTTAAACGAGGAGTTTACAGTAAACCCTGAGGAGTTTAAGTCAAGAGGCAGAGCAACCCCGTTTGAGAACGAAAAGCTTTTCGGCAAATGCAAGCTAACCGTTTGCGGCGAAAAAACAGTATACGAAAACATTTAATATATTCAGGAGGAAAAGAAAATGGCAAAAAGAAAAGATATTAAAAAGATTTTAATCATAGGCTCAGGCCCTATTATTATAGGACAAGCTGCTGAGTTTGACTATGCAGGAACTCAGGCTTGCTTGGCATTAAAGGAGGAGGGTTATGAAGTTGTTCTCTGCAACTCCAACCCTGCTACTATTATGACCGATACCACTATCGCAGATAAGGTTTATATGGAGCCTTTAACTCTTGAATATATTGCAAAGATTTTAAGATTTGAGCGCCCTGATGCGATTGTTCCCGGCATTGGCGGTCAGACCGGCTTAAACCTTGCTATGCAGCTTGAAAAGAAGGGCATTTTAAAGGAGTGCGGTGTTGAGCTTTTGGGAACAAGCAGTGAAAGTATCGAGCGCGCTGAGGACCGCGAGCTGTTTAAAGAGCTTTGCCAGTCTATCGGCGAGCCAACCATTCCTTCTGAAATAACCTATAACATTGAGGAAGCAAAGGAGGCCGCAAGTAGAATTGGCTATCCTGTTGTTCTTCGTCCTGCCTTTACCTTGGGCGGAACAGGCGGCGGCTTCGCTTATAACGAGGAAGAATTAGTTGAAATAGGTCTTAATGCGTTTAAGCTCTCCCCTGTTTCTCAGGTGCTTATCGAAAAGAGCGTTAAGGGATATAAGGAAATTGAGTTTGAGGTTATGCGCGATTCTAATGACCACGCTATAACAATCTGCGGTATGGAAAATATCGACCCTGTTGGTGTTCATACCGGAGACTCTTTGGTTGTTGCTCCGATTTTAACCTTAAATGACCACGACCTTAAAATGCTAAACGATAGCGCTATTAAAATCATTAAAGAGCTTAAAATTGAGGGCGGCTGTAATGTTCAGTTTGCGCTAAACCCCGAAAGCTCTGAATATTATTTAATCGAGGTTAACCCACGCGTTTCTCGTTCTTCTGCATTGGCTTCAAAGGCGAGCGGATACCCGATTGCGCGTGTTACCGCTAAAATTGCGGTTGGTATGGCGCTTGAAGATATTGAAATCGCTAACACAAATGCGGCATTTGAACCGAGACTTGATTATATAGTTGCAAAAATGCCCCGTTTCCCCTTTGATAAATTCGCAAACGCACCGAACACCTTAGGAACTCAGATGAAGGCAACAGGCGAGGTTATGGGTATCGGCTCAACCTTAGAGGAATGCTTGCTTAAATCGGTTCGTTCTTTGGAAACAGGCGCATATCACTTCCATTTACCTAAGTTTGACGGTAAAACAAAAGAAGAGCTTTTTGATTATATCAAGGAATTTAAGGATGATAATATATTCGCAGTTGCAGAATTAATGCGTTTGGGTGTATCAGTGGCAGAGCTTCACGAGGCAACCAAAATCACCGCTTATTTCTTAGAGTCTATCGAGAAAATGATTAAGCTCGAAAAGAAAATCGCTGAAAATAAGGGTGATATCGAAACCCTTAAAGAAGCAAAGGTAATGGGCTTTGGCGATAAGTTTATTGCAAAGCTTTGGTCAGTTTCCGAGCGCGAGGTGTTTGACCTTAGAAAAGCAAACAACATCTTCCCGATTTATAAAATGGTTGATACCTGCCATACAAATGCATATATTCCCTATTTCTATTCTTCTTATCAGGGCGAAAATGCATCTGTTTTAACCGATAAAAAGAAGATTATAGTTTTAGGCGCAGGTCCTATCCGTATCGGTCAGGGTGTTGAGTTTGACTATTCAACCGTTCACGCGGTTACCACCATTAAAAACTCAGGCTATGAGGCTATTATTATAAATAACAACCCCGAAACCGTTTCAACCGACTATACCTGTTCGGACAAGCTCTATTTCGAGCCTTTAACCACCGAGGATGTTATGAACATTATCGAGTTTGAAAAACCTGAGGGAGTTATTGCGTCGCTTGGCGGTCAAACTGCGATTAACCTTGCAGAGCCTCTTATGAAGCACGGTATTAAAATTATCGGTACTGATTGCGCCGCTATCGAAAAGGCAGAAAACCGCGATAGCTTCGAAAAGGTATTAAAGAGCCTTAATATTCCTCAGCCTAAGGGCAAAGCGGTTACTAATATTGAAGCAGGTGTTGCTGCCGCTGCCGAAATCGGTTATCCTGTTTTAGTTCGTCCTTCCTTCGTTTTGGGCGGCCGCGCTATGCAGATAGTTGCAGACGAAAATCAGCTTCGCCATTATCTTAAAACCGCCGTTGAAATTGATGAGGACAAGCCTGTTCTCGTAGATAAATATATCTCAGGCAAAGAGGTTGAGATTGACGCTATTTGCGATGGCAGAGATGTATTTGTTCCGGGTATTATGGAACTTGTAGAGCGTACAGGTATCCACTCGGGCGACTCGATAAGCGTTTATCCGACATTTAGCATTTCAAATAAGGTTAAGGGTATAATTCTTCAATATGCTAAGCAGTTGGGACTTGGTATCGGTATAGTTGGTCTTTATAATATTCAGTTTATTGTAGACGAGAACGACGATGTTTATATAATTGAGGTTAATCCCCGTTCTTCAAGAACCGTACCTTTCTTATCAAAGGCAACGGGTTATAGTCTGGCTGATATTGCAACCGAGGTTATTTTGGGTAAATCCTTAAAAGAGCAGGGTATTTTCGATGTATATCCTGAGGAGAAGAAGCGTTATTATGTTAAAGTTCCGGTATTCTCATTTAATAAAATCCGCGGACTTGATGCATATCTCTCACCTGAAATGAAGTCAACAGGTGAAGCTATCGGTTATGACGATA
Source organism: Clostridia bacterium (assembly GCA_017439585.1). Lineage (GTDB taxonomy): Bacteria > Bacillota > Clostridia > Oscillospirales > Acutalibacteraceae > UBA737. The sequence continues at coordinate 6,438 of JAFSIV010000003.1, read as the reverse complement.
AGCTAAACCGCGCTCTTTATAAGGCTTTGCAGGCTAGCGGTATGAAGCTTCAAAATTACGGAACAATTTTAGCAACTATTGCAGACTGCGATAAGGAAGAAGCGTTACCTCTGATTCGCCGTTTCTATAATTTAGGCTTTAATATCGAGGCAACAAAGGGCACTGCCGAATTCTTAATTAAAAATGGAATCAGAACCCATGTGCTTAAAAAGATTGGCGAGGGAAGCGATGAAATTCCTGAGGCTATCCGTCAAGGCCATATTGCTTATATTATTAATACTAGAGATATTAATTCCTCAGGCCCTGTAACCGATGGTTTCGAGATTCGCCGCGCGGCAACCGAAAACAATGTAACCTTATTTACCGCGCTTGATACTGTTAAGGTTTTACTTGATGTTTTAGATGAAACCACTATCACAATTTCTACCATTGATTCGTGAGGTAATTATGACACAGGGAATTTATAAAGTAATTTCTAATATAAATATAGCTCCATCTGTTTTTAAGATGGAGCTTTCGGGCGACACCTCCGCTTTAACCGCTTCGGGTCAGTTTATCAATTTTAAAATTGACGGACTTTATCTTAGAAGACCTATTTCGGTTTATGATTATAATGATAAAACCGTAACCGTTATATATAAGGTTGTGGGCTCAGGCACCGAAATTATGAGCAAAATGAATGTTGGAGACGAGCTTGATATTTTGGTTGGTCTCGGCAACGGCTTTGATACTAAGAAAAGCGGTGAAAAACCTTTACTTATTGGCGGCGGTGTTGGTATTCCGCCTCTATATAACCTTTGCAAAAAATTAATAGCCGAGGGCAAGGATGTTTCGGTTATATTGGGCTTTAACACTGAAACTGAAATTTTTTGCGAAGAAGATTTTAAAAAGCTTGGAGCCAAAGTTTTTGTAACAACGGTTGACGGAAGCTACGGTATAAAAGGCTTTGTTACAAATGCTATGGAAAACATAGATTATGATTATTTCTATACCTGCGGACCTATGCCGATGTTCAAAGCAATAGAAAATACCGCCAAAACGAGCGGTCAGTATAGCTTTGAGGAGAGAATGGGCTGCGGTTTTGGAGCTTGTATGGGTTGCAGCTGCAAAACAAAGTATGGAAATAAGCGAATTTGTAAGGACGGTCCTGTTCTGGAAAGAGAGGAGATAATATGGTAAACACAAAGGTTAATCTTTGCGGTATAGAGCTTTCTAATCCTGTTATCCCCGCGAGCGGAACCTTTGGTTTCGGTTATGAGTTTGCAGAGCTTTATGATATAAATATGCTCGGAACCTTCTCTTTTAAGGGAACCACTAAGGACGCGAGATTTGGAAACGATACCCCCAGAATCGCCGAAACACCAAACGGTATGCTTAACTCGGTTGGTCTTCAAAACCCTGGGGTTGACAAGGTTAAATCTATCGAGCTCCCAAAGCTTAAAAAATGCTTTTCGAAACCGGTTATGGCAAATGTCAGCGGCTTCTCGGTTGAGGATTATGCTTATACCTGCGAAAAGTTAAACGGCGAGGAGCAAATCGGTTGGTTTGAGGTTAATATCTCTTGCCCTAATGTTCATGGCGGCGGTTTAGCTTTCGGAACAAGCGCTAAAAATGCCGAGCTCGTAACCAAAGCGGTTAAAAAGGTAACAACTAAACCTGTTTTTATAAAGTTATCCCCAAATGTAACCGATATTGTGGAAATCGCAAAGGCTTGCGAGGCAGCAGGAGCAGACGGTGTGAGCTTAATAAACACACTTTTAGGTATGCGAATAGATTTAAAAACCAAAAAACCTGTTTTGGCAAACAAAATGGGCGGTTTTTCAGGACCTGCGATTAAACCGGTCGCTTTAAGACAGGTTTATCAGGTTTATGATGCGGTTAAAATCCCGATTATCGGAATGGGCGGTGTTAGTTCAGCCGAGGATGTTATAGAATTTATGCTTGCGGGCGCAACCGCTGTTCAGGTTGGCGCGGCAAATTTGGTTGAGCCGTTTGCCTGCAAAAACATAATCGAGGATTTACCGAGGGTTATGGAAAAATATAAAATAAACAGTTTGACAGATATTATAGGAGGCGCTCATAATGGGTAAGGATGTAATTATAGCTTGTGATTTTTCAAGTCGCGAGGCAACACTTGAATTTTTAGATAAGTTTACAGGCAGAAAGCCTTTCGTTAAAATCGGTATGGAGCTTTTTTATGCCGAGGGTCCCCAAATCGTTAAAGATATTAAGGCAAGAGGCCATAAAATATTCTTAGACCTTAAACTTCACGATATCCCGAACACAGTTAAAAAATCAATGGCAGTTTTGTCTCGCCTTGATGTTGATATGACCAATCTTCATGCGGCAGGAACTATCTCTATGATGCAAGGTGCGTTGGAGGGTTTAACCAGACCAGACGGTACAAGACCTTTACTTATTGCGGTTACGCAGCTTACCTCAACCGACCAAGAGAGAATGGAAAAGGATTTGCTTATTAAAGAGCCTATTGATAAGGTTGTTATGCATTATGCTAAGAATGCCGAAATCGCAGGGCTTGACGGTGTTGTTTGCTCACCGTTAGAGGCAGAGAAGGTGCATGATACCTGCGGCAAGAACTTTTTAACAGTTACCCCTGGTGTTCGCTTTGCAAACGGTGATATTGGAGACCAAAAACGAGTTATGACTCCCGCTGAGGCTAAGAAAATCGGAAGCGATTATATTGTTGTAGGCAGACCGATTACCGCAGCCGAAGACCCCGTTGCAGCTTATGAGCGCTGCTGCGCAGAGTTTATAGATTAAATTATAAATTCTGGAGAAGGCAAAATATAAAAGGAGAATTGTTATGGAAAGCTATAAAAGAGAATTTATTGAGTTTTTAGAGGGTGCAGGTGTTTTGAAGTTTGGTGATTTCACCGCTAAATCAGGCAGAAAAATCCCTTATTTCATAAATGCAGGCGATATTAAAACAGGTGAGCAAATCTGCAAGCTTGGCGAATTTTATGCAAAGGCATATTTTGAAAAGGTTGGCAACAAGAAGACCGTGCTTTACGGACCTGCTTATAAGGGTATTCCGATTGCAGTATCGGTTGCAGTGGCTCTCACTAAAAACGGCTTGGATGTTCCTTTCTTCTTTAATAGAAAAGAGGAAAAAGACCACGGCGAAGGAGGCGTTTTTGTAGGCTATAAGCCACAGGCGGGCGAGGAAATCGTTATTGTTGAGGATGTTATAACCGCAGGAACTGCTATTCGCGAGAGCATGGAAATTCTCTCTAAAATTGAGGGTACTAAGGTTGCTGCAACCTTTGTTATGGTTGACCGCAAGGAAAAGGGTAAAACCGAGAAATCTGCTATGGCAGAGGTTGGCGAGGAATACGGTTTCCCTGTATATTCGGTTGTTGATGTTTATGATATTATTGAATACTTAGAGGAAGACGAGAAAAACCGCGAAAATGTTGAAAGAATAAAAAAATACCTAGAAGTAAACGGCGCGAAATAATAATGCAAAATGCAAAATGTAAAATGCAAAATGCAAAGTGCAAAATGCAAAATGCAAGATTAATATGTTTTATTCACATTGTTTTATACTTTCAAGGAAAGGATTAAAAAGATGAGAAGTTTAATTGATATAGCAACTTTAACAGTTGCGGAAATTGATGAGCTTATCGCAACGGCAGACGATATTATTGCAAATCCTGAGAAATACGCGCATAAGTGTGCCGGCAAAAAGCTTGCGACCTTGTTTTTTGAGCCCTCAACCAGAACCAGACTCAGCTTCGAGGCGGCAATGTATGAGCTTGGCGGTAATGTTTTAGGATTTTCCGAGGCAAACAGCAGCTCTGCCGCAAAGGGTGAAAGTGTTGCTGATACCGCTAAAACTGTTAGCTGTTATGCCGATATTATTGCTATGCGCCATCCAAAAGAGGGCGCGCCCTTGGTTGCATCAATGAACGCGTCTATTCCTGTTATCAATGCGGGTGATGGCGGTCATAACCACCCAACCCAAACACTTGCAGATTTATTAACTATTCATAGAGAAAAGGGAAGATTTGATAATTTAACCGTTGGTCTTTGCGGAGACCTTAAATTCGGCAGAACAGTTCATTCGCTTATAACTGCGCTTCGCAGATATAAAGGAATTAAATTTGTTCTTATCTCTCCAAACGAATTAAAGCTTCCCGATTATGTTAAAGCTTCGCTCGAAAAAGAGGGCTTTCCTTATATTGAAACAACCGATTTAGAGGAGGTTATGCCCGAGCTCGATATTCTTTATATGACAAGAGTTCAGCAAGAACGCTTTTTTAACGAGGAGGAATATTTGCGCCTTAAAGATAGCTATATTTTAACCCCCGAAAAGCTTACTACTGCTAAATCTGATTTATCAATTTTGCATCCGCTTCCGAGGGTTAACGAAATCAGCGTTGCTATTGATAAAGATCCGAGAGCTTGTTACTTTAAGCAGGTTCTTTATGGAAAATTCATGCGCATGGCATTAATTTTGAAATTATTGGAGGTCGAATAAAATGACAGTTAATGAAATCAAAAACGGCATTGTATTAGACCATATAACCGCAGGTAAGGGTATGGAGATTTATAATCTTTTGGGACTCGATAAGCTCGATTGCCAGATAGCCCTTATCAAAAATGCTCTTTCTAGAAAAATGGGCAAAAAGGATATTATAAAAATTGATGCCGATATTGATATAAACACCGATATAATAGGTTATGTTGACCCCGATATAACCGTTAATGTTATTAAAGACGGCAAAAATGTTGAGAAAAAGACGATTGATTTGCCCGAAAGACTTGAAAATGTTTTGGTTTGCAAAAATCCGCGTTGCATTTCGGCAACCGAGCAGGAGCTACCGCATATTTTCACCCTTTCCGACCGCGAAAATCGAGTTTATCGCTGTTTATACTGCGAGGCGCAAGCAAAGGATTAAAATAAATCGTAAGGGAGGCGTTTCGCCTCCTGTTTTTATTTTCAAATGTGAATTTAAATTGATATATTGTAGGGGATGGCGCTCGACATCCCGTCTATTAAAGTTAACACGAATTTTTTGGGAGGGCACGGAGGTCTCGGCTGCCGCCTCGGTCGGCGCTTCTGCTTCGCAGAGGTGTCCACCGGACACCCGCACCCTTCCCTACAAATCAAAATGATATTGGTAATTTAATAATTCGCTTCTTTATTATATTACCTCAAAATTTGGCAAAACAAAAATATATATTATAATATAAGTGAAATAAGGCAAACCGATAGACGGTTAGCCTCTGTTTAACTGATAACCGCTAAACTTTGTGAGGGTATGGCGGTTATTTTTTTATGCTTAATATGTAACCTATTACAAGTACCATAAGAATTATGATAAAAGTTTCCTGTTCCATAGCATCACCCTCTTAATTCAAAGAGGGCAAATGCCCTCTGAAAATCAAAAGGCTAACCGCCTACCGTTTAAGGTTTGCCCAATTCCAAAAGAATCATAGTATATTATGACAAATATTGCAACAAAAAACCGCCTTTTCAGGCGGTTTTAAATGTTTCGAATTATTTAAAATATCTTGCAAGAAGTCCCTCAAATGCCTTGCCGTGTCGAGCCTCGTCTTGAACCTATGCCCGAAAACCGCTTGAAATCAAGGACTTTATGGTCTGTGTTTTTGAAATCACACTTTTATCACACTAAATCAGAATGCTTTTTATCCATACTATAAACAAAAATTGCTATATAAAAAAGAACTATAGAAAGAAGTTTTGCAAGAGCTGTGATATTAATAGGAGATATATCTTCTGGAACGGAATTAACATACTCCATTCCGCCAAGCGAAATAAATTCGTAAATTGGCATTATAATAGTTGTTAATATATAACCTATACATCCTATCCTTAAAAATATTGAAAATCTAAAGTTAAATAAAGTACCAATAAAACATGAGATATTAAATAATAATAAAAACAAAGAAATAGCAAATAAAATTATAATTTCTTTTTCAAAATACAAGTTTTTTGGTGTACCCACAATAGAAACAACGACGGAGTATAAATTCTTATAAACGATTATACCAAATGCTAATGGAAACATATATTTCTTAAATTTAAATGTTTTGTCTTCAAAAAATAAATAACACAGTATCAAAAATATCGGAATCAAGGACACAAAAGTGTTATTTATATTAGAAAACTTTAAAGTTGTAATAAATGTGCTAAAAATATTAAATATGCAATATATAGCAATTAAAACAAACGCAGCTAAAGTTCTTTTCGAATTAAAAGTTTTCACAAAATCACTCCTCAAAACAAAAGATGTGCTACCGTTATGATAGCACATCCAAGGTGTTTTTTCAACTATAGGGTAAGGCTTGGAACGGTATAAATTCTTGAAGCAAGCTCTTGGTCCAACAGATAAAGACTTTTTGGATCGTCGCCGAACAGGTTATATTTATTAACCATCTTATCGGCGTTTT
>JAFSIV010000002.1 GCA_017439585.1 Clostridia bacterium | reverse complement strand
TTTTAATTTGTTTCATTTTTAATTTTCCTTTCGTGTTATTCTTCAAAGTCTTGAACATCTAAATATACTGCAACATATTTTGATGATTTGCATTTTCGTGTTTGTGGGTATTCTTGGCTCACATAGTTTATTTGCAAGCCGTAATATTCTTCAATGGTGGATACCATTGCTTCCACTTGTTGTGGCAATCCTGTTATTCTAATTTTTCATAAATACATATGCTCCTTTCGTGTTATTCGCCTTGCCTTGTTGGTTTGGCAAAATAAATATGACAGATGAAAACCAAACACAATTTTTCCGCATAACTTTTTTGATATTTCAACTATTAGTTGTTTTATATAAAATTCGCATCTATTGAAAACAACTAACATTTGTTGTATAATAAAGACAATGAAAGTACTTTCAAAACATTTTAGGAGTTTTTTATGAATAACATAGGTTTAAATATTTCTATATTAAGAAAAGAAAAGGGAATAACACAGGAAGAACTCGCAAAACATATTGGTATATCTGCACAAGCGGTATCAAAATGGGAAAATGGCGGTGTTCCGGATATAGAACTGTTACCTAAAATTGCCGATTATTTTGAAATTCCCATTGATAGATTATTTGATAGAGATGCTATGCAATACAAAGAATACAACACGGCATTTATAAAGAAAATAATTAATACTCCCGAAAAAGAACGATTTAAAGTTGCTTTTGAATACTGTTGGGATATTGAGAGAGCATTAACAGGACACGATTTTGGTGATGGAAGCATTAAAGAGTATGCAAATGCAATTGAAAAAAATCAACAACGATATTCGAGCATGTTATATGACCAAGGATTTACAAGAATGGGAATTGCAAATAAACTCCAATATTTTTTGCTTGTACCAGAAACTGAAAACAAAGAGTTGGCATTTTTTGATAATATAGATTATTGCGAACTCTTTAAGCAACTTTCCGATAAAGATTTTTTCAAAGCATTGGTTTTTCTAAACCAGCGGGATAGTGACAAATCTTTCACTCCAAAACTATTAGAAAAAAATATTGATATAAGCGAGGAAAAAGCAAAAGCAATCATCAGTGTCTTAAAAAAATACAAATTGATTTTTTCTGATTTTATTGAGTTGGACGATGAGGTTCAAGAGTATTTTCGTTTTTCTCCTACCCCATCTTTTGTCGCATTATTAATATTTGCAAGAGAAATTATATGCCCACCAACTCCTTTTACATATTATTTTCAATACCGTAACAAACCTTATTTGTTGTAAAAATATTTTGTTTTAAGGAGTTGTTTATATGAGTTTGTTTAATTCTTTTAAAGTCAATAAAAAACTGAATGCCCAAACACCATTTGTAAATGTATATTCCGTAATGTATGAAGAAAAAGAATATACAATAATTATTACAAGAAAGATTGCTAACAAACTAACCATAATTAAGTTTGTAGATAATACGGTTTATTGGGAACAGTTGCCACTTTTTTGGAGATTATCGGGCAAAGGATATATGTGCGGAGATAAAATTGCTATTTATAAATTTAACAATGATAAAAACAAAAATACACTTTTTGTGGTTAAAGGTACTCCTGGTGCAGATGAGGGTTTAGACAATGGTATTTTTAGAAGCCCTAAAAAATATGATGAGAACTTTGTAAATGTAATGACTTATAAAAGATTTAGAAAACTATAAATAAAACTCTATTTTTGATAGTTACTACAAATCGCAATTTATCAAGCAGATAAAAAAGATATGAGAGAAAATCAATTCTCTCATATCTTTTTTTGTTCGTTTATTTCCTTTTGCAAGGTTTCATATAATGCCTGTATGTCAAGTTCAACGGCATTTCGTTTTTGCTCTAAATCGTAAAGTGTTTCGTTCATTTTCGTTCGCTCCTTTCCGTTTTCTTTGCAATAAATATGAGAGATTTTTTTTGCAAATGCCGTCTGCAAGACCTTACAGGATTGGTACAATCCGTAGTAAGTCATATTTCTGCTCGAAATAAAAGCGGATTCAACATACTGATTTTATAGAGCAGAGATATGACCGCACGAAAAAGTACCGTTTCCCAAGTGATTTTTCGTAAGGTTAAAACGGCGACACCTTTCCTTTCGTTTGTGTTGCCGTTCCTTTGCTCTTACCATAAAGGCAAAGGAGTTTTTGACATGAGCAATTATGCCATAATGCGATTTCAAAAATATAAAATTGGTAGTGTAGCAAATATTGAGCGACACCAAAAATATAGAGAACGACTACACAACCGAGCACACCCCGAAAGAGAAAAAGAAAATATATCATACAGTCAATTCAATGAAACAATGACAAAGACATTAAAAAGAGCAATTAAAGCTCAAGAGAAATCAACAGGGAAAAAGGTGCGAAAAGATGCCGTTGTATTAACGGAATTTGTTTTGACTTTTTCACCCGAAATGGAAAGTGAAATTGATAAAAATGAATGGATAAAGGCAAATGTTAAATGGTTATGTAAAACCTTTGGCAAGGATAAATTACTTAAATTATTCAGTAATGCAGATGAAAAAACTTTTCATATCCATGCCTACATTTCCACCTATCACAATGGAAAGTTTAATGCGAGTAAATATTTTGGAAAGAAATCTCAAATAATTGAATTACAAGACAGTTATGCCGAATCAATGGCACAATTTGGTCTTATTCGTGGCGAAAGCAAAGAGCAGACAGGAGCGAAACACCAAACACTACACGAATGGCACAAGGCAGAAAGTGAAAGGTTGGAAAAAGAACTTATTGAAATGGCAAACAATGTTTTATCAGATGAAAAGGAAATTGCACCACAATCCATTGAAAGTGATATTTTTGATGAATTGAGGTAGTTTTATGTGTAGCGATTCCAATTATGAAAAAGAATGTATCAGGTGCAATATTGAAAAATGGAAAAAGGCACTCCGCATTGCAGAAATAAGAGCAGATAAAATTTGCACCTATGAGCAGGCGGAGAAAATATATAACGATGAACAAAATAAAAAGGATAAGCAGAACTAATCTGCCTATCCTTTTATTGTTATTCTGTTTCTGTAATTTCGTTTTTAGGTGCTTTTTCAAGCAATTCTGCAAATTGCTCTTTTGATAGAATAGTGAATTCCGCCTTATAGTCTTTTCCTCTGCCTGATGTCATATATTGCATATAAATCGGCATTGGGATAAATGACAAACGAAACTCCAACAAATTAAGGGGATATACGAAAATCTGTTTTGTAACTCTCTCATAAAAAGCATCATTGAGTTCATCATCGGTGAGTGATAGAATGCTTTGCAGTTGTTCTATGTATTCCTCATAAATTTCTACCTCTGCACTCGCTGAATTGTTTTCTGCTTGCAGTTTGCGGAGTTCTGCCTGTAATTCCTCATAGTGAGCATTAGCAGTTCCGATATTCATTTTATAAGCATTTTCAGGAACAATACCGTCCATCCACCCTTGTGTGAGTTTGTTTATCTTCTGCTGTGCCTGTTCGATTTGCTTTTCCAGAGATGCAATTTTCCTTGTGTGGTCTTGCGGTTTTGAAAGTTCCGCTATTTCTTTTCGCATTTCAGCAAGGATTGTTTCCTTATGCGGTATGATGTACTCGGTAACAATATCGTGAACGGCGATTTTAAGCACTCTGTCATTTACTCGTAAGGCATTGCATCCAACAGTAGTGGTAACACCTGTGTCAAGTGTTATTTGCTTATAATTACCTCTCTGGTGGTTCTCAAAGCATACCCAAGCACGATAAGGTGTATTCTTCTGCTTCTTAACATAACTGACATACCGCTGACCGCATAAACCACAATATATTTTTCCGCTTGTCCAATAGCGGTTGGAGTGTTTCGCCTTGATTTCTTCGCTCGGTGCTTTTTCTTCCAGAATTTTTTGCACCTTGTCCCATAATTCGCGACTGATGATTGCACTTTCTTTGTGGTGGTCTCGAATAGTGTATTTACGAGATTCGCCGTGATTGTATTTTTTCTTGTGTTTCAAAGGCTTTGGTGTGTAGGTCTTGCCTTGTATCAAATCACCCACATACTTTTCATTTCGTAAAATACGGAGTATAACAGTAGTGCTCCATCCGTTTTTATATCGTTTGGTAGTAATGCCTTGTTGTTCCAACCGCCTTGCAATTCGGTGAGTACCCTCTCCAGAAGCAAACCATTCAAAGATATTCTTGATAACCTCTGCTTCTTCTGGTATAATTTCAAAGTGTTGGATACCAAAATCATCCTTTACAATGTTGTATCCATACATTTCTTTGCGACCAAAAACAACACCTTGTTGCATCCGTTGTTGGTGTCCCCACCTAACACGATTTGATGTTCTTATGCTTTCCTGTTCAGCGATATTAGCCAGATTTGTTAGTTTGCTTCTATCCTCAACCCTTTCGGTGTTGATGTCATCAGATAGAAACCATACATAAACACCTATGTTTTCTAAATCTTCAACAATCTGCATAATGTCTCTAACATTTCTTGAAAATCTGGAAACCTCTTTTGTGAGAATAAAGTCAACATTTCCTCGCTTTGCTTCAAATATCATTCGGTTAAAAGCATCTCGTTTTTCCAAAGATGTACCACTTAATCCTTCATCCGCAAATATGCCAACATTAGTCCAGTGAGGGTGTGTTTTGAAATATCGCTCGAAAAATTCTTTTTGTGCTTTTAACGAGTTTTTTTGGTCGGTTTCATCTGTTGATACACGGCAGTAAGCACAAACCCTGTGAGGTTTATTTTCATCCGTTTTGAGTGTCGTTTCGATAGGTTCTGTTACTTCCACTTTGTATTCCATTCTGAACATCCTCTCTCTTGATGCCTATAACATCTCTTATGTAATCCTTTAATTCAACAATGAATTGTTGCTCTGCTTGTGGTGTAGAAAACAAAGCATCTGGATTAGTTATCAAAGATAAATTCCCCTTGTTATGTAATAATTCATAACAATTATATGAATAACAGATATAGTATAATAACTTATCATCATTATTCAGTAGGGTGTGGGCATTCTCAATTTGTTCTCTTGTCATATTGTTGCGGTAGTAGTCGCTTAAATAGTTTTTACTCATAACTTTTTTCCCTCCTGTTATCCATATTATAACATAAACAATTTTATTCTTCAATAGGCACAGAAGAGCTAGCCCATCTCGAGATGGTTTGCGCTATGGTTCATCAGTTAACCAGAAATCTAACCGAAGAAGAAATAAAGGCAAGCGGTTTTGATAAATACTTTGTAGACCATACAAATGCAGTTTATCCGATAGCCGCTTCAAGCTTGCCTTGGAGAGCCGAATATATTCAGGCAAAAGGCGATATTTTAGCCGATTTGCATGAAGATTTAGCCGCCGAGCAAAAAGCAAGGGTAACCTACGACAATTTATTAAGACTTATAGATGACCCTGATATTTTAGAACCTCTAAAATTCTTGCGTCAAAGAGAGATCGTCCATTATCAGCGCTTCGGTGAAGCATTGCGCCATACAACCGATAAGCTCAACGAAAAGAATTTCTATGCATTTAATCCGGGTTTTGATACCAAGGTTTGCAACAAAAAGTAATTTCTATAAATCTGTTAGCTACAAAAAGCACTGCTATTACAGTGCTTTTTGTATTCTGTATTCTTGACAATAAAATTTAATTATTGTAATATTAACTCAATAAATTAAAAATCAGGAAATATTATGAAACAAAAAATTTTATGCCCCATTATTGCTCTTATAATGATTTTTGGCACACTTTGCTCTTGTGCATCAAAAAAAGAAATAAATAAGTACACAACTAGTTCTATGGATTATTTTGATACCGTTATAACAATTACCGGTTATGCGAATAATCAAAAGGAATTTGATGAAATTTCCGGCGATATATTAAAGCAATTAGCCGAATATCATAGGTTATATTCAATTTATGATAGATTTGACGGGATTGAAAATCTGTATACAATCAATGAACTGGTTAACGGTGAACATCGTACCGTTACGGTGGACCGCCGTATTATTGATATGCTTCTCTATGCGAGAGAAATGTATCACAAGACTAACGGCATAATGAATATTGCTATGGGAAGTGTATTATCTCTTTGGCACGATTGTCGCACAAATGGTATAGAAAACCCAAAAAAAGCTGCTCTTCCAAATATTGATTCCTTAAAAAAAGCTGCCGAACATACCGATATATCAAAAATGATAATAGACGAGGTTAATAATACAGTTACTTTAACCGACCCTAAAATGAAGTTGGATGTTGGTGCTATTGCAAAGGGATATGCAACCGAGTGTGTTGCGCGAAAGCTTGAAGAAAAAGGCATTACAGGGTATCTACTTAATGTCGGAGGCAATGTTCGTACCATTGGCGGCAAGCCTGATGATTCAAAATGGGCTGTTGGAATTGAAAACCCCGATAGTAATGATTATCTGGCAGTTTTAAAACTTAACGGACAATCGGTTGCAACCAGTGGCTCTTACCAACGGTTTTACTATGTTAACGGTAAAACTTATCACCATATTATTAATCCACATACTCTTATGCCCGCTACCGGATACTTATCGATTTCGATAGTATGTAAAGACGCAGGTTTAGCAGACGCCCTCTCTACCGCACTTTTTTGCCAGTCTCGGTCAGATGGATTAGAATTAATCGAATCGATAGATGAAGTGGAAGCAATGTGGGTAACCGAAGAGGGTGAAAAAATATTTTCATCCGGTTGGAATAAATATAAATAAAGATTTTCGATTATAAAAACCATTTTCTAAAAACACAAGGGAATGGTTTTTACTTTTATAACGCGTTTAATAATAAGATTGTTAAAATTTTAATCTACTTGACAATATAATATATATAATTTAAAATTTATATATATATATATTTACAATTACTATTTGGAAAGGTTTATAAAATTATGGGCGCTTATCTTCGTGGAATACACACACCTCATAGAAAAAGCACTAAAAAAAGTCCTGTTATTCGTATAGATATTCCTGAAACCGTAACAATTCCTATGAGTATGCATATAGGTAAACCCGCTGTTCCTACCGTTAAATCGGGAGATTTAGTTAAAGTAGGCACTAAAATCGGTATTTCAGACGGATATATTTCTTCGGATATTTATTCGAGTGTTTCGGGCAAGGTTGTAAAACTTACCGATTACTTAATGTATAACGGCGCTACTACAACCGCAGTAGTAATAGAATCAGACGGCGAAATGACACCTGACAGTTCAATCACTCCTCCAACAATAAACTCTCAAAAAGATTTGGTAGACGCTGTAAAAGAAGCAGGTATTGTTGGTCTTGGCGGTGCAGGTTTTCCAACTTATGTAAAATTAAATGTTGACCCCGAGCGCATCGATTATTTGATTATCAACGGTGCGGAATGCGAGCCTTATGTAACCAGTGATACTGTAACAATGTCAACTCGTACTGACGATATGATTCTAGCCCTCAAAGCGCTTAACCGCTATCTCGGCGTTAAAAATGTTATTATCGGTATAGAAAAAAACAATAAAAAAGCTGCTAAACATATGAAAGAAATGGCAGCTTCAATTAATGATTTTTCTGTAAAAATTCAGTCTCTGCCTGATGTTTATCCTCAAGGTGGCGAAAAGGTGTTGATTTATCACACAACAGGTCGCAAAATTACCGCTAACAAGCTTCCGATTGATGTTGGATGTATTGTTCTTAACTGTACTACCATAGCTGCAATTGGCACATATCTTCGTACAGGTATGCCCTTAGTAGAAAAATGCGTAACGGTTGAGGGCGGAGCTGTAAAACAACCCCAAAATGTGATAGCACCTATTGGCACTTCGATTAAAGATTTGTTTGATTGTTGCGGCGGATTAACCGAGCAACCCGCTAAAATTGTTTATGGTGGTCCTATGATGGGCATTAGTGTACCCAATTCTGATTTTTCAATTATCAAAAACACCAACGCAGTTCTTGCATTAACCAAAAAAGAAGCAAAGCTTCCTAAAACAACCGCTTGTATTCGCTGCGGTGCCTGTGTTAACACTTGTCCTTTCTCATTAGCACCCGTAAGTATTGCTGAAGCCTATACAAAGAAAAATGCAGCAATATTAACCGAGCTTGCAGTTTTATCTTGTATGGAATGTGGCTGTTGCAGTTTTGTATGTCCTGCCAACCGCCCATTAGTGCAGCTTAATAAATTAGCAAAACAATTTGTTAATGAGGAAGCTAAAAAGGAGGCTCAAAAGCAATGAGTTCTTTAACAAAAGTAATGGTTTCTCCGCATATTCATAGCGGTAAATCCACATCCGGTATTATGGGTGATGTTTTAATTTCCTTATTACCCACCACTGTTGCCGGCACTTTAATTTTTGGTTGGCGTGCTTTATTAGTTGTTGCAGTTTCTGTTCTTTCCTCTGTTGGATTTGAGGCACTTTTTAATTACATAATAAAAAAAGAACAAACTATAAGCGATTTATCGGCAGCTGTTACGGGTTTGTTATTGGCACTTAATTTATCGGTAGATATTCCGTTATGGCAATGTGTTATTGGTTCATTATTTGCAATCGTTGTTGTAAAATGCTTATTTGGCGGTATTGGTAAAAATCTCGTAAACCCTGCTATAACTGCCCGTGTATTTATGGTTATTGCTTTTAGTTCGGTAGCTCTTCCCTCTTTCCCCATAGATTCAGTGGCAACAGCCACGCCGCTTTCTGCCGAAACTATGCCTTCATTACTTGATTTGTTTATCGGTAACCGCGGTGGAGCAATCGGTGAAACCTGCACAGTAGCATTATTAATTGGTGGTATCTACTTAATTATACGGCGCGTTATTAGTTGGCATATTCCCGTAACATTTATCGGTATAGTATTTATTTTCTCATTCTTTATGGAAGGTTTTAATGCTACCGAGGCTATTTCCTTAATTATGTCGGGAGGTTTATTTATCGGAGCTTTCTTTATGGCAACCGATTATACCACCTCACCCTCTACCCCTTGGGGTAAGGTAATATTTGGTTTAGGCGCAGGATTGCTCACTTGTTTAATCAGATATTTTGGCATATATCCCGAAGGCGTCTCTTTCGCAATCTTATTTATGAATATTCTTACACCATATATCAATGGGTGGACAAGACGCAAGGTGTTTACAGCGGGAGGTAACAAATAGTGAAAAAATACATAAAAAATCTTCTTGTATTTGTTTGTATCTGTACTGTGATGACTGTGTTTTTGGCAACAACAAATCACTTAACAGCTCCTATTATCGAAAAAAATCAAATTGCTTCAACAAATAAATCCCTTAAAGAAGTTATGCCAAAGGGTGAAAATTTTGAAAAATTAGATATTACTAAACTTTCACTTTCTTCCTCTATAACCGAGGTTTATAAAGAAACTAACGGGAAAGGATATGTCATCAAAATAGTTACTGCCGGTTACGGTAATGATATGATAATTATGTGCGGAGTTAATATGGAAGATGTTGTAACCGGTGCTGTTTGTATTTCTTCAAACGAAACTCTTGGTAAAGAAAAGACCTATGGTGAAAACTTTATCAATAAAAATAGCAAAGATATTAATGATGTTGATACTATCGCCGGTGCAACAAAAACAACCAAGGCATATAAAAACGCTGTAAATGATGCGCTTAAATGTGTTAAATTATTGAAAGGAGAAGCCAAATAATGAAAGAAAAATCTTCCCTTTCGGTTCTGCTAAACGGAATCATTAAAGAAAATCCTGTTTTAGTACTCATTCTTGGCACCTGTCCTTCATTAGCAACCACAACTACTGTTGACGGTGCATTTGGTATGGGTATTGCTGCACTAGTAGTGCTTTTTTGTTCAAACATATTTATTTCTCTTTTGCGCAAAATCATTCCCGAAACCATGCGAATCCCTTGCTATATTGTAATTATCGCAGGATTTGTTACCATTGTAAAAATGTTAGTTCAAGCTTTCTTGCCTTCATTATATGAAACTCTTGGTGTTTATCTCGATTTAATAACAGTTAACTGCATTATATTAGGAAGAGCCGAAATGTTTGCAAATAAGAATACTGTTATTCATTCTGCACTTGACGGTATAGGTATGGGAATAGGCTTTACTCTGGCATTAACTTTAATGTCTACCATCCGCGAAGTTTTAGGTGCTGCTTCTTTTGCAGGAATTGAAATTCCCTTTATGGAAAACTATAAAATTGAATTTTTAACCAAAGCTCCTGGTGGTTTATTGGTATACGGCTTATTGATTGCACTTATTTATTTTGTAACACGCGGTAAAGCCCCTGTAAAAACCTCATTTTCTTGCGAGGGTTGTCCGCATGCCGGCAGTTGCGGAAAAGCCGATTGTCAAAAGGAAGGAGTTAATAGCTAATGGAAAGTTTTAAAATTTTAATTGTTATTCTTCTTTCTTCGGTTTTTGTTGATAATTATGTATTGAGTCGTTTCTTGGGTATTTGCCCTTTCTTAGGCGTATCCGAAAAAAAGGACCAAGCAGTTGGTATGGGTGTTTCAGTAACCCTTGTAATGCTAATTGCAACAGCAGTAACCTGGCCAATACAATACTTTGTTCTTAATACCCTTAAACTTCAATATTTGCAAAACATAGTCTTTATTTTGATTATTGCTACTCTTGTTCAAATTTTGGAAATATTGCTCAAAAAGTTTTTACCATCACTACATAAGGGTTTAGGTGTTTATTTACCGCTTATAACCACTAATTGCGCTGTACTCGGCGTTACAATAAACAATATTAATGATGGTTATAATTTTCTCGAATCAATAATTAGTTCCTTAGGATGCGGACTTGGTTTTTTGCTTGCAATGATACTGTTTTCAGGCTTGCGTTCCAGAATTGACAATTCAAATATACCCGCACCTTTTAAAGGCTTAGGCTCAACCCTTATCGCTGCATCATTCATTTCATTAGCATTTATGGGATTTAGCGGTATTATTGAAAAAATCTTTGCATAGGATTAACGAGTATTTTAACAATACAAAGACGAAAATCCTACCTCTAAAATCAGGTTCGGATTATTCGTGTTTGCTTAGGAGTGTTTAAATGGAAATATTAATTGCATTTCTTGTGATGCTTGCAATAGCTTTAATCGTGGGAATTTTATTATTAATATGCTCTCATTTCTTTTTTGTTCCGGAAAATCCGCTAAAAAAAGAAATAAGAGCATGCTTACCCGGAATCAACTGCGGTGCTTGCGGATTCAGGGGCTGCGACGATTATGCCGCAGCATTAGTAGACGGCGGTGTTAAACCTAATTTATGTATTCCCGGCGCGCAAAGTGTTGCTGATGAAATTGGTAAAATATTGGATATTAAGGTTGAACCGCTTAAAGATGTTGTCGCCTTTGTGGCTTGTAACGGCAACTGCGAAGCCACCCATAAAATTGCAAAATACGAGGGTGTTAAATCTTGTTATGCCGCTTCTATGATGTATGGCGGCACAAACGCTTGCAGATTCAGTTGTTTGGGTTTCGGTGATTGCGCTGCCGCTTGTCCTTCAAATGCTATTTGCATGAACGACTCAATTGCGCGAATTGATACCTCCCGTTGTTTAGGTTGTGGCATCTGCTCAAATACTTGTCCTAAACATATAATAAATATGATTCCTCAAAAAACTGAGACAGTTGTTATGTGCAGCAACACTCAAAAGGGCGGCGACGCAAGAAAAGCTTGTAAAAATGCTTGTATCGGCTGCAAAAAGTGTGAAAAAGCTTGTCCTAACGAAGCAATTACAGTAATAAATAATTTGGCAGTTATTGACCATAAGAAATGTACTAACTGTCAAGCTTGCGTAAATGAATGCCCAACAGGTTGTCTTAAAACTGTTTCCTTCCCTGATAGACTAAATGAAGTGAGTATTATTGAGTAATATGAAAAAAGCTTCGCATAAAACCATTAGAAACGATATAATTTTAGTTTTGTCTCTATTATTAATTGCCTCTATCGGTCTGTTTTACCTATTTGTTTTAAGAGATACAGGAGATACAGTTAAAGTTACTATCGGCGGTGAAAACTACGGTACATATTCATTAAGCAAAGACATTGCGAAAGATATTATTTCGGGAAAAAATAATGAGCATCATAATCTCCTGATTATTAAAAACGGTAAGGTGTATATGAAATCAGCCAATTGTCCCGATGGGCTTTGTGTTAAACACAAGCCTATTTTTCGCGACGGCGAAAGCATTGTTTGTTTACCTAATCAGGTAGTAGTTACCATAAGCCAAAACCAAAAAGATAATATTGTAGATGCCGTCGCATAGGAGGAACTTATGAAATATAAACCAAAGCTAGTAGCATTTGTTGGTATCTGCACCGCTTTAACAATGGTATTAGCGTATATAGAGGTGCTATTGCCCCCTTTGTTTCCGTCTATTCCCGGAATAAAAATGGGATTGCCAAATATTATTATTTTGTTTTTGCTTTATAGACGAGGTCCTGTTTTTGCCTCTGTTGTTTCGATTATAAGAATTGTATTAATCAGTATGCTTTTTGGCAATATGATGGCATTTTTATATAGTATCGCCGGTGGTATACTTAGTTTACTTATTATGATTTTGCTCCGCCGTTTACAGTGTTTTTCCACAGTAGGTGTTAGTGTAGCCGGTGGAGTAGCACATAATATCGGTCAGATTTTAATGGCGATGTTACTTCTTGAAACAGCCGAATTTGGATATTATCTTATTATTTTAATTTTAACAGGCACAATTTCAGGCATACTAATAGGCTTATGCGGTGCACTGCTTATAAAAAGAATACCCGAAAGTATTTTTAAAGATTAAAAAGCAGATGAGTTTTCGCTCATCTGCTTTTAATTTTAACCGCAATTATGACAGCCTTTAAAAAGCTTATCAATATCAAGCCGCTTTTCAGCTTTATTTTTAATAAATCCTATCTTTTGCAAAAATTCTTCCGATAAACTATCAGTATAAAAAACATCCATAACATTTCGCTCGGCGCAAACATGAAGACTGCTTCTTAAAATACCGTCTGCCAAAGCAATATCTTCAAGCGGAGAAATTATATAAACCTCTCCCCTTTTCTCAGTTACAGAAAAAAGGCAATAACCTAAAATTTCTTCACCGTTTTTGCACAGCATACAAAGACTGTTTTCATTAAAATCTATACTATTTTCTAAATATAATTTTTTAGCTAATTCAAGGTCATTTGTTAATGATAATGTTAACATCAGGCATTACCGTCCTTCTGATTAACATTAGTTAAATGACGCATTTCGCGTTCATTTAAAGGACGCCATTTACCCTGCGGCAACATACCGAGCTTAACGCCTGCAATTTCGGTGCGTTTAAGTCTCATAACCTCTAAATCAACCTCTTCGCACATTCTTCTGATTTGACGGTTTCTGCCCTCGTGTATAATAAAGATTAAAACCGTTCTATCCGCCTTTCGCTCTGCAACAAAAACATCGCAAGGCAAAGTTTTTCTGCCGTCAAGCATTATTCCCTCTTGAAGCTTAACTAACTTTTCGTCAACCAAATCGCCCTTAACAGTTACGCGATAGGTCTTATTTACCTGAGCAGAAGGATGGGTTAAATTATTAGCGAAATTTCCGTCGTTAGTCATAATAAGAAGTCCCTCAGAGTTGCGGTCTAAACGACCTACGGGGAATACCTTAACACCAACATCCTTAACCAAGTCAGTTACGCACTTGCGGTCAAGCTCGTCCTTCATGGTTGTAACAAAGCCTCTCGGCTTATGTAACATAATATAAACCTTTTGAGTGTTAGCAATAACGGTTTTTCCCGAAACAGTAACCTTATCACGCTTAGGGTCAACCTTTGCGCCGATAGTTGCAACTCTACCGTTTACTCTAACCTTTCCCTGTTCAATTAATTCCTCGGCTTTTCTGCGAGAAGCAATGCCCGCCTCAGACAAATGCTTTTGAAGTCTTATTTTATTATCTTTCATTTAACTCTCCCATATTTTCTTGAAGATTAAAATTATTTTTTCTTTAAAATTATCTGTTTTACTTGTTTTTACAGTTTGAATTTTTATATCATTATCAGCTAAAATATCAACCGTTTTAAAAATCTCACCATTTGAAATATAATCAACACTACCGATTTTTTCACCTTTTTTAATAGGAGCATATAAAAATCTCGGCAGATTTACAATACTATCAAAATTATTTTCTTTAAAATAACTAATTTTAATCGGCTCAATTTTCACATTAAGCTCGGTTTCAACCCCTGAGATAACATCTATTTTATAACTGGTTTCTTTGGGCACGATTTCGGTTAACTTTATAGAATTTAAGCCAAAGTCTAAAAGATTTTTATGGTCTACCCAATCGTTAGGGTCGTTTAAGGTTACGGCTATAACAGTTTTCCCGTCTTTCCTAGCCGCCGAAACCAAGCATCTGCCTGATTTTTTGGTGAAGCCCGTTTTAACCCCAATAGCATAAGGATAGCTTTTTAAGAGCCTGTTATGATTTGTTAAAGTTCGTTTGTATGGCTCATTTCCATAAAAAAGGGTTGCTTTTTCGCTTGAAACAGCTTTCTTGAAATCGGGATTTTTTAGAGCAAAACTAGCCAGTATCGCCATATCATAGGCAGTAGAGTAATGCTCTTTTGCATCAAGTCCCGACGGGGTTTCAAAATTAGTATTTTTCATACCGATAGCTTTTGCTTTATCGTTCATAAGCTTAACAAAACCGTCAACCGTTCCGCCAAGCTCATAAGCCGTAACATTAGCGGCATCGTTGCCAGAGGCTAGCATCATACCGTATAACAAATCATACCGTCTTACTCTGTCGCCCGCAAGAAGTCACATAGAAGAGCCTTCAACTCTAAGCATTTCGGCAGTCACTACAATTTCTTTTTCAAAATCCCCCGCCTCGCAGAGCAAAAGCGCAGTCATAATTTTGGTTGTGCTCGCCATTGAGAGCTTTATATCCGCATTATGAGAATACAAAACCTCATTAGTATCAGCATTAATCACAACCGACGCCTTTGCAGAGGTTGAAACCGCAGATACATTTATAGGCAAAATCAAAGCAAAAAAACAAATAAAACAAACTATCCTTTTCAATACAAGCACCTCACTTAAAGATATTCTAAGCGAGGTGTTTAATATTACTCTTTATCGGTTTTATCTGATTTTTTAGGAAGCTCGTCAATAAGCTCTTTTGCCTTATCAACAAACTCAGGAATCATTGAAATAGCTTTTTCAACGGTTGTTAACTCATTATAAATAGGCATCATTCTAACATTACCGCCCGAAATCACTATAAAGGCAATCGGAGAAACGCTAACACCAGCACCACCGCCGCCACCAAATAACTCAGCGCCGTTTTTATTCGGAAAATCGCTGCCGCCTGTTGCTAAACCGAAAGCAACCTTAGAAACAGGAATAAGGGTAATATCCCCAACTACTACCGGTGTTCCTGTTATAACATCGGCATCAACCATAGCTTTTAACTTATCCATAGTAGTATCCATAATGCTTTTAATGTTATTATCGCTCATTATAATTCTCCTTTAAAGTGAAATTTTTATATTCTTTATAAACCTTGAAAGCGGTTTTTAGCAAATAATATATTTTAAGTTTTACTAAAAGTGAAAAATCAAATTCATTTTTGCCGTCAGTAAAATCAGATTTAACATTTATCTTTTTAAAATCAACACCGCAAACGGCTTCAAAAAAGCTTAGCACAGGATAAACCGCAGTGCAAACCTGACCGTATTTTATCGCGGTATCGGCGGCATCATCACCGCTGATAATCAAATTTAAAACAACCTTTTTAACCTTAATATGTCGCAAAAAGGGTTTTATATGTGTTAAAGCATCTTTTAAAAAGCTAAATATCTTTTTAACCGCACCGAAAAATCCATATTTCTTCTTAAAAAATTCAAAAAAACTTTTAGCCTTTGATAAGACTATGTTTTCAGTTTTTTCGGGCTCCTTATTAGCTTTTTTGCCCTCTATTTGTCTAGGCGTTTTTTCTTTTTTATCCTTTTTCTGCGGTATCTCGTAAACCTTAATACCAAAAAACTTTATTTTAACAAAAAAGTCTTCTTTAAATTTTATAAAAACACTAACGGGTAAAAAAAGCAAAGCTAAACCTAAAAGTAAAATAAAGGCTAAAACCGAGGCTGTTATTATCAATGCGATTTTCAACCGACATTCTCCTCTTCCTCTGCCGCTATTTCAAGCTGCTCGCCAATATCGTTCTGCTCACCCTCAGCCTGAGGAAGCGGCGGAAGCTCGGTTAAATCAGCAAGACTAAAACAGCGCAAGAAGTTTTTGGTTGTTCCATAAAGTAAAGGCTTTCCGGGAAGCTCTAATCTTCCTCTCTCCTCTAAAAGACCTTTTTCGATAAGTGTTGTAACAACACCAGAACAGTCAACCCCTCTAACCTGCTCTATAAAGGATTTGGTTACAGGCTGATTATAAGCCACAACTGCTAAAACCTCCAAAGCAGCTGAGGATAAAGGTGTTCTCCGTCTCATATCGTATGCCTTTTTAATATAATCGGCATAATCGGTCTTGGTTGCTAACTGATAGGTGTTTTCAAGTCTTAGAAGCTCTAAACCGCTACCCGACTTTTCCATTTTTTCAGCCAAAGCATCCATAACCTTTACCACCTTATCAGGTGATATTTCAAAGACCTGAGCAAAACGTTCAATGCTCAAAGGCTCTCCGCCTGCATATAATACCGCCTCGAAAGCGGGAATAAGTTTATTTATATTCATCTGTTTTTATGCCCCTTAACTAGAATTATATCGGCATTATCAGTATCGCCCTCAATTTTAACGCGGTTCGCCTTGCAAAGCTCTAAAACAGCTAAAAAGGTTGCAACAAGCTCAGAACGGCTACTTGCAGAGCCATAAAGCTTTTTAAGCTTAACCTTACCTGAACCTAAAAGATTTCTTATAACAAAAACTATCTTGGTTGAAACCGAAACAATTTTTTTAGCAACAATTTTCTGGAAAGGCACAGTTGAGGGAGGCAATTTGCGTTTTCCCCTGCCAACCGCTGCAAGATAAGCCGATTGCAAAATATCGCTTTCGTGAATAAGCTCGTATGTTTTCTCAAAATCATACTCAGTAGGTTTTTTAACAAATTTATTAAAGCCTTCCTGATTTGAGCCTAACTGCTTCGCAATTTGCTGACATACCATATATTCCAAAAGCTCGCCTTTAAGCTCGTCCTCCAAGCGTTCAATTTCCTCATGCTTTGGCAAAAGGCTTACAGTCTTAATATAAACCAATCTTGAAGCCATCTCCAAAAACTCGCTTGAAAGTTCCATTTCTTCCTCTTCATAAAGCTTTATCTGTTCAAGATATTGGTCTATTAAAAGGCTGAGCGGAATTTCATAAATATTAAGTTTATTTCTTGATATTAGTTGAAGTAATAAATCAAGCGGACCTTCAAAGCCCTCTAATCTATATGATAATATATTTTCCATATTCGCCACCTAATATCCTAAAAGCTTAAATGGCAAATAAGCCAAACTGTTCAAACCGTTTAAAGTGAGATTTTTTAAAATACTAAGCGGTATATCCAAAATACCTATCCATAATATAGCAAGCAAACCAAAATAAATATATCTTTCATATCGCATAATTGAATAATAAATTCTGTTTGGCAAAAAAACAGATAAAATACGCGAACCGTCTAGCGGAGGAATAGGAATTAAATTAAACACTGCAAGAGAAACATTGATTAAGGCAATATAGTATAAAACATTTATTAAAATTGCCTTTAAAATTGGATTATCAAAATAAAGGAAAATAACATCCGATAAATTAAACAAAAGCAAAGCTATAAAAGCCACAATCAAATTTGAAAGAGGACCTGCAAGCGCAGTTAAAGCCATACCAATTTTGGGATTTTTAAAGTTATTCATATTAACCCTTACAGGTTTAGCCCAACCGAAGCCAAAAAGCAAAATAGAAAGCGCGCCCAGATAATCAATATGCGCGAAAGGATTTAAGGTTAATCTTCCTTGCCATTTCGGAGTATTATCTCCTAATTTATAAGCAATTAAACCGTGCGCATATTCATGCACCGGCATAGTTAGAAAAATAACAATTAAAGCAGAAGCAATATAGAATACTGCTCCTAATATTCCCATTTCATTTGAAATAATGTTTCTAAGCATAGCAACCTCTTGTTAGAATATAAAATATCATTTTAATTATATAACATTTTTGACATAAATACAAGTAAAATATACAAATTACCCCAAATCAAAATCGGGTATATATTTTTTATTTGCGCTCTTTCTTTCCTGAATAAAAATATTTTCAAAATCAGTTTCACTAATATAATCTAAAACCTTGTTATATTCCCTATCGGTTATCTTGCGATTGATTGGAGACATATTCAAAGCCTTGCCAATAGGAATATACTGGCTCATAAGACTAAAATAGGCATTTTTAAGGTTTTCGTTAACATAATCAAAAACCTCGATAGCAGACTTTGTGTTAGAAGGCAAAATCAAATGCCTGATTATAACGCCCTTTTTCATAATACCATTTTCTATTATAATTTCAGGCTGCAGCCGTGCAGCCTTTTTAATAGCTTTTTTAGCAATTTCAGGATAATCGGAAGCAAGAGAATATTTTAATGCATTTTCAGGGTTTAAATATTTCAAATCCATTAAATATATATCAATATAATCTGCAAGCATTTCGAGTTGTTCTTCAGTATCATACCCGCCCGAATTATAAACTATCGGAATACTCGGTTTGTAAATTTCAAGAGCCTTTAAAATCGCATAAGTATAATGGGTTGGATTTACAAGATTTATGTTATGGGCACCCTTTGATTCAAGCTCTCTGAAAATATCGGCTAATTCTTCGAAGGATATAATTTTGCCTTTTCCCTTATGAGAAATCTCCTCGTTTTGACAATAAACGCAACCTAGCGAACAACCGCTGAAAAAGACCGTTCCCGAACCTTTTTCACCGCTGATTACAGGTTCTTCCCAAAAATGCAAATCAGCCCTTGCTACTTTCGGTAACAAAGGCATTTTGCAAAATCCGTTTAAATTTTCATTTTCGGTCCTTAAAGCGTTACACCTTCTCGGACACTGACTGCACATCATTATTTTTCCTCTTTTTAGGTTTATATTCGCAAACTTTATGCTTAACCTTAACCTCGTCATAGGTCCTTTTAAAAGCAACCCTGCCGTTAAACTTAAAACCGCATTTTTGACATTTGAAATTGCTTATAAACCAACGGTTTACATATTTCCAATTAGTAATCCGCTTGGTGCTTCCCCTACATTCAGGACAAGAAAATTCAAGCTCTGAGGGTTTAATATCAGTATCATTAATATCAGAAATCGGATAAGGTTTAAATCTCAGCCTTTTATAAAAGGTTTTATCAGAGGTATCTTTAACTAAACTATCAAATCTAGCCTTATCATACGAAATTTTAAAAAGCTCGGCAGAGACCTTGCAATCATCAATCGCAGTATGAAACTCAAAGCCCTCGGTGTTAAGACCTAGAAAATCAGCTGCCGCTTCTAAGGCTATTTGATTTTTGCTCTCATATCCCCTTTTGTAAAGCTCTTGTTGCACAAATTTTTGCAAATCGAGATAATAGTTTAATTTGAATTTAAGACCGTCTTTTAGCCTGAAATCCTCATTTTCGAGAATTGTATAAAGGTCGGAATCGCTCCAAGTCATCGTAACATCTGCGTTTTCTACGAAGCTATTATACTTTTCAACCGCCTCTTCAAAAGGAATACCCTCGCGCATAATTTCTGAGGTTATTCCCGTAAGCTTAGCAAATCTTCCCGTAACCTTATTAGAAATTTCAGAACGAACAATTATATCTAAACTATCTATAATCTCAAAATTATCGTTTAGCTTTACCGCACCTATTTGAAGAATTTGATTTATAAAGCGTTTCTCGGGTCTAAAATAAACATTATCCCACTCTAAATCGGTAACAATATATTCCATTATTTCTTTCTCGATTCCGCTTTCATTCTTTCTTCCTTATTAAGAATTTTCTTTCTGAGTCTTATATTTTCAGGGGTTATTTCAACAAGCTCATCATTCTTAATAAATTCAAGCGACTGTTCAAGACTTAATTTTGAGGGTGGCACTAGTCTCAATGCATCATCTGAGCCTGAGGCTCTTGTATTAGTCATTTGCTTTTTCTTGCAAACATTACAAACTATATCCTCGCTCTTTGGATTTTCACCAACAATCATACCCTCATAAACAGGAGTTCCGGGCTCAATAAAAAGTCTGCCTCTGCTTTGGGTGTTAAACAAACCGTAACCTGTGGCTTCGCCTCGCTCAAACGCGATAATTGAGCCGGTTGAACGCTGGTCAATATCACCCTTATACTCCTCATAGCTATCAAACACATGGTTCATTATACCGTTTCCGTTAGTATCGGTTAAAAACTGAGAACGGTATCCCAAAAGACCTCTTGAAGGTATTAAAAATTCAAGATGCGAAGTTCCACCCTCGCGAGTTCCCATATTGCGAATTTCGGCTTTGCGGGTACCAAGTCTTTCCATAACCGCGCCAACATATTCCTCAGGCACTTCAATCATAAGAAGCTCAACCGGCTCTAAAAGCTCCCCATTTTCACCCTTTTTATAAATAACCTCAGGGGGCGAAACCTGAAATTCATAACCCTGACGGCGCATAGTTTCAATTAAAATAGAAAGGTGAAGTTCTCCTCTGCCTGAAACCTTAAAGGTATCCGCGCTATCGGTTTCCTCAACTCTTAAACTAACATTAGTCATAACCTCTTTAAAAAGTCTGTCTCTAAGATTACGAGAGGTAACAAACTTACCGTCCTGCCCTGCAAACGGAGAATTATTAACCATAAAGTTCATAGACAAGGTGGGCTCGTCTATCTTAACAAACGGAAGAGGCTCGATAGACTCGGTAGCACAGGCAGTTTCTCCTATTTCGAGCTCAGAAAGACCTGCAACCTGAATTATATCTCCAACCGTTGCGGTTTCCTCCTCGTATCTTTTAAGACCTCTATACATAAAGAGCTTAGAAATTTTAACATTAGAACTACTGCCGTCCTTATGGCAAAGAGCAACAGTTTGCCCACTCTTAACCGAACCGCGAATAACACGGCCAACACCAATTCTTCCCAAATAATCGTCATATTCGATATTGGTAAAAAGAATTTGCAAAGCACCGTCGGTATCACCTTCGGGAGCATCAATTTCTTTAATAATTGCCTCAAATAAAGGCTTCATATCTTCACCTTTTGTATCAGGAGAATAGGAAGCGTACCCATCTCTGCCAGATGCAAAAATAACCGGAAATTCAATTTGGTCTTCATCAGCGCCAAGCTCAATAAACAAATCTAAAACCTCATCAACAACCTCATGAGGTCTAGCCATTGGTCTATCAATTTTATTAACAACAACAACCGCTTTTTTACCGAGAGCCAAAGCCTTTTTAAGAACGAAACGAGTTTGAGGCATACATCCCTCAAATGCATCAACTAAAAGCAAAACACCGTCAACCATTTGGAGAATACGCTCAACCTCACCGCCGAAATCAGCATGCCCGGGAGTATCAACAATATTGATTTTAATATCGCCATACATAACGCTTGTATTTTTAGAAAGTATGGTTATTCCTCTTTCACGCTCTAAATCATTAGAGTCCATAACCCTATCATTAACATTTTCATTCGCTCTGAAAGTTCCGCTTTGTTTTAAAAGCTGATCAACCAAGGTGGTTTTACCATGGTCAACGTGGGCTATTATTGCTATATTTCTTAAATTTTCTATTTTTGCCATTTAATCTATCCTTTCGCAAGCATTTTTATGAGAAAAATGCGATAAAACAAACACTAAAATAAATATTCCCGTAATAAAAAGATTAACGTTAGATGCCATTGCAATATGGTTATAATCTCCGCCGGTTACTAAATTATAAATTATATTTGGCACCGATTGAGTAAAACAAAGAATTATAGAGCCAAGGCCTGTTGCCATAAGCTTTTTAAATCCGCGCTCAAAATCCAAACCGCTATATAGCTTGCCAAAATTCATCATAAAAAGCAAAACAAAGCAATAAGCGCCTATAAGCAGAATATTATCTGAAATTAATGCAAGAGATGATATCGAAGCAAAATTGCAAATAATTTTCATAACCCAAAAAACGCCGAGCACTGCTGAGGTAATAACAGGGATTTTAATATTTAAAAAACCTTTTAAGCCGAATAGAATAAGCCATACCGCCGACAATAATCCAAAAAGCCTAAGCAAAAGCACCTGCCAGATAACAGTTCCAAAAAGATCGCCTTGATTAAAAAGCTCAAACACAATAGAAATCGCTAAGAAAAAAGAAGATACAGACATAAATATATTTATTTTTGGAAGCTTATCAGGTCTGCGGTGAGTAAAAAATGAAAACATAACGGTTGCCGCAACAAAGCCAAAAATTAAAAATAAAATATAAGAGCCGAAATTTTTAAATTCAGGCTTATAAAAGCCTGTTTCAGTTTCTATTATATAAAATAATTGCAAAAATCTTAAACCTAAGCATATAGGTAAAGCAATACCCGAAAAAAGAAGAATTTTTTTATATTTCATAATCTAAAAACATCTCCAAAGCATTATTGATTTTAAAAATGCATATAATATATTAATTTTATAATGAGTTAATTTAAAAGTCAATAAATTTTCTAAAAAGAGGGATTAAAATTGAAAAAAATTCTATCTGTTTCGGTCATTTTATCTGCAATTATGCTTATATTGCCTCTATCCGCACTTAACAAAACCGAAAACACGCTCAAAACCACTCAAATACTCGAAAACACTCCCTTTGATTTTAACACAGAGGGTACAAGCTTTAAGCTATGCCACACCGAAAACGGAGAAATAACCGAGATTAAAACCTCGGATTACATATTCGGAGTTGTTGCTGCCGAAATGCCTGCTCTTTATGAAAAAGAGGCATTAAAGGCGCAAGCGGTTGCAGCATATACCTTCGCATTAAACAGAAAATCGGAAAATAAGAACAAATCTTATGATATAACTGATGACCATACAACCGACCAAAGCTTTATAACCGAAAAAGCCGCGCGCGAAAAATGGGGCGAAAAAGCTGACGAATATGTAGAAAAAATAAAATCTGCAATCAGTGATACCGAAAACGAGGTTATAACCTACAAAGGAAGTCCTATAACCGCCGTTTATCACGCAATTTCATCAGGTAAAACCGAAACTGCCGAAAATGTTTGGGGTATGGCTATTCCCTATCTAGTTTCGGTTTCAAGCGAGGGAGATAAACTAGCTTCCGGTTATATATCGGAAAAAAGCTTCACCGAAGCCGAGCTTGTTAAACTTTTATCTGAAAGTATGGAAATTTCTGCTATCAAAAAATCCGATTTTTCAAATATAACCCGCTCGAAATCGGGAACAATTTTAAAAATTAAGGTTTGCGGTAAAGAAATGTCAGGAGCGAGACTTAGAAGCATCTTAGATTTAAGGTCTTCCAACTTTGAAATAACTTATAAAGACGATAAATTTGAATTTAAAACCTACGGATATGGGCACGGTGTTGGTATGAGCCAAAACGGCGCAAACTATATGGCGAAGCAAGGAAAAACCTATAAAGAAATATTAAAACACTATTATAAAGACTGCAAAATAGAAAAATTTAAATAATTTAATAAATATTAACAATTTTTCCATTTTTATGTTATAATATATAATAATAGAAAAAATATATTATAACATTGAAAGGAAATGAGCATTAAATGCTTAAACTCAAAAGCATCGTAAAGGAATATAAAACTGGCGATAGCAATGTTGAAGCCTTAAAGGGTATCGACCTTGAATTTCGCGAAAATGAGTTTGTATCTATATTAGGTCCGTCAGGTTGCGGAAAAACAACCCTTCTTAATATCATAGGCGGACTTGACAGATATACCTCAGGAGACCTTTTCATAAACGGAAAATCAACCAAGCTTTATCGCGACAGCGATTGGGATAACTACCGTAATCATACAATAGGTTTCATATTCCAGACCTATAACCTTATCCCCCATCAAACCGTGCTTTCAAATGTTGAATTAGCGCTTACTCTTTCGGGTGTTTCCAAAGCTGAGAGAAGAAAAAGAGCTATTGAGGTTTTGGAAAAGGTAGGGTTATCCGACCAAATTAATAAAAAACCAAACCAAATGTCCGGCGGTCAGATGCAGAGAGTAGCTATTGCCCGCGCTCTTATAAATAACCCAGATATTCTTTTGGCAGACGAGCCCACCGGCGCGCTCGATAGCAAAACCTCGGTTCAAATAATGGAGCTTTTAAAAGAAATTGCAAAGGATAAGCTGGTTATAATGGTAACCCATAACCCCGACCTTGCAAAAGAATATTCAACAAGAATTATAAGCCTTTTTGACGGTCAGGTTACCGACGATACTTCTTCCTTTTCAACCGAGCAAGAAGAAGCTCCAACCAATAAAAAAGAGCCTAAAAAGCCCTCTATGTCGTTTATAACGGCTTTGTCGCTCTCGCTTAATAATTTGCTGACAAAGAAAGCCAGAACTTTTTTAACCTCATTTGCAGGCTCAATAGGTATTATCGGCATAGCGCTTATTCTATCGCTTTCAAGCGGTGTTAATGCTTATATAACCCAAGTCGAAGAGGAAACCCTTTCAAGCTATCCTATAACCATTGAGGAAGCCGGCTTTGATATGAACAGCATGGCAACCGATTTAATGGAAGAAAATCAACTTGAAACCAATAAAGATGCAAATAAAATTTATTCTAATAATATTATGACCGAAATGATGTCCACAATGATAAACGGTCTTTCGGCAAATAACTTAGAAAAATTTAAAGTTCATTTAGATAAAACCGAAGAGTTTAAGGATTACACAAGTTCTATCGAATATGTTTATTCAACCGATTTAAACATCTACACCGAAAACGGCGAGCATATCAACCCCAACCAAATTTTTAACATTATTTACAGTGGAATGGGTATGGATATTGATACCAATGAAACCTCGTCTATGTCGATGATGAACAATGAAACCTGGACTCAGCTATTAGATAATGAAGAGC
The DNA here is from genome assembly GCA_017439585.1 of Clostridia bacterium. GTDB lineage: Bacteria > Bacillota > Clostridia > Oscillospirales > Acutalibacteraceae > UBA737. The sequence goes on along the minus strand of JAFSIV010000002.1, from coordinate 58,332 downwards.
TTTTAGCAAATCAGTATGATGTTATCGCAGGAAAAATGCCCGAGAAATATAATGAGGTTATTCTTATTGTTGATAAAAACAATCAAATAAGCGATTTCACCCTTTATTCCTTAGGTCTCAAAGATGTTGAAGAATTAAAGGAAATGATTGAAAAAGCAAAACGCGGCGAAAAAATTGAACCGACTGCTAACTCCACCTATTCCTTTGATGATATTCTTAATTTAAAGTTTAAGCTTCTCAAAAACAGCGATTATTTCGAGAAAAATGCAAACGGCATTTGGACCGATAAAACCAAGGACGATTTATTTATAAGCACAAAATTAAAGGATGCCGAAACCATTAAGGTTGTTGGTATTATGCGTCCCTCAGAAAATGCAGTAAATGATAGGGTTAGCGGTCTCATAGGCTATAAAAAAGAGCTTATGGAAAAGCTTATAACTGATGTTAACGAAAGCGAAATTGTTAAAGCCCAAAAAGCAGATACCGAAACAAATGTATTTACAGGAAGACCCTTTAACAATAATTTCGATGACTTTGATTTCCAAAAATTAACCGCTTATATCTCAACTCTCCCAGAAACTGAGCAACAGCAATATAACGGATATATCTATCAATTAAAGGCTCAGGGCAAATCTGAGGAGGAAATTACTGCTCAATTTGTATCGGTTATGAAAGCTCAGTCGGGCGAAGCCACCTATGAAAGCAACTTAAAGCTTATGGGTGTTTCTGATTTGAAAAAGCCTTTCAAAATCAATATCTATCCAAAAGATTTTGAGGCTAAGGACAGTATTTCGGAGCTTATATCAAAATATAACTTAAAAGCACATGAGGACGAGCAAATAACCTATACCGATTATATTGGTTTAATGATGTCCTCTATAACCACTATTATTAACGCAATAAGCTATATTCTTATAGCATTTGTTAGTATTTCGTTAATTGTTTCCTCTATTATGATAGGTATCATAACCTATATCTCGGTTTTAGAGAGAACAAAGGAAATCGGTATTTTGCGTGCTATTGGTGCTTCTAAGAAGGATATATCGAGAGTATTTAATGCCGAAACCCTTATAGTTGGTTTCACAGCGGGACTTTTAGGTATCTTAGTAACCCTTATCCTTTTAATACCGATAAATATTATTATAAAAGCATTAACTAGTATCGGCGGTTTGGCGGAACTGCCAATAATGGCCGCTCTGCTTTTGGTAGCAATTAGTATGTTGCTTACCTTTATTGCAGGACTTATTCCCTCCAAAATCGCAGCAAAGAAAGACCCCGTAACCGCGCTCAGAACTGAATAACAAAATTTTAAAGACCTGAATCTCAGATTCAGGTCTTTAATTTAGTTTTTTTCACTATTAACATTATTAAAGGTATTAAAACTAGTTGCAAAGCGATACCCGGTATCGCATCTAAAAAGCCTCCAACCAAAAATGCTTTAAAGGTTATATCTTCATGCGAAAATCCTAAAAGCAAGGTCTTTGAGATTGCCCAAACAATTCTTCCGGCAATCTGCGAAGAAATCAAGCTAACATATATCTTGCCCTTGCTTTTCTTATAAAGAAGTCCTAAAACAAAGCCGTATGTTGCAAGCTCTAATGCCATATATATAGCTCTCGGATATAAAGGCGGCATCGTAAAAATAAGCGAACGGATAATAGGCGCCATAAAACCTGCCGCTAATCCGTATTCTGCGCCGCATATAAGTCCGCAAAGCATAATCGGCAGATGCATTAAAAGAAGCGAATCAGCAATTTCTTTAATATTCATTGTTATGGTAGGCAAAATAACAGCCAAACTCAAAAACATTGAAGCTAAAACCAAATCTAATAAATGTTTCCTTTTTTGCCCTTTCATTTTTATTCAAACACCTCTAATTTCTCGTTGAAAACCATAGTTCGTTTAACGGTATAAAATATCGGTGTGATTTTGCTATCCGCAAAAAAAGCATCAAGCACTAATGAGGGGTTTAAGGTATTTTCGTTACCCGCAGTAAGTATTAGCGTTAAATTATTATTTTCGAAATCAAAGGATTTAATTTTAGGTGCAATATCAATTTCTCTAATCTTGCCCTTTTTCCCTTTTTTACTGCAAATAATAGACTCACGCTTTAAAAAATCGGATAACTTAGAAGCAGTTTCCTCATTTAAAGTTTCAAAATCCAAAACATACTCAGCAAAAGCTATTTCTTTCATAGGAGCAAAGGTTTCTCTGATTTTTAAAAACTCTATATCATGTGGAGAAACTTTTTTTAAAGCCTCTAAACATTCTTCAATACTATATTTATCATCAACAAGCCTGAAATCCATAATTTCATACAATCCCTCATAGCCCAAAGACAAAGGCAGAGCAAAATTCATATAAATATGCTGGTTAAAGCCCTCGGTATACCAAATCGGGATTTTGGATTTTGTTATAATCCTTGCCATAAAACGAGTCATATCAAGGTGGGATACAAATTTAAGTCTGCCTTTTTTAGCAAAATAAATTCTAATGTTTCTCAAAGCAAACGCCCTCCCCGTAACAGTTAGCTCCGCAGCCGGCACATTTTTCTCGGCAGTTTTGAGTTGTTTTAGCCTCTTTTGCCTTTTTATTTTCATTAATTAGGAAATTCTTTGAAACGGCATAATCCAAATGGTCCCAAGCTAAAATCTCACTATAAGAATACTCTTTATTAGCAAAATATTCTGCCGTTAAGCCCGATTTTTCAAAAGCATCAAGCCATTTTTCCAAATTGAAGCACTCGCTCCAGCTATCAAACTTGCAACCGTTTTTATAAGCATTTTCCAAAACATTGCAAAGTCTACGGTCGCCTCTGGCAAAAGCACCCTCTAAGAAGCTCGTTGAACTATCGTGATAGCTAAGTGATATCTTTTTGGTTGTTATGCAGGATTTCAAATATTCCTGACGGCGACGCATCTCAGCCTCGGTTATTTGAGGCTCAAACTGGAACGGGGTAAACGGTTTAGGAACAAAGGTTGAAACGCTGATTGAAACCGATACCGATTTTCCCTTTGGTCGCTCAGGCATATCATAATACATATTAACGATTTTTTGACCTAAATCAGCAATACCCTTTAAATCCTCGTCAGTCTCGGTTGGAAGTCCCAACATAAAGTATAATTTAACCGAAGTATATCCGCCTAAAAATGCAGTTTTGCAGGTTGATAAAATCTCTTCCTCGGTTACATTTTTGTTTATAACATCGCGAAGTCTTTGAGTTCCTGCCTCAGGCGCAAAGGTAAGCCCATTTTTGCGGATATGCTTGATTTTATCTAAAAGCTCGTCCGAAAAATTATCAATTCTAAGCGACGGCAAAGCAAGGCTAACATGATTATCGTCGGTCCATTCAAGCAGTTTATTTAAAAGAGGCTCAATACCGCTATAATCACTCGTGCTAAGCGAAGAAAGCGAGATTTCGTCATACCCCGTATTCTCGCAAAGGCATTTTGCTTGGCGGTTAATTGTATCAACCGATTTTTCTCTGACAGGTCTGTAAATAAACCCTGCCTGACAAAATCTGCAACCTCTGATACATCCTCTGAAAATCTCCTGAACCGCTCTGTCATGAACTATTTCAATAAAAGGAACAACAAAGCTTTCGGGATAAAAAGACTTGTCCATATCCTTAATAATTCGTTTTCTGATAGTTTTTGGAGCATTATGCAACGGAGTAACCGCTTTTATAGAACCATCATCATTATAAGAAACATCATATAGTGATGGAACATAAACGCCCTCAATTTTAGAAGCCGCAATTAAAAACTCTTGTTTTGTTTTGCCTGCTTTTTTATACTCTTTATAAAGGTCAATTACCTCTAAATCCACCTCTTCTCCCTCGCCCAAGAAAAACAAATCAACAAAATCTGCAATAGGCTCAGGATTGCAAACGCAAGGACCTCCTGCAACCACCAAGGAAGATAAATCCTTTCTATCAGAAGACCTTAGCGGAACACCTGCCAGGTCTAACATATTTAGCATATTGGTATAGGACATTTCGTATTGAAGAGTAAACCCAATAAAATCGAAATCTTTAATCGGGTCGCGGCTTTCAAGAGCAAAAAGAGGAATATTATTTTCTCTCATAACATCTTCGAAATCAAGCCAAGGCGCAAATACCCTCTCGCACCAAATATCCTCTCGTTTGTTAAACTGAGAATATAATATTTTCATACCCAAATGAGACATACCAATCTCATAAGTATCGGGAAAACAAAATGCAAAACGAACATCTATTTTGCTTTTATCCTTAATAACACTATTTATCTCTCCGCCCGAATATCTACCGGGTTTTTGAACAGATAACAAAAGCTTTTCTAATTCTTTGATTTCCATAAAACATTTCCTTTATAATTAATAAATATATTTTACAATAAACCTCCAAAACTTTCAACCTTTATTTAATAAGACTCATGATAAACAAATATATGCCAACTATATAAACCGATATATTTAGCACATCATTAACAGTTAATAAAACCGCGGTTATCAATACTGCAACAGCCACTGATAAGGTTATAAATTTAATGGTTATTTCAGCTTTGTTTATGTTTGATTTTCGGGCAATAACAGAATAAAGAATGGTACCGCCGTCTAGCCCCTTAACAGGCAATAAATTATAAAGAGCGATTATAAGATTAAGTAGCGCATAATTTAAAACCTGCTCATTACCAAAGCTCAAATAATTAAAATATAGAATAGAAAAAAGTGCGATATTTACTATCGGACCGCAAAGCGCTACCTTTATATCTTTTTTATATTCTCCCGAAAAACCGCTTACAATCTGTATTCCAGACGGTATTATCTTTATCTGTTTTAGAGAAACATCCTCCGCCCACATACAAAATAAATGACCGCATTCGTGCATAATTATCGCAAAAAACAATGGCAAAATAAGTCCTGTTCTATCGGTTGCAAGCATAACTGTGAAAACCGCCATAAAGAAAAAGGAAATATAAATTTTAGTTCCAAAAAGTTTAAATTTCATCTATAACCTCACCAATACTAACCTCTTGGCATATATTTTTCTCATAAAACCGATTTATGCTTTTAAAGGTTGGTTTGAAAAAATATTTTATAATCAAAAGGCTTAAAATTATAATCAAAACCGTAATAAACTGAGTTATTAAAATAGCGAAATAACAGTTAAACGGGTTTTTTATTATCTCTTCGTTTTCCATTTTAGGTTTACTCCTTGTAAAAAAAGTCTATTTTTGATATAATATGATTAAACTAGCTTGAAACGGAGTATTTATATGCCCTTTTTACCTATAACCAAAAAAGAAATGATAGCGCAAGGCTTTAATAAACCTGATTTTATAATTGTTACGGGTGATGCTTATGTTGACCACCCTAGCTTTGGCACGGCTATAATCTCTCGCGTTTTAGAAAGCCGAGGCTATAAGGTTTGCATTATCTCTCAACCAAAATCTGATGACGATTATAAAATTTTCGGTGAACCGAGACTTGCTTTTTTAGTAAACAGCGGAAATATCGACTCTATGGTGGCTCATTATACCGCCGCTAAAAAACGCCGTAATGACGATGCATATACCCCCGGTGGAAAATCAGGTGCCAGACCTGATCGAGCGGTTATAGTATATTCCAAAAAAATTAGGCAGTTCTTCCCTAACTCTGCAATCGCAATCGGCGGTATTGAAGCATCGCTCAGAAGATTTGCGCATTATGATTATTGGGATGATAAGGTTAGACCTTCAATACTTATCGACTCGGGTGCAGACCTGCTTATGTACGGTATGGGTGAGCGCCATATCATTAAAATCGCCGACCGTTTAAACAACGGCGAAGATATAAAAAATTTAACCGATATAAAAGGTACTTGCTATAAGGTTAAAACAACCGATTTTGAGCATATTAAGGGTGCTTGCGAATGTCCGTCTTATGAACTGGTTAAAGAGGATACTCCGGCTTCTAAAAAGCAATATGCAATTTCTTGCCGTATTCAACAAACCGAGCATAACTCGAAGCTCGGCAAAACAGTTATTCAAAAACATGGTGATATTATCCTTGTTCAGAACCCACCTGAACCACCATTAACCACCGAAGAAATGGACGAGGTCTATTCCTTGCCCTTTATGCGTGATTACCACCCGTCTTATAAAGCACTTGGCGGTGTTCCGGGTATCGAAGAGGTTAAGTTTTCAATAATTCATAACCGTGGTTGCTTCGGCGCTTGCAATTTCTGTGCGCTAGCCTACCATCAAGGCAGAGAAATATCGGTTAGAAGCCATAATTCTGTTATTGAAGAGGCTAAAAAAATCACCAATATGAAGGATTTCAAGGGTTATATACATGATGTTGGCGGTCCTACTGCTAACTTCCGCGACATATCTTGCGATAAACAGATTACTCACGGAATGTGTCCTAACAAAAAATGCTTAGCGCCCGAAATTTGCCCTGCGGTTAAGGTTTCACATAGCGATTATTTAAAGCTTTTAAAAGAATTAAGAGCTTTGCCTAAGGTTAAAAAAGTGTTTATTCGTTCGGGTATCCGTTTTGATTACTTAATAGCAGATACCGACGAAGCATTTTTCAAAGAGCTTGTTTTAAATCACACAAGTGGTCAATTAAAGGTTGCCCCCGAGCATTGCTCAGATAATGTTTTAAAATATATGGGCAAGCCCTCATTTAAGGTTTATAAAAGATTTGAAAAACGCTTTTATGAGCTTACTAAGGCAGCAGGTAAAAAGCAATATTTAGTGCCGTATTTAATGTCCTCCCACCCAGGTAGCACCTTAAACGACGCAATAGAGCTATCTCTCTTTTTAAAGCGGAATAATCTTCATCCTGAACAGGTGCAGGATTTTTATCCAACACCGGGTACTATTTCAACCTGTATGTTCTATACAGGGTTAGACCCCATAACCGAAAAGCCTGTTTATGTTCCTAAAACTGCCGCTGAGAAGGCAGAGCAACGCGCTCTTTTGCAGTATTTCAAGCCTGAAAACCGAAAAATAGTCTTATCCGCTTTAAAAAAGGCAGGCAGAACTGACCTTATAGGAAATGGTCCTGACTGCCTGATAAAGCATGATAATAACTTTTCTGCAAAAACAAGTCCCAAAAAGAAAAAGACTATCAGAAATGTTCATAAAAAGAAAAAATAATTAAATATACTTTTTATTAGCAGCTTTATTAACTCCCATTATTCCGCCCGAAAGACTTGAAAGCATAAAAATTATTAAATGAAAAAGAGTATTAACCGAAACTCCGCTTTTATCTATCATTAGCGACACTAGTGTTACAACCGAAAAGGTTATAAGACCTGTTAAAGCGCCTATTATATACCCTTTTGCTTTTATCTTCCGTGCCAAATAAAACGAGGAAACAAAGCAACCTGCGGCTACTGAAATGGTTGCAAAAATAACAGCAATACTGCTATCGGTTTCCAAAAAAAGCATAACAGCCGCAAATATTCCAATAGAAATTGCGGTTGTAAGTATTTGCAAAATAACAGCAAATATATAATTTTTAAATTTTTTAATTTCAAATTTATCTTGCGTTTTCATAAACAAAAACCCCTTCCGAACACCATTACTAGTGTATTCGAAAGGGGTTTTATTTAGAACTTATTATTTTGAGGGAACTTCGTCATGAACAGTAAGATTAGACTGCAAAGCCCAGCGAGCAATAGTTAATTTGCTATGGTCGCTCTTAGACTCAATAACTATAGTATCCTCTTTTAAAGAAATAACTCTGCCGTAAATTCCGCCAATAGTAACGATTTCATCGCCAATGCTTAAATTTTCGCGCATCTTCTTTTCTTCTTTTTGTTTTTTCTTCTGAGGACGAATAAGGAAAAACCACATTGCGCCGAAAATCAAAGCATAAATAACAAGCAATGCTCCAAGCGGCAAAGGACCTGCGGCTTTTTCTAATAAAATAGGACTAATTTCCATAATTTTTTAAACCTCCAAAAATTGTATCTTTAAGATTATACCCTATATTCAATGTTTTTTCAAGAACAAATTGTAAATTATATCCTTTTAGAATAAATAATTTCTTTTTCTTTTTTAAATTCAGTGAAATTACCGTTATCTAAGGCATTTCTTATATCTATCATTAAATGATTATAAAACCATAAATTATGCATAACCAAAAGCCTTTGAGAAAGCATTTCCTCTGCTTTTAAAAGATGCCTGATATAAGCCTTACTGTATCTTCTGCAAACAGGGCAATCGCAGTTTTCATCAATAGGTGTCATATCGTGGTCATACTTTTTATTATTGATATTAATTATACCTTTACTCGTGAACAAATGACCGTGTCTGGCATTTCGGCTCGGCATAACGCAATCGAACAAATCAACACCTCGTTCAACCGCATTTAAAATATTAGCAGGGGTTCCAACACCCATTAAATATCTTATTTTATCCTTAGGCATATAAGGAGTAACCTTTTCAATTATGTCATACATAACCTCAGTTGGCTCGCCAACCGCAAGACCTCCAATAGCATAACCATCTAAATCAAGCTCGGCAATTTCCTTCATATGCTCAATTCTAAGGTCAGCATAAGTGCAACCCTGATTAATACCGAAAAGCATCTGCTCGCGGTTTATTGTGGCATCTAATGAATTTAGTCTCTGCATTTCAGCCTTGCAGCGTTTAAGCCATCTGGTTGTTCGCTCACAGGAAGCCTTGGAATAAGAATGTTCGGCAGGATTTTCAACACATTCATCGAATGCCATTGCAATAGTAGAGCCTAGATTTGACTGAATTTGCATACTTTCCTCAGGTCCCATAAAAATGCGTTTACCGTCCACATGGCTTGCAAAGGTTACGCCCTCCTCCTCTATTTTTCGAAGCGAAGAAAGCGAAAACACCTGAAATCCACCGCTATCGGTAAGTATTGGACCATCCCAAGTTGTAAACTTATGAAGACCGCCGCAGTCTTTAATAAGCTCATCTCCCGGACGGACATGCAAATGATAGGTATTAGAAAGCATAACCTGACAGTCAAGCTCTTTTAAGTCCTCTGCCGAAACGGCACCTTTTATCGCTCCGCAGGTTGCAACATTCATAAAAGCAGGGGTTTGAACCGTTCCCTTATTTGTTATAAACTCTGCTCTGCGGGCATTATTTTCTTCTTTTAAAAGTTTATACATTTTTACCTCAATATTAATTGTTACTAAACAAAAGCTCACTATAACTAGGATACGGCCAATAATCAGACGGAACAACACTTTCCGCACTATCGGCATATTTGCGTATATCTGCCATAATCTTTAAAACATTATCATGGTATTCGCGAGCGCGCTCTAAGTTATCGGCAGTACATTCAGCAGAAGAAACCGCCATTTTAAGCGAATTTGTTAAATTAAAAATTTCTTTATTAGCAGCAGAAAGTCTTGCAATAAGTTCTCTTTCAACCGAGGTACTTATTCCGCCGATACTATTTTTATTAAGCACTGCGGTACATAAAAGGTCGGTATAAGCGGTTATTGCAGGAACAACCTCTCTGTTCATCATTTCAATTAAGGTCAAAGCCTCAATATGCAAAATTTTGAAATAGTTTTCTAAAATTATATCAACGCGAGAATTAATTTCAGTGCGGCTTAAAACCTTATGCTTTTCAAAAAGAGCAATGTTCTTTTCAGATTTCAAAAGAGGTAAAGCATCAACCGTGCTTTCGAGATTTAATAATCCTCTCTTCTCAGCCTCTTTTTTCCATTCTTCTGAATAACCGTCGCCATTGAAAATTATCTTCGAACAGTTTTCCATAACCTCTTTTATAATAAGGTTAATTTCATTTTCGAAATTATCGGCTTTTTCAAGTCTATCAGCAAACTCGCAGAATACATCCGCAACCATAGTATTTAGCATAACATTGGTATCAGATATTGAGGAAGCAGAGCCTAACATTCTGAACTCGAATTTATTACCTGTAAACGCAAAGGGTGAGGTACGGTTTCTATCGGTATTATCCTTTCTGATAGCAGGGATAATATCTGCGCCCATATTCATTTTAACGCGTTTTGCATTATCGTGCTGAACACCGTTTGCTATATCCTCTAAAATACCTTCAAGCTCTTCTCCTAAGAAAATAGAAAGTATTGCAGGGGGAGCTTCATTTGCACCTAAGCGGTGGTCATTTCCGGCAGTTGCAACCGATATTCTAAGTAGCTCCTGATGCTCATAAACCGCTTTAATAACCGCAACTAATGATAGCAAAAACAATGGATTTTGGTCAGGATTTTTACCGGGTTTTAAGAAATTGATGCCCGTATCGGTAGAAAGCGACCAGTTATTATGCTTACCGCTACCGTTAACACCATCAAACGGTTTTTCATGCAATAGGCAAACAAGCCCATGCCTTAAAGCTATTTTTTTCATCATTTCCATAGTCAACTGATTATGGTCTGCCGCGATATTAATAGTTGTAAAAATCGGGGCTAATTCGTGCTGAGAGGGAGCAGCCTCATTATGCTCGGTCTTTGCTAAAACTCCTAATTTCCAAAGTTCGCAATCAAGCTCGCGCATAAATGCGGCAACTCGGGGCTTTAAAACACCAAAATAATGATCGTCCATCTCCTGACCCTTTGGTGGCATCGAGCCGATTAAAGTTCTGCCGCAGAAAATAAGGTCAGGACGCTTTTCATAAACCTCTTTATCAACAAGAAAATATTCCTGCTCAGGACCTACGGTTACATTAACCCGCTTAACATCATTATATCCAAAAAGCTTAATAATTCGCAAAGCTTGTTTATTTATAGCCTCCATACTTCTTAGCAAGGGGGTTTTTTGGTCAAGAGCTTCGCCTGAATATGAGCAAAAAGCGGTTGGAATACATAAAGTTTGGTCTTTAACAAATGCATAAGAGCTAGGGTCCCAAGCGGTATATCCGCGAGCCTCAAAAGTAGCTCTAAGGCCTCCCGATGGGAACGACGAGGCATCCGGTTCACCTTTTATAAGCTCCTTCCCGGAAAATTCCATCATAATATGACCGTCCTCAGTTGGACTGATAAAACTATCGTGTTTCTCGGCTGTTATTCCTGTTAAAGGCTGAAACCAATGGGTAAAATGAGTAGCACCCTTAGAAATTGCCCAATCCTTCATAGCATTTGCAACATCATCCGCAATACTGCTATCAATTGTTTTTCCCTCTTTTATTGCGCTTTTTAAGGCATTATAAACTTCTGGCGACAGTTTTTCTTTCATAACTGAATCGCCAAAAACATTACAGCCAAAAAGCTCGTCCACTTTATTCAAGCCAAAACTCCCCTTTATAAAAGTTTACATATAATTATACCTTGCAGAAAGAATTTTGTCAATCTGCAAGGTATATAATTATTCAAAATATATTACCAAAACATCTCTTTCAAAGGCATATGCCGTTATTACTAAATTTCTTAGATGTCTTTGAATTTTTATAAGAAATTTTTCGGGGTTATTTTCAAATTCCTTTTTCAGCTCATTACTGCTTAAAAGAAGCTGTACAGACTTTTTATCGCCAATTTCGGTATTATTTATAATCTCTGCGGCAACAGTAGAGTAATTAGAAGCATCAAAATCATCTAATGCAAAACCGTATTTATCATAATAGGTATTGCCTTTAAACTCGCAAACTCTTTCAACAAAATTAAAGGAGTTCCCCTTTATAACCGAATCCTCCTCCATTTCCGAAAAAAGCGGCATAAAAGTATGGTCATAAGAAATTTGCTCGGTTGTTATATTAAAATATAAATAAGGAAAATCGGGATTATCGTTCCAAGTAACATCAACGAAGCTATGCTTGTTTTCAATATTAACGCTGTTCCACATATGCCCCTCGCCGCCAGCATGACCTACGATAAGGTCGCATTCAATACCAACCTCATTGCAAAGCAATTTAAAAGCTTTTGAATATCCCTCGCATAAAGCCTTTTTATTAATCAAACAGCCGTATGCCGTATCAACCCATTCGCCTTGCTTGACATATTCTGTATTTTGGCAGATATAATCATTTATTATTTTCTCTTTCTCAAATTCGCCATCATTTTCAGATATAGCGGAAATTATAGAATTAACCTTGTTTTCAAGTTCTTTTCGCATTTCATCGCGTTTGGTTTTTGTAACCGAATATTTGGTAGTACTGCCTGAAATCTGATAATTAAAGGATAATAAAATTTCTTTGCCAAATCCAGTATTTTGTTCTCCGACAATATATGTACTAGGCATCCAAAAAATCTCAGGATGGTCGTATAACACCGCTGTATATGACAGAGAAATGTCCCTTATAACATCTTCATATTGTTTGCTGACTGCAACATACCCCTCAGGCATTTGCTCAGATATTGCATATATTTTTCGATAAATTTGTTTTTGCTTATTTGATAGAGAATTATAAGCCGCGTTATATTCGGGAGGAAAAACATAATATTCCTCAACAATGGTTTTTTCTCGCGAAAATAACCCTATAAACTCTTCTGCTATATATTCTAACTGCTTAGTATTAAAATCGCATCCGCAAAGCGAAACGATTAAAACCAAAATCAATAAAACAGATAAAAGCTTTTTTATAATTCTCTCCCCTTTCTAAATCAATTTACAAAACGCACCGTTTTGCAAATATCCATAATATAATCTTCCCAAAAATAGCAGTCGGGCAAGGTAAGGTCGGTCTTACTATTTTCTATTATACATAAAAAGTCTTCTTTTGAAAAGCCGTTTTTTGAAATTCTGTTTAAAATTTCTAAAATCAATTCTTTCTTAAAATTTTCATCTATAACAGTAGTTGTTATCAGCTCTTCAACCTGAACTCCCGTATAAGCATAAGCTTTTCCATCTTTAATTATGTCAATACCGCCTATCCTATCAACAATAATACAAACGAGATTAGAGTCTGCCTTAACACGATAATCAACAACATATCCAAATATTTCGGTTTCACCGCTTTTTAAATCATTTGCGTTTATAACCGAAACTGTATTATCATCAAAATCTAAATTAAAAAGGATTTTGCTATCTAAAACATCAAATAAAATACTAACATTATCAGGATAATAAGTATATGGAACACTGCTCACTTCCTCGTTTACCTTATCGGTATTTTGAGAATTCAAATAAAAATATCCACCTGAAACAAAAATAAGACAGCAAAAAAATGTTACCGATAAAGTTTTAAAAAAAAGCCTGAATTTCTTCTTCAATTTAATCACCAAGGATATTCTGCCCAAAAATCCTTTAAAAAATCAAAAACGGCACAAAATGTGCCGTTTTTTAAGATTAATTTTCCATAATTTTTCTAAATTCTTCACCTGAGATTTTTTCTTCTTCAAATAAAATCTTAGCAACCTCGTGAAGCTTAGGCATCGCACCCTCTAAAAGCTTTAATGCCTTTTGATACTGCGCAGTTACAACATTTTCGATTTCCTCGTCTATAATAGCGGCAGTCTTTTCTGAATAATTAGGTGTTGAAGAGAAATCTCTTCCTAAGAACACCTCATTATTATCATTACCGTAAGAAACAAGGCCCAAACGGTCGCTCATACCAAACTTAGTAACCATTTTGCGAGCTAAATCGGTTGCTCTATCAATATCGTTAGAAGCTCCTGTGCAAATATCGTCCTGAGTTAATTGCTCGGCTGCACGACCGCCTAAAAGCGAACAAATTTGCTCTAACATTTGGTTTTTGGAGGTATGTCCCTTCTCCTCGGTCGGCAAATACATAGTATATCCTGCCGCCATACCTCTTCTAATAATAGAAATTTGATGAACAGGGTCTTGGGTTGGCAAGAAATAAGATACAACCGCATGACCTGCTTCGTGATAAGCGGTAACCATTTTATCCTTATCAGAAACGATATGAGATTTTTTCTCAGCGCCCATAACAACTTTAATGGTGGCTTCCTCAACTTCCTCTTGGGTTATAGCCTTTTTACCGTGGCGAACAGCCAAAAGGGCTGATTCGTTAAGAAGATTTTCAAGGTCTGCACCTGTAAATCCGGAGGTTGATTTTGCAATGGTTGCGAGGTTAACATCAGGTCCTAACGGCTTACCGCGAGAATGAACCTTTAAAATTTCCTCTCTACCCTTAACATCAGGATAATTTACGGTTATTTGACGGTCAAAACGACCAGGTCTTAGTAATGCGCGGTCGAGAATATCAGGACGGTTGGTTGCCGCCATAACGATAACACCCTCGTTAATTCCAAAACCATCCATCTCAACAAGCAACTGGTTAAGGGTTTGCTCGCGCTCATCATGACCGCCGCCTAAGCCAGCGCCACGCTGACGACCAACCGCATCAATTTCATCAATAAAAATAATTGCGGGGGCTTCTTTTTTAGCTTCACCAAAAAGGTCGCGCACACGGGAAGCACCAACACCAACAAACATTTCAACGAAATCTGAGCCCGAAATAGAGAAGAAAGGAACTCCTGCTTCGCCTGCAACAGCGCGGGCGAGCAAGGTTTTACCTGTTCCGGGAGGACCTACCAAAAGCACACCCTTAGGAATTCTGGCACCCAAATCATTAAACTTTTTCGGGTCTTTAAGGAAATCAACTATCTCGCTCATTTCCTCTTTTTCCTCGTCTGCACCTGCAACATCAGCAAAGGTGGTTTTCTTTTTTGGATCGGCTTTTCGAGCTTTCGATTTGCCAAAGCCCATTTTATCGCCGTTGATAGAAGAACTTAGCGAATCGTTCATTTTCTTCATTAAAAAGAAGAATACAAGCAATAGCAAGCCACCGGTTAAAACCATAGGAAGAAAGCTCTTAATCCAAGCACCGTCGCCTCCGCGCTCATAATGGAATACTATTTCCTTATCAGTGCCTTTATTTTCGGTGTTTATCTTATCAATAGCATCTCTAACATCCTGGATAAACAAGCCCGGGTCGGCAACGGTATATTTATTAACCTTTGCCTTTTTCTTTTCTCTCTTGCTTAACTTTTCGTTTTCTTTTTCTATTTTTTCAGCATCCGAGCGCTTAATATAGGAAAGCTCACCATTATAGAGATTTAACTCAAACTGAGAAATCTCATTTTCCTTAACCATTTCTATTATCTCGGAATATTTCATTTGATTAGTATCTTTTGTTAAATATGAAACCGAAATAACAGTTATAATAAGAATAATCGGTATTGCGATATACAAAAGCACATTTTTTAAATTTTTCAAGATTTATCTCCTTCCTATTTGCCACCGTAAACTTCGGGGGCTAACACGGCAACAAAAGGTAAATTTCTGTATTTTTCATCATAATCCAAGCCGTATCCAACAACAAATTCATCAGGAATAACTTTACCGACATAATCGGCAGTTATATCCGCCCTATGATTAGCAGGCTTATCCAAAAAAGCGCAAACCTTTATACTGTTCGCATTTCTCTGCAAAAGCACATTTTTAAGATAAGAAAGGGTTATGCCTGAATCAAGTATATCTTCAACAATCAAAATATCCTTACCATCAGGGTCTATATCCAAGTCCTTCTTAAATTTAACAACACCGGTAGTTTTAGTTCCGCTATAAGAAGAAACTGCCATAAAGTCAATTTCACAGTCGCAGGTTATATTTCGCATTAAATCTGCCATAAACACAACTGCACCCTTTAAAACGCTAACTAAATATAACTTTTTGCCGGCATAATCTTTTGAAATCTGCTCGCCTAATCTTTTGCAGATTTCTTTTGCTTCTTCTTCAGAAACTAAGATTTTACAAAAATCCTTATCCATTTAACTTCTCCTCAAAAGCCTTTATATATCCTATTTTTTTGCTACACGAATTAATACAAACTCTCTGGGCAACACCCGAACCGCAAACCCAAACAACACCCTTTTCATCCGCTAAAACAGGGATTTTATCCCTGAAAGCCACAGGAGTTTTGTTTTCATTGAAAATTTGGTTTAAAGTTTTAGTGCAGCCTCGGTTTTTAAGACGGATACTATCACCCGTTTTTCTGGTTCTTAATTCCAATTTGCCTACTATTTTATCATAATCAAAGCAATTATTTAATAACAAATTATTAATTTTTTTAAATTTTTCAAAATCTTCCTTTTCATATCCGGTAATTGAGACCGAAAATTTTGGAACAATCTGAGGCTCACCGTTTTTTATAACCCAGAATTCACCATTTTCGCAAACTGCCGAATAGTTTTTAGGCAAACTTGTTTTTCCTCCCAACAATGCTTTATTATATGCATTTTCTATATGAATAGCCTCAGGAGAAATTTCTTTATTGCATTTATCTATAAAAAGCTTTATAACCCTCTTAGCAACCGCAGGATTAAGCTTTTCAAAATCATTTAAAGCGAAAGAATTATTATTTGCATATTTGCTCAAATATTCCTCTGCCATACCTTCTATAAACTCTAAATCTTCGGTTGCATTAAGGCTCATTCTAAGTACGGTTTCCTCCACAGAGGGATTTAACTCTTTTAAAACAGGAATAACATTATGCCTTATTTTATTTCTTGCATAATCATCAGTTAAATTAGTGCTATCGGTAATATAAGGTATATTATTAGCCTCGCAGTAATTTTCAATGTCTTGCCTTGTGCAAAAAATTAAGGGTCTTATAAATATATCCCGTTTTGCAGGTATACCGCAAACACCGCCGAGTCCTGAGCCTCTTGTTATATTAAAAATAACTGTTTCTAAATTATCGCTAGCCGTATGGGCGGTTGCAACCTTACCCGTATTTACTCGCTCTAAGAACTCATAGCGAAGCTTTCTTGCGGCAAGCTCAACGCTAAGATTTTGTTCTTTTGCAAGCTTTAAAACCTCTGCTCGCTCGATAAAAAGCGGAACACCTAGTTTTTCACATTGCTCTTTAACAAAGCTTTCATCTCTTAAAGCCTCGTCTCCGCGAATTTGATGGTTTAAATGGGCGGCTGAAACGGTAATCCCTAGGTTTTTTCTAAGCTCTAAAAGAACATATAAAAGAGCCATGGAATCGGCTCCGCCTGATAACGCAACCGTTATATTTTCCCCTCTTTCAAGAAGCGAAAAACGGTCTATCGCCGAAATCACCTGTTTTTTCATCATCTAAACACTTCCACCGATGTAAAACGGGTAAACTGACCATCCCAATAAAGATCAATATCGCCTATCTCACCATGTCGGTTTTTAGCAACAGTACAGATAGCTTTATTCGGGTCGCCTCTATCCTCATCATCAGCCTTTTCATTATCATAATAGGTTTCTCTGTATAAGAATAATACAATATCTGCATCCTGCTCAATAGAGCCTGATTCTCTGAGGTCAGCAAGAGCAGGCTTATGCGATTTACCCTTAGTTTCAGTACCACGAGATAACTGAGCACAGGCAATAACCGGAACTTTAAGCTCTTTTGCCATAATTTTTAGGTTTCTTGTTATTTCCGAAACCTCTTGAACACGGTTTTCAGTTTTCCTTGCAGACTTCATAAGACCTAAATAGTCAACTATAACCAAATCAGGCGCAGGCTTCATTCTTCTGAGCTTTGCCTTCATTTCAGGAACGGTTATAGCCGAGCTTTCATCAAAATAAATATTTGATTTTGACAAATTCTCGCCTGCTTGCGCCAGTCTTGCCCATTCGTTATCATCAAGCTCGCCGGTTCTTAGTTTTTCGCTCTTAATACCTGCCTCGCTTGATAACAGTCTTTGAGCTAATTGGTCGCGAGTCATTTCGAGGGAGAAGAAACAAACTGTTCTTCCGCTACCAACAGCCACATTTCTCGCAATATTAAGCGCAAATGAGGTTTTACCCATACCGGGACGAGCGCCTAAAATAATAAGGTCTGATTTATTAAGACCGGTTATTTTTTTATCCAATGCCGAAATACCGCAAGGTATTCCAACATAATCGCTTCTGGTTTCGGGGTTTGCCATTTTTGCCAAACGGTCGTATGTTTCGTTTTCGATAACCGATTTAATATGGGTTAAACCGCTTATCTCTCTGCCCTGACGGATATCATATATCTTCTGCTCGGCAGAATTTAAAAGCATATCCGAATCGTATGTGTTTTCATTAACATCGTTAATTATATCCTGAGCCGCAGTCATAAGAGCGCGCGCATAATAACGCTCTCTTATAATTGCAACATAGGTTAAAACATTAGCCGCCGAGGGAACAGTTTGAACAAGCTGAGTTAAATATGCTTTACCGCCTGCTTCATCATAAACCCCCTCTTTTTTCAGCTTTTCCAAGAGAGAAACAAAGTCTATTACCTGACTTAGCTCATACATAGTAGACATTACCTTGTAAATCTCTTTATGCTGAGGGATATAAAAATACTCAGGCTTCATTAAAACTGCGATATCGTTTAAGCATTTAGGGTCAATAAGCACCGAGCCTAAAACCGACTGCTCCGCTTCAACCGAATAAGGAAGCCTCGCACCGTCTAAATTATAAATTGTTTTTTCGTCACTCATATTATTATTCCGTAACCTTTACATTAACCTTAGCAATAATACCCTGATAAAGCTTGATTTCAGCAGTATATTCGCCGAAATTTTTAATATCAGAAACATTCATTTTCTTGCGGTCGATTTCAACTTTTAGGCTGTTTTTAATTTCAGCCGCTATTTCTTTTGAAGTAACCGAGCCGAAAAGTCTTCCGTTTTGACCCGCTTTAGCTTTAATAGTAACCGTTTTACCCTCTAAAAGAGCGGCTGTTTCCTTTGCGGCATTTATTTCCTCTTTTTTATGGTGAGCCGCAGCTTCTTCGCGGTTTTTAAGCTCGTTCATTGCGGCATTATCAGCCTCAATAGCTAGCTTTTTCGGAAACAAGAAATTTCTTGCATAACCATCCGAAACATTGCAAAGCTCGCCCTTTTTTCCGTGTCCCTTAACATCTGCTAATAATATAACTTTCATATTCTTTCCTCCGTTTTAAACTTCCAAAATAATCGGAAGCACCATAGGACTGCGTTTTGTTCGTGTGAATAAGAATTTTGAAACGCCGTCTTTAATTCTTGTTTTAATGGTCATCCAATCTCTGATATTATTCATATTGCAACGCTCAATTATATCATAAACCAGCTCTCTGAGCTCGTTCATAAGCTCTTCTGATTCCTTAACATAAACAAAGCCTCTCGAAACTATATCAGGTCCTGAAATAATATCATGCGAATATCTGTCTATCGAAACCGCAACCACTATAATACCATCATCCGAAAGATGCT
Organism: Clostridia bacterium; assembly: GCA_017439585.1. GTDB lineage: Bacteria > Bacillota > Clostridia > Oscillospirales > Acutalibacteraceae > UBA737. The sequence continues at coordinate 39,224 of JAFSIV010000002.1, read as the reverse complement.
TTCTGTCTCTTAAAACTATACTTCCGACATCGCCAACACCCAAACCGTCAACCAAAACTCTGCCTGCCTGAACAGTTTGAGAACAAACCATTTTTTCTTCGGATAATTCAATAACCGCTCCGTTTATGGTTATTAAAACATTTTCAGCCTTAATACCCATCTGTTCTGCTAAACCGGCATGTTTTTTCAGATGCTTTTGCTCGCCGTGAAGCGGAATGAAATACTTAGGCTTAACAACACTCATAATAAGCTTTAATTCTTCTTGGCAAGCGTGTCCCGAAACATGCACATCATACATTTTTTCATATACAACATTAGCGCCGCTTTTCATAAGCTCGTTTATAACCTTGCTAACTAACTTTTCATTACCGGGAATCGGAGTTGCCGAAATAATTATCATATCTCCAGGAATAATCTCAATCTGCTTATGGTCAGCAAAAGCAATTCTATGAAGCGCCGATAGAGGCTCGCCTTGGCTACCCGTTGTTACAATAACTATCTTTTCAGGCGGATATTCCTTAATATCTCCAACATCTATAAGAACATTTTGGGGAACATTCAAATATCCAAGTTCTTCTGCAATAGTTACAACGTTTAACATACTTCTGCCTGAAATAGCAACCTTTCTTCCGCAGTTAACCGCTTCCTTAATAATCTGCTGAATACGGTGGATGTTTGATGAAAAGGTTGCAACAATTATGCGGTGACCCTCAGCCTTTTTAAAAATTTGGGAAAGCGATTCGCCAACCAGTCTCTCGGAAGCCGTATAGCCGGGACGCTCAGCATTGGTTGAATCGGCAAGTAAAGCCAAAACTCCCTGTTTTCCAAGCTCGGCAAATCTGCCTATATCCATTGGAAAATCGTCGATAGGGGTTGTATCAATCTTAAAGTCACCCGTATGCATTACAGTTCCTGCGGGACAGGTTATTGCAAAAGCAACAGCATCGGGAATAGAATGGTTAACATGGATAAATTCAATCGAAAATTTACCAAGGTTTACCGTTTCGCCCGGATTTACAATATTTAGTTTTGCATCTCCCAAAAGCTTATGCTCTTTAAGTTTGCATTCTATTAAACCGATAGTAAGTCTTGTAGCATATATCGGTAAATTGAAATTTGTAAGAAGATATGGTATTGCGCCGATATGGTCCTCATGTCCGTGAGTTACAACCAAACCCTTAATTCTATCTTTGTTTTCTAAAACATAACTGAAATCAGGGATTACTATATCGATACCCGGCATTTCCTCGTCAGGAAAAGACATACCGCAATCAACCAAAAACATATCGCCGTCATACTCGTAAAGAGTAATATTCTTGCCGATTTCCCCTAGTCCTCCAAGAGGTATTATCTTGACCGGTTTAGAAGGCTCAGGTGGCAAAACAGGTCTGCTTTGGCTTCTTTTCTTTTGAGAATTATAGTTTGAGGTTTTAGAGCTTTTTGAATGCTCAATCTTCCCAGTTCCTTTTTTATTATAGGTTTTACCGTTATTTGTATTTTTTCTTTTATAATTATTTTTTTTGAAATCCTTTTCAAAAGAGTTTTCGTTCATTAAAAATGTATCCTCCAAATTATATATGTATAAGCTTTATTTAAGCTCTTCGTAAATTTTTATGATTTTTTCAAATCTGTGATTTAGTCCCGAAACCGAAATCGGTTCATTCGATAATCGGCAAAGCTCCTTTAAGGATGCCGATTCGTTCTCTTTTCTAAGCAAAGCTACCGATTTTAATTCCTCTGGCAAGGAATATAGCATTCCCTTTTTCTCTAAAAACTCAATAGCCGTTCTCTGACGGATAGAAGCCTCCACCGTTTTAGAAATATTTGCGCTATCACAATTTCTGGCGCGATTAATATTATTTTTAACACTTTTCATAATTTTAGTATCAATTAAATTCAATGTTTGCTTTCCGGCGCCGATAAGGGTTAAAAGGTCTTCTATTACTGCACTTTCCTTAGTGTAAAGCTTGAATCCGTTTTTAGCCGCAACCTTGCGCATAACAATTCCGCTTTCTAAAAGCAAATTCAAAAGCTCGTCTGCTAATTTTTCGGTTTTAACATTAAATTCTGCCCTGTATTCTTTTTCGGGGTCATTTATATTACCGCAGGCTAAAAACACTCCTCTTATAAAGGAATTTATACAACAATCCCTTAAAAAAAGAGTTCTGTCTATAACCTCTTCTTCAATACCGAAATCAATAGAAGCTAAAATTTTAAGCCGCTCAGACTCGGATGAAACCTCAGCTTTATAGGTTGGTCTCGCTGTTCCGCCAACCGAAAGCGAGGGTTCAATTTTATAAACTTCTTTAATCAAATTACAATAAGCCTTTGCAACATTTTCATTGTTAGTTTGAATGGAAATTTTTTTGATAGAAAAGGCTCTGCCAAAAAGCATTAGACCGTAAACCATTGCTGGTTTACAGCACCACCCTGTTCTTAAACCAATTAACTCATTCTTAACTTCCTTGCAAAAGGACATTTTATATCACCTTTTTTGAATATCGCGGTGCATTGTTTTGCAGTCATACCCTTGACTTTTCAAATGCTTTGCCAAAAGCTCTGCGAAGGTTACCGACCTATGCTTACCACCTGTGCAACCAAAGGCTATAACCAACTGGCTTTTACCCTCTTTAACATATAAAGGCATCGAAAAATCAATAAAATCAACCAACTTTTCGTAAAATTCCTTACTTTCATTAGTTTGCATAACATAATCTCTAACATCTTGGTCCAAACCTGTTTTATGTTTTAGAGAATCAATATAAAAAGGATTTGGCAAGCACCTAACATCTATTACTAAATCAGCCTCGGTATCAGCACCGTATTTAAAACCGAAGGATTTAGTTTGAATTTTCAACACATTCTGACCATTTTCCGAAAAAATTCCGGTCAACTTTTCTTTAAGCTGAGAATTTGAAATATAACTCGTATCAACAACATAATCTGCAATAATGCGAATTTTATCAAGCATTTCGCGTTCTTTTTTAACCGCTTCAGAAAGCGAAGCCTTTTCACCACTCATAAGCGGATGCTTGCGACGGTTTTCCTTATATCTGCGAATAAGAACCTCATTTGATGCATCAAGAAAAAGAATTTTAAAATTAATTTCTTTAAGCTTTAAGTTTTCTAAAACCTCAGGGATATCAGAAAACAAATCTCCGCCTCTGGCATCGGTTACAACCGCTAATTTGCTTAATTCGTCTCCACTTTTTGAAGAGAGGTCAACAAACGAAGGTATAATTGCAGGCGGTATATTATCAACACAATAAAAACCCATATCTTCAAGCGCATCAGCCGCCTGAGATTTTCCTGCTCCCGAAAGACCTGTAACTAAAAGTAACTCCATTTGTTTTCCCTCCTTTAATCGTTTTTACTTATTCTTTTCCAACAAATATAACTTCGGTTTCAAGCAAAACACCGTCTGCCTCTAAAACCGTTTTTTGAACATCAGATATAAGTTTTCTCACATCCTGGCTCGTTGCATTATCGAAATTTATTATAAATCCTGCATGCTTTTCACTAACCATAGCGCCGCCAACCGATTTGCCCTTTAAATTATTTTTTTCAATAAGAGCGCCTGCAAAATACCCCTCAGGACGCTTAAAGGTGCTTCCTGCACTTGGATATTCAAGCGGTTGCTTAGCTTTTCGGCGACCTAGAAAATCCTCCATTAAAGCTAAAATTTCAGCTTTATTTCCTTTTTTCAGACCAAAAGATACCGAAGTTATAATTTTTTCGCCCTCTTTAAAAATACTGGTTCGGTAGCCTAATTTCATATCCGATAAATTAATAATGCCCAATTCTCCCGAAAAAGTTACATACTCAGCAGAAACTACAACTTGGGACATCTCTCCCCCATAAGCTCCTGCATTCATAAAGAGAGCACCGCCAACGCTACCGGGTATACCGTATGCAAATTCGAGACCTGAAAGTCCAAAGTATTGCGCTTTAAGACATACACCCGCTAAATTAGCGCCTGCATCAGCTTTAAGAATATCACCGTTTACGGTAATCTCATCCATTTTAGCAAGGCTTATAACTACTCCCTCAATACCTTTATCGGAAACCAACAAATTAGAGCCTTTTCCGATAATAAAAAAAGGAATTTGCTTTTCATTTAACTCTTTTAAAATTAAAATCAGCTCATCGGTAGATTTAACTGAAACAAAATAATCTGCATTACCGCCAATTTTAAAGCTAGTATGCTTTTTTAAAGGCTCATTAAGTTTATATTCTATTTTTTTCGAATTCAAAAAGTTCTCAAAATCAGAATAAGCCATCAGTTTCTCCATTATAATTATTTATATAAATCGCAGATAAATGCCGCGCCGATAATACCTGCATCGTTTCCGAGCTTAGCAACTTTAACTTCTACTTTATTTGGGATATTACGAGCATAGTTCTCGCCTTCTAAAATCTCACCTAGCGGAACTATTAAATTATCTCCCTCTTTTGAAATACCGCCGCCAATACATAAAATCTCAGGCTGGAATATATTAACATTATTAGCAATACCAACTGCAAGATATTCAATATATTTATCAACAACCGCTTTGCCTGCCTTGTCTCCCTTGCGCATTGCATCAAAAGCAGTGCGTCCATTAACAACTTTAATATCCCCGTCAACTAAATCCCACATAACAGTATCAGGATATTTGATCATAGCCTGCTTGGTTTGACGGATAAGAGCGGTTGCAGACGCATAAGCCTCAAAACAACCCTGTCTTCCGCAGGAGCACATTTCACCGTCCATAGCGATAACGGTATGACCGAGCTCAGCGCCTGCGTGGTTAGAACCTGAATAAATCTTACCATCAATAATAACACCGCCGCCAACACCTGTTCCGAGTGTTATCATAATGAAATTTTTAGCGCCTTTTCCGGCTCCTGCTAAAAGCTCGCCGTAAGCTGCTGCATTAGCATCATTTTCAAGATAAAAATCAATACCGGTTTTTTCTTTAAGCATTTTTGATAAAGGAAGGTCAAAAAAGCCTAAATTGTTCGAATAAACAACAATACCGTTTTCAGGGTCGATAGAACCGGGAGAGCCAACACCCGCACCGTCTATCTCTTCCTTTTTGATTCCTGCAAGCTCAATCGCCTCCAAAGCAACTGCCGCCATATCGGCAACAATTTCATCAGCAGGACGAGGACAGTTAGTTTTTCTTTTTGCGGTGGAAATAATTTTAAAATTATCGTCAACAACGCTTGCAACGATATTTGTTCCGCCTAAATCAATTCCTAATTTATACATAATTTTTCACTCCTATAAGAAAAATTTTTAAATTTCATCTGTCATACCGAGTTTTTTAAGCAAATCCTCAGCCGCATTGTAACCCAGCTTTTTCTGACGACTGTTCATAGCCGCAACCTCAATAATAACCGCTAAGTTTCTACCGGGTTTAACAGGTATCGTAAGCGAAGGAATATTAAGACCTAAAATCTCGGTTGTTTTATTTTCAAGGCCCATACGGTCGTATGTTTTATTAACATCCCAAGGCTCTAAATTTATAACCAGGTCAATTTTTTCGGTAAGCTTAACCGCACCTGCACCGAATATACGGCTTGCATTTATAATACCGATACCTCTAAGCTCAATAAAGTGCCTGATATTATCAGGTGCTGAGCCAACGAGCGCCTTGCTCGAAACCCTTTTGATTTCAACCGCATCGTCTGCTATTAATCTATGACCTCTTTTAACAAGCTCGATAGCAGTTTCACTCTTACCAACTCCGCTTTCGCCCAGGAGCAAGATACCTTCACCGTAAACCTCAACCAAAACACCGTGTCTTGTAATTCTTGGTGCTAAGTGAAGATTTAAGTAAGCTATAAGAGCGGCTTCAAACTCGGAGGTACTTATACCGGTTCTGAGTAACGGCACATCATATTTTGCCGCTATTTTATTATAAATATCACTAACCTCTAAATCTCGGCAAATAACAACTGCCACCGGTTTTTTTGAAAAAAGCTCTTTTAATCGACTTTCGGCTTTTTCAGGAGTAAACCTTCTCAAAAAGCTTTCCTCGCTTTTGCCGATAATCTGTATTCTATCGCTATCAAAAAACTCAAAATAACCTGCCATTTGAAGACCAGGTCTGTTTATTTCGTTTGAAGAAACCAAAATTTCATTATCTGTTAAAGGCATATTCAGAATTTCAAGAGAAAATTCGGATATGATTTTGTTTAAACTTATTTTAAAATTAGTATGCAAAATTATACCTCCTTAAACTAATATTGCTTCAATATAAAATTATTCATACTATTATACAACGAGTAGTTATAAAAAGTAAAGTGTTTTTATACATTATTTGGTTAAAAATAAAGTTTTTTCTTGCCAATGAAGAGAAATAGATATATAATAGAAAATGAAATATTATATTTTGAAAAAAGAATTATAAAGGACGAGAATTTATGAAACTAGGTATGTTGGGACTTCCTAATGTTGGTAAGTCTACTTTATTTAATGCAATTACAAATGCAGGCGCGCAGTCGGCAAACTATCCTTTCTGCACCATTGAGCCAAATGTTGGTATGGTTAGCGTGCCTGATGAAAGACTTGAAAAATTAGCTGAGATTTATTCTCCTGATAAATTCACCCCTGCTGTTATAGAATTTGTTGATATAGCAGGTCTTGTTAAAGGTGCTTCAAAGGGCGAGGGTTTGGGAAATAAATTCCTTTCAAATATCCGCGAGGTTGATGCTATCGTTCATGTTGTTCGTTGCTTTGAAAGCGATGATATAATCCATGTTGAAGGCTCTATCGACCCTGCAAGAGACATTGAAACTATAAATTTAGAGCTTATTTTCTCTGATATCGAAATGGTGCAAAGACGCTTGGATAAAGCAACAAAGGCTTTAAAGGGCGATAAGAAAATGCAAGGCGAGGTTGACTTTTTAAAACGTCTTATGGCTCACCTTGAAAAAGGCCTGCCCGCTCGTTCTATTGAAATAGAGGACGAAAGTGAGCAGGATATTATTAATACCACTGCCCTACTTTCTGCAAAGCCCGTAATCTATGCTTGCAATATGAGTGAAGATGATTTTGCAAACGGAATTGAAAACAACAAAAATGTTAATATTGTTAAAGAAATTGCCGCTTTGGAAAAGGCAGAAATTCTCCCCATTTGCGCCGCATTAGAGGCAGAAATTTCCGGTCTTTCAGACGAAGAAAAAATCATGTTCTTAGAAGAGCTTAATTTAGAGCGTTCAGGACTTGACCGAATGATACAAAAATGTTATTCCCTATTAGGTCTTATATCATATTTAACCGCAGGTAAGCCCGAGGTTCGCGCTTGGACTATAACCGAAGGTACAAAGGCTCCTCAGGCGGCAGGTAAAATCCATTCCGACTTTGAGCGTGGCTTCATAAGAGCCGAGGTTATCGCTTTTGATGACTTTATCTCTTGCGGCGGTAATATGGTAACTGCCAAGGAAAAAGGGTTAGTTAGAAGCGAAGGTAAAGAATATGTTATGAAGGACGGAGATATCGTTCTCTTCCGCTTTAATGTTTAATTTATTTTAAAGGTTGTGTAAACTTGCTTTTTTCACACAGAACTTGGGCAGAAATTGATTTAAATGCCCTGAAAACTAACTTTAACTTAATTAAAGAAATAACAAATGGCTCTAAAATAATGTCGGTTGTTAAGGCAAATGCTTACGGACATTCGGTGTCCGAAATCGCACCTGTTTTAGAAGAAATGGGCACTGATTTTTTCGCAGTTTCCAACATAGAGGAAGCTTTGCAGCTTAGAGAAATTGGGATAACAAAGCCTATTTTAATTTTAGGCTATACCCCTGTTACCGAAGCTAAGCTTTTAGCCGAGAAAAACATTTCCCAATGCGTTTATTCAACCGAATATGCATCCACTTTATCAGCGGTTGCACAGGAAGAAAACGTCAAAATAAATATACATATCAAGCTGGATACAGGTATGTCAAGGCTTGGTTTCAACTGCCGAAAAGACAGTTTAGACGGTATAAACGAGGCAATATCAGCCGCTAAAATGGAAGGCTTTATACTTGAAGGCATATTCACCCATTTTGCAGTTGCTGACCGAAACGAAAACGAAGAAGACGGTTTTACAAATATTCAGTATAACCGCTTTAAAAATGCAGTTAAAATTTTTAAAGAAAACGGTTTTAACCCAAAAATTTGCCATTGTTGCAACTCGGCAGGAATAATAAACGACTTTGATAAGCATTTTGACCTTTGCCGACCGGGTATTATTTTATACGGACTCACCCCCTCAGCTGAGCTTAGTATTGACGAAAGATTCACCCCCGTAATGACCTTAAAATCGGTTGTTTCTATGGTTAAGGAAATAGAAGAGGGCGATACCGTAAGCTATGGCAGAACCTTTAAAGCAGATAAAAAAATTAAGATTGCAACGGTTGCCGCAGGCTATGCAGACGGTTATCCCAGAGTCTTATCTAACAAAGCGTTTGTTTTGATAAACGGCAAAAAAGCCAAAGTTTTAGGTCGAATTTGTATGGACCAGTTAAGTGTTGATGTTACCGATATAGAGGATATTAAGCTTGGCGACGAGGTTATACTTTTCGGCAAAGAGCTTCCGGTTGAAACCCTTGCAAATATTTGCAATACTATTAACTATGAAATTGTATGCGGTATATCGCCGAGAGTTCCCAGAATTATTCTTTAAACTGAGAGGCGCAATATGAAAAAATATATTTTAGCCTTAGACGAAGGTACAACGAGTGCCCGAGCAATACTCTTTGATAAAAACGGTAATGCCGTTTCAACCGCTCAGCACGAGTTTACTCAAATATATCCAAAGCCGAGTTATGTTGAGCATAATCCGTTAGAAATTTATTCTGCTCAATACTCCGCTTTAACCGAAGCTATCACCCAAATTGATGCTAATGCAGAAGAAATCGCAGGTATCGGTATAACCAACCAGCGCGAAACGGTCATAGTTTGGGATAAAGATAGCGGAAATCCTGTTTATAATGCAATAGTCTGGCAATGCAGAAGAACCGCCGATATATGTGAACAGCTTAAAAAAGACGGTTTAGAGGACTATATTAAAAAAACAACCGGTCTTAAAATTGATGCTTATTTCAGTGCCACGAAAATCAAATGGATACTCGATAATGTTGAGGGTGCAAGAGAAAAAGCCAATAAAGGCAAGCTTCTTTGCGGAACTATTGATACCTGGCTTATTTGGAAATTATCAAACGGTAAAATCCATGTCACTGATTATACCAACGCCTCCCGAACTCTCCTTTTTGATATACATAAGCTTTGTTGGGATAAAAAATTGTTAGAAATCTTTGATATTCCCGAATGTATGTTACCAAAGGTTAAATCAAGCAGCGAGATTTACGGTGAAATTAATATTTTAGGCAAAAATATTCCCGTTTGCGGTATAGCAGGCGACCAACAGGCCGCCCTTTTCGGTCAGCGTTGCTTTAATGAGGGTGATATAAAAAACACCTACGGAACGGGTTGCTTTTTGCTTATGAATACAGGCTCTTGCGCTATTGAGAGCAAAAACGGTCTTTTAACAACAATAGCCGCCTTTGAAAATGGTGAAGAAACCAAATATGCCTTAGAAGGCAGTGTTTTTGTCGGCGGTGCAGTTATACAATGGCTCAGAGACGAATTAGGCTTAATAAAAAACTCTGCCGATAGTGAAAAATATGCAAATTTGGTTGAAAACAACGGAGGAGTTTATATAGTTCCCGCCTTTGCAGGATTAGGCGCGCCCTATTGGGATATGTATGCCAGAGGCACTATATCAGGGCTTACTCGCGGTAGTAATAAAAACCATATTATAAGAGCAGCGCTAGAATCTATCGCCTTTCAGACAAACGATTTATTAACATCTATGAAATCGGATAGCGGTATTGAATTTTCCTCTCTTAAAGCAGACGGTGGCGCCGCTCAAAACAAATTTTTAATGCAATTTCAATCAGATATTTCTGATATTAAAATAATTAAACCCGATTGCAGTGAAGCCACCGCTTTGGGAGCCGCTTTTTTGGCAGGCTTAGCGGTTGGATTTTGGAAAGATAAATCCGAAATCATTGAAATTTTTTCAGGCAAAACCGAATATAATCCAACTATAAGCTATACCGAAAGAAAGGACTTACTAAACGGTTGGAAATTAGCGGTTAGTAGAACATTTTCCGATTTAAAGGAGTGATTTTATGTCTTTTGAAGTAAAGAGTCTGTCTGTACCGAGCACCGATAATATACATACCTTGCAGGGTAAAATCTATATTCCCTCCGGCGATATTAAAGGCTTATTTCATATTATTCACGGCATGACCGAGCATATCGAACGCTATGATAAATTTATGAGTTTCTTAGCAGAAAGCGGATATGTTGCTTTCGGCTATGATAATTTAGGTCATGGAAAAACTGCAAAGGATGATACCGAATTAGGCTTTATAGCTTATCATAACGGTTGGAAATATTTAGTAAATGATGTAAACGCATTTGAAAATGTTGTTAAAAATATGTACCCTATGCTTCCGCTATATCTTTTTGGTCATTCTATGGGCTCTTTTATTGCAAGATTAGCGGCAGAAAGCTTTAAGGAAGCTTACGAAAAGGTTATTTTTTGCGGTACAGGTGGCAAAAATCCGCTAGCTCCTTTAGGTTTGTTAACTACCGATATTATCGGCTTTTTAAGAGGGAAAAAACATATTTCAAAACTGGTTTATTCTATGGCTTTCGGCTCTTATAACAAACGTTTTAATGGAAATACAGGTCGCGAATGGCTAACAAAAGACACAGAAATTATTGAAAAATACCGAAACGATAAATTCTGCAACTATTTTTTCACCGTCAGCGCAATGCACGACCTTATAAAGCTAAACTCCTATTCTAACCGAAACGCTTGGTTTAAAAGCTTAAATTTCCATACTCCTATTCTCTTAATCGCGGGCGACCAAGACCCTGTCGGTAATTACGGTAAAGGAGTTGTTTGGGTTTATAACAAGCTGATTAAGAACGGAAATAGTGCAGAAATCAAGCTCTATGAAAACTGCCGCCACGAAATACTGAATGACAGCCTAAAAGACGAAGTTTCAAACGATATTCTGAAATTTTTGCGAAAATAATATTTTTATATTAAATGGGCAACCAAACGGTTGCCCATTTCATTTTGTCGAAAAAGGTAATTTTTAGTTGAAAATAGTAATTTTATGTAGTATAATTTTCGTTGCGGATTAAAATTTAATACGAGGAGATTTTACTATGTCTAAGGGTTATGTTCTTTATAATTTAAAGGCAGGATTTGAAACAAATCTTGAAAATATTAAACTCGTTGAAGGAAAAATCAATAGCGAATTAGAATTTCTAAATATTGTTTCCATTGAGGATTATAAAGAATTTTTTTCAAAACTAGAAGCTGATGATTTTATAATTCTCTGCGGCGGAGATGGTACTATTAACCGCTTTGTCAATGAAACAGAAGGCATCGAAATTAAAAACGATATCCTCTATTATCCGTTTGGAACCGGTAACGATTTTGCGGCAGATTTAGGTTATAAAAAAGGCTCTAAGCCTTTCTCTATAAATGAATACATAAAAGATTTACCGACTGTTACGGTTAAAGATAAAACCTACCGTTTTATAAACGGAGTAGGCTACGGTATTGACGGTTACTGCTGCGAGGTTGGGGATAAGATTAAAGAAAACTCAAATAAAAAGGTTAATTATACTTCTATTGCAATAAAAGGTCTTTTATTCCACTATAAACCAACCAATGCCACCGTTACGGTTGACGGCAAGACAAACACCTACAAAAAGGTTTGGATTGCCCCCACTATGCACGGAAGATATTACGGCGGCGGTATGATTCCAACCCCTAATCAAGACCGTAAAAATATAAACGGCACACTATCAACTATGATTTTCCACAGTTCAGGAAAACTTAAAACTCTTATGCTATTCCCCTCTATATTTAAGGGTGAACACATAAAGCACACTAAGTTAGTTGAAATTTTAGAGGGCAAAGAGATAACAGTCGAGTTTGACCGACCAACCGCCTTGCAAATTGACGGTGAAACAATATTGGATGTTATTTCATATACCGCAATTTCCGCGAAAGAAACCGTTAAAGTATAAATCTTTAAAAAGGCGCAGTTTTTGAAAACTGTGCCTTTTATTTTGCTATGAAAATTAAGTAATTTTTTGTTGAATCTTTAAAGATTATATTGTATAATAATATAGACTATAATATAGGTTTCGAAAGGAATTGATAATAAATGGCAAAAGTATATTTATTAGCTCATACTCCAAACCCTGAGCACACCGTAGCTTCTGCTGCAAAGCTTTGTTACAGTAGTTCAACCATAACAGGGCTCACCGATAATTTGACCGACGAAAAGGCGGCTTCTTTTGTTGAGATGCTAGCTGAAATCGGTCATGAAAGCCCGATTGAACATGCAAGCTTCACCTTTGGTATCGAGGGTGTTTCGCGAGCTCTTTTAGCCCAAATAACAAGGCATAGAATGGCATCTTTCTCGGTTAAAAGTCAGCGCTATGTAAGAGAGGGCAGCTTTGAATATGTAACCCCTCCCGAAATTGCAGAAGTTCCCGAAGCCTTAGAAATCTACGATGAAATTATGGCTGAGGACCAAAGAAAATACGACCGATTAACTGAAATCTTAAAAGAAAAACACATAAAAAGCTTTTTAGCCGAGGGCAAAGACCAGAAAACTGCCGAAAGAATGGCTGAAAAGAAAGCTATTGAAGATGCTAGATTTGTTTTGCCTAATGCTTGCGAAACTCAAATGATTATGACTATGAACGCAAGGTCTTTGCAGAATTTCTTTAAGGTTCGTTGCTGCAAGCGTGCTCAATGGGAAATTCAGGATATTGCAAACCAAATGCTAGCTTTGGTTTCTGAGGTTGCGCCAAATTTATTTAAAAATGCAGGTCCCTCTTGCATAAAAGGAAAATGCTCAGAGGGTAAAATGTCTTGCGGAAACGCGCAAGAGGTTAGAAATTTTTATAAGGAACTTAAAAAACATGGGTAAACTTATTGTTATAGAAGGTCTTGACGGTAGCGGTAAATCCACCCAACTCGAACTTCTTAATAAAAATCTAAAAGCTCAGAATATAGACTGCAAGGCGGTCTCTTTTCCTGATTATGATAGTCTTTCAAGCACCCTTGTTAAAATGTATTTAGCGGGTGATTTTGGCAAAAAGCCTGGCGATGTTAATGCATTTGCCGCCTCGGTTTTCTATGCCGCAGACCGCTATGCATCTTTTAAAACCTCTTGGGGTGAATACTATAATAATGGCGGAACAATAGTTTCAGGAAGATACACAACCTCTAACGCAGTTCACCAAGCCTCAAAACTCCCCGAAGCCGAATGGGAAAGCTTTTTGTCTTGGCTTTATGATTTTGAATATAATAAAATCGGAATACCAAAACCCAATAAGGTTATTTTCCTTGATATGCCTATTGAGGTTTCTCAAAAGCTTTTAACCGGTAGATACAAGGGCGATGAAAATAAAAAAGATATTCACGAAAGCGATACTGAATATCTTGCTAAATGTCGCAAAGCGGCTATTTTCACCGCTGAGTTTTCAAACTGGGAGATTATAGACTGTTCAAAAGGCGGCGAAGCCAGAACAATCGAAGATATTGCAAATGATGTTTTGCAGAGTGTATTAAAACTATATTCGGAGTAAATTATGATTTATGTATTTTTAGCTGATGGTTTCGAGGAATGCGAAGCTCTGGCACCTGTTGACATTTTAAGAAGAGCTAATATCGAGGTAAAAACGGTTGGAATTGGGTCTAAAACTATTTCAGGATCGCATAACATTAAAGTTTTATGCGATATTTCAGAAAATGAAGCTCAAACCGATAATTTAGAGGGTATTATTCTCCCAGGCGGTATGCCCGGAACTCTTAACCTTGAAAAAAGCGATACTGTTCAAGAATTTTTAGATTACTCTTATAAAAGCGGTCTTTTAATTTCTGCTATTTGTGCTGCTCCCTCTATTTTGGGACATAAAGGCTTGCTAAAAAATAAAAAAGCTTGTTGTTTTAAAGGCTTTGAAAAGGATTTGACCGATGCTTTTGTAACCGAAAATCGCGTTGAAGCGGACGGTAATATCATAACTGCCTACGGTGCAGGCGCAGCTTTTGATTTTGGTTTTAAAATACTTGAATTTTTAAAGGATTATGAAACCGCAAACGCTTTAAAAGAACAAATGCGATACTGAGAGGTTTAAAATGGAAGAGAATAAAAACGAATTTCTTGAAAACGGCTCTGATGATGATTTTATAATCGGCAAAGGCTTTGAAATTGAAGAAAATTTTGAAGCTGAGCCTTTGAAAAAATCAAGGAAAAATAAAAAGGCAAAAAAAGAGAAAAAAGGCGATAATCCTATAAAAGTAATTGTTTGGATTTTGGCTATTATTATTGTGTCAGTTTCTCTCGGCTTCGGTATCATTTATGCGGGGGCTGACTATATGGGCTTAGGCTTCGGTAGAGGTCATGACACTACGATGGACATAAATCTCGGCACTCCTGCTTCTCAAATCGCAGAGCAATTAAAAGATAGTGGCGCCGTAAAAATCCCTATGCTTTTCAGAGTTTATGCAAAGCTTAAAGGTTATGACAATCAGTTTAAATACGGTCTTTATACCTTCAATACCGAAGCGGGTTATGAAGGCTTGTGCCAAATGCTTATAAACGAGGGTGCAAAGGCAGAATCGGTTGAGGTTACCATACCCGAAGGTACAGGCATTAATGATTTTACCAAAAATGTTAACAGCGAAAAGGTCACCGTCCCCGGTATCACAACTATTTTAGAAAAAGCGGGCGTATGCACAAGGTCTGAATTCCTTGAAGCTCTTGAAGAGGTTAAGAGAGAATCAAAGCTCTTAAAATGTGCCGACGATGTTAAAACCTACCACACATTAGAGGGTTATTTATTCCCTGATACTTATAGCTTCTATTCTTTTTATGATGGCAAAACCTGTGCTAAATTAGCAATCGAGCGTATGATACAGCAATCGGAAATTAAAATAACGGACGAAATGTTTAAGCGAGCTGATGAATTAGGTTATTCAATGAACGAAATTCTAACTATGGCATCTATTATCCAACTTGAAGCCGGAATTGACGCTAAAACTGCCGTTGCAAAAGAACGCCTTAAAGAAAATATGAAGGGTGTTTCAAGCGTATTTTATAATAGACTTAATGCCGCTGAAACAGGCGGAACATTAGGCTCTTCCCCCACCCTGTTTTACGGAGATAGTTTTAATCAGGATGACGGAAGATACAATACCCAAGCAGATAATGATTTTTCCGCTATTAAGGGACTTCCACCCGGACCCATCTGCTCTCCGGGAATTGATGCTATAAATGCCGCTTTATATCCCAAAACCTCTGATTACTATTATTTTGTGACCGATAGCAGCGGTAATTTTTATTTCCATAAAACTATGGCAGAGCAAAATGCAACCATAGCAAAACTCAAACAAGGAAAACAATGGATTTATGAATATTTCAACTGATATTATAAAGCTTCCTGAGCTTTTAGCCCCCGCAGGCGATTTAACAAGACTTAAAGCCGCTGTCGACTATGGCGCAGATGCAGTTTATCTTGCAGGCGAGGAATTTGGTATGCGCACCGCAGCTTCAAATTTCGGCTTAGAGGATTTAAAACTAGGTATCGAATATGCCCATAAAAATGGTGTTAAGGTTCATGTGGCTTGCAATACTATTCCGCATAATAGCGAAATTCCGCGTCTGCCTGACTTTTTAAAAACCATAAACGATTTAGGCGCAGATGCTATAATTGCCGCCGATTTAGGCACTATCCAAATGGTTAAAAAATATGCACCTAATTGCGAGCTTCACGCTTCTGTTCAATCGGGTATATGCAATTATGAAACTGCAAGGGCTTTTTATGATTTAGGCGCAAAACGTGTCGTTTTAGCTCGCGAGCTTTCGCTTCACGAAATCGCTGAAATCAGAGCAAAAACCCCTATGGATTTAGAACTCGAAGCCTTTGCCCACGGCGCTATGTGTGTATCCTTCTCTGCCAGATGCTTACTTTCAAGCTATATGACAGGTCGTGATGCAAACCGAGGAGACTGCGCTCAGCCTTGCCGTTGGAGTTATTCGCTGATAGAGGAAAAACGCCCAGGTCAGCATTTTGATATAACCGAAACCGATAAAGGAACTTATATTTTAAACGCAAACGATTTATGTATGGCAGAAAACCTTAATAAAATGGTCGCAGCCGGGGTTGACAGTATTAAGCTTGAAGGAAGAGCAAAATCTCATTATTATACCGCCGTTGTTACCAATGCTTATCGCGGCGCGCTTGATAGCTTAACCGCTGACGAAAATTGGAAATGTCCCGAATGGGTGACTGACGAGCTTAATAAAATAAGCCACCGCACCTATTCAACCGGCTTCTATTTCGGAGCGCCACAAAACTCTCAAACCTATGAAAATGCGGGATATGTCAGAGATTATGCGGTTGCGGCAATAGTAAACGGATATGAAAACGGGTGCGTTACCGCAATACTTAAAAACAAATTTTTAAGAGGTCAGGAGCTAGACTGTTTAGAACCTATGTCGGCGCCGTTTATTGTTAAAACCGACGAGTTATATAACGAAAAGGGCGAGCTTATTGACTCTGCTCCCCACCCTATGATGACAATTAAAATCCCATTTGACAGACCGATTAAAAACGGAGCTTTACTTAGAATGAAATCAGAATAAAGGAAGTGAACTCGGTGGCAGAAAAACAAAATTATAACACTAATGCTCGTAAATATATTTTAGAATATTTAAAGGCAAACCATGATACTACTGTTACTGCCGCCGATATTTCCGAATTTTTATCCGAAAATGGTTTAAATGTCAATATAACAACCGTTTACCGTTATTTGAATAAACTAGCCGCTGAGCAAAGTGTTGTTAAATTCCCCTCAAAAAGCGGTAGCGGTTCAATTTATCAGCTAAAACATAGCGATAAAGCCTGCCACGAGCATATCCATGTTAAATGCATTAAATGTGGAAGACTAATTCATTTAGACTGCGGTTTTATGGAAGAAATTGAAAACCATCTCTTAAAAGACCATAATTTTTCTTTAAGTTGTGACGGTAGTATTCTATACGGCATTTGCGATTTATGTAAAGAATAACAAACTTTTTTGATATTTTATGAAAATTATGGTTATAATAATAAAAATTAAAAAAATTTTAAAAAAGGGTTGCAAACCCCTGCCCTTTTGTGTATAATAATATTGTAAATAAGACATCGCGGAGTGGAGCAGTTGGTAGCTCGTCGGGCTCATAACCCGAAGGTCGTAGGTTCAAGTCCTGCCTCCGCAACCAAAAAATCTCTTCGTTCCTTTTGGAATGGAGAGATTTTTCTTGTTATGGGGTTTGAATTTTTGAATTTATGATATTTGGGTTATGAGGTCGACGGGCGTTGCTCGTTGGGTGAGGTTTTTGCATTATAAAACTCACACTTCATTTTTTATTGAAAAGACTAAAAAATTCTGCTATACTGAATTGCGAAAGGGTGTAATTAAAATGTTTAAATGGTTTTCTTCTTTAAAAAAATGGGAAAAATCTGTTTTTATAGTATTTATTCTTTTTGTTATACTACTTCTTTCAACCATTTTCATCGATTTTTCTCGTCATAAGAATTTTTATCAACCTTTTTTCTATGAAGAAAAAGAAGATTATGAAAAAAATATGTTTAATATAGAAATTATAAAAATCAAGCAAGAACATGGAATAACGCCAGATGGAAGAATGGATGTTGTTAAAAGCATATTTTATATTTTTGATATACCTATTGATGTTGCTGAACGATAAAACAATTAATTTCTAAAATAGTTACACGAGGTGAGTTTGTGTCAACAAAATATATAAGCAATATTATATTCCATAATAACCTAGATGAAAATTCCTATTTAAATAATTTACCTGTTATAAAATATTTAGCAAAAGAAAAATGTCTTTCTTTTTCTTCAAATGTTACCTTTTTTGTCGGCGAAAACGGAACTGGAAAATCCACTTTGCTTGAAGCAATCGCGGTTGCATACGGGTTTAATGCCGAGGGTGGCTCAAAAAATTTCACATTTTCAACAAATGCTACACATTCCGAACTATTTAAACATATTGAGGTTGGGAAAAAGGGCTTTGCAAAGGACGGCTTTTTTCTCAGGGCGGAAAGTCTATACAATGTTGCTACAAATATTGATGATATGGACAAAGAGGCTTCTTTTGACCCTTTTGTGATTGATAGTTACGGCGGTGTATCTTTACATAATCAATCCCACGGCGAAAGTTTTCTTTCGATTGTTCAAAATCGATTTTTTGGTAACGGGCTTTACATTTTAGACGAGCCGGAAGCAGCTTTATCCCCTATGCGATTACTTACTTTAATTGCTGAAATTAACGAATTAGTAAAGAAAAATTCTCAATTCATAATAGCAACCCACTCGCCTATTCTAATGGCTTTTCCAAATGCCGAAATTTTAGAATTTACAAAAGATGGCATTAAAATAGTGAATTACCAAGATACCGAGCATTTTCAAATCACCAAAAGCTTCATAGAAAACCCCGAAAAAATACTTCACTATTTGTTGGATAATAGCGATAAATAAATTAGTACCAAAAATGCAGCCGCTTAACGGCTGCATTTTTTGAAATTAGATTAATTTTATGAAGTTAAATGATACTATCAAAATCTATCTTATTCTGCTTTCTTGCTATCAAGAAATTTATATACAAGAGCTGCAAGAACGCCGCCCACCAAGGGAGCCACCAGGAATACCCAAACAGAAGCCAGTGCTTCACCTCCAACAAAAAGCGCAGGTCCAAAGCTACGAGCAGGGTTAACAGAAGTTCCTGTGAAAGAAATTCCAAGAATATGTACAAGTGTTAGTGTTAAACCGATTACAATTCCGGATACAGCGCCATTTTCCTTTTTGGAAGTAACACCGAGAATAGCGATAACAAATACAAAGGTAAGAATAACCTCAATCAACAAGGATAAAACTATATTATCCTTATAAAGTGCGTTTGCACCCAATCCGCTATCTTTACCTACGAAAGCCATCAATGCGGCCGCACCGACAGTAGCACCGGCAAATTGAGCAACAAGATAACCGATAAAATCTTTTAATGAAAGCTTACCGCTAACAAGCATTGCAATAGATACAGCAGGATTGATATGGCAGCCTGAAATATTGCCAATGGAATACGCCATTGCCACAATAACAAGACCAAAAGCCAGAGCTGTTAGCAGATATCCTGTTCCGTTTTCAGCCGAACAACCAACAACAGCGGCAGTTCCGCAAGCAAAAAATACCAGCACAAAGGTTCCGATAAATTCTGCCGTACATTTTTTCAATAAATTCATAAAAATCCCTCCTGATACTTTTTTAGTGTAAAATTTTAACAACTCAACAAATTTATTATATCAAATCTATTTTTAAATGTCAATATTTTTTGTGCAAATTAAACTTATTTCTGCTATATGCACAAGAAAATAGTGTTAAGTTTGCACAATATTACATCTTGCAAACTATCAAAAAGTATGGTATATTAAAGACACAGAAAAGAAAGAGGTGATACCCGATGAGAAGGTAAGCGCCAATCACTTTCGAAAACTTAAAACAAAATAAAATAAGATTAAATATCAGTAGTTAAAATAAAATCGCGATGGTTTGATTAAAGAAGGTTTTAAGATTAGTAGAAAGTGTATATATAAATCCTTTACATAAAGTTTAAAAGTATTTAATATTAAAAAAATGCAATAAGCTTAAAGGTAAAGGCAAACAACAGAAAGAGAGGTTAAAATAAAGATGCTAGATACTAAGAGTGAACAGAAGTAGCTCCCAACCTGTATGAGATGTGTAAAGAAACATCGGTTGGGAGTTATTTCTTTTTTATTTTATCGTATTTTATAATCGGTCGCCTTTGGGCGATTTTTTTATTTTATAAATTGAAATTTAATGCACATAATAACTAAAAAGGAGTGTGCATTATGATAGAACAAGATACTATTAAGCTTTTAAGAGAATGCGATGCGGGCATTAAAATGGGTGTTAAATCCATAACAGATGTTATTGACCGAGTTGAAAACAAGGATTTAAAAGAGCTTCTTCACGCAAACAAAGACCGCCACGATGAGATTGATAAAAAACTTCAAGAGCTCTTAGGCAGATACGGTGACGAAGGCAAAGACCCTAATTTTATTGCTGAAACAATGGCTAAAATGAAAACTGAGGTTAAGCTTCAAATGAATTATACCGACAACACAATAGCCGACCTTATAACCGACGGTTGTAATATGGGCGTTAAATCTTTAAATAAATACCTTAACAAATATGCCGCAGCAGACGAAAAATCTAAGGATTTAACCAAAAAGCTAATAAATCTTGAAGCTGATTTAGCAGTTGATTTAAGAAAATATTTGTAAAATTAAAACCGCCAAAATTTTGGCGGTTTTAATTTATCCCTTTAATGCTCTTTCAAGCCAAACAAGACCGAAATCCAATGCTTCAAACATAGAATTTTTGGTTGTTTCTTTAACAATTCTATCTTTCATATCAAGCTGTATATCACTCTTTAAAAGTTGAACGCTAACCTTTGAGGCTATATCATTATCACTTGATAAAATTTCAAATCTAACAACATAAGGCTCAGCCATATCACCATAATAAATCTCGTTTTCACAGCGAACCAACGGTTTTCCTTTATAGGTTAAAAATTCTGCCATTTAATTTTCCTCCATAGGTTTTCCGTAAAGATTATAACGGAAAAGCATTGTTTCATCATCTTTATTTGAACAGGTAATGGTTGCTTCTTCTATCTCGGTGCTCTTTAAAATAGTACTAAGACCAATCATCTGGCAAAGCTTAGATTTAAGATTAAGCACATCGCCCTCAACAGTTTCGAGATAAACATCACCTTTACATTCGTCAATAGCTTTTATAAAATCATCAAAATCAATATTATGAAGTTTGATTTTATTGTCCATCTAAATAAACCTCCCAATTTTTTACTTATTAAAGTATAAACTATATAATTTAATATGTCAAGTCAATTAATTATTGACTTTTTATTAAATATTATGTACTATATTATTTGTATTAGTTTGTTATTTTGGAGGAGAAAATTTTGGAAAATTCACAAAAAAATATGGAAACGATAGTTAGCCTCGCCAAAGGCAGAGGCTTTGTATATGCAGGTAGCGAGATTTACGGCGGTCTTGCAAACTCTTGGGATTACGGCCCTTTGGGTGTTGAACTAAAAAATAACATTAAAAAAGCTTGGTGGAAAAAGTTTGTTCAGGAATGTCCTTATAATGTTGGACTAGACAGTGCTATTTTAATGAATCCTGAAACTTGGGTAGCCTCGGGTCATTTAGGCGGTTTCTCCGATCCTCTTATGGACTGTAAATCCTGTAAAACCCGTCATAGAGCAGATAAGCTTATTGAGGACTATGTTGCCGAAAATAATTTAAACGATAACCCTGCCGCTATGAGTGACGAGGAAATGATGGCATACATAGTAGAAAAAGGCATCGTATGCCCCTCTTGCGGCTCTAAGGATTTTACCGATATCAGAAAATTCAACCTTATGTTTAAAACCTTTCAGGGTGTTACCGAGGATAATTCCTCAACCCTTTATCTTCGTCCCGAAACCGCTCAGGGTATTTTCGTAAACTTTAAAAATATTGCAAGAACTTCCCGTAAAAAAGTGCCTTTCGGTGTGGCTCAAATCGGAAAATCCTTCCGTAATGAAATAACACCCGGCAACTTCATTTTCAGAACTCGCGAATTCGAACAGATGGAGCTTGAATTCTTCTGCAAACCGGGAACCGACCTTGAATGGTTTGAATTCTGGCGCGGATATTGCCGTGATTGGCTTCTGAACTTAGGTATGGATAAGGATAGCCTCCGTCTTCGCGACCACGATAAAGACGAGCTTTGCTTCTATTCAAAAGCAACTACCGACTTTGAGTTCTTATTCCCGTTTGGTTGGGGCGAGCTCTGGGGCGTTGCTGACAGAACTGATTACGATTTAACTCAACATAGCAACCACTCAGGCGAAGCTATGGAATATTTTGACCCCGAAACGAACGAAAAATATATTCCTTATGTTATCGAGCCATCTTTGGGTGCAGACCGCGTGCTTTTAGCATTCCTTTGCAACGCTTATGACGAGGAGACCGACGAAAAGGGTGATACAAGAACTGTTCTTCGCTTCCACCCTGCCCTCGCGCCCTTCAAAGCCGCTATTCTTCCCCTTTCCAAAAAATTAAGCGATAAAGCTATGGAAATTTACTCTGAACTTTCCAAATACTTCCCTGTTGATTACGACGATGCAGGCTCTATCGGCAAGCGCTATCGCAGAGAGGATGAAATTGGTACTCCTATTTGCATCACATACGATTTTGATTCTTTGGAGGACGGTTGTGTTACTGTTCGCGACCGCGATACTATGGAGCAAAAGAGAATTTCAATCGGTGAGCTTAAAGAATATATCGAAAAAGTAATAGAATTTTAAGTTTTAGCATAATATCACCATAGGGTGATTATTATGGAAAATAAGATTTTAACTATGGCCGCTCTGCTTTTGGGCGGCCTTACTTTTTTTATTTATGGTATGAGCGTTATGTCCGAAAGTCTAAAAAAAGTAACAGGAAGCAGTCTTGAACGCTCTTTAAACAAAATAGCCTCTAACGATTTTTTAGGCTTTATATTAGGTGCGGGTATAACTATCGCTATTCAGTCCTCATCTGCTATGACGGTTATGCTGGTATCCCTTGTAAACTCGGGGATTTTAGAATTCAGAAACACCTTTGGGGTTATTATGGGCTCAAATGTTGGCACAACTCTTACCGCTTGGTTATTTAGCTTTATGGGTATTGGTAAAAATAATTTCTTAATAACCCTCTTGCAGCCTATGACCTTTGCGCCAATTCTCGCCTTTTTCGGTTTAACTATGAAAATGATTTCAAAATCAGAAAGAAAACAAAATCTTGGTCTGATTTTTATTGGTTTTGCCATTTTAATGTTTGGAATGGAGTTTATGGACAACTCTATGAAAAATATCCGAACATTAAACGGTTTTGATTTATTTTTATTAACCCTTAAAAGTCCACTTGCCGCGCTTTTGATTTCAACAATATTTACAGGTATTATTCAGTCCTCTGCTGCAACAATAGCTATTGTTCAAGCCTTAGCACTAACAGGTGGCATAACCTTAGAAATGGCAATTCCGTTAGTTTTAGGGGCAAATATAGGTACTTGCGTTACCGCATTAATATCAAGTATCGGGACGAATAAAGCCGCAAAACAACTTGTTATTATGCATTTTTTAGTTAATATTTTAGGCTCAATAGCTTGCATGCTGATACTATACTTTTTAAAATATTTTAATTCAGATATTTTATCTATTGAAATATCTATGTTATCGGTTGCAATTATTCATACTTCATTTAATATTATTGACGCTATTATGCTCCTACCCTTTAAAAATCAGCTTATTAAATTATGCGAATTTATTGCACCTGAAAAATCAAATAAAAACATATCTGAATTTAAAATAGAAAGAATCGCTAAATTTTAGCGATTCTTTCTATTTATAATTTTATTTAAAAGAAGCGAAATCAAATAAGAAATAACTGCAACAAAAACGATTACAGCTCCCGATGAAACCGAGAAATTATAAGAAATTAAAAGTCCGATTAAACAAAAAGCGAAACTGAAAACCGAAGATAAAATTATCTGTCCTTTTATGTTTTTGCAAATAAGTGAAGCTGTTGCAGAGGGCGCCGAAAGCAAAGCCATAACTAATATAATACCAACAACCCGTATAAGGAGAATTATACTTAACGCAATTAAAATTAATATTAAATTCTCGAAAAATACAGGATTTATTCCCGATACAAGAGCAAAAGTTTCATCGAATAAAAAAGATATGATATAATTATAAAGCATAAAAAATGCAATTAAAATAATCAGGCAAAAGAGCGCCATTATTAAAATATCACTTTTTTTAACAGCTAAAATATTTCCAAACAAATAGGCATTTATATCGGGCGGATAGCCCTTTAAAAGTGAAGTGAAAACAACGCCTAGCGCCATACCGAGAGACCATAAAAGCGCTATAATTATATCGGAATTTCTACCGCCCTTTTTTCGAACTCTGCCAATTATAAGAGCAGAAATAACCGAAAACGCGGTGGCGGTAATCATTGGCTCAATACCTAATAAAAATCCGAGACCAACACCTCCATAAGAGGTGTGTGCAATTCCGCCCGCCATCATAAATAGCTTTTTTTGAGAAATTATAACCCCTATAACACCGCATATTATGGCAGAAAGCAAACTTGCCCAAAAGGCATTTTGCAGAAATTCATACTGAAAAAAATCCTTAATCATTATTTATATCCTTTATAAATTTATAATTTTCGTTGAATATTTTTTTGCCAAACCTAAATCATGGGTTACAAGTACAATAGTAACCGAGTTTTTATTAAGCTCGCTCAAAATAGAAAATATTTTATCTGCCGTCTCAGTATCAATATTGGCAGTTGGCTCATCTAAAAACAAAATTTCAGGATTTTGAGCAAGTGCTCTCGCGATTAGCATACGCTGAAATTCGCCGCCCGAAAGCTCCCCTACCGCTCGCTTTTCGTATCCTCTTAATCCAACATTTTCCAAAAGCTTCGAAGCCTTATAGCAATCATTTTTAGAAAAATATTTAAAAGGGATAATTTTAGGTCCAAGCGTTGCAGTTAACACGGCTTTTTCTACTGTTATTGGGAAATTTTTTTCACATGTTTCAGTTTGAGGCACAAAACCTATATGCTTATATACTCGCTTAACATTTTTTCCTAAAACCTTAACCTCACCGCTATATTGCTTTATAAATCCTAAAACCGTATGCAAAAGGGTGGTTTTACCGACACCATTAGCACCTATAATACAAACAAACTCTCCCCTTTTTATATCAAGAGAAATATTTTGAATAGCATCGTATTTACCGTAAGAAACGCTTAAATTTTTAATGCTTATAACAGTTTCATTCATTTTATATCGCCTCTGCAATTTTTATCGCAATATCCTTTAAATTCTTTTCATAATCGTAAGCTAAGGGGTCTAAGCAAACCGTTTTACCGCCGATTTCCTCTGCAAAAGATTCTGCTTCAAAAACACCGTCTTGCACCTGATAAAAAACAGTTTTAATATCTTCTTTTTTTGCAAAATCAATAAGCTTTACTAAATCTTTTGGAGAGGGTGATTTTCCGTCTTGCTCTAAAACAGTCATATTAAGCGAATAATCTTCTGCGAAATATCCGAAAGCCGGATGCACCGCTATAAAATTTTTGCCGTTTTTAGAATTTATCAATTCCTTAATTTCTTTATCAAGCAAATCAAGTTTTTCGGTATATTTTTTTGAGTTTTCAATATATTTTTGAGAGTTTTCAAAATTTTTCTCAGACAAAACCTCTGCTATTTTTTCGGTTATAATAACAGCTCTTTTTACCGATAACCAAATATGCGGGTCGCGGCTATTACCGATTTTAAGGTCATTATATTTTTTAGCAACCTCCTCTTGAAGCTTTATAATTTCAGTTTTTTCAGAAACAAAATTTTTAAGTATCTTATCCTCTGCCGAAATGCCGATTGCAAAATAAACCTCAGCATCCTGAAGCTTTTTAATAAGCTCGGGCGATGGATCATAGGTTTCAGGAGAAGCCCCCTCAGGTATAACGGTTATAATTTCAAAATCATCACCGCAAACCTCATTTAAAATTCCGGCTATTGGCAATATTGAAACGGCAACAACTCTTTTTTCTTTATTATCAGATACCTTTTTTCCACCGCAAGCAGATAAAGAAAAAAGCAATATAACAATCAATAAAAATGATAATATTTTTTTCATTGTATTCTCCGATTTTGAATTTGCAACTCATTTGCAAATTCTATTTTAATACCGCTAAATCAAACTGTCAAGTGAAATGAAAAAATTTCGAAAAAATAAAAAAATTATGTTTCATTTTTTAGTTTGGTATGTTATAATATACTATGTATATTTATGCAATAAAGGATTAACTAAAAAATGAATGATAATATTAAAGAAACAACCGAGCTTAATATAATTTGTGGCAGAAATCCCGTTTTAGAAGCGGTGCGCTCAGGAAGAGAGATTGACCGTCTTTTAGTGGCTCACGGAACATCGGGAGGAACTGTTACCGCAATAATTGCAAAATGCAAAGCAAAAGGAATATTGATTAAAGAAATAAGCCCTCAAAAGCTTGATTATTATTGCGGCGGTGCTAACCATCAAGGTGTTGCAGTATTCCCTGCCTCTCAAGAATATTCCACAGTTGAAGACATTTTAAACACCGCAAAAGAGCGAGACGAAAAACCGTTTATAATCATTTGCGATGAAATAGAAGACCCTCATAATTTAGGCGCTATTATAAGAACCGCCGAAGCTAGCGGTGTTCACGGAATTATCATTCCAAAGCGCCGCAGCGCATCTTTAAACGCCACTGTTGCAAAATCAGCAAGCGGAGCGCTCGAATATATGAAGGTTGCCCGAGTTACAAATATCGCAAACACTATTGACGATTTAAAAGAACAGGGTGTTTGGGTGTTTGGCGCCGATATGGACGGTGAGGATTACACTGCGGTTGATTTTGACCTTCCTTGCGCGATAGTTATCGGTAACGAAGGCAAAGGAATAGGCAATTTAACAGCTAAAAAGTGCGACCGAATTATAAGCCTTCCAATGAAAGGCAAAATAAACTCGCTTAATGCCTCAGTGGCGGCGGGTATACTTATGTATGAAGCAGTTCGTAAAAGGAGTTAAAAAATGAAGTTTTCTTTTAATAAAAAGGATGAAAAAATTTTAAAAGAATCAGATAATTCGGAAAATATAAATACAATAAAAACCGATAAAAAGGTTTCGCATACAACCTTAACCCCTGACGAAATCTTAGCAGGTTTTAGCGATAATTCAAACACCGCTGTTAAAGAAAGCGGTGCATTAGATATGCTCAAAAAACGAATTCAATCTGCTGCCGAAGATAACAAAACCGAAGATGATAAGTCGGAATTTAAAAAGGTTGAAATTAAAACTGAGATTAGACCTAAAAAAACCGAAACCGTATCAGGAAGTGTTTTTTCAGAGTTCAATGCCAAAAAGGAAGAACCGCAAAAGCCTCAGAAATCGCTTTTTGATAAATGTCTACCCTATATAACTGATGATGACGGAAATGAAGCAGATTTAAATTCCGAACCTCTTTACAAGCTTCAAACCGTTGCTGAAATTTTAAAGTCTGACAGTGAAAAAGCCTTAGAGCGTTTATCTAAAAATTATGATGTTTTGTTTGATGATTTAGGGTATCAGAAGCCAAAAGCTGAGGAAAATATCCCGCCTGCTTCGAATCCCGAAAAAAAACAGGAAGAATTGAAAGCAGAAGTGCCTCAAATAGAGGAAGAAGAAACTGTTTTTGATGAACAAATTCCATTAAAACAAATTCAGTCTAATGTTAAATCAATTATCTCCGATATTGACGGAACTTCAACTATCATAAAGCCTGAGGAAAGTATTGCCGATACCGCAACCATAACCTTTACAGTTGTTAATGACGGTAAATCCAAAACTCCTAAGGTTAGTACCATAACTCAAACCCGTTCTATTGACCTAACAGGTGAACTTGCAAAGCTTCCCGAAAACAATGAAAACAAAGAGGAAGAACTTCATCTTGAAAAAAATGAATTTGAGAATTTTGTTGTTTCGGAAGAAATTTCTCCTGAAAATGCACCAAAATTTATCAGAAAATTCTCAATCAAAAAGAGAAATGCATTTATTTCCTCTGTTTTTTCAATATTCATAACTGTTTTGCTTTCTATTATGAAGCTGCCTTTTATGACTCAGCTAACATTATCATACACAAAGACCACTATGATAATCTGCACCGTGATGGCAGGAATAGTAATTTTATTAAATCTTAATATGTTTGCCTCATTTAAAAATATGTTTAAACCTCGCTCGTCGCCCGATGTTTGCGTATCTCTTGCCTCATTGAGCATAATTTTATATGCGGTTTTCGGTATTCTTGCAGAAAGTATTATAATTGATTTATTATTGCTTATTTGCGTTATACTATCTTTCAGAGCGTTGTTTACATTCTTTAAAGCTTCTTATAATTTGAACAATATAAGACTTATAAGCTCTGGTACTGTTAAAAATGCGGTAAGACTGGTAAATGACCCTGCGGTTACCTTTGCAATGGCTAAAAATGCTATTGAGGGTGATGTTTTAATAGCGGCTCCTCAAAAAGCAAACATTATAACCGACTATATTAAATATTCTAGCTTTGGTCGTTTTTTGGGCGGAAAACTACCCATACTTAACATAGTTTCGATTATTCTATCTATCATTTTAGGGTTTGTTTGCGCAAGCTATTTTGATGGATTGGTTTATGGTTTTTATGCTGCCGCGGCAGTTCAATGCTTCACCGCTCTACCCGTTATTTTCTTTATAGAAACCTTGCCTTTATACCGAACTTCTAAAAAACTCGGTCGAAAAGGCGGTGTTATTGCAGGAAAAACCGCCGCAGAGCATTTAGAGGCTGCAAATGCAGTTGTTTTAAATTCAGCAGATATCTTCCCCGCAGGCACTATAACTCTTCATCAAATGAGGGTGCTTAGCGAAAATAATTTAGAAGATACCCTCATTCGAGCCGCTTCACTTACCGAGAGTCTAAACAGCTCATTGGCACCTATATTTAAAAGGATTATAAACACAGGAAATATTGAAGTATTACCCGATTCCGATACTATTAAATATGAGGACCGTATGGGTATTTCAGGTTGGGTTGATAATAGACTTCTGTTTATCGGAAACCGAACTCTTATGGAAGCGCACGGAATTGAAGTTCCCTCTGTTGAGGTTGACCGCAAGATTTTGCGTCAAGGCTTCTTCCCTGTTTATGTTGCAACTGAGGACAAGGCTTGTGCTTTACTAATTATTAAATACTCGGTTGACCCTGAGATTGCAAAAGAGCTTAGAAAGCTTACCTCTTCTGGTGTTACTATTCTAATCAACAGTTGCGACCCTAACTTGATTGAAGAAATGATTTGTGATTATTTCGGTCTTTATACCGATTCGGTTAAGGTTATGACCGCCGCAGGAAGTTATATGTATAAAAACGCTTTAACCCCTGTTAAAACCGCATCTGCGCCCGCTATGTTCAAAGCTAATCCGATGGCATTAGTTAGCGCTTTAAACTGCGCGGCAAAAATCAAGCGTTCAAACATATTACTTACTGTTTTATATGTTATTTCATTAGTGCTAGGTTCGCTCCTTTTCGCTTATTCTTCATTAAGCGGTTCAGGCGAGCTTATAAATGAGAGCGTGCTTTTATTATACGGATTAGGAAGTACTATTATTTCATATTTTGCTTATCTTTTCACTAGACCTTAGGGTGACAAGAGTCGAAAATGTTACGATTTCGCTCGCCACCTTTATTTGCCTTTCTTGCGTTCATTTTTGTAAGGCGCCTAGCCTTACTGCAAATTTCACGCTGCGCCTTTCAAAAAAAGGTGGCAGAGAGAAATTCTTCGACCTGAAAATGAATAATTTTTAGGAGAGGCGAAGCCGAAGAATGCAGTAATACTAGAGTATTACAAGTGATGAGGCAAGAAAAAACTAAAAATTATTATTTATCAGGCGTGACAGGTTCGACTCTTGTCACCCTAGGAGGAGTATTATGTCTAAAAAACCCAAATTTTATATAACAACCGCTATTGCGTACACTTCAAGAAAACCACATATTGGCAATGCCTATGATATAGTTCTTGCAGATATGATAGCCCGCTATAAAAAGCAAATGGGCTTTGATGTTTTTCTTATGACCGGCTCTGATGAACATGGTCAAAAAATAGAAGAATATGCAAAAGCTGCGGGTGTTTCACCTAAGGAATATGTTGATAAAATATCCGACCAAATCAAAGAAGTTTGGAACAGTCTTAACACTGATTACGATAAATTTATCCGCACAACAGATGATTACCACGAGGCTGTTATTCAAAAGATTTTCAAAAAATTATACGATCAAGGTGATATTTATAAAGGTTATTATGAGGGAAAATACTGTGTTCCCTGCGAATCCTTTTTCACCGCTTCTCAGTTGGTTGACGGTAAATGTCCCGATTGCGGCAGAGAGGTTATTGACTCTAAGGAAGAAGCATATTTCTTAAAGCTCAGCAAATATCAGGATAAATTGCTTGAATACTTTGAGCAAAATCCCGATTTTATAAAACCCGAATCTCGTAAAAACGAAATGATAAACAACTTCTTAAAGCCCGGTCTTTCCGACCTTTGCGTTTCAAGAACCTCTTTCAAATGGGGTATTCCCGTTCCGTTTGACGAGAAGCATGTTGTTTATGTTTGGCTTGATGCCCTTTCGAACTATATCACCGGTATCGGCTATGACCCCGATAACGCAAGCGAGCAGTTTAATGCTCTTTGGCCTGCTGATTTGCATGTTATCGGCAAGGATATTGTTCGTTTCCATACTATTTATTGGCCAATTATTCTTATGGCATTAGGTCTGCCTCTACCCAAACAGGTGCTAGGTCATCCTTGGGTATTGGTTGGCGAGGATAAAATGAGTAAATCCAAGGGTAATGTTATCTATGCCGACGAATTGGCAAATCGCTTCGGTGCAGATTCAGTTCGTTATTACTTGCTTTCTCAGATGCCCTTTGCTAATGACGGAACAATAACCTACGAAAGCTTTATTAATGTATTTAACACCGACCTTGCTAACACAATCGGAAACCTTGTCAGCCGTACTATTGCTATGACTAAAAAGTATTTCGGCGGTACAGTTGTTAAAAACGAGCTTAGCGAGAACTTAGATAAAGAATTATTTGCTTTTGCCCAAGCTCAAATTGAAAAATACCATAAGAGTATGGACTCTTATTTGAATGCAGACGCCTGTAATGCCGTTTTAGAGCTTGCGAAGCGTTGTAATAAGTATATTGATGAAACTGCTCCTTGGGCTCTTGCTAAGGACGAAAGCCAAAAGGACCGCTTAAACGATGTGCTTTATAATCTTTTAGATTTAATAAAAATAATAGGTATTTTATTAAAACCCATTATGCCTGAAACCGCAAAGGCTATTGCAGGCGAAAATGAGGATACTGCTCTACGCATAGCAGAGAGTATCACTCCTGATGAAATACCCACTCTTTTCCCCCGTCTTGATACTCAAAAGGTATTAGAGGAAATTGCTGCCGAACAGGAGGCAAAAGCAAAGACAGAGGAAAAAGAGGAAATAGAAGGTATTGCTCAAATCGGAATTGAAGACTTTATGAAGGTTGAGCTTAAAGCGGCTAAAATAACCGCTTGCGAGCCTATTCCGAAAGCTAAAAAGCTACTCAAATTAACCTTAAACGACGGTAGTTCAACTCCTCGCACAGTGGCCTCCGGAATTGCAAAATGGTATAAACCCGAAGACCTTATCGGTCATACCGTTATCGTTGTTTCCAACTTAAAACCCGCCAAGCTTTGCGGTATTGAATCAAACGGTATGATTTTAGCCGCAGATTGCAGCGAGGATGATGTTAAGGTATTGTTTATCGATGGTGTACCTGAAGGAAGCAAAATCAGATGATGGAATTTATTCAGGAAAGCCCTTTAAAAGAGCCCCTTATTTTTGATAGCCACGCTCATTATGAAGATAGCCGTTTTGATCAAGACCGAGAAAATTTGTTTGAAACTTTAAAGGCTCACGGCGTTGGCGGTATTATCACCTGCGGTTGCGATAAGGAATCTTCACTTGCCGCCTTAAAAATGGCAAAAGAATCTGATATTGTTTATGCGGCAGTTGGTATTCACCCTGGTAATATTGATAGCGGCACCACCGTTTCAGATATTGAAAAGCTTTTAAATTTCGAAAAATGTGTTGCTATCGGCGAAATTGGGTTAGACTATTATTGGGTTCAGGATAACAAGGAAAAACAAAAAGAAATTTTTATTTCTCAGCTTGAACTTGCAAAAAAATATAATTTGCCTGTTTTGGTTCACGACCGCGATGCCCATGCTGACACTCTTGAAATTCTAAAAGAATACAAACCGAAGGGTGTTGTTCATAGCTTTTCAGGAAGTATGGAAATGGCAGAAGATATTATAAATTTAGGTATGTACATCGGCGTTGGCGGAGTTATAACCTTTAAAAATGCAAAAAAATTACCAGATATTGTTAAAAATTTACCTGAGGATAAAATTTTGCTTGAAACCGATGCGCCGTATTTATCGCCTGTTCCATTTAGAGGCAAAACCAATAATTCTGCTCTTATTTATTTAACCGCCGAAAAAATTGCAGAAATCAGGAATACAACAACCGAGCATATTTTAAAGATAACTTACCAAAACGCAAAAACTCTTTTCGGTATAAACTAACGAATAATCACCCCGTTTTCACGAATAATATAAGTGAAAGCGGGGTGATTTCAGGTGGAAAACAATCAAAACAAATATAACAACAATAACAACAGCAATAACAATAATACTGATAAAAATAATCAGAATAAAAACAATCAAAACAAAAAGAACAACCAAAACAAGAATCAAAACAATAACAATAACTAAGTCATCAGAAAAGGGCTGTCTCATTAAAGGGAATTTGCACAAACTCTGCCTCCCTCTGATGAGGGATGTGGCACGGCGTAGCCGTGTCGGAGGGAGAGAAAAAATAAAAACTCTACATTATAAGTTTCTCTCCCTCAGTCTCGTTTCACTCGACAGCTCCCTCGTCAGAGGGAGCCGTCTTTGAAATTTGGCTTTACAGATTTATGCATTTTAACCTTAATGAGACAGCCCATTTTCATTTTAAAGCATTGGTACTAAAAGCATTTTGTTATTTGGCAAAATATCGGTTTCGAGATTGTTTATGTTCATAATTTCATCAACCGAGGAATTATAGTTCCTCGCTATATCCCAAATATCTTCACCCTCGTTTGCAAAATAAACAGTTAAAGCTATATCGGTATTTTTTTGTATAGGTTTTTCATGATTAACCGTCATCTCGCTGATTAACATTATTTCATTTTTCTCATAAACCGAGGCATTAATTGATAACTCGCAAACAATTTCAACGCTATTAGCCGAAACTATTGTATAAGAAGCTGAAACAATTTCAATTTGCGGATCAGAGTAAAAGCCTGATGTATCCATCTCGGTTTTATATAAATATTCAAACTCAATAGGCTTTTCTACATACTGAGCATTTCCCTCTTCGTTTAAAACTATCATACAAGCTAGAACCGAAGAAGAAACCGTCATATCTCCGCTTTCAAATTTTGTGGTTGACGGCATAACCGAGCACCATAAATCCACCATTGAAGTAATGTCATTATCAAGATTAACCGTCTTTTTACAGGTATAATTTTCATTTACATTTAATGCTATTTTTTCAAAACACACCTTATCCTTTTTAATATCGGCAGAATATTTTTTTGAAAACGCATCTGTTATAACCGCAATATCATTACCGCAATAGCTATTACTGCTCAAAAGTATTTTAGCATTTAAAGTAAAGCCTTTGTTTTCGCCCGAAACCGACATTTTAGGCTTAATCTCGCAAAAGCTGATTTCCGCCTTGGTTTCGCACTTGCATTCATCAGTAATACCAATAATATCAATAATCTGGCTAAACGGAATAACAGTTTTTATGCACTGAGGAGTATCTGTCTCCTCGCCACAATATAGGATATTTACGGTCATATCCCCTTTAACAACCGCCTTGCCATTTATAACCTTTGTTTCTTTAACCGAGGCAGCTGTATCACATCTTAAAATACTCTTAACCGAAGGCTTGCCCTGACCTATTCTTATATCTTCCTCAATAATCAAATATTTTTCGGCATATCCCATTGGCACAGTTGCTGGGGTAACACCGCGTTTAAGCTCAACCGAGTCATCATCAAAATCAGAAATAATATCGGTGCATTTTCTTTTAAATGCTTTAACGGTTATTCCAACAGCACCGTGAATATCAACCTTTCTGCCTGTAACCGCGCGGCAGTTTATATATTCTGTTTTAATTTTACAGCATAAATTAGCCGATGAAATATCAACCGAAACTTCGGTTGTTTTATTAAATGGATACTGATATTCAAAAGAAGAAAGTTTCCCGTCTTTATCGCAGTAAATAATTGTTATGCAAACAACACCGTCTATGGTTATAGATTTTGCGTTCACTGCTTTTGATAAAATGCGCGGCACTGCCTTGCATTTAAAGATTTTAGATATATCACCACAATAATCAGGCAAGGTGAAATCAACATCTATCGGCACTTCAAGCAATTCGTTTACTAAATTCTCATTAACATACACACTAGTTTTCAAAACCTTTTCTTCCATAAAATAATCCTCTCTTTATACGATTTATATATTAAATAATATTCGCATAAAAAGAGGATTATGATTAAAATTATTCTAATTCAAAAGCACCGGTATAAAGCTGATAATATTTACCTTTTTGCTCTATTAAGGAATTATGATTTCCGCGTTCGATTATTCTACCTTTTTCTAAAACCATAATAACATCCGAGTTTTTAACAGTAGATAATCTATGCGCGATAACAAATACTGTTCTGCCCTGCATTAATCTATCCATACCCTTTTGAACAATCGCTTCGGTTCTGGTATCAATAGAAGAGGTTGCCTCATCCAATATCATAACAGGTGGGTCGGCAACAGCGGCGCGGGCAATAGCAATCAACTGCCTTTGACCTTGTGAAAGGTTTGAGCCGTTATTTGTAAGCTCAGTATTATATCCGTCGGGCAATCGGCTTATAAAGTCATCCGCGCCCGAAAGACGAGCTGCTTCGATACATTCCTCGTCAGTAGCATCAAGTCTACCATAACGGATATTCTCCATAACCGTACCTGTAAACAGATTAGTTTCTTGAAGAACAATACCAAGCGAGCGTCTGAGGTCGCTTTTTTTAATCTTATTTATATTTATTCCGTCATAACGGATTTTACCGTCTGCTATATCATAGAAACGGTTTATAAGATTTGTAATAGTTGTTTTACCCGCTCCCGTAGCACCAACAAATGCAACCTTTTGACCGGGTTCGGCATAAACATCTATGTTATGAAGCACCATTTTTTCTTCATCATAACTAAAATCAACATCAAAAAGTCTAACATCGCCTTTAAGCTCGGTATAGGTAACTGTTCCGTCTGCTTGGTGGGGATGCTTCCAAGCCCATTTGCCTGTTCTCTTATCAGTTTCGGTAATATTACCGTTTTCATCAATCAAAGCGTTAACAAGGGAAACATATCCGTCGTCTGCCTCAGGCTCGGCATCCATAAGATTTAAAATACGCTCAGCGCCTGCAAGTCCCATAACAACCGAGTTAATCTGTTGAGATACCTGATTAACATTTCCAGTGAACTGCCTTGTCATATTAAGAAAAGGAATAACAACGCTGATACCAAAAACAACCTCACGGCCTACCGCTTTTGAAAGACTTATATTAGTAAATCCCTCAGATAAGAGGAAAAGACCTCCTACCGTTGCAATAATAACGTAAATGATATTGCCTATATTCATATTTATAGGACCTAAAAGGTTTGCATAACTATGAGCTTTTTTGCTATCCTCATAAAGAGCATTGTTTATCTCATTAAAATCATTTATACTGTTCTTTTCGTGGCAAAAAACCTTTATAACCTTCTGCCCGTTCATCATTTCCTGAATAAAGCCCTCGGCTTTACCCATCGACTTTTGCTGGCGGATAAAATATTTAGCAGAACCGCCACCAACCGTCTTTGTAACAAAGGTTAGCAATAATATACCGCCAATAACAACAAGGGTCATCCAAGCGCTATACCAAAGCATTATAAAGAAAACCGATATTACAATAAGTCCCGCCTGCAAAACCGCAGGAATTGCCTGAGATACAAGCTGACGCAGAGTATCAATATCGTTAGTATAATGGCTCATAATGTCGCCATGTTTATTAGTATCAAAATACTTTATGGGAAGATTTTGCATACCCGAAAACATCTTTTTACGCGCTTTACTCAAAAATCCCTGAGTAATATATGCCATTAACTGAGTGTGGGTAAAAAACGAAATAAGTGAAATAACATACAAAACTGCGAGAGTTATTATTCTCGGCATAATTTCAAGCTTAGCCGAAGCCCAGTCTCTACTAACATACCATTCCTCGATAAGTTCAATAATCTGTTGATTGAAAATTGCAGGCAAGGTATTAACAATAGCAGAAAATATAATACAAGCAATGGTTATAGGCATTAAAACCGGATAGCTTTCAAAAAGCATTTTTAAAACTCTTTTAAGAGTATTACCGTTGAACTTAGGTCTTGGTCTGCCAGCCATAGCACTTCTGCCCATAGGAACATTCGGTTTACTCATTCTCCTCGCCTCCGTTTCTCTGCTGTTCATAAACATCGCGATAAATATCACTGCTTGAAATAAGCTCTTTATGGCTACCCATAGCAGAAATTTTACCGTTATCCATAACAATAATCAAATCTGCATCCTCCACCGAGGCTATACGCTGAGCAATTATAATCTTTGTGGTTTCGGGAATAAACTCTCTAAAACCTTTTCTTATAAAAGCATCTGTTTTGGTATCAACCGCGCTCGTTGAGTCATCCAAAATAAGAATTTTCGGATTTTTAAGAAGGGCTCGCGCAATGCATAGTCTTTGCTTTTGTCCACCCGATACATTAGTACCGCCTTGTTCTATATAGGTATCATATCCGTCAGGAAATGTTTCGATAAATTCATCAGCCTGAGAAAGCTTGCAAACATACTTTATTTCTTCATCAGTTGCATTTTCGTTACCCCAACGAAGATTTTCTTTTATTGTTCCCGAGAAAAGCTGATTTTTTTGAAGCACCATTGCAACACTGTTGCGAAGTGATTCAATATCATACTCCCTAACATCAACACCGCCAACTAAGACTGCACCCTCAGTAACATCATAAAGACGCGGAATTAACTGCACCAACGAAGATTTGCTCGAACCTGTTCCGCCGATAACACCTACCGTCATTCCCGACTCTATATTAAAATTAACATTTTCGAGAGCATTCCTTTTAGCTTTTTTAGAATACTTAAAGCTCACATTTTGGAATACTATTGAGCCGTCTTTTACTTCGGTTACAGGGTTTTCGGGGTTTTCAAGCGAAGGCTTTTCTTCAAGTACCTCGCAAATACGCTTCATTGATTCAAGCGATATAGTTATCATAACATAAATCATAGAAAGCATCATAAGAGACATTAGTATTTGCATTCCGTAGGTGAGCATTGCCGAAATTTGACCGACATCCACCTTAGTACCGCCTGTTGTTATAACAAGAAAAGCACCCAAAAGCAAAATACCCACAGTATTGAAATACATACAAAACTGCATAATCGGAGTATTAAGGGCTACTATACGCTCTGCCTTTGTAAAATCGCGGCAAATATCATCAGATGCGGAGCTGAACTTTTGCTTTTCAAACTCCTCGCGCGAAAAGCCCTTAACAACCCTCATACCTCTGACATTTTCTTCAATAGACTCATTTAATTTATCGTATTTTTTAAACACTCTTCTGAAAGCCGGCATAGCCTTTCTTGCTATCATAAAAAGACCAAAAACAAGCACAGGAACCACAACAACAAAGGTTGTAGCCAGCGCCCCGCCCATTGTATATGCCATAATAATTGAGAATATGAACATCATAGGACTTCTGATAGCAGTACGAATAACCATCATATACGACATCTGAACATTAGTAACATCAGTAGTTAAACGGGTTACAAGAGAGGTTGAAGAAAATTTATCTATATTAGAAAAAGAATACTTTTGAATATTTTCATACATATCCCCTCTTAAATTCTTAGCAAAGCCTGCCGATGCCTTAGCGCAAGTAATTGCCGCAATACCACCGCAACAAAGCGATATAAGTGCCAAAGCAACAAGCCAAAGACCTGTAATTAAAACCGACTCAATAGGTGCCTGATATTTAATATCATTCACAAGATTTGCAGTTATAAAAGGTATAATAACCTCTATAATAACCTCACCCATAATGAATATAATCGTTAAAATAGAAGGCAATTTATATTCTCTTATTGATTTCATTAACGTTTTAATCATTTTCTTCCTCCATATTCGCTGTTATAACCTGCAAAACATCTAAAAACTGTTTAACCTCAGTTTCGCTTAAACCTTTTCTTAAAATTTTCTCCCGTCTTTCAATATCTTCTAAAATGCGTTTATGCTGCTCGATAGCTTTATCGGTTAAAACTATCTTTTTAAGCCTTGCATCACTCTCAACGCTTATTCTTTCAATAAAACCATTTTGCTCCATTGTTTTAAGCATTTTTGAAGCGGTTGAGCGTCTTATAGAAAATTTCTGCTCAAAATCGCGTTGAAAAATATCATTATCGCGGTTTTCATAAAAGTAATCTATCGCCCATCCATTAATACTTTTAGCACTATCAATTTGCATTTTTAATTTACTTTTTTCAATATCGCGTTTTATGGCATTACTAAGTCTTCTGACAGCAAAACCTATATCATTTTTCCTTTGCATAAAACACCCTCTTTTCAGGTTAAAAATGTTAGCCTGCTAACTATTATAGTATTCTTAATTTTAATTGTCAAGCAATTAAAAATTAAAAAAATATGAATTTTTCAGTTTCTATAAAACGAACAAAAACTCGCAGAAAATCTGCGAGTTTTTGAGATATTTTAATATTAAAATTACATTTTAGCAAGATTTGCTTTAAGGTTAGCCAACTGCTCTTTAAGAGCTTCGGGAAGTCTGTCTCCAAACTTCTTGTAATGCTCTTCAATTTCCTCAGCTTCGCGAGTCCAAACATCCTTATCAACAGCTAAAATACCCTTTAAGGTTTCAATATCCATATCCAAGTCAGTAAGGTCAATATCCTCCGGCTTCGGAACATAACCGATAGCAGTTTCGGTTGCATCAGCCTTGCCTTCGCAACGGTCGATAATCCAGTTAAGAACTCTCATATTATCGCCAAATCCTGGCCATAAGAAGTTACCTTCATCATCAGTTCTGAACCAGTTAACATTGAAAATATTAGGAGCCTTATCGCCTAGCTTCTCGCCCATTTCTAACCAATGCTTGAAGTAATCTCCCATATGGTAGCCACA
>JAFSIV010000023.1 GCA_017439585.1 Clostridia bacterium | reverse complement strand
CAAAGATATCTGCTTTAATAATGTCGCCAACGTTCATAGCGGAAACATCTTCAAAGCGGAACTCACGAAGAACCTTCTTCGGAGCAACATCACCTTTTGCAAAGTGACCTTTCATAGGTTTGTTAACCTTAGAAGCCTTTAAATCGCCATAGCCGATTTGAACAGCCTCATAACCGTCGTTCTCGGTTGTTTTCTTCTGCGAAATAACGCAGGGACCTGCTTCAATTACAGTAACCGGAACAACATTTCCGTTTGCATCAAAAAGCTGAGTCATACCAAGCTTCTTGCCAACGATACCTTTTTGCATTGTTTTTTCCTCCTTTGGTTATTGGTTGGTTTTCACCAACATGACCTCGCGGTTAAAATCTCGACACCTTAATATATATTAAAGCTTGATTTCGATTTCAACACCGGCGGGGAGCTCAAGTCCTGTTAAAGCCTCAACAGTTTTGTTGGAAGGTCTGATAACATCGATGAGTCTTTTGTGGGTTCGCATTTCGAACTGCTCACGGCTATCCTTATACTTATGAACAGCACGCAAGATGGTTACAACTTCCTTTTCGGTGGGTAGCGGTACGGGACCTGATACCCTAGCGCCTGTACGTTTAGCGGTTTCCACTATCTTCTCAGCGGACTGGTCTACAAGTGCATGGTCATAACCCTTAATTCTGATACGAATTTTTTCCTTCACTGCCATGTGAATTTCGCCTCCTTAAATAGTTGGCGGGCAAAACATACAACGCACCGTGTGTTTCTTATGGGTGCATTATAAAACCGGATATTGCTGGGGTTACAGTCAATTCCGGACGGCAGATTGCTCTGCCGTTGCACATAAAGGTCGCAAGTTTCCCTTATGTACTCCTGATTCTTTCGCCCGGTTTAAAATCGGACATACTCCGCGGAAATTTCCCCATTCGAGATGGGCCACCTCCCGCATCAACGCATGTGTTTTACGCCATACTTTCACAGCGTACTCTCGTATAATAACACACTTTCTCACAAAATGCAAGCATTTTTTTAACTTTTTTTAAAAATTTTTTCAGATATAAAAACAGAGGAAAAACGCTTTAAAATCAAGCCTTTCTCCTCTGCTTAATTTGAATCTAATATAGCTTAATATCAATCCAAAGCAATTCGTATTTTCTGCGAATTTTTTCATCTATATCGTGGTAATACTGAACAGCCGGCATATCCTCTTTTTTAGGATATAAAATCTCGTTTCCATAGTAATAATAATCTTCATTATTTATAACCGCAGTATTAGGACTTGCATATCCTATATAATCCGCATTAGCGGTTGCAATCTGAGGCTCTAACAAAAAGTTTATATACATCATAGCCGCCGCTTTATTTTCGGCGCTCTTTAAAATGCAAGCTGAATCTATAAATATATTAGTGCCTTCCTTTGGATAGAAAAACTTTAAGTCAGGATTGGTTTCCACCATAGTCAAATAGTCTCCTGCATAATAAGGCGCGATATATGCCTCACCGGTTTCCATTTTACCGTAAACCTCATCCATAACATAGCCTTGCAAATTTTTCTTACCCTTTTTAAGAAGCTCGGCAGCAGCCTCCCATTCTTTTTCGTTGGTTGAATTAAGGTCTGTTCCCTGCAAAATCTGAGCCGTCATGAAAGCGTCTCTCGGGTTATTGAAATTGAGAGCCATATCCTTATACTTCTCATCCCAAAGAACATTCCAGCTATGCTCAATATCTTTAATGTATTTACCATTATATATAATACCAACCATTCCAACATTAAAAGGAACACTGTATTTCTCCTCAGGGTCGAAATAAACACCTTTATAATCCTCAGCAATAAGGTCAT
The DNA here is from genome assembly GCA_017439585.1 of Clostridia bacterium. GTDB lineage: Bacteria > Bacillota > Clostridia > Oscillospirales > Acutalibacteraceae > UBA737. The sequence continues at coordinate 80,569 of JAFSIV010000023.1, read as the reverse complement.
AGTTAGAAAGAGCGGTTGTATCTATTTCGTCTAGCATACCCTCTTTTATCATACGCTGTATCATATAATCCGAGGGGATTACTATATCATAATTAACGCCGCCGTTTTCAACCTGAGAAAACATCGTTTCGTTGCTTTCAAAGGTTAAATAATTAACCTTTATACCGGTAAGCTTTTCGAACTCGCGGTTAACATCTATCGTACCATCAGAACCGTCTGAAATATATTCGCCCCAGTTATAAACGGTTAAAACCGTACCTTCGAGAGAACGGTCATATTTTCCTCTGAGCTCTAAATCAACATAATCATATCCGCAGGAAGAAAAAAGAAGGGTTACAATGCATACCATTATCACAAGCGATAATGAACGAAATTTAATATTTTTCATTTTTTCCACCTTTCAAATTAAATTTATGAAAATATCTTAATGTCTAATTGGTTTTGCAGACTTTTTATCGGTTTTGCTCTGCAACACATTATAAAATATTAAAAGCGCGAAAACCGCCACGAAAATTATGGTAGACAAAGCATAAGTATCGGGAGTTACCGATTTTTTAGTCATATTATATATAATAATAGGTAGCGTTTGATAATGGCCGCAGGTGAAATAGCTTATAACAAAATCATCAAGCGACAAGGTGAACGCCATAATAAATCCGGTTAAAACGCCGGTTGAAATCGCAGGCAATATAACCTTAAAAAATGCCTGAACAGGAGAACAGCCCAAATCAAGCGCCGCCTCGCGAAGCTTTGAATCGGTTTGCCTGAGCTTCGGCAAAACCGACATTATAACATAAGGCAAATTAAAGGTTATATGAGCTAAAAGCACCGTAAAAAATCCCAAAGACTCGTTAAGACCTATAAGCTTACCTATAAAAATAAACAAAAGCATAAGGGATATACCGGTTACAATATCAGCATTCATCATAGGAATTTGAGTAACCGACATTAAAAGCTTTTTAGAAAGCTTGTTTCTAATTCCCGTAATACCAACTGCCGCCGCAGTTCCTAAAACAGTGGAAATAACCGCGCTTAAAACCGCAATTATAACGGTATGCTTCAAGGCATTGAGCATAGCCGTATCGGCAATAAGACCTGTATACCATTTGGTTGAAACGCCCTGAAAAACCCAGACACTTGCCGATTCATTAAAAGAAAAAACTATCATAACAAGCACAGGTGCATATAAAAAGAATATTATAAGAGCAACATATAAACGGGCTAAGGCTTTCATATTACAACACCCCCGTCATCGTCATCGCTAAACCTGTTCATAACGAAAAGGCAAACCAAAATCATTATCATAAGCACCATAGAAATAGCCGACGCAATATTATAATAATCAACACCAAGGTTAAACAAATACTCAATCGCATCGCCTATAAGCATAGTCTTGTTTCCGCCGAGCTTTTGAGAGATATAAAAGGTGCTGACCGAGGGCACGAAAACCATAGTGATACCCGAAATAATGCCTGGTCGGGTTAAGGGCAAAATAACCTTTTTAAACTTTGTAAAAGCGTTTGCGCCCAGGTCCTCAGAAGCCTCTAAAAGCGATTTATCAAGCTTAGACATAACCGAATAAATCGGCAATATCATATAAGGTATGAAATCGTAAACCATACCCAAAATAACCGCACCTGGTGTATACATAAGCTGAACGGGACCAAAGCCCAATTTACCCAAAAAAGTATTTATAATACCCGTATTCGCTAAAATCGAAATCCAGGAATAAGTACGGATAAGGAAGTTCATCCACATCGGGAGCATAACGATAAGCAAAAGCATTCTCTGCGAGCTAATTTTAAGCTTGGTCATAAAATAAGCCATAGGATAAGCCAAAAGCAAGGTTATAACCGTTGCTATTGCTGCATATAGAATTGAAAGCCCAAAGGCTTTTTTATATTTGCCTATTTCGCTTAAATTAGCAAGAGTAAAAACACCTGCCTCATTGGTAAGCGCAAAATATAACATTATAATAAGAGGAACAATAATAAACAGCGCCGCCCAAACAATATAAGGCGCAGATAATAATTTGCTTCCTAAGCTTTTATTCTTCAACGGCAGGCTCCTCCTCAACATAATCTACTTCTGAGAGAAGGTCTATCTCCTCGCTGTAACTCGAATAATCGCCATAAAGACCTGAATATTCGCTCTTTTTCATAATATGAATAGCATCAGGCTCAATAAAGAGACCTACTTCTTCGTCTACTAAATGTTCGTCGGTTGTTTGAATCATCCATTTAAAGCCGCCGATATCAACGATAATCTCATAATGAACTCCCAAAAAAGAAACCGAGGTTACAATACCTTTAAGCATTCCCTTGCCGGAGTCTACAATATCAACATCCTCAGGTCTGACAACAACATCAACAAGCTCGTTTTCAGAAAAGCCTTTATCAAGGCAATCGAATTTTTGACCTGAAAATTCAACATAAAAATCCTTAATCATTTTACCGTCAACAATATTGGATTCGCCAATAAAGTCAGCAACGAAGGCATTTTGAGGCTCATTATAAATATCCTGCGGAGTTCCAACCTGCTGAATTTTGCCCCCATCCATAACAACAACTCTATCAGACATTGTTAGAGCTTCCTCTTGGTCATGGGTTACAAAAATAAAGGTTATTCCAAGCTGCTGCTGAATGTTCTTAAGCTCCTTTTGCATATCCTTGCGAAGCTTTAAATCGAGCGCTGCCAATGGCTCATCCAAAAGCAAAACTCTCGGGCAGTTAGCAATAGCTCGCGCTATTGCAACTCGCTGCTGCTGACCGCCTGAAAGGGTATCGATATTTCGCTTTTCAAGTCCCGAAAGGTTGACAAGCTTTAACATCTCTTCAACCTTTTCTTTTATTTCCTTTTCCTTAAACTTTTTAATTCTCAAACCAAACGCAATATTTTCATAAACATTAAGATGCGGAAAGAGAGCATAACGCTGAAAAATAGTATTAACCTGACGCTTATAAGCCGGCAAATCATTTATAACCTTACCCTCAAAAACAACCTCTCCGCTATCGGGTTCTAAAAATCCTGCAATAAGCCTCAAAGTTGTAGTCTTGCCGCAACCGGAAGGTCCTAAAAGGGTTATAAATTCCTTATCTTTTATTTCAAGGTTTAAGCCGTCAAGAATTTTTTCACCGTCAAACGAAACGGTAACATCTTTAAGCTCAACTATATTAACTTTTTCGTTTTTCATAAAGCACTCTCCTTACGAAAAATTCTAACTGTAAAAACGATATTATTCGACAGATTAAAATATACATTGAAAACCTTTAAATGTCAAGAAAATTTTATGGTTTTTAGATGTTTTTTCAGTAAAAAGTTTGCCTGGTTTTAGAAAAACTTTAAAATGCTCTTATTTACTCGTTTTTTCTCGCAAATACTCATTTTTTGCATTGATATTAATTGGAATAAAATTCGCGTGGTTTTCGCCTATTATAATTATAATATAAATATAAAATTAAAATAAAAAAATATTGATGTATAAGCTATATTATGATATAATATAATGTCAAATTATATAAAAGTGGGTGTTAAAGTGAGAATTTTGGGAATAGATCCGGGATATGCCACAGTCGGATATGGTATTATTGAGCATCAGTCGGGTAAATTTAGTGTTATAAATTTCGGTGCAGTAACAACCCCCGCCGGTATGGAATTTCCAAAAAGACTCAAATCTATATATGACGATATAACCTATCTTATCGAAACTCATAAACCCGAATGCATCGCAATCGAAAAGCTTTACTTTAACACTAACACAACAACCGCCATTGATGTAGCTCAGGCTCGCGGTGTTATAGTTTTGGCGGCTCAAAATGCCGGTATCGAGGTTTTTGAATACACGCCGCTTCAAGTAAAACAAGCGGTTACGGGTTATGGCAGAGCCGAAAAGTTTCAGGTTATGGATATGGTTAAAAATCTGCTCAAATTAAAGGCAGTCCCTAAACCTGATGACACGGCTGACGCTTTGGCTCTCGCCATTTGCCACGCGCATTACTCAGGCTCTAACTATTCTAAGATATATACGGAGGCAAGAAAATGATAGCTTCTTTAAGAGGAACTTTAATTTATAAGGATACTGCTGTTGCGGTTGTTGAATGCGGCGGAGTTGGATACAAATGCTTTGTTACCAAAAACACTCTAAACCGCCTGCCCCAAATAAACAACGAGGTTTTTCTTTATACCTATATGGTAGTCCGCGAGGATGCTATGGACCTTTACGGGTTTATAGATTCAAACGAGCTTGAAACCTTTAAGCTTATAACCTCGGTTAACGGAGTTGGTGCTAAAATCGGCATTTCCATTTTATCCGACCTTTCGGCTTCTCAGGTAACTTTAAGTATTGCAGCGGGCGATGCCAAGGCATTAACCGTTGCAAGCGGAGTTGGAATTAAACTCGCTCAAAGAATTATTTTAGAGCTTAGAGAAAAGGTTGGAAGCATAACTTCTTCTGAAAACAACGAAATTTCGGCTGTTAAAACCGCCGTTACTTCTTCTAACACTTCGGAAGCGGTTGAAGCGCTTGTTGCCCTTGGATACACTAAGGGCGAAGCCTCGCTTACAGTAGCTAGACTTGATAACACACTTTCAACTGATGAGCTTATAAAACAAGCCTTAAAGGCACTTGCAAGGAGGTTATAAAAATTGATAGAGCAAGAAATGGATTTTGAAAACCGCATAGTTTCTCCCGAGTATAACAGCTCAAACGACGAGGCGGAATTATCGTTAAGACCTAAATCCTTGTCTGAATATATCGGTCAGGATAAGGTTAAAGAAAATCTTAGAATTTATATAACCGCCGCTTTGCAGAGAAAAGAATCGCTCGACCATGTTTTGCTATACGGCCCTCCGGGACTTGGCAAAACCACACTGGCAAGTATCGTTTCTCGCGAAATGGGGGTTAACCTCAGAGTAACCTCAGGTCCTGCAATCGAAAAACAGGGCGACCTTGTTGCAATTTTAACCTCTCTTGAAGAAGGAGATGTTTTGTTTATAGACGAAATTCACCGACTTTCAAGAAATGTTGAAGAAATACTATATCCTGCAATGGAGGATTTTTCGCTTGATATTATCATTGGAAAAGGTCCGTCGGCGAGGTCTATAAGACTTGATGTTCCGCATTTTACATTGGTGGGCGCTACCACCCGTTCAGGTCAGCTTACCGCCCCCTTGCGTGACCGTTTCGGCGTTCTTTTAAGGTTAGAACTTTATAGCCCTGAGCAGTTAGCCGAAATTGTTATCCGCTCGGCAGGAATTTTAGGAATTGAAATCGACCGCGACGGTGCTTTGGAAATCGCCTCCCGTTCGAGAGGCACTCCGCGTATTGCAAACCGCCTTTTAAAACGCGTTCGCGATATAGCTCAGGTCGAATATAACGGTGTTATAAATGAAAAAACCGCCTCAGCGGCTTTATCCAGATTTGAAATAGACGAGCTTGGTCTTGACGATTTCGACCGAAAGATGCTCGAAACGATTATAACTCATTATTCAGGCGGTCCCGTAGGTCTTGATACACTCGCTGCCGCAATCGGCGAGGAAGCTATAACCATTGAGGATGTTTATGAGCCTTACCTTATGCAAATTGGATTTTTAACCAGAACTGCGCGAGGCAGATGCGTAACAAAGCTTGCTATGGAGCATTTAGGTTACGATAGCAAAGAAACTGCTCAACAATCTATTTTTTAAGGAATTTTAATTTATGAGAACAGTAGAAGGATTTTCGGATTACGAGCTTTTAGATGCCGATAACGGTCAAAGACTTGAACGCTGGGGAGATGTTATACTAATTCGCCCCGACCCTCAGGTTATCTGGAACGGCACAAAACAAGATAACCGATGGAATAAAGCCAATGCGGTTTACCACCGTTCAAATTCAGGCGGCGGTTATTGGGAAAAGCTTAAAAATGTTCCTGATGTTTGGTCTATAAAATATAACGAATTAACCTTTAATCTTAAACCTATGGGCTTTAAGCATACAGGTCTTTTTCCCGAGCAAGCAGTTAACTGGACTCTTGCAGACAAGCTAATAAAAAATGCCGGCAGAGAGATTTCAGTGCTTAATCTATTTGCTTATACAGGCGGAGCTACTGTGGCTTGCTTAAAGGCGGGCGCATCGGTAACCCATGTTGACGCCTCAAAAGGTATGGTTCAATGGGCAAAGGAAAACGCAAATTCCTCAGGTGTTATAGATAGACCTGTCCGTTGGATTGTTGATGATTGCTTGAAATTCGTTAAAAGAGAAATCCGCCGAGGCAAAAAGTATGATGCGATTATTATGGACCCTCCCTCTTATGGCAGAGGTCCAAACGGCGAGGTTTGGAAATTAGAGCAACAATTATCCGAGCTTTTAGAGGAAACCGGAAAGCTTTTAAGTGATGATGCTTTATTTTTCTTTTTAAATTCTTATACAGGCGGTCTATCACCCACTATTTTAAACTTTATGGTTAAAACCTATGTTGCTAAAAATCGCAAAGGCGAAATTTTTACCGACGAAATTGGTCTCAATATAACCGCAAAAGGCATTAGTCTTCCCTGCGGTAATACTACTATTTGGAAAAGTGATAATGGATAATATAATTGAAATTAAAAACGCAACCTATTCTTATACCGACGAGGGTATTTCTCATATCGCTCTAAATAATATATCCCTTAGTATCAAAAAGGGTAGCTTTACGGTGATTTTAGGTCATAACGGCTCAGGCAAATCAACCTTAGCCAAGCTTTTAAACGGACTTAATACTCCCTCCTCAGGCGATATTATTGTTGACGGTATGAACACTCGCGACGAGGAAAAGGAACTCGAAATCAAAAGAAAAGTAGGGTTAGTTTTTCAAAATCCCGATAATCAGCTTATTGCTTCAATAGTTGAGGAGGATGTGGCTTTTGGTCCTGAAAACTTAGGGCTAGAGCCTCAGAAAATCCGCGAATGTGTTGACGAGGCTTTAAAATCGGTTGGAATGTATGAATTCAGAAAATCAACCCCTCATAAGCTATCGGGCGGTCAAAAGCAAAGAATTGCGATTGCAGGAATAATTGCAATGTCTCCCGATGTTTTAGTTTTGGACGAGCCTACCGCAATGCTCGACCCGAAAGGCAGAGCCGAAATTATTTCAACCCTTCATTTTCTTAACAAAGAAAAGAATATTACCGTTGTTTTGATAACTCATTATATGGAGGAGGCAGAAAATGCCGACCGCGTTATCGTTATGAACGACGGTGAGATTATTAATGACGGCAAACCCGAGGATATATTCCAAAATGTTAAGCAGTTAAAGGAAGTAGGTCTTGATGTTCCTCAAACCACCGAGCTTTTATATGCCTTAAAGCAAATAGGCTTTAAGGTTAACACAAAGGCTCTTTCAATAGAGGACACCGCAAAAGAAATCGCAAAAGCATTAAAACTGTAAGCATTAAATATGTTACTCTGAATTAGGAGGATTAACAGAATTGTCTGTTTTAGAAATAAAAAGCCTTACCCATACTTATACCGATGGCTCACCCTTTATAAACGACGCTGTGAGCGATGTAAGTTTTTCGGTAGAAAAAGGTGAAATTATAGGCATAATCGGTCATACAGGTTCGGGTAAATCAACCCTTGTTCAGCACCTTAACGGTCTCTTAAAGCCAACCAATGGCGAAATACTGTTTGAGGGCGAAAATATATGGCAAAAGCCTAAGGAAATCAGAAAAATCCGCTCAAAAGTGGGGCTTGTTTTTCAATATCCCGAATATCAGCTCTTTGAAGAAACGGTTTTTGCCGATATTGCTTTCGGTCCTAAAAATATGGGGCTTTCTGGGGACGAACTCACTAGACAGGTTGAAGAAATCTGCCGCCTTATAGGTATTAAAGAAGAATATTACAGTAAATCCCCCTTCGATTTATCGGGAGGCGAAAAACGAAGAGTTGCTATCGCAGGCGTTATGGCAATGAAGCCTGAGGTTATTATTTTTGATGAGCCAACCGCAGGGCTCGACCCCAAGGGACGAGAAGAAATAACCGAAATCATTAAGGCTTACCGCAAATCAACAGGCGCTACCGTTATAATCATTTCTCACAGTATGGAGGATATGGCGGAAATCGCCGATAAAATCCTTGTTATGAATAAGGGAAAGCTTGAAATGTTTGATAAAACCGATAAGGTTTTCGGTGAAGGCTCTCGTTTGAAAGAAATTGGGCTTAATGTTCCAACCGTTACTAAGGTTTTCCAAAAGCTTAATGAAATGGGAATTGATGTAGAGAAAGATGTTTTTACTGTTAGTAAAGCAGTTGAAATCCTAACCGAACTAAAAGGGAGGGATAATAATGCTTAAAGATATAACCATAGGCCAGTATTATGAGGGCAAATCCTTGCTTCATAGAGCAGACCCCAGAATGAAAATAATCTGGCTTATAGCTTTAATCGTGCTTATATTTTTAGCGCAAAATATGTATGCATTGTCCTTTGCAGCTATTTCGGTTATTATATCCCTCATAATATCGCGTGTTCCTTTGAAAATGTATCTTAAAAATATGAAAACCATATTGCCCATTCTGTTGTTCACCGCCATAATTAATCTGTTTTATGGCGAGGGCGAGGTTTTATTTTCAATTTGGAAAATAAGCATTACCGACGGTGGTGTTTACCGCTCGGTGTTTATGGCGCTGAGAATTTTACTTTTTATTCTCATAAGCTCGGTTTTGACCTATACAACCACACCAAACGATTTAACCGATGCTATTGAAAGCTTGCTTTCTCCCTTGAAATTTATAGGTCTTAAAACCGCAGTTCATACTCTTGCTATGATGATGACCATAACTTTAAGATTTATCCCAACCCTTATTGAAGAAGCCGAAAAGATTATGAATGCTCAAAAGGCTCGCGGTGCCGACCTTGAAAGCGGAGGACTAACCAAACGAGTTAAAGCTTTAATCCCTATTTTAGTTCCGCTTTTAATTTCAGCTGTCAGACGTTCTTATGAGCTTGCCGCCGCTATGGAATGCCGTTGCTATAACGGAGGCGAGGGCAAAACCCGAATGAAAAAAATGAGATTATCTCTCATTGATTTATTTTTAAGCCTTGCCTGTATTATTATAGGCGCAGGTATTATAACTTTGAATATTTTATTTTAATTTTCAGGAAAGGGCGTGTGCCGTTATAAAGAGAATATTGTTATATTTAAGCTATAATGGCTCTAATTATCACGGATGGCAAATTCAACCAAATGCCCTAACCGTTCAAGAAGAATTTGAAAACGCCCTTTTAAAGCTTTTGGGGAAACCCGCAAAGGTTACTGCTTGCAGCCGAACTGATACAGGTGTTCACGCAAGAGAATTTTGTTGCCATCTGGATATCGAAGATAACATACCCCACTCGGCATTTTCAAGAGGATTAAATGCTCTTTTGCCGCCCGATATTGCGGTAACCGATGTTAAGGATGTTCCGTCTGATTTCCATGCAAGATACAACTGCAAGGGCAAAACCTATGTTTACCGCATTTTAAATTCAAATAAAAAAGATGCCTTTCTTTCCCCTTTTACTTGGCAGATAGAAAGGCAATTAGATATAGAAAAAATGAACGAATTATGCAAAAATCTAATTGGAACTCACGATTTTTTTGCATTTTCTGCCTCAGGAAGAACGGTGGACGATACTGTTCGCACCATAACCGATTGTTTTGTGGAAAAACAGGGTGATATCATAACCCTTTCGGTTACAGGAAACGGTTTCTTATATAATATGGTTAGAATTATCGTTGGAACGGCTGTCGATGTTTCTGACGGGAAACTGCCTGCCGATATACCGTTTGCCGCATTTGAAACCAAAAAGAGAGAAAGTGTTGGTATGACCGCACCTGCCCAGGGACTAATATTAGAGAAAGTTTATTATTAAGGTGAAAAAATATGCCTGATTACAGAAAGAAAAAGCATAACAAACTTTTTTCCGCGCCAAAACCTAAAAAATCTACAAAAACGGAAAAAAGTGAAAACATTAAAATGACCCCTGCCGAACGCTACCGCAAAACCGCAAAGCAAAATATGAAGGTAGTTAGAGGCAAAAAAATAGAGCAAAAAAGAAGACTAAGAGTATCGCTTTGCGCTATTCTTATTATTGCCGTTATTTTTACCCTTTTTGAAATTGCTTTGCCAAAGGGTGTTTTTGAAACAGTTTCTCAAACTATCTCTTTAATGGGAACAGGAAGCTACCCCGTAAGCCTCGAGGGAAACCGAACCTTAAACACCGCAAATAAGGGCAACTATTATTATGTTTTAAGCGATACCCATTTAACCGCACTTTCGAGCGCGGGTAAAACAGTTTTTTCATATCCTCATGGCTTTGAAAACCCAATTTTAAAAACATCGACTTCAAACGCTATTGTTTTCGAGCAAAACGGAAACCGAGCCTTTGTTTTTAATCTTAACGGACTTAAAAACGAAATCACCTCAAAAACCAATATAATAACTGCCGCAATTTCAGAAAAAGGAAGCTATGCCATTTGCTCTAAATCGGATAAATATGCCTGCAAGGTTACCGTTTTTAATAAAAGGGACAAGCAGGTTTATGAATGGTATTCGGCAGAAAATATGGTAAATAATATTGCTTTGTCTAAAAACGGTAAAAAAATAGCTGTTGCTTCCTTTAAATCTGAAAACGGTCAGTTTAAATCAACTTTAAGTATCTTAAATTATAAATCTGCCACTCCACTTTATACCGAAAACTTTGATAACGGACTAATTTATTCGCTTGATAACAGCAAAAACAGACTAGCCGTTGTAACCGAAAATTCGGTCAAATTCATAAAATGGTCAAGCTTTAAAGCCAATGAATATAAAAGTGACTTTAAAACTGCCCTTTTCCGCTCGGAAAAGAACGGATTTGTTGTTGTTTTTAACCGCCTGAACGATAAAACCGCAAATCATATTGTTTTATTCTCAAATAGCGGTAAGGTTAAGTATAAATTTGATTTTTCAGGTATTATAAGTGATATCGCTTTATCAGGAAGCCATATCTATTTAATGAGTGAGACCGACCTCTATCTCCTAGGTAAAGAGGGCGAAATTTTAAGAAAAGCAAACTGCGATTTCGGCTCGGTTAGAATTTCGGTAACCTCGTCTAACACCGTTGCAGTGATAAGTGATAACTCTATAAATAAAGTAAAAATAGAACAGGAATAATTATGGGTATATTTCTAGACCTAGCGCTTCTCTTAATAATCGTTTTATTTATGATAATCTCGGCAAAAAAGGGCTTTATGCTAACCTTTATGGAGGCAGTATGCTTTTTGAGTATAGCCGTTTTATCGTTTACAATCAGTTCACCTCTTTCAAACGGTATATATGATAAAATGATAGAGCCAAAGCTCGTTACCGAAATAACCGAAACTGCCGATTTAAAAGCCTCAAATTTCACCGAGGATATTTTAAAGAGTATACCAAATGTTTTAAAACCAATTAAAAAAAACTTAAAACCCGAAATTGAAGAATTTAAGCAAAAATCCGACCGAAATTTAGAAGCCAAAACCGAAGAAACTGCAATTAAAATATCAAATGAAATTGTAAAACCCATAACCGTGAGACTTTTATCTGCAATAATTAGTCTCGCCATTTGGGGACTTGGTCTTTTCATTATTAAACCCGTTTCAAAAGGGGTTAATAAGCTCTTTTCTTTTAGCGTTGTCGGGAAAATCAATCGCTTTTTAGGTTCTATTGTAGGTCTTATTAAAGGTCTTGTTTTGGTTACTTTTATTCTGATTGTTTTTTATCTTTTATTATCTTTAACTCAAAACGGTTTCTGGATTTTCACCCGTGATTTAATAGAAAAATCCTTTTTATATCGTATTTTCGCGGAATATTTTCCGTTTTATATTTAATTTAGATTTCTGGAGGAACTTTTAAAAAATGAAACTTTGTTACAAATGCAAAAAACGACCCGCCGTGGTCTTCGTTTCCGATATGTCTAATCCAAACGCCGAGCCTAACGGACTTTGTCTTGTTTGCGCAAAGGAAATGGGTATTAAACCGGTTGACGATATGCTCAAAAGAATGAATATTTCGGACGAAGATATCGAGCAGATGAGCGAGCAATTTATGGACCTTATGGCTCTTGACGAGGAAAACGAGGATTCCCTTTTGAACGATGAAACCTTTGATTTAGGCACTGCCCCCGCTATGCCCTTTTTAAGCAAAATTTTCGGCGGTGGCGAAGCAAAAGAAAAGGAAGACACCGATAAAAAAGAAAAAACTGAGGAAAAAGAAAAGCATAAGAAAAAACGCCGCAGATTTTTAGAGCAATATTGTTCTAATCTAACCGAAAAAGCTAAATCAGGTAAAATAGATGTTGTTATCGGCAGAGATAAAGAGCTATACCGAACTATCCAGATTTTATCCCGCCGCACCAAGAATAATCCTTGCCTTATAGGTGAACCCGGTGTTGGTAAAACTGCTATTGCAGAGGGCCTTGCTTTTAAAATCGCAAACGGCACTGCGCCTGCAAGACTTTTAGATAAGGAAATCCATCTTTTAGACCTTACAGGGCTTGTTGCAGGCACTCAGTTCAGAGGTCAGTTTGAAAGCCGCGTTAAAGGACTTGTTGATGAGGTTAAGGCGGCAGGCAATATTATATTGTTTATTGATGAAATTCATAATTTAGTGGGTGCAGGCGATTCTGCCGAAGGCTCTATGAACGCCGCAAATATTTTAAAGCCTGCCCTTTCTCGCGGTGAAATTCAGGTTATCGGTGCTACAACCTTTAAGGAATACCGCAAATATATCGAAAAGGATGCCGCACTCGAACGCCGTTTCCAACCTGTAACAATTGAAGAGCCCTCACTTGCTGAGGCAGAGGAAATTTTAATGGGAGTTAAAAGCTATTATGAAGGCTTCCATAATGTAACCATACCTGAAAGTATCGTTAAAAAGGCGGTTATTTTATCCGAAAGATATGTAACCGACCGTTATCTGCCCGATAAGGCCATTGACCTTTTAGACGAGGCTTGCGCTTGCGCCAGTCTTGAAAATACCGCTATTGACGAGCTTTACACTGCCAATAAAAAGGTTGCTGAATACTCAGTACAGCTAGAACAGCTTGAAGCCGATGTTGAAAATCCCGATTATGAAAAGCAAGCTCTTGTTAAAATCGAGCTTGAAAAATACCGCAAAAAAGCCAATGAACTTTGCACTCAGGTTTCTGAAATAATCGTTACCGATGCCGATATAGCAAAGGTTATCGAGCTTTGGACGGGTATCCCTGCAACCAAGGTGCAAGAAAGCGACCTTAAAAAGTTATCCGAGCTTGAAATACGCTTAAATGAAAAAATCATAGGTCAAAACGAGGCTACTAAATTGGTGGCAAATGCGGTTAAACGCTCTCGGGTTAAAACAGGTAAGCTCCACCGCCCTGCTTCATTTATTTTTGTTGGCCCCACAGGTGTCGGCAAAACTCAGTTAGTTAAGGTTTTATCTGAGCAGCTTTTTGATACACCCGAAACCCTTATAAGACTTGATATGTCCGAATTTATGGAAAAGCATTCGGTTTCGAGAATAATCGGAGCTCCTCCCGGATATGTTGGCTTTGATGAAGCAGGTCAGTTGACCGAAAAGGTTAGAAGAAAGCCCTACTCGGTTGTTCTTTTTGATGAAATTGAGAAAGCTCACCCCGATGTTCTTAATATTCTGCTTCAAATTTTGGATGACGGCAGAATTACCGATGCCCAAGGCAGAACGGTTAATTTTGAGAATACAATCGTTGTTATGACCTCAAATGCAGGAAGCGAAAACAAGGAAAATCTTTTAGGCTTCGGCAAAACCGAGGGCGAGGCTTCAAAGGATAAAGCCTTAAAGGCGCTCGAAGGTTTTTTGCGTCCTGAATTTATCGCAAGGGTTGATGAAATTGTTGTATTCTCTCCCCTAAACGAAGCTTCTATGGCTAAAATCGCCGCTTTAATGCTTGATGAACTGGCAGAGGCTCTTTCAGAAAAGCTTATTAAAGTTAAATATGACGAAAAAATCTGCGAATATTTAAGCAAAAAATGCACAGGTAAAAAACGCGGAGCTCGAGAACTAAGAAATGCTATTCGCCGCGAGATTGAGGATAAAATTGTTGATTTCATAGTTGAAAATCCGGAAGGCAGTATCAAGGTTATTTCCCTCTCGGCAGAAAATGATGTTGTAATCAATTATGAAAAAGAATAATTATGCAAAAAATGCACTATATTCCTTGACATATTTTGTTTAAAGTGGTAAAATTAATACGATGGATTAATGTTTATAAGCGGCTTTGGCGAACCGCTAATATAAAATTATTATCAACAGGGAAAACCGTTAGGGTTTATGCATAGGTCCTGCTCTTTCATAATTTTTAGAAAGTCAACTCTATGCTGATGTTTTTGCATGCCGTAATCGGCTTTAAATATTATTTTTAAGTTTGAAAATTTAATACTTAATATCGGTTATTCGGTATTGCTTTAACGTCCTACTACTTATAGGAGGTAAAATATGGAACCTTATATACCTTATATTATAGGGGGCGTTGTTGCAATAGCTTCCGCTGTTATCGGTTTTATTTCCGGCTCTATTCATCGCCGCAAATCTGCTGAGGCCTCAATAGGCTCTGCCGAGGAAGAAGCAAACCGCATTTTAAGCGAAGCTATAAAAAACGCCGAACAAAGAAAAAAAGAAGCTTTGCTCGAAGCAAAGGATGAAATTCATCAACTTCGTCAGGATACCGAAAAAGACCTTCGTGAACGCCGTTCGGAAGTTCAGCGTCAGGAGCATCGTATCCAGCAAAAAGAAGAAACACTTGACAGAAAGACCGATAATCTTGAAGCCAAGGAAGAAAAGCTTGCTTTAAAGACAAAGGAAATCGAAGAAAAGTTGCTCGAATGCGACCGTATTAAGCAAAGTCAGATGGACTTGCTTGAAAAAATATCAGGTTTCTCAAAAGAGCAAGCAAAGGCTCACCTTTTAGAACTGCTTGACGGTGAGTTAACCCATGAAAAAGCAGTAAAGATTTTAGATTTCGAACAGCAGACTCGCGACGAGGCTGACCGCATTGCCAAAAATATCTTGGGTCAGGCTATTCAGCGTTGCGCTGCTGACCATTCCTCTGAAATGACCGTTTCGGTTGTTAATCTCCCTAATGACGAAATGAAGGGTAGAATTATCGGCCGTGAAGGTAGAAATATCAGAGCGCTTGAAACCGCAACGGGTGTTGACCTTATTATTGACGATACTCCCGAGGCTATCACCGTTTCAAGCTTTGACCCGATAAGAAGAGAAATCGCTCGAACAACCCTTGAAAAGCTAGTGCTTGACGGTCGTATCCATCCGGGTAGAATTGAAGAAACCGTTGCAAAGGCAACCGCTGAGGTTGAAGCTATTATTAAGCAAGAGGGCGAACGCGCTATGATAGATGCAGGTATTCATAATCTGCATCCTGAAATCGTTAAGCTTATCGGTAAACTCCATTTCAGAACAAGTTACGGTCAAAATGTTCTTAACCATTCGCTTGAAGTTTCCTATCTGTCGGGACTTTTAGCTGCCGAAATGGGTGCAGATATAACCTTAGCTAAACGCGCCGGCTTGCTTCACGATATCGGTAAAGCTATCGACCATGAGCAAGAAGGCTCTCATATTCAGCTTGGTGTTGAGGTTGCTAAGAAATATCGCGAGAACGATGTTATTATCAATGCTATTCACGCACATCACGGTGAGGTTGAACCGAAATCAATTATCGCCTTTATAGTTCAGGCGGCAGACGCTATTTCAGCCGCTCGCCCCGGTGCTAGACGCGAGAATATCGAAAACTATATTAAACGACTCGAAAAACTCGAAGAAATCGCCAATTCTTTCGGTGGAGTTGAAACCTCTTTTGCTATCCAAGCAGGTAGAGAAATTCGTATCGTTGTTAAGCCAGAGGCTGTAACAGATGACCAAATGGTTCTTATGTCCCATGAGATTGCTCAGCGCATTGAAAATGAGCTCGAATATCCTGGTCAAATCAAGGTTAATGTTATAAGAGAAAGCCGCGCTGTTGACTATGCGAAATAATTAAACTTTAAACCCGCCATAGTAAGTCTATGGCGGGTTTGTTTATCTCTTCCACTTGACATTATTCGACAGATATATTAAAATTACTTTGTATGTTCGAGATTTAAAAAAATGAGGTTAATTTATGGTAGAAACTAAACCAAAGGCTATTGCAAAACGCAAAAAAAAGCCTATGTCTAAAATGCGAAAACTCTATTTTGTGAAATTTATTTTTCGCATATTAGTATTTATAGCCGCTGTTTTGCTTTATATTTTAAAGCCTGAGTCTGAATATTTTAAGGTATTATACGGCGCAAACTTTTTTACACAAATTTCGCCGCTTCATATTCTTTGGGTTATTTGGGTTTTAGATATGCTTATGCAGGTAATTCCAATGAAAAAGCATATTCCATTAGGCTCTCAAAAGCTCTTTAAACAGCATTTTAAACCAATTCGCGAAAAAATAAATTACAGTGCTTTAAGAAAACACATTATCTCAATAACCCTTTCCGCTTATAAAGTGTTTTTAATTTGGATGCCCGCAATTTTAGTGTTAGGTGTTCTTAAATACTTCAAAATTCTTGAAACCGAGCATTTATTCTTAATAAGCGTTGCCTTTTATGTTGGCGATTTAATTTGCGTGCTTATTTGGTGTCCTTTCAGATTTATTATGAAAAACCGTTGTTGCACCACCTGCCGCATATACAACTGGGACCATATTATGATGTTCTCCCCTATGCTTTTTGTTAACAGCTTTTTTTCGGTATCACTTATCGTTCTTGCTTTTATAGTTTGGGTATTATGGGAATTATGCGTTATGATGTTTCCTGAACGCTTTTGGGAGAAGACAAACGCTTCGCTAAAATGTTCTGAATGTACCGATAAGCTTTGCACCCAATTCTGCAAGAAATTAAGAAAATAGTATAAAATTTACAGTATAATTACACTAGTGGCTCCCTCTGACGAGGGAGCTGGCAAAATCGTAGGTTTTGACTGAGGGAGAGAATATAAAACTACCCCTCCGTCTTTTACTTCGCAAAATCCACCTCCCCTGACAAGTGGAGGCATCTACTTCCATCAACCTTTTATTATGCGAAAACCCTCCTGAAATTTTAACTTTCAGGAGGGTTTTTATGTAACTTAATTATTCGCCGTCATTAGCGATTTCTTCGGCATAAGCTTCTTCTATATTCTTATCATAAGAAACAATAGGAGAAATTTCCTTGCCTTTAATTTTTCTGCCAACATAATTATTTGTTATCTTAACAACTAGCGGGAACATAACCAGAACACCTACCAAGTTAGGCATCATCATAAGTCCGTTAAAGGTATCCGAAATATCCCAAGCTAATGAAGAAGTAAGTATTGCGCCGAAAATAACGGTGCAAACATGGATAATTTTGAAGATAATAGTGGTTTTTGCGCCAAATAGATATTCCCAAGCCTTAGAGCCATAGTGCGACCAACCGAGAACGGTTGTGAATGCGAATAAGAACATTGCAATAGCGATAAATCTTTGACCGATATCTCCCCAACCAAATACACTATTGAAAGCATCAGCAACAAGAGTTGCACCCTCGTTAGCTTTAACTGCTTCGGTAGGACCTGCCGTTATATCAAACACACCTGAGGTCAAAATAACCAAAGCGGTCATAGTGCAAACAACCATTGTGTCTGCAAAAACCTCGAATATACCCCACATACCCTGCTTAACGGGTTCTTTGATATTCGAATTTGAATGAACCATAACCGAAGAACCGAGACCTGCCTCATTTGAGAAAACGCCTCTCTTGAAGCCTTGCTTTGCGGCTAGCATAATTGCAGCACCCAAGGTTCCTCCAACAAAGGACTGAGGCTTAAATGCATTAACAAAAATAGCCTTAAAAGCGGGTAAAACATTTTGATAATTTATTGCTATAATAACTATACTTCCTGCAACGAATAAAACAACCATAAAGGGAACAATTTTTTCGGCAACCGAAGCTATTCTTTTTAAACCGCCTAAGGTTATTAAAGCGGTTAACAGCATAACAACTAAACCTAAAATAAGATTATAAAGCGAAATACCGCCAAAAATCTCAATAGAAGAAATCGCTTTAACATCAAAAGCCGCAGCAACATTGGCTACTATTTTATTAACCTGACCCATACTTCCGATACCGAAAGAAGCGAGCATAGTGAAAATACAGAACAATACCGCTAAGATTTTACCAATCCATTTGCAGTTTTTCTTAGCACCTAAACCATCGCGCAAATAATACATTGCGCCGCCCGACCATTCTCCATTAGCATTTCTGCGACGGAAATACATACCTAAAACATTTTCGGAATAGTTAGTCATCATTCCTAAGAAAGCCGCAACCCACATCCAGAAAACCGCGCCTGCACCGCCAACACAAATAGCAGCTGCAACACCTGCGATATTACCTGTTCCAACCGTTGCCGCAAGAGCGGTACACAATGCTTGGAAGGGAGAAATTGCACCCTTCTCCTTGGTATGACCAATAACATCCTTCTTGAACAAACTTCCGATAGTATTTTTCCACCAATGACCCAAATGCGAAATTTGGAACACCTTAGTAAAAACGGTTGCAACGAGACCGGTGCCAAGCAAAAGAATTAAGCCTGCCCAACCCCAAACGAAACCGTTAATACTATCATTAAAGCTTGCCAGTTTTTCTAAAAACAATTCCATCTTCATTCTCCTTTATTTTTTATTAGCCAATAAAAAAGCCTGAACCAAAAGGCTCAGGCGAAGAATTTTATATGATATAAAACCCCTACCTTTGTCCTTTTGCCTGAGAGATTAACGGTAATGATTATTTGACTAACTAAAAATAACCATTAAACCGCCGTACACCTTCGGCACTCGCATTAAGCGAGCTTCTCCAAAGTCGGATAGCTTATTTATTGACATATATAATTTAATATTTTAACACAACATTCGACAAATTGCAAGCATTATTTAAAATTAAATTTAATAATCAATAATATTTTAAACCTATCTGTTTAACAAATAAATCGCAAAACTTAAAATTCCTGCAAAGGTAACCCATAAAAGATACGGAATTTGCAAATATGCGGCGGTTTTATCTATTTTATAAAACCTTGAAATCATTAAAGCAATAAGCACCCATAAAACAATAATTAAAAGAAAGGCAATTAGAAATGCCCTTAAATTAAAGAAAATTATACTCCAAACGAAGTTTACCATTAGCTGAATTATGTATATAAAAAGTGCATTGTCTTTATCATTTGATTTGCTGTTATAAATTATACCACTGCTAATTCCCATAAGAATATAAAGAATAGTCCAAACAATCGGGAAAACTATCCCCGGCGGTACGAAGGACGGAGTATTTATTGTTTCATAGATATCCATACTTCCCCTCGTCAAAAGAGCCGAAAGACCCCCAACCGCCAAGGGCAGTAATATCGCAACAATATAGGATTTTATTTCTTTTCTCATAAAAAACACCTCAGTAAATTATATACTGAGGTGCTTTAAGTTATTCGGTTTTTAAAATTTTGCATCGTCGGTTGCAGGATTGTTTATAAGCTTTCCGTTCTCAGAAAAACGCGAGCCGTGGCAAGAGCAATCCCAGGAATGCTCGGCTTTATTATAACTTAAAGCGCAACCTAAGTGGGGACATCTCGGCGCACCTATATTAAAAATTCCTTTTATAGCTTCTACGGAATTTATCGCAAGCTGCGGTCTTATGATACTTCTTTGAGGGGTGAAAACAGTTTGAAATTCATTTTTTCCACCTTTAATCATATCAGCTAGTAGACTTGCCGAAACCATAGCATTAGTCATTCCCCATTTATTAAAACCTGTTGCAACATAAAAATTCGGGGTGTTATAAGAATATTTGCCTATATAAGCTATGTCGTCTAATGTTTTGCAGTCTTGCGTTGCCCAGGAATAAACCTCCTTAGCTTGCGGATAATATTTTCGCACAAAAGCTCTAAGCTCAGTATAATTACCGCCCTGCTTGCCCGTTCTGTGTCCTCCACCGCCTATAAGGAGCAAATCATCATAAGTTCTGAATGATAGTCCGTCGTCTGCTTCATCAACATACATTCCGTTTATATCTTCTGCATTTTCCACCGCTAAAACATACGAACGATGCTGATACATTTTCAGAAAATAACTTCCGTGCTTATTTATAAAAGGAAAATGGGTAGCAACGATAATCTTTTTTGCCATAATTTTACCGTATTTTGTAACCGCGCCGTCGGGCTTTAATTCTAAAACCTTAGTTTTTTCATAAATATTCAAATCCTTTGCCAGTTCATATAAAAACTTCAAAGGATTAAATTGCGCCTGATTTTTAACCCTAACTGCACCTGCCGTTTTAAAGGGTAAATGGGGATTTTTTATAAAATCTGCATCAACGCCAAGCTTTTTAAGCGCCAAAACCTCTCGCTTTATTTTCTCCTCATTATTTAAAGAATAAACATAAGAATCTTTGATTTCAAAATCGCAATCTATATTTTTGCAAAGCTCTTTATATTTAAAAAGTGCCTCGTTTTGAGCTTTTATATAAAGCTTTGCGGTATGCTCGCCAAAACGGTCAATCATAGTATGAAAAATTGCGCCGTGGTGTAAGGTTATTTTTGCGGTTGTGTTATGAGTTATGCCTGAGCATATTTCATCCGCCTCAACAATAGTATAATCAACTCCGGCTTTCCAAAGCTCATATCCACATAAAATTCCCGTTATTCCGCCGCCTATAATCAAAACATCGGTATCTAAATCACCCTTTAAGCTTTCAAATCTGGGCTTTTTAACACTTTCTTCCCAAGCATTTCCCAAAGCTATCACCTCTAAATGATATTATTTTCAGTTTAAAGATTAAAATACATTTTAAGGCGAAAGAAAACAGGCTATCTCAAAAAGATAGCCTGTTTTTATGTTTATAATCCTTCGTAAAGCCCGTCATTAATCATTTTGGTTATAGCCGAAACCACAACCTCTTTATCTTCTTTATAAGTAACACCGTACCATTTATCCTCGGCAACAAGAACGCGCACCTGCTTCTCGCCCTTTTCTATTCTTTCAGAAACAACCGAAGGCAGATAATATTCCGATTTCGGAACATTTATCTTTTCATCCAAGAACTTCTTAAAGCCTGTTTCGATATAATCGAACAAATCGGGTGTGAATCCCCAAAGATTCATAGAAACAACCGTATCCTCAGGCAAACTAATCCAGGTTTCACCGTCGTCCTCGGTATATTTGCAATCTATAATCTTTGTTCTTTCGGTTACGGTTTTTAAAATACCGTTTTCAATTTCGCAAACTCCACGAGAAACATGACCGTTTTCGGTCAAGGTGTTAACCAAACGGAAGCCAACCATTGCATAATCATTTGTATCACTATTCAAAAAGTCTGCAACCTGCTTGAATGCGTTTCGACCGTAATAATCGTCCGCATTAACAACCGCAAAAGGCTCTTTAACAATATCCTTGCAACAAAGAATAGCATGAGCAGTTCCCCAAGGCTTTGTTCTATCCTCAGGGCAGGTATAACCCTCAGGTAATTTATCGGTTTCCTGGAAAGCATATTCAACCTTAACACGCTTGGCTATTCTTTTGCCAACAACCTCTTTAAAATCCTTCTCGATTTGCTTCTTTATAACAAAAACAACCTTTGTAAAGCCTGCCTGGACTGCATCATAAACCGAAAAGTCAAGCAAAACCTCTCCATTAGGTCCAATAGGCTCGATTTGTTTAAGTCCTCCAAAACGGCTGCCCATTCCTGCCGCCATAACGATTAAAGTAATATCCTTTTTCATTTTATGCCTCCAAAAATCAAAACATAATATTTTAAAAATATTTTAGCATATCTTTAAGACAAAATCAACCAAGTCTAATTATTATAATTTACACAAAACTATAAAGTATATCGGCTTTTCCGTCAAGCTTTACTTCTAAGCTTGCAGGAATAAAAATACTGTCTCCTTTTTTAGCAAAAAGACTCTCATTTTTAAACGAAAGATTAAATTTACCGTCAAGAACTACAAGCGAAACAAAGCTATCCTTTGAATACACATTATATTCGCCGTTTAAGCTTAAAAGCTTTGCCGAAAACTTATCGCAAGCCGCTAAATCTCTTATAGCAAAATTTTCCTCAGATTTTATATTACCTACCTTACCATAAGGAATTTGAGGAACTTCACATTTAGTAACCTCCAAAGCCTTATCAATATGTAGCTCTCTGGGTTTTCCGTCTGCACCGAGTCTGCCGTAATCGGATACTCTGTAAGTTGTATTCGAATTTTGCTGAACCTCAGCTATAAGTATTCCCTCACCTATTGCATGAAGTGTACCTGCATTAATAAAGAAAACATCACCCTTATTAACAGGCACAAAATTGCAAACCTCGGTTAAGGTGTTATCCTTAATTCTTCTTTCAAACTCTTCCTTTGATATGTTTTCTTTAAAACCGTAAATCAGTTCTGCACCCTCTTCGCAGTCAACAACATACCACATTTCAGTTTTGCCGTATTCACCCTCAACCGACAATGCATAATCATCATCAGGATGCACCTGAACCGAAAGCTTTTGCTTAGCATCAATAAGCTTTATAAGAATTGGAAAATATGAAAAGCTTTCCGCATTATAGCCCAGCGCAGATTTGCCCCATATTTCCAAAACCTCATTTATTGTTTTACCTCTATGCTCGCCGTTTTGAACTATGTTCATACCGTCTTTATGACAAGATAACATCCAAGCCTCTGCGGCAATTTCCTTTTCGGTATTAAACCCGAAATCTGTTTTTAATTTTGTTCCGCCCCATAGATAATCCTTGATAGGCGGTGTTAATAATAATGGATACATTTTCATCACCTTTAAACTTTAACTATTGTAAATAGTATAAGTTGTGAATCTCAAATTGTCAAGGCATATCTTGAACCAAAATTCTGTTATAAATGCTAATTGATTTAATGAATATTTTCTGTTAAAATAATAATGTCCATACTGCAAAGGATGTGAATTTATGATTAAATCTAATATTCTTGAAAATTTAAAACAGATTACTCCCGAAGAAAAAGATATATTAGACGGTAAGAAAACTATTAATCGGGATATCTATATGCTCGGTATTGATAATACAATTAACAGCAAAAAGCTGTTAGACGAGGGAAAATTAATTACTATGCGAAAGCATACTCGTTTTATAGATTTCCCAAAACACTCGCACGATTATGTTGAGCTTATTTATATGTGCCAAGGAAGCACCACCCATATTATCGAGGGCAAGGAAATTAAACTTCAAGAAGGAGAGCTTTTATTTTTAGGTCAAGGTATTCACCATAGCATAAAGAAAGCAGACAAAAACGATATTGCGGTAAACTTTATTATTCTTCCGCATTTTTTTGGAGACACGCTTTCTGTATTTGGAGAAAACGAAAGTCCTATTAAAACATTTTTTATAAATTGCCTTTGCTCGAATGAAAGCAACAGTTATTTGCATTTTAATGTATCAAGCATACCCGAAATACAAAATTTAATGGAAAATCTTATCCTTATTGTTATGGGAGATACCCCTAACCGACGCAGACAGCTGCAAATGACTATGTCGCTTATCTTTATGCAAATTATATTACATACCGATAAACTCGTAACCGAAATTAACGAAGATACCGTTGTGTTTAAACTTCTTGATTATATTGAAACTAATTATATAAATGGAAATCTTTCCGAAGCCGCTCAGATTTTTCATTATGATATAAGCTGGCTTTCGCGCGAAATTCTTAAAAAAACAGGAAAAACCTTTACCAAACTTATGCAAGAAAAAAGACTTTCCCAAGCCGCTTTTTTGCTTGACAACACAAAAAGAAGCTTTATGGATATTTCGATTGCGGTAGGCTATGAGAATACAAGCTATTTCCATAAGATTTTCACAGCTTACTATAAAATGTCCCCGAAGGAATACCGAAAAAGAAAAAAATAGTTGCAAGAAAGGACATGTTTTAAACAATATAAAGACCTATTTTTATATGCTGTTATTCATTATAATAGTTATAGTTGGTATATTATACCTTATAATTGAGCGTATAAAAAGGAGGTCTTTTTTTGCAGTATTGTTTAGCAATAGACATTGGTGCTTCAAGCGGCAGGCATATCTTAGGTTGGCTTGAAAACGGAATACTCAAACAGCAAGAGGTTTACCGTTTTGAAAACAACATAATGAATAAGGACGGTTCTATCGTTTGGGATATAGAGCATCTGGTAAGTGAGGTCAAAGCAGGTCTTAAAGAATGTAAAAATATCGGCAAACTTCCGGTTACAGTCGCTATTGACACTTGGGGGGTTGACTATGTTCTTTTAGACGAAAACTACCAAGAAATAATGCCTGTTATAGCATACAGAGATGGTAGAACAAACGGTATTATAGAAGAAATTGATAAAATAATACCCAGAGAAGAGCTTTATAAAAGAACGGGTATTCAACCCATAAACTTTAATACAATTTATCAGCTTTACTGTGATAAAAAATCAGGCAAGCTGGATAATGCCCAGCATTTTTTGATGATTCCCGAGTATCTTTCTTATAAGCTGACGGGTGTTGTAAAAAATGAATACACAAATGCAACAACGGGTGCTATCGTTAACGCCGAAACCAAAACACGCGACGATGAGCTGTTAAATTTATTAGGAATAAAAACCGATATTTTCAAAGAACTGTCGCTGCCAAGCGATGTTATTGGAAATCTAAGCGAAGAAGTTAAACAGGAAATCGGATTTGATACAACGGTTGTTTTCTGTCCTTCCCACGATACTGCTTCGGCAGTAGCTGCTTGCCCTGTTGGAGATAACGGAGTTTATATCTCCTCAGGCACTTGGAGTCTTATCGGCACCGAGAATAAAGAACCTGTTTTATGCCCTGAGGCTTTAAACGGCGGTTTTACAAACGAGGGCGGAATCAATTACCGCTACCGTTTCCTTAAAAATATTATGGGTATGTGGTTATTCCAGAATATAAGACGAAATCTCAATAAAAAGTATACATACGATGAAATGATGAATATGGCAAAGGAAAGCGATTTCAAAGAGCTTATCAATCCAAATGCGAAAGAATTCGTTGCACCCGATAATATGATAGAAGCTATAAGAAACCACCTCGGCAAGCCAGAGCTTCCTATCGGAGATGTTTTAAGCTCGGTTTATCATTCCCTTGCTAATTCTTATAAGGAAGCGGTTGAAACTATCGAAACGGTTAGCGGAAAATCGATAGATTTAATAAATATAATAGGCGGTGGCAGTAAGGATAGCTATCTTAACGAGCTTACGAAGGAATATACCGGCAAGCGTCTTCTCGCAGGACCGACCGAGGCTACTGCTATTGGTAATCTTATTGCTCAGCTTATGTATTTAGATAAGGATTTTACATTAGAAACAGCCAGAGAAACTGTTAAAAAATCATTTAGCATTACGGAGGTTTAATTATGAACAGATATATTGAAGCTAAGGAAATGTATGCGAAGCTCGGTATTGATACCGATAAGGCTATTAAAAAACTTATGAGCGTTCCAGTTGCCCTTCATTGTTGGCAGGGTGATGATGTTCGCGGTTTTGACCAAAAGGTTGACGCTCTATCAGGCGGTATTCAGACCACAGGTAATTACCCAGGCAGAGCAACCACTCCCGAAGAGCTTATGGCAGATTTAGATGTTGTTTTAAAACTTTGCCCAGGCACTAAAAAACTTAATCTTCACGCTTGCTATGCTATTTTTGACGAGGAAAACGGTGGCTGGGTTGACCGTGATAAAATCGAGCCCAAGCATTTTAAAAAGTGGGTTGATTTCTGTAAAGAGCGAGGTCTCGGCTGCGACTTTAATCCAACCTTTTTCTCTCACCCCATGTGCGACCCGTTAACCCTTTCAAGTCCTAACGAAGAAACCCGAAAATTCTGGATTGAACACGGCAAAGCCTGTATCAGAATTTCAGAGTATTTCGCAGAGGAATTAGGTCAGGAATGTGTTATGAATATCTGGACCGGAGACGGTTTTAAGGATATCCCTGCTGACCGAATGGGTCCCCGTATTCGTTATAAAGAATCTATCGACGAAATTTTAAGCGAGCCTTTTGACTTTAATAAGGTTAAGCCCTGCGTTGAATCAAAGGTGTTCGGTATCGGTGTTGAGGCTTATACTGTTGGTAGCGCAGAATTTTCTCTTTCCTATGCCGCTATGAACAAGGATAAATGCATTCCTCTTATGGATAACGGGCATTATCATCCAACCGAGGTTGTATCTGATAAAATCCCTGCTCTCCTTGCTTTCTTCCCCGAAATTGCACTTCATGTAACCCGTCCTATCCGTTGGGACTCTGACCATGTTGTGCTTTTAGATGATGAAACAAAAGAAATCTGCAAGGAAATCGTTCGAACAGGCGGTCTTGACGGTAGAGTTAAGATTGCTCTTG
Organism: Clostridia bacterium; assembly: GCA_017439585.1. Lineage (GTDB taxonomy): Bacteria > Bacillota > Clostridia > Oscillospirales > Acutalibacteraceae > UBA737. Next base: position 54,128 of record JAFSIV010000023.1, on the reverse strand, counting down.
ATTACTTTGATGCTTCTATTAACAGAATTTCCGCTTGGACCACAGGATTTAGAAATGTTCAAAAAGCTCTGCTTATGGCGCTTCTTACTCCCGATATGACCGCTCTCCAAAACGATAATAACTGGAGCGAGCTTATGGTTATGCAGGAAGAACTTAAAACAATGCCTTTCGGAGATGTTTGGGCCGAATATTGCAAACAGTGCGGTGTTCTTCAAGACGGCGAATGGTTTAACGAAGTGAAAACCTATGAATCACAAGTTTTAGCAAAGAGAGGAATTTGAAAATGAAAGATATTTTAACCGCTCCTTTTGTGGAGGAAATGAAAAAAGCAACCGCTAATATGTATCGCTTAGGTTGGGACGAAAGAAACGGTGGCAACATCAGTTATATGCTTGAAAAAGAGCAGGTTGCCGAGTATTTGGACCTAAACAATGTTATTCGCAGAATCCCAACCGGTTTTGATGCAACCGAGCTTATCGGCAAAATATTTATTGTTACAGGAACAGGCAAATATTTCAAAAATGTTGAGCATGACCCTGAAAACAACCTTGGAATTATTCGTATCGCTAAGGACGGAACAACCGCAGAGCTTCTTTGGGGTTATAAGGATGGCGGTAAATTCACAAGCGAATTACCCGCGCATTTAATGAGCCATATGACCAGACTTAAAAAAGACCCTAATCATAGAGTTGTTATGCATTCCCACCCCACAAATACACTAGCTATGACTCATGTTCACGAGCTCGACGATAAGAAGTTTACCCATACAATTTGGGAAATGTGTACCGAATGTATCGTTGTTTTCCCTGACGGTATCGGCGTGCTTCCTTGGATGATTTGCGGCAATAACTACATTGGTATCGCAACCGCGAAGAAGATGGAGGATTACCGTCTTGTTGTTTGGGGACTCCACGGTATTTACGGCGCAGGCAGAGATATGGACGAAACCTTCGGTCTTATTGAAACTGTTGAAAAAGCCGCCGAGCTTTATATGCTCATAGCTCATTTGCCCCATAAAAACACCATCAAGGACGACGAATTAAAGGCAGTTGCCGAAGCTTTTGGCCTTGATTACAGAAAAGATTTTCTTAATCTAAAATAAAACATAATCTAATAGATATAAAAAGCTCCTCGTTTCAATGAACGAGGAGCTTTTATTTTATAATGAAATTATTTTTTTAATCGTTGGCAATATTGCCTTAGCCATTTTAAAATGACCTAAATCGTTTGGATGCGTTCCGTCAACAGTGCAAGAATCCCAATTATCTATTCCCCAAAGCTGTTCACCGTCTATAAAATAAACATTTTTGTCACGGTTTGAAACTGCGTTGTTATATGTTTGCTTAATAATTTCGCGCCGCGCTTTCCAATCAAAATAGTCGTATTTAAAATTAGGGGCCGAAATTATAATAACAGGGGTTTCAGGGCAAATATTTCTGAAAGTTTTAAAAAATGCTTCATGTGTATTTCTAAGATGCTCTTCATTTGGGGCATTATGGTCATAGTCTAAAACAAATATATCAGGATTAAGCCTTCCTATATACTCCGCCATTTCTTTTTCACCTAATGCACTTCCTGAAAATCCAAGATTGATATAATCGCAATCAATTTCGTTTGAAATTATTGCGGGATATGCGAGTCCCGATCGCGAAACGCAACCGCCTTGGGTTATTGAAGAACCGTAATAAACAATCTTTTTACCCGACCTATAATCCTCAGCTTTTTCAAAACAAGAACCTTTTTTAAGTCCTATATATAAATTTTCAACATTATTATAAAGCGGAAAATTTATTGTTATATTTTTCTTAGCCTCATTCCTAAAACGCACTACGCTACTAAAAGAATCTTCCATTTGCTCAGGAGGAATAAATGCCGAATAAAATCTACCGCCAACATATAAATCAAAACCTGATATTGCTGTTTGAGGCATATGAGAAAAATTAACCTTATCAGGCATTTGAGCCACAAGTGCAACATACGGCGAATCGGTAATAAATCTGAGTCTTCCGCCTGAGGTATTGCTATGCAAACTCAAAACGCCTTTACTTACTTTTTTGGCAATTTCCTTAGGCATACGTATGAACCTATCGTCGAACTCTAAACCGAATAAACACCAATTATTTTCTTTGACATTATAATATATGTCATCATTTAAATTAAGATTTGTTTCAACCTTAAAATTCTTATCAATCTCACATATATTACTCATACTAATCTCCAAAACTAATTTTATAAAATTTCAAAGCTACTAATAAGTCTTATATCCCTCGAAGAAGAGCCGACTAAAACCTCAAATTCACCCTTTTCGAGCTTCCAGTCGCCGATTTCCTCGTCATAAAAAGAAAGGTCCTTTCGGTTAATATAAAGCTTGATTTCCTTTGTTTCATTTGGAGCTAATTCAACCTTTTCGAAAGCTCTAAGCTCTTTTGGTGGGCGCTTAACACTGCAAACAGGGTCGCTTATATAAATCTGAGCGGTTTCCTTTGCAACAAAATCACCGATATTTTTAATCTTAAAGGTGATTTCTGCACTGTCCTCCAAAACGGAGGCTTTAAGCTCACTGTATTCAAACTCGCTATAAGAAAGTCCGTGTCCAAAAGCTACCAACGGCTCAATTTTGTCATAATCAAAGCCTCTGTAACCCACCAGAATATCCTCATTATATTTGCAGTCGCCTGATTTATACTCACCGTATCTCGCAACGGGACAGTCCTCATACTTTTTAGGAATAGTAAAGGGCATTTTTCCGCTCGGGATAATAGTTCCTGCCAAGATATCGGCAAGGGCATTACCACCCTCCATACCTGCATACCATGTCCAGATAACCGAATTAACCTTATCGAGCCAAGGCATTTCAACAGGTGAGCCCGCAGTTATAACCGCAATAGTATTAGGATTAACCTTTGCAAGTTCTTCTATAAGTGTGTTCTGTTCTAAGGCAAGCTTCATATTATATTTATCAAAACCCTCGGTATCAATACTGTGGTCTATTCCGCCGCAGTATATAACATAATCAGCCGCCGCCGCTTTTTTCATTAAACTATTATCAGAGCTTGTAATATTTTCACTATCCAACAGCCATCCAAAATCAAAAACAGCCTCATTTCCCTGACAGTCAATATTTATTTCAAAATTTATAGTTTCGCCTTTTTGGGCATTTAAGGTATATTCCTTCTCCTTTATATGCAACCGCCAATAGAAAGGCTGGTCTAAACAGCTTTTTCCGTTAATCTTTAAATCATATCCAACCGAAGAACGAACTTTAATGCTGATTTCTCCGCTTTCGGGCACAGTTGCACTAAAATACAAACTATAAGTTTCAGCGCCTGAAACCGCCAAATCGGTATTATTGCAGAAATCTATTTGCTCTTTTAAATCTCCGTTTTCGTCCTTTTTATACGAAATCTGTTTAACCGCGCGAACGCCTGCCTTGGTTTCAATGATATTAAGGCAGTTAGTTGGAATATGGTGATGCTTGTTTTCGAGAGTACCTTTTTCATATTCTATTTCGCAAATATCACCAAAACGGTTTTTAATTCCCTCTAATAGAGAGATTTCATACACAGTTCTAACACCGCTGCTGTTACCGCCCTCAGCGTGCTTCGCAGTAGCATTCGGTCCTAAAACTAATATCTTTTTAAGATTTTCTTTTCTTATAGGCAAAACATTATTATCATTTTTAATAAGCACCATTGCCTCTGATGCAATATCATAAGTTGCCTGCTGATGCTCTTTGGTGTTAAACTCACCTTTTTTACGGTTTTCGCCGAATTTATTTACACTAAACATAAGTCTTAAAATTCTGCGAACCTTATCGTCGAGAAGCTTCCTTACCTCTTCGCTTTCCTTAGCTCTTTCTAAAAACGGATTTGCAAGATAATAATCGTTATAATCAGCATTAGTACCCATTTCTAAATCGAGACCGTTATATATAGCCTCCTCGGTATCGTGGCATCCTGCCCAATCAGTAAGATACACACCCTCAAAGCCCCATTTGCCTTTTAAAATATCATTAACAAGGTATTTATTATGGCACATATACTGATTATTATGCTTATTGTATGCACCCATAACAGAGGATGCACCGCCCTCAATTATAGCGGAATAAAATCCCTTTAAATAAATTTCATTAAGCGCTCTTTCGCTAACAATCGGATTTGTTCCAAAACGGTCTAGCTCCTGATTGTTAAGAGCATAATGCTTAACGCAAGCCGCCGTATCCTGAGATTCGATACCCTTTACAAGCTCAGGCGCTAAGTTTTCTATCAAGCAAGGGTCTTCGCTCATATATTCAAAATTTCTGCCACAAAGGGGAGTTCTTATGATATTTACACCTGGGCCTAAAACTATATCCTTTTCTCTGTATCTGGCCTCGCTGCCTAAAACCTCGCCGAATTTTCTTGCAAGCGAGGGGTTAAAGGTGGCTGCAAGGGCAGTTTCGGTTGGGAGGTATGTGCATCTGTCTTCCTCGCGGTTAAGACAAGTCCAGTCGTGCTTTGCTATTTCCGAACGAATTCCATGCGGACCATCCGACAGACTGAGTTCGGGAATACCCAAACGCTCGATACCCGCTACTGTGAATTTCGAATTTGCATGACAAAGAGACACTTTTTCTTCAATCGTCATCTCTTTTAGCAATTCTTCAATTCTTTTTTCAGTTTTTTCGGTTTTATTCATTTAAAACACACCCTTGATATATGCATACTAACAATACTTGCGTAATTTTTCGAAATTCAATTCTGCTGTAGAGTTTAACACAACATCAGGTTTAACAGATGTAACTGTTACATTAACTCCAACCGACAGCATTCCTGCGCTATGTATAGCTTCTATTCCTGCCTGAGCATCTTCAATTCCAATACACTCACTCGGCTCAAATCCCAAAGCCTTTGCACAGGTTAAAAATATTTCAGGATGAGGTTTCGGTTGCTTTACAAGAGCCGCGTCTGCTATGTAATCGAACAAATCCGAGATTTCAAGAAGCTCTAAAACTCTTGGTGCGTTTTTACTGATTGATGCCACAGCACATTTAATGCCGTTATTTCTCGCCTCGGTTATGAAAGGAAGTATACCCTCCAATATATCGTCGGGTGTTAACTGCTCAATCATTTCCTTATAATAATCGTTCTTTTTATTTGCCAAAGTTTCCTTTTCTTCGGGTGTGTATTTATCGGTTGCATTATTTTTTTTAAGGATAATTTCAAAAGAATTTATACGTGATACACCCTTTAAAAGCTCGTTTATCTCCTCGTCAAAATAATATCCTAATTCGTCTGCAAGCTTTTTCCAAGCCAAATAATGATATTTTGCAGTATCGGTTAAAACACCGTCTAAATCAAAAATTAATGCTTTAAGACTCATTTCTTATATTCCTCTCCATAAACCGTAACCTTAGAATTGGTTATACCCTCTATTTTCACTTGGTTTGCGGTGATTTTAATACCCAGCTTATCGCCTTTCCAATTAAGTTTAAATGCAAGGCTATCCCAATTCTTAGGAAGTCTCGGAGATATATCCAAGGTATCATTAGTAAAGCTAACGCCCGCAAAGCCTAATATTGCAGTATTCCAAGCACCGCCGTTTGCCGCAGGGTGAGTACCGCCTATATATTGCGAGCCTAAATACTGCTTTGTATCACCCGTAAGGTCAACCGTTGCAGTTTTCATAAAGTATTTATATGCCCAATCGGTATTGCCAATTTCTGCCGCCACTATTGCATAAGCGCAAGCCGAAAGGCTTGAACCGTGTTCTGTGTAGGGCTCGTAAAATTCCCAGTTAGCTTTCTTTATTTCTTTACTGTATTCATTTCTGAAAACATTTAGCATCATTACAACGTCGGCTTGTTTTAAGGTCATTGTAGTAGATGCCAGACCGTGACCGCCCCAATACTCGTTCTTTTTAAGCTCTCTTGTTTTAAGAATTTCGGGTGTTACATCTTCCAATTTGAAGTAACCGTCAAACTGCTCTATGATTCCCTTTTCATTAGGCTGTGGAACATATAATTTTTTTGCAAAATCATAAGCCCAGCTTAAATCTATATTAAATTCTTTAAAATATTCGGGATTGTCGTCCTTTACCTTATCAATAGCAAGTAGGAAAATATCTGCCGCATGCTTTACCATAACATTGGTAAAGGCATTATTATTTACTCTTTCGTGGTATTCGTCAGGACCAATAGCATCTAAAAGCTCATAACGGTTTTTATGTGGTTTAAATGCAGAATATGTATAGAAAAACCACATACATTGATACATAAGCTCTAAACCGCCGTCAGTAAGAATAGTGTAATCGCCTGTTGTTCTGCAATAATCCCACATAGCAAACACTATATCTGCCGAAATGTGAATTTGCTTATCCATAAAATAGGTTCTTAAAGGTCTATTTGTAAATATATCGGTTACATTAAAGAGGGTACAGGCATCGTCACCTGTTTCCTGACTTTCCCAAGCAAAGAAAGCACCCTCATGACCGAGTAGCTTTGCCTTTCTTTTAGCACCCTCTAAGGTATTAACTCTGTACTTCAAAAGGTTTCTTGCAACCTTGCTATCGGTAAATTGGAAAAAGGGAAGCATAAACATTTCAGTATCCCAAAATGCTGCACCCTTATATACTTGCCCCGAAAGACCGCGTGCAGGTATTCCGCATTTATCGGTATTATGAGGTGCAATAATGCAAAGATGGTAAATACTATAACGAAGTGCTAACTGTGCGACAGCGTCTCCCTCAATTACAACATCGCTGTTTTGCCATATCTTTTCCCAAGCCTTGATATGTTCATTTTTTAAGGCTTCATAGCCTGCATTTACATCATTCGAAAAATTTATATTTTCAAGGCTTTCACTATGATAAACACCGCCGAATTTAACAAACTCAAATTCTTCATTTGCTTTAAGGCTTATATTTGCAATATGTAAAAGATTTTCGTTTTTTATATTATCTAAACCAACAAATGCTTCTAAAACCTTTAATTTATTTTTAAGCTGTACTGTTTCGCAATTTAACTCTAAATAATTATTATCTTGCTTTTCGAAAATATAGTTTAAATGCTTGCCCGAAATATCCCAAACATTTTTATCTATACCTGTTTTAACAGTTATATCAATATCTTTATCAGCAGTAACACAATACTTTAATGCCATAATATTTTCTCTTGCCATACTAACAAAGCGTTCTGCTTTTACGGTGATATTAACACCAGCAACATTGAAAACGGTTTTTCTTGTATGAATACCATTTTTTATATCAAGGGATTGATAATGCGAACCAGCTTCAAGTTTACTTAAATTAAGTTCAATACCGTCTGCGACTACCACAGTATATAACGGGTTAGGCGCGTTAACCGACTCGCGCCAGTTGCTATTTTCAGCCAAATCGAAAAAACCTGCAAGGTTTACGGCAACAAGCTGCTCAGCACTATATTCTTCCATAGTTCCTCTGTAACCCATAAAACCGTTGCCTAATAAGAATTTACTGCCATGTTTTTCTATATCTACTGCATCAAAGCTGTTTTTTTCTATAACCCAGTTTTTCATTACCGTATCCCCATAATCATTTATAGAAGTTATACTTATCTATTGGTAAGATATTCTTTTAAGAGCATTGGCCAATCGGTCTGAATAACATCAAATTTTCGGTCAACAAGCCAACCCCAACCGTCCTCAAAATTACCAACAATAGAAACATCATCCGAATGTCCGCCGCTTAATTGCATAGTATAATCGAAAAGTATAGCGTTAACCCAAACAAACAAACCTTTATTATGATAATATTCAATATTTTCAGGTGATACAAGCTCGGTTGTATCATCATCGAAAATAAGTTCAACTCCAACAAAGTTTATGTTTCTTTCTAAAATTTTATCAATACTATCCTCTGGTTTATTAAGCATTGTCATATACATAAAATCAGGTGCAAGCTCTTCTATCATATCAAGATACTCATCCTCAGACACAGTTTTGATAATAACTTGATCCACCATGTCATGCTTTCTCACACATTCAACCATTTCTTTGAAACAGCCTTCCCATGTGTGATCCAAATTTATAAGACAACGGCCTTTAAGCAGTTCAAGCGCTTCGTCCAGCGTGGGCGGCGCGCAAAAGGTTTCATTGTTATCCGCATTAACATAGCGCACCTTTTTTATTTCTTCAGCTGTCATTTCAGTAAGGTTTATATCATCACGGTTAAAGTGATTAATCTCCTGACCGATATGGAATATAAACGGTACTCCGTCTTTGCTTTTTATAACATCGGTTTCAATAATATCTGCCTTTTGTATAAGCGCCGCTTTAAAAGCATCAATAGTATTGAAAGGGAGATTACCTCCTGCAATACCTCTATGCGCCGCAACAAGAGTTCCCTTCTTTAAATATTCTTTTAATAAAGAATTATTTTTCATAATTGTTTTCCTCTCTAACGCAGGTGGGGCGGAGTAACTTGTAAAAGTTACTCCGCCTTTAAATCACTTAATATATTAAAATATCATCAAAATAAAGCACCGTATCGCCGTCTGTTCTGAATGATACCCAAGGTGTTTTTGCAGTAAATTTGAATTTATACTGCTTCCACTCACCCACCGAAAGATTATTATACGTAGCTATGGTAATTTCATCACCCTTTACAGGCTCTGCGATATCAGGCCAAGTTGCATGAAGCATTGAAACCTTACCGGTAGCACCCTTTGTTTCGGTCATCATCCAGAAAGAAACCGTGTATTCCTTACCAACAGTCAATTCCTGTTCATATTTAACAAGGAAATCCTGTCTTTCAGAGGAATTACCCAAACGCTTGATTGCTTTATTACCGCCATGAACATTACCGCCGTCATAATTTTCAACGCCCGGACGGAAATAAACATAGTCGCTGTCTAAATCGTAATCTGTGTTAGGATAATTTTCAAAATCCTGTGCTATTTCCTTAGGCTCCCATTTAGCATATAATATTAAATCAATAAATGGGAAGGTATCATAAGTATATTCGCATTGAAGTTCTGAGTAAACATACCAGCCTGCGAAATTATAACCCTCTCGCTTAGGAGTTGGTAATTTAATAGGCGAATCAATAAGTCCGCTTATAGGCTCTATTGACATACCCGTAGCATTAGTAACAAAGCTTACGGTTGAATAAACATCCTTTTTATAGGAGAATTTATCAGCATTTGCACCGAATACTCTAAGTACCGGTGTACCGCCTTCAACCGTTCTCCAAATGTTTTCAAAATCAAGCTCTTTAAGGGTTTCTTCTGCTTTATCGCCTCTTATATCATAAAGACTTACAAAATAGAAGTTAATTCCTGAACCTTTTCCAAAATTATAGCAAGCTTCATATTCTAATTCATTTTTAAGAACCGTCTGACCGCCTGCAAAGCCGTACATTTTGTTAGTAGCAGCATAGCAATGGCTGATTTTCGAACCCAAAGTCCAAATATTGCCTATCATACAAGCGGCTGTACTATAATTATCGAATTTGCCTGTGAAATAGCAGTTTTCTATAAGTACAGGTGCTGCAACGCCAGCCAAAATACCTCCGCAATACATACCGCTTAAAGTAACCGTTTCATCAGCAAAACAACCGCTTATAACAGGAATATTTTCCTTTGTTACAAGATCAGGCTTACCGCTATCCCAGTCATCAATCCAACCAACAACTCCGCCTGTAAAGTTTTCTGCAACACTTGATGCTGTGTTAATATTACTTTCAATTACGCCTATATTCTTAACGGAGGAGCCCATATCAATAACAGGAATTAAGCCTGCATAGGCATTTCCCTCTTCAGACTGGGTATATATACCTGAAACAGTGTGACCGTCGCCATCCAAATGACCGCCGAAGCTAAATGAATAAATCTTTGATATATGCCACATATTAACATTTTCTTTTTCATACCACTTATCATCAGAGGTATCATTAAGACGAATATCAGCTACAACCTTATAATATTTAGCCACATTACCCGGAATACAGTTTTCATAAACCATTTTATAAAGCTGCTCGCCTGTTTCGATTAAGAACGGGTCGGCCTCTGTACCTTCTCCGCCAGCATAATTTTCAGCTATACCGCCGGTCCAAACTTCGCCCGCTTTACCGCTAACATACTCATTAAAAACGGGGAAACCTGTGCTATCTGTTTTCCAGATAGAAGTATGTAAAGGCATTTTTTCAAAAGCATTTTCGCCCTTCATATCCTCGGTATTAAGCACTGTAAGACCGCTTTTGTCAGCGCCCTTTGTATCGGTATAAACATTTATGAAGCCTACTCTATAAGTATCGTTATTTATACTTAACGGATATAATCCCGAACTATAACTTTCTCTTATATAAGCGTTTGACCATGCTCTTCCTAAAATACCGCCAACCATACCTGCGGATACGGGAGTGATGTTATAAGAAGCACAACCTGTAATCATAACCGAACGCTCAGCCGCGCCAACAACACCGCCCAAGTCGGTTCCAGCTTTATCAACAATTACAGTATCATAAACCTTGCATCTCGAAACATTGGTTTTTTCGTAAGCCATACCTACTATACCGCCGACAGTACCACCGCCGCTATGTATATAGGATTTAGCCAAATTTAAGTCTCTTACACTACCGCCTTTAACTCTTGCTATCAAGCCTGCGCACCAGACGGATTTATTAACATAAAGTCCGTATACGGTATGTCCGCCACCGTTTAAATGACCTACGAAATTATCGGTAGTGGTTATAGGTAGCCAATTATTTTTCGGTGCATTTGCGCCCCAAGAAGCATAGTTTTCATAATCTTCATTTATATAAATATCTTTGGTTAATAAATAATAACCGGGATTTGAATCTTTTCTGATACCAAGCTCTGCAATAGCTCTGTAAAGTTGGTCTGCATTTTCAATCAAATAAGGACTTTCATATGTTCCGTTACCGCCGCTATATTTAACCGCTCTAAGTATTGGAAAACTATCTGTATCTTTCCAAACCGCGCCCGAAAGCTTCAATTTTGCAACTGCGCCAGTGCCTTGCATTTCTTCCTTGGTTAATTTGGTAACACCGTTTTTATAACCATCCGCATTTGTGAAGCAATTAGTTGCCCAAATCTTATCAGTATTGCCGAGCGGGAAGTTATCTACTGAAAAACAACTAGTAATTCTGGTTCCGTTAGAACCCGAAACATTTTGCCAAGCTCTGCCTAAAATACCGCCCGGAACAGCGCTGCTTGAAAGTGTGAGATTATATGTTCCGCAACCTGTTACAGTTGCAGTATTAACCTGAGCCGAACCTACAATACCGGCAACATCATTACCACTTGCCGAAATAACTGCATTATAAACCAAACAGTTTTTAATGGTAGTTTTTCCCTTCATTGAACCCGCAATACCGCCTGCTGTATTATTGGTATTGTGAATATAAGCATTACAAACAGTTAAATTAGAAACTGTTGCGCCTGTTCCCAAAAAGGCGATTAATCCGTTCGACCAGTTACCTGTTTTTGAATATAAGCCGTAAACAGTATGACAATCACCGTCTAAATGACCGATAAAATCGTTTCGACTAGGGGTCCAGTTGTTTTTCGGAGCAACCGATGCCCAGTTCGCATAATTCTCATGCCTTTTATTAAGATAAATATCCTCTGTTATCAAATAATAAGCCGCAGAGCCGTCTGCTTTTTTACCGTTACTATTTATTGCCAAGTAAAGTTGATTTCCGTTTTCAATAAGATATGGGTCTAAAACAGTACCGCTACCTCCTGCAAAGGTTGATGCGGTTTTTCCGTCCCATACCAAGCCTGCGGTAAGGTCTTTATATATTATTGGATAACTGTTTGTTGCCATCCATATATCTTCCGAAAGCTTCATATTAGTTAAAGCATTCGCGCCCTGCATTTTGCTGTTTTGTATTACAGTAACACCGTTTTTAGAACCGCTGATATCTGTATAGCTTGATGAACAAGAAATGTTACTAGTTACTTCAAAGGGGAAATTTCCCGCGCTGAAGCAATTTTGAACTTTACACACGCCACTCCAAGCCTTACCTAATATACCACCATGACTGCCGGTTGAAGTTAAGGTTATATCGTATGTGGCGCAGTTCTTTATAAGAGCGTTTGCATTGGTTGCAGTTCCTGAAATTCCGCCTATAACCGAATTACTGGTGTTGCCTATCGCCGAATTGTGTGCAACACAGTTAGATACAGTACCGGTTATTACGCGACCTGTGAAAAATCCTGTGGCATCGCCGTTATTTCTAACATAAGAATTGCTTATTATTAAATTTGATATTGTAGCGCCGCTATTTATTCTTGGAACAAGACCAACATACGAGCCATAGGTTGTTCTATTGAGATACAATCCGTAAATTGTATGATAATCACCATCTAAATGACCGATAAATTCACTTGATGAATATGTTGAGTCCCAGTTATTAGCCGGGGCATTAGTACCCCAATTAGCATAGTTTGCATAACCCTCATTAAGATAAATATCTTTGGTTATTTTATAATAGGCAGCTTTATTATTAAACTTACCTAAATCCTTTATCGCCTTGTAAAGCTGACCGCCGTTTTCAATCAAAAACGGATTATCTGCTGTACCATTACCGCCTGCAAAGGCTGTGGCAGCATTTCCGTCCCAATATGTAATGGCATCATCAGCAGCTGCAAAAATACCCTTGATAGATACTGCCGAAAATACAGTTGCCAATACAATAGAAAATGCAACTAAGCAGGATAAAAATCTCTTTGAATGATTTGAAATCAATCTTTTCATATCGCTTCTCCAATCTGCCGCTAAAACTTATATATATAAAATCGATTTCACTAAGCGGCTGAGCTTAATCGACTTATTGTTTTCTAATTAATCTGCTTTATATAAAATTCCGTCTTTTCCCTGATAAAGTCTAACATAATCAATATCATAAACCGATTCGGTAAAGCTTTCATCTAAAACCTTGTTAAATACCCAACCGTTTGTTTGAGACTTATGATATTCAGGTGTGAATAAGTGATTATTAAAAGAAATACACATAGCCTCTGTTCTAAAACCATTCATACCGAGGCCATCGTCCGAAAAATCTTTATTAAGGTCATAATGTTGAAAAAGTACGCCGTCGACATACATATTAATGCAGTCTTTGGTCCAGAGCATACCGTAGGTATGCCAATCGTTATCTAAAATTGAGTATACATTTGGCCATTCAAATGTACCAGTTCGTTTATCTGCAAAAGGTTTTTGAACCCATTTATGAAGTTCAGGTCTTGCGGCATTACCGCCCATAACCTCAAATACATCTACTTCTATATTATAATCTATATTGTCATGCCATCCAAGATGTTTATTTTTTGTATTGCTTTTAAGCCATAAAGATGGCCAAGCGCCCTTAACGGTAGGAACTTTTGCGCGGATTTCTACATAGCCGAATATAAAGGTAAGCTTGTTACCTGTTGTAATTGTTTTTACAGTTTGGAATGTGTTTTCACCTGTTCTTTTAGCGGTTAAATGGAGATAACTATTGCCGTTTTCATCCTTTTCAATAGACTGAACTTCGGAATTAGTTAATGTTGGCATATCGCTATAACCTGCCATATAATCCGTAAAATCCCATTTAGTCATATCAAGCTCAGGAGTATCAAAATTATCCTCAAAAACAATTTTCATATCCTTTAATTTTTCTCTAAGCTCGGCATTCTTAATATTTTCCATTTTTGTTCCTCCGCAAAAGTTTTCTTGAGGTTGCCCACCCTTTAGGACGGGCAACCTCTTAAACTAAAATTTAGTTAGCTGTGTAAAGTACACCTGTATTATCCTGATAAAGTCTTACATAGTCAATATCATAAACTGATTCTGTAAAAGTATTGGGGTCTAAAACATAATCCTCTGCCCAGCTACCTTCACCAAAATACTCAGGTGTGAATAAATAGTTGTTAAAGGTAATGCAAAGTGGCTCTGTGTTAAATCCGTCCATACCGAGACCGTTTAGAAGTTCATAATCAACAGTAAGACTGTATTCTTGAATCTTAACACCGTCTACATACATTATGATAGAATCCTCTGTCCAAAGCATACCGTAGGTGTGCCAATCATTATCGGTTAATTCATAAGTATTATAATTCAATTTACCTAATGTTGACTCAGAGTATCTTATATCGGTTGTAACGCCTGCTTCTTTATCGGTATACCATTTATGCATTTCGGATTTAACTTCGTTTCCGCCCATAACCTCAATTACATCAACTTCGGTATTGTAGAGAGCATCGCTGTTCCATCCGAGATTTGCATTCTTAGTGTTGCTCTTGAGCCAGAAGGACGGCCAAGCGCCCTGAACAGTAGGCACTTTTGCACGAATTTCAACATAGCCATGTATAAATGTTAATTTATTACCTGTTGAAATAGATTTTGTAGCCTTATAAGAGCCGTCTTCTGCTTTGTAAGAAGTTAGGTGAAGATAACCGTTTCCATCCTCATCAGCCGCAATAGACTGAACATCTGAGGTTTTTACAGTATCAACACCGTAACCTACCATATAATCAGTAAAATCCCATTTAGTTGAATCTAAGCTGGAAGTATTGAATTCATCCTCAAATACAAGATTCATTCCCTCGAAAGGAACTTCATTAGTAGCATATAAAAGTGTTTTACGCAAATCAACTAAATCAATCGAATTGAAATCATTATCACCGTCGGTATCAATGATATCTAAAATTGCACTCTTTGCAGTAAATTCTTCACCTGCAACAGCATATTTCTTCATTCTTATGATATCGATAATATTGATTTTACCATCGAAGTTAGCATCACCGTTCATACGAGCATCGTTTACTTTGATACCATCAACTGTTGTTGCTGCGGTTGAAGGAGCCTCAGTAAATACATCACTTAATACAACAGTTCCATCTGCAAATACGATATAGCTCTTAGCTGTGTAATTGGTATATCCGCTTACGATTGCCGAAGTAGTTATATAACCGCCACCGATAGTTATACCAATATTTTCGCCACCATTTGTATAAGCTGCAATCTTATAACCTGTAAGAGGATTGTTTTCAACAGTAGCGATATCGGTTACCTCAATACCATCACGGCTAATGATAATACCTGCTTCGCTAACAGTTTTCTTTTCGCCGTTAACAGTGATAACTATATTATTAGAATAAGTCGGATTGATTTCAGGCATAACTATGTTTGCAGTAAACTTAACGCCTGCTTTACCTGAATCAACAACAGAATAACTACCTGTTATTTCATGGCTCAAATTATTCTTTACAAGTTTTCTTAATACAGGATAGCCATTTTCCACTGTTTCCCAAGTGTTAATGAAGTCGAAATACTTCATGGTGCTTTCGGCAACCGAACCCTGCATTTTATCACCAGTAACGGTTGTTATACTAGCCTTTGCACCTGAAACATCGGTATAAACATAGTTGCACCATGAGTTATCAACAAAGCCCAACGGATAATTACCTATACTATAACAATTATAAACTCTGGTACCGTTAGCACCGCTGGTACTTTGCCATGGTCTACCTAAAATACCGCCAACGCATGCAGTGCCACTCATGGTCAAATTATATGTACCGCAGTTGCTTATTGTTGTAGTATTTTTTGCTACTGCACCTACTATACCGCCGTTATCTGTACCGGCAGAAGATATAACCGCATCATAAACCAAGCAATTTTCAATCTTGGTATTATCATACATTGCGCCTGTTATACCACCTACTGTATTATCATTATCGCGTATATAAGCTTTTGCGATTATTAGATTTGAAGCCGTAGCTCCACTATTTATATAAGGAATAAGTCCGTTGCGCCAAGAACCTGTAACCGAATATAAACCATATATTGTATTCAAACCGCCATCTAAATGACCTATAAAGTTACCTCGTGCGGGCAACCAGTTGTTTGCAGGAGCAGTTGTTGCCCAATCCGCATAATTATCATAATCTTTGTTTAAGTAAATATCAGCCGTAACTAAATAGTAAGCCGCATTACCTGATGAATCTTTTCCTAAATCGCTAATTGCCTTATAAAGCTGCTCAGCAGTTTCAATAATATAGGGGTCAGCCTTAGTACCGCTACCGCCGTTATAACGAACAGCCTTAGCGCCTGTCCAAACTTCACCTTTATCACCGTTATATTGAGCAAAAGTAGGATAGCCTTCGGTTGCTTTCCAAATACCTGCTGCAAGATTAGGCATTGTAGTTAAAGCATTTGCACCTTGCATAGAACCATCAAGTATTTCGGTTACACCGTTTTTCCACTCATCATCCACATCTGTATATGAATTATTGCAAGAAATATACGGATATTGATTACTTCCGGTATTTATACGGGCGAAAATATGAGTACCACCACTAAAACATCTGCTTATAGTTGCGTTACCACCATTTGATTTACTTAAAATACCACCAATATAAGTTGCACCTGAACTAAATGTCAAACCATACGCTGCACAACTGGTAATTTTTGAAGTAGAAGTATTTGACCATGCTGCTATACCAGCCATAGTATGATTTTCACTATTAGTTAGATAGGAATCGCGTGCTATACAGTTTTCTATTGTTCCGTTATCTAAACGACCTGCAAAAACCGCAGTTGTATTACCGGCAGTATTCTCAACATAAGAATTAGCGATTGTAAGATTGCAGATTTTTGCACCGTCTCCACTTAAATAAGCAACCAAGCCTGCATATGAGCCGCCTTTGCTATAATACATACCATATATAGTATGATAGCCACCATCTAAATTGCCAGTGAATGAACTAGCACTATAAGCTCTGCCCCAGTTGTATGTAGGAGCATTTGTTCCCCAATTAAGATAATTTGCATAATCTTTATTGAGATAGATATCTGCTGTAATCAAATAGTATGCTGCCTTTTCTGCGTGCTCACCTAAATCGCATATAGCTTTATAAAGCTGTTCACCTGTTTCAATTAAGAATGGGTCCGCTTGTGTACCTTTACCGCCTGCAAACACAGCAGCTTTTCCACCACACCAGGTCTCGCCTTTAACACCGTTACCAGCAAGTGTTGGGTAACCATCAGTAGCTTTCCAACCACCCGATTCAACAAGTCTTGGCATACCCTTAGTTACAGCATCCGGTCCCGTCATAGGATATGTTTCTAAATCGGTTCTCACTAATAAGCCATTTTTAGTACTCGAACCGGTATCAGTATAACATCTACTACCGTCTGCATCATCAATCTTAATCTTTATATAAGATTCATTACCAAAAATAAATTTGCCACCACTAAAACAATACCTTACATATGCGTTCTTGTTCTTTGCATTCCACGATTTGCCTAATATACCACCTGCTACTGCACCGCTACCGGAGGTGGTAAAGGTTATGCCATATGCAGCGCAATTTTCAATTTTTGAAGCACCTTCAGTTGCAGAAGAAGCCCATCCAACTATACCGCCTATGGTTTTACCGTATATATAAGAATCACGGGCAATACAATTAGATATTGTTGCGTTATCTAAACGAGCTGCAAACAATGATGCACAATCCACGGTTTTAGAATAGGAATTGGTTATTATAAGGTTAGATATCGTACCATTACTGCTTAAATAAGGAATTAATGCACCCATGGTGCCTCCTCCACTATAATACATACCGTAAATTGTATGATATCCGCCATCTAAATGACCTGCGAATGCAGCAGTAGTCTTTACAATATTCCAGTCATTTTTAGGAGCTTCAGTTCCCCAGTTTAGATAATTTTCATAATCTTCATTAAGATAAATATCATTTATTATCATGTAATAAGCAATTGCACCGTTGCCGTTAACTAAGCCTTTGTCAGTAACAGCCTTAGCAAGCTGAGCGCCGTTTTCGATCAAGAAAGGATTAGTTTCTGTACCGTCGCCGCCTGCAAACTCGGTTGCAGCTTCGCCGTTCCAAACATCCGGTACTTCCTCAGCAGAAACAATAGATATGCCTGAGAACATAGTAAATATCATACTAATCGCTAATAGGGTTGCTATAAAAGAATGTAATTTTTTCATAATGTCAACCTCTTTTTAATTATTTTTGTTTAGCAATAAAGTTGTTTAAGTCTTTAATATCTGAATCGAGGGTGTTTTTAAGCGCATTAAGCGAAGACTTAACCTGACTTGGATTGCCGTTTGCAATGGTTGCTATCTTACCGTGTGAGGTAGCAGTAGCAAGACCGTCAGAACCGCCGATAAAGAAGTAATTCTTATTCTTAATTGTTCCTGAAGAAGTAAGCTTAAAGAAAAAGCTTTCAGCTTCGGGAGTGATGAATGCAGAAGCTGTATCATAGTTATTAACATCGAGGTAGTATCTTAAAAATACACCTGCGGCAACAGGGTTTTTAGCACCCTTGCAGATACCCCAACCACGATAAATACCGGTTGCTACTGCTTTATTCTTAGAATCCATATCAGGAACATAAGTGAAGCCTATATCTTCGAAATTCATATTTCTCCAATAGCCTGTTCTTTTAAGTCCCCAAGCATCAATAATTGCCATACCGCATTTACCGTTTTTGAAATCAGCGGTCATAGTCTGATCACCGATTTTTCTGATTAATCCGTCATTATGCCAGGTAGAAAGCTTTGTGATAACATCGCCAAACTTTTCATCAACACCGTTTGAAAACTTACCGTTTTCCCATTTCCAATAGGAACAATTAGTTGAACCGATTAAAGCATAGAAATCAATATAAGCGCCCATATAATCCTTAGAAGCAGCTTTAACATCTCTCATTGCCTTTTCAAAGGTCTCGAAATTCCATTTTCCAGCCTTATAATACTCTTCGGGGGTTGTTATATTATTATCGCGGAAAATTTTCTTATTGTAGTAAAGACAAGTAACCTCATTCCAGATGTTACCTACGGTATTTACTAAATAGCTCTTTCCGTTAACCTTTGATTTTTCGAGCATTGTCTTATCCCAGATAGGATCAGATAAATCAAGCTCAGCCACATCAATAGGCTGCAAGCATTGAAGACCTGACGGGAAGGTTGCGGTACAGAAATAAATATCAGGCGCATTACCTGCCGCAATTCTCGAAGCAACAGTATTAACATAAGAACCCTGTCCTATGGTATCAATTTCAACATTAATTCCGTATTTCTTTTTGAAATTTCTGATAACAGGACCGTCTTCATCAACATTAGGGTCTCTCCAAGTAGCAAGAACCACCTTTGTTCCGCGATACTTCTCAGCCTTCTTATCAAAGCTGCTGTTTGTACTGCCGGGTTTTTTGTTTGAAGAACCGCTATTTGACTGACCACTTTGCGTACCAGCTTGCTCTACTTCGGTTTCGGGAGCACTTTCATACTGGTAAACATACTCAATTTCTTCACTGAGTTCTTCCTCTTCGCCTTTTTTACACGCAGCAAATGAAGTTAACATTAAAACTGCGAGCACAAGACAAAAAATTCTTTTTGATAATTTCATTATCTGACTCTCCTTTTTTATTTATTTATTCAGAATAACCGGTGTTTACCGATTAACCTGTTATTCCCACTCGATCGATGCTTTCTATAAACCAGCGCTGAATAATTATATAAATTATAAGCACGGGAACTACAAAAAGCACACAGCCTGCCATCATATATGCCGCTGTTTGCGGTGTATGAATATCAGGACCAATTCCGTAAGCTTGACCTATATAATAAAGCATATCTCTTACCTTTATTGCTAACGGAAAACAGTTTTTCAAATATATTCCGCAAAGTAACCAATCGTTCCAATGCCAAATAACTGAAAATACCGAAACGGTTAAAATTACCACTCTTGAAGAGGGTACTGCGATTTGCAAAAATGTTCGTATTGGTCCTGCACCGTCAACCCAAGCAGCTTCCTCTAATTCTTTTGGAAGTCCCTTAAAGAACTGAATATAAATATATATCAGTATACCGGAACGCAGTCCAACGCCAAACAATGCAGGCAACCAATAGGTCCAGCCTGTATTTATAATATTCGGTCTTAAATCCACGCCGCTCAATTTTTTAAAAAGTCCCAGTATACCTAGGAAATCGAGCTGAGAATAGGTTACAACTCGCGGAATTAAAACTATCATATCAGGCACTATAATAGAAACAAACAGCAATAACATCATCAGTTTTTTGCCTTTAAATTCAAATCTTGCAAAACCGTATGCCGCAATAGCGCAAGTAACAATTTGAATAACCGCCGCCGCAAGCTGATAAATACAAGTGTATAAAAACGCTTCACCATAGTCTAATGATTTCCAAGCAGCTGTGTAATTGTTTTTTATGTCCAAATCAGTAGGAACCCAAATTCTTGTTGAAGCAAAGAGCGAATCCCTACTTTGAAATGAAACCGAAAGTGAATGTAACAACGGATAAAGAATTATGTATCCTATCGCGCATAAAACAAGCAAACGGAAGATTGCATAAATAATTTTTCTTAATCTATAACCTTGCTTTAAAAGCTTCGATTTTTCCATTATTATATGCACCTCCTATGCCTTCCAGCGTTTTCCGGCAAAATAGCTGTAACAGAATAATATAAATGCCATTATTCCGCCAGAAACCAAGAAATAGAACCAAGCCATAGCCGATGTGGTATCATATACCGCGCTGTTGATATTGTTATAAAGCAGAGTGATTATGCGGCTGCGGTCGTTTGTGATAAGCTGCACCATTGTGAAAACGCCAACCAAAACCGTAACCTCTGAAAGCATCGGAAAGGTTATAAACCAGAACTCTTCCCACTTTGTAGCACCCTCTACCCTTGAAGCTTCATAAAGCGTTGAAGGTATGGACTGCAAACCTGCTAAGAATAAAACAATTTGTATTCCGCAGTTCCAAATCAAATCGAAAATTCGGCTTATCATAGTGGTAATATAGGAAGCTGCGCCTCCGCTTATACCTAAATCGGCAACTATTTCATCAACCGAAATAAGACTGGTTGATATCGACTCAGAAGCACCAAGATTTGATAAATCCGAGCTTGAAGAAAAGAATAAAAGCGATAAAACAGGTCCTGAAGCTATTATTACAGGCAAGAAATATAAAGCTCTGAAAAATGTTCTGCCTAAAAACTTTTGATTTAAAAGTATTGCCAACACCATACTAAGCAAAAGTATAATCGGAAGCTGATATAAAAATGCAGTTATTGCAGAAGAAACAATATCAGTATAATCAGGGTTGCTAAACAAAATTTCTTTATAATTTGCAAAACCGATAAACTTCTTCTCTATACCGCCGGGGACTATCGTAACCTCTGAAAAAGAGAAGCGAACAGCCTCGAAAAGCGGAATAATAAAAAATATTATCATTCCTATAAGCCAAGGCAATGTAAACATTCTGCCATAACGGCTTTTAAGCGCCGTTATACCTTGATTTTTCTTTTTTCTCTTCACTTATGCCCCCTCCTTCACAATAAAGTCATACGGAGATATCTCTCCTGCAGGAGAACTAACGGCTTTTTCGCTTAAATTAACATAAACCGATACATTGTTATCAAAAACTGTTTCTCTTACTCCGTTTTCAAGTATTTTATGAGAGGAAATCTGCGCGCCGTTTATACTCTCGTAATAACCTTTAAGCTTGTTATAATTCTCCACTATAATCGGCTCTATTTCATCATATACACTATTGTAATATACGGGATATGCAGAATCTATAAGCAGATTATCCCATTTTGCAGTTAAAGTATAGTTAAGACCGCAACCGCTTTCAACCGATTTGAGCAAAAGTGTTTTATAATTGGAAGCTAGGTTTTGGCTTGCCGATACCATAGGAACATATCCTTTGAAAACCATCTGATAAAACGGTATATCCGCATAGAAAAGGTTATCGCCTGAGGAGGTTACTGCTATATCGGTAATAATATCAGCTTTAACTGCCGCATAGGCGTTTGCGTTATTTGCCATAACCGCTTTTTCAGATTTTTTAACCGATGAGAAAATACCCGAAGCCAGTTTTTCTAAACCGCTTGCGCAATAATAATCCGAAACGGTTTTATCCTTATAATCAGAATAACTTATATTAGAAAGGGTTGAAAGAGAAACACCGTCAAGCGCTAAATCAGATGTTTTTGAAATCAGCTTATCTGCCGCTTTATTTAGCTTGGTATGTCTTAACAAATAATGCTTTGTTTTCTTGTTATAATCTCTGGTTGAAACATTATAGAGATACTGCAAGGATTTTTTATCGGTTGTATCATAAACAACATCAGAACCTGTTGAAAATCCGTTTGCAGATTTTGAGAAACGAAGCAAATCAAAATCCATATAAAGACGGTTGCCGTTTTTCTCGCAAACCTCTTTTAAAGACTTCAAACCCTTCTTTCCGCCGGTTTTTGAGTTTACCTTAAAACCGCCGGCGAGCAAGCTTATATCAATTCCGCTCTCACCGTAGCCTATCAAGGTCACAGGGAAAGAAGTTCCCACCCGCTTTGATAAATCAGCAACGATTTTCTCTGCCTCTTCAAGAGAGGTTGAGGTATAAAAGCTTTTATAAGGAATTCCTAAGAAAGACTTAGTAATTGTTGTTCCTCCAATAAGAGAAACAGCAAAAGGAGCTTCTGCCTCCTTAGATTTACTGAGTTTTTTCTCTTTTATAAGATAATCTCTGTAACACTCAGCCATTCCGTTATAATCAGCTTTTTCATTTGTTAAAGGATAATATCTTACCGTAAACGGTTTTTTTACCGTTAGATTACTAAAAACATTGCTTTCGCTTTTTTTTCCAACAAACACCTGAGCGGTATGCTCGGTATATCCTCTAACCTGAAACGAGGTGTAAACTGAGGTGTATCCAACTGCGGAAGAACCCGCAATAGCTTCTATAATTCCGCTTTCAGCTCCCGAAGTAACAACTGCCAAGGTTGCTTTTTTGCTATTCATACGAGCGCCAAAAACAGGTAGTTTAACACTTTCTTCTTTTGATACCTCGGTATTAAGCTCCTTAGAGTAATCTCTGCCGTAAATCTGAGCCGTGAAGGTGTCTCCCTGCTGAGAACGAACATCGGTATTTATAAGAGCGCCTGAGCCTGAGGGCACAAATATGTAGGCATTATCCGTACCATTCTTTGCACTGCACCAGAAGGGAGCTACCGAAACTTCAAAAAGGGTATTGTTTTTTTCCTGAATTCGTTTTGGGTTAATAGTTATCTCAACCGAGTCATCGAGTAGCTTATATTCAACCGGCACCATAATTTCGGCGGTATCAAAATAAAATTCAACAAGCAGAGAATTTTTGCCTCTTGCACATCTCACTCTACCGCCCGAAATCGCATCGCTATAAGATAAATTCTGATAAATACTGTTGTTTTGATAATCGCGGTATCTGATTGTAATGGGAGACTGTATTTTCGGATGCTTCTTTATCGGCATACCGAATTCGTCTAATTCTTCGCCAGCGTCATCTATGGGGGTTGTTCCCCATTTTTCACCGCTCGAAAGCTCGGTTAGTATAACACCGCCGCTACTTTCATCAAATTCTAAACGGTAATTATCATTTTCTGCAATAAGCTTATCTGAGGGAAATCCGTTTTGAGCCTTTTTATCAAATGCTTTTGTTCCTTTTTGAGCAGCACCACAGGCTGAGACTGTTAGGATAACCGAAACACAACATAAAATGCTTATAATTTTTTTCACTTTAAACCACCCTTTATATTGTCAAAATTTCGGTAACAAATGTTGCAACAAACGCAAAGAACTGTTGCAAAAGCATTATAATCATAATTCCAAGGAAGATTATAGCCGCAACGCCTATAATGGAAACTATACTTGTAACAACAAGCCTTGTCATACTGAAATCGTGAATTTTCAGCAATCCTATTATCATTAAAATAACAAAATAAATTATCGCTAAGGCATCAAGTATTCCTAAGAAGCTTGCCTCTGCGGGAACAAGCACATTTGTGAGAAAAAGTCGGATAATTTTTTCAATTATAATTGGCCAAAGGCTATAACAGGTAACGATTATAATTTCTTTTAATTTACCCTTACCTTCTGTAAGTGTGCATACTAACCAGTTTGCAGTAATCCATAAAACAACTAAACCTACCGAACGAACAAGCACCCAAAGCGAGTTAAAGGATTCTGCATCGTATACACTAAATAAAAATCCGCCCGCAAGGGTTTGAAGTACGGTTACAATATAGAACATTACCAAGGTTACTAAGCACAGTAAAACCGAGCCCTGACCTTTTTCTTTTATATCGGTAAAAACATTAGACGGATGTATCATAACACTAAACATCTGTCTTACATTTTTATTTTTAATAAGTGTAATCTTTTTGCGAGAGCTAATAACAAGGAAAGCGCATACTATAACTATAATAGCGAATGCAACCATAAAAATTAAAGCAAAGTTTCTTTCAAGGAAATCCTTGCGAACATACTCAAATGCAACCGCATAGGTTTCTCTATCATAGCCTATTTTGGCATACTTCATTGCCTCTTCATAGTCACCGTTATTAAGGCTGAGTCTTGCCAAACCGCTATATGCAGGCTGGAAATTATTATCAAGCTTTAAAAGCTCTTTCCAACCATCACCTATATCGTCATACTTACCATTAATAGTAAGACTTATAAGTTCTTTCGCCTTTTTACCGAAATCGGTAAGAGCAAAAACAGTTATACGGTTTGTAACCGCATCGGCAACAAGCACCATAGCGCCGTCATCTATAATCGACATACCAGCAACCTTTGTGAATGTTCCGAGGGTTTTTCCCTCTCCCATTCCTCCGCCAAAAGCGGTAATCATACGGCATTCGCCGTCATAAAGATAAATTCTGCCGTAAGCCTGTTCAAGCGCATAAAGAAAACCGTTGGTATCAACCTCGATATCCATAATATCCTGCTTTGCCATTGCGCCATCGTTATAAACTGCATTTACATCTGTATCTACAAAGTTTATATCGTCAGAATGTAAAATATTATTACCCATTCCGGGACCTAATCTTCTGATTTGACCTTCGCGGTTAAGGTCATCTGTATAACCGTTTGAGGTATAAATAAAATCTCTGCCGTCTATGGTTATATCATTAAAACAGTAAGGTAAATTTCTTGCAGTATTTCCCTTTTTCTCGTTGTTCGGGAAAATACGATTTTTTATATTAGTAAGCACACCAGCAATACTGCCTGTAACCGAATTTGCGCCATAAAATCCAAGGAATTTCTTTTCAGGGGAATAAAGCAATGCGCCGTAATAAGAACCATCGCTCAAAACATACATATATCCTTGCGAATCAATAACAATACGCAAAGGTCTGAAATCAAAATCATCAGGTATAAGCACACTCTCAGGTTTATTAATTGTTTCAATCAATGCGCCCTGCTCTGAAATATGCAGTATTCTTTTAGAAAGTGTATCACAAATATAAATCGTATTATCGGTATGAACATAAATGCTCTCGGCTTCGTCATAAGCCTCTTCACCGATTAAACCGATTTCTTTTTTAAGCTTAAAATTCTTATCAAGAACAACAATTTTTGATTTTGAATCTAAAATATAAATATTTCCCTTTGTATCTGCGAAAATATTTTTTATCTCATTAAAGCTATCTGTTCCGATACTATCGGCATCCAAAGCCTTTAAAGGCTCATACATCGGACGGTTATAAACATCCTTGCGCTCAGAACTCACATTTGACCAATAGGTATAGCTTTCGTACGGAATAGCAGCAGAAACTCCCACCGAAAGAAGAGTTAACAGCGCTAACAAAACTGCCGCAAATTTAATCAATTTATGTTTCAAGTTTTTCACACTCCTTAGTGCGATAAATTATTCTCTGCTCTATTCCTTAATACCGGAACTAGACATTGCTTCAAGAACATTACTTTGCGAAATTAAGTAAACCAATATCGGCGGTATCATCATAATAACCGTAACCGCCATAGCACTACCTGAGCGGGCAAGACCACCGGCTGTTATCTGATTGACAATTTGAGGCAAGGTTTTAATTTCCTCAGAAAATACTGTTCCGTTAGGCACTGCCGACCATGTGTCTCTGAATGAGAATAATGTGAGAGTAAGCCATGCAGGACGAACAATCGGCATAACAATCTGCCAAAAAATCCTGTAATGACTCGCACCGTCTATTTTTGCAGCTTCTAAAAGCGCGTCCGGAATATAACCGTCTATATACTGCTTCATAAGGAATACGCCTAGCGTTGATGCCATGTGGGGAAGTATATATATCCAATAAGTATCTATTAAATGCAGTTTTGAGTTTATCAAATACTGCGGAACTGCCAATGTATATGCATTAAACATCAATGCAAACTGAATAATCCAGAATATTGTTTTTCTTCCGGGGAAGGTTGCCTTTGCTATAACATAAGCCGCCATTGCCGCCACAACAATATATATAACCGTTGATACAACACTTACCATAAGGCTGTTGAAAATGTAACGGCTAATCGGAACTTTAAGCGAAGCCATTAAATCGGGCAAAACCTTATAGTTTCCTATTGTTGGTCTTTTAACGAAGAATGTTGGCGGGAAAATAAGCAATTCGTCAAGCGGCTTAAATGAAGTACATACCGCATAAATCAGCGGTAGCATTGAAAACAAACCGCCGAGGGCTAGTAATAAAAACATCATTATATCGCCGAATTTAGACCTTGTGTATTTACGGCTGGCGAGGCGTCTTGGACTATTTGAACTTTGTAATTTTTGTATTATATTCATTCTTACCGCCTCATTTCTGGGTTAAAGCCAAAATCTTGCCAACTGCAATTCTTGTTGCAACCATCATTATAAACAGAATTACCGCTATCGCAGAAGCATAGCCTAGCTCATATCTTACGGTTGCCACATCCGCCATAAGCGAAACCACTGTATCAACCGCGTTATTTTTACTCGGATAACCTGCAAGTATGATTGCGATTGCGCTTACAGAATAACAGCTTTGAATCTGCATAACAGCGCTAAACAACAGCATATGCGACATAGAGGGGAGAGTGATATAACGAAGCTCTTGCCAACGGCTTCTGATACCGTCTATCGCGCCAGCCTCATACATATCGCGGCTCACATTCTGCAAACCTGAAATATTTGCAAGGAAGGATACGCCCATATTCTGCCATAGATAAACAATTATTATAATCGGCATAAGATATGCTTCGGTTTTAAGCCATATTATAGGCTCTGTTATAACGCCTATTGATAATAATAGACTGTTTATATATCCGTAACTATCGCCCGAAAAGGCAACCTGCCATATAAAATATGCGTTACCAACAAGTGCTGGAGCATACAGCATAAAGGATAAAACCGTACGCACCTTTGGGGAAAATTCATTAACCAGCCATGCAAGTAAAAAGGAAAGCAAAAATCCGAGCGGTCCTGCAACAACTGCGAAAATAAAGGTATTTCTAACTGTTACTATAAAAACGCTGTCATTCAAAAACAAACGTTTATAATTTTCAAGTCCCGTAAATTTAGGGGCAGAAATCATATCGTATGAAGTAAAACTCAATAATATAGAAGATATTATCGGTATTACCGTGAAAATCAAAAATGCAATTACAAACGGTGCAAACATAACAAACATAGGAATGTTATCTTTCCACATTTCGCGTGTCATTTTACGGCGAGGTTCTTTAATCCTCATTATCTATTTCACCCTAACTGTATTCTTTAATCTTACGGGTTATCTCATCATCAGCAAAATTACTCCATTTTGCAACTGCATCCTTAACGGTGGAATTATCATTTACCACCGACCAGAACGCCTGATCAACCGCTCTTGTTACATAATAGCTTCCCGGTACTTCCGGAACTTCTTGAACATAACTCCATTGTTCAAGTATTACATCTCGGTCATGAGAATTCCAAGCAAGCCGCTTCATAGCATTTTTATTAGCGGTTGCAGTTCTGCCTATCATACCGAGTATAGACTCAACATTTTTACTGTATCTGAACTGTGTTTCCTCGCTGGTCCACCATTTAAGGAACTCCCAAGCCGCTTTTTTATTCGGGGATTTTTCTATGATAGCGCAGCCTGTTCCTGCACCTGCAACCAGCTTATTACCGTCTTTGCTTCCCGGAACAGTCGCAACCGACCATCTTCCCTTGATTTCAGGCGCAGCGGAATAAATTGTCATATATGTACCATAAGGTGCTATACCGAGCGGCATTACACCGTTGCGGAATCTATTATAGAAATCTGCCTCTTTATTAAGACTGTATTCGTTATATAATGAAGCCCAAGTTTTAAATACTTCAATAGCAGGCTCGTTGTTTATATCCGTGGCATTAAGCTCAGGATTATAAAGCGAAAGTCCGCTTTGAGCTAATAATGTTGGAAACAAATTAAGGTTTCCTATACCGGCATTTACTGTGGTTGAAGCTACAATCTGAGTATATGGAACATAGGTGTTCATATTATTGCGCTGAATAATTGTTGAAGCCTGCAAAAACTCTTCCCAGGTTTCAGGCACTTTAATGCCTAACTGGTCAAGTATATCGGTGCGGTAGAACATAAGCATAAAGCTTTGAGTATCAGGAAGAGCATACAATGCATCACCGTAGCAATACGGCACATGTGCGCCGGTGTTGAAACGCTTTAATACCTCATCGCAGTCATCAAACTGTCTCAAATCAGCAAGCGCGCCTCTGATACCTAGGTTTACCGGCTCAGTTCTTGCCAAATGAAGCGCAACATCGGGGAAATTGCCTGCAAGAATACCGTTTACAAGCGAAGCATTTACAATTTCGAGCTTAACCTTTA
Source organism: Clostridia bacterium (assembly GCA_017439585.1). Classification (GTDB taxonomy): domain Bacteria; phylum Bacillota; class Clostridia; order Oscillospirales; family Acutalibacteraceae; genus UBA737. The sequence goes on along the minus strand of JAFSIV010000023.1, from coordinate 25,468 downwards.
TTCCGGTTTTCGCCGTGAAAGAATCTTCAATAAGCGAGCTTAACACGCTCGATTGGTCCTGTCCCCAGTTAACCCAAAGACGCACACTTTGGTTACTTTCTCCCTGTTCTGCTTCTGCATAATCCTCAACAAAAGAATATATAAAACGCATAAAGCCGTATGCAAAACGCTCAAAAATATTCTTTTCATTGAGTTTAGGTTCACTGCCGTAAGGCACAAACTGTATCGTATCAATTGCCAACGGCATATTTGTCATATCATAAAGCCAAGAGCTTAATGAGGTGTAATTACTGTAAAAATCCTTTACATACTGATGCGCAATATAAGGACTTTTAAGCATAATAGATAATATACGGGACATATTATCCATAGCTGCAATTATCTGGGTTGCTCTTTTGCCCGAATTCTTTTTCATATCCTTTGAAAGAGCAATAAGCTCATCATTATTCTTCTTTAATGTATCATTAAAATTCGGAATTTGATCAAACAACTGATAGTCACGATTAACATCGGGGGTTTCACCTGTTATCATAACTATTTTTATATATTCATCGCCAAGCGAGGAGACAACGCTTGACAAACGGTTAAAATACTCAACCTGATTTGAAGAATCAACCTCTAAGGTTAAGGTATGACTTCCCTTTTCGAGATATATGTAATAAGGATTATTCTTACTATCGCTATATGTATCGTTTTGCCAATCGGTATCGTATACAAATTTAACAGTTCTTGCTTCTTCAAAGGGAAGCTTATCATCTATTTTAAGTCTTCTAAAACTATCGCCGTTAACAAGCTCCGACTGTTTAAATCTAAAATTCAAATAATAATATCCCGATTTTTCAACCTCAAAATTCCATTTGAGATAATCGCCGGGGTTCTGCCAGGTGCTTCCGCCGATATAATTGATTTTAGTAGCTCTTTTATCGGTAGGATTCATTCCTGCGTCACTGTTATTAGCTTTTGGAATTAAAAAGTCTCCCGATTTTATATCCGCTTTTTCACCCTGCAATAAAATCGGCTGGGCATTAATTTTTTCTGCTTTTGACGGCTTGAAGGTACCCTTATAACTTTTTGGGCTATCAGGGGTTACGAAGGTTATAGACTTAATTAAAAGCTTTTGACCGTCACCCTTTAAGGTTAAGGTATGCTCACCTGACGACAAAGAAAAGGCATACGGCTCAGCTGATGAGCCTGTGTAATCACGCAATGCGGTTGTTATAAATTCGCCTGTTTCAACCTGCTCAGCCGCATATTCGTTTCCGATTTTATCCTGACGGGGTTTATCTGTTAGGTTTTTCCATTCGCGAAGCATTTCAATATTTTCTGCTTTTTCGAAAGGATATTTACCGTCGATTTTAACCGAAATTTCGGGGTTTACACCGTTTTCCATCGGCTTCCAAACCACCGAAAGCTCGAATATACCTTCATTTTCGGCAGTAAATCCCAAATTCAATTCTTTATCGCTTTGCCAAACAAGGCTATCGCCCTCAAAAACCGCATCAGCGCTGTTTTTAAGATTAACCGCAATAGCTTCGCCAGAGGTTAAAGCTTCCGTAGCCAAACAGCCGAAAGGTACTGTGCATACAAGCCCAAATACCATTACAACCGACATAAAGCCTGCTAATAACCTCAATGCTTTGTTTTGCATAAATTTTCGCCCCTTACCCGACTAATCCAAACCTAATTCAAAGGTAGGTTTTTCGTCTTTGCGTTTTTAATCAGCTAAATTAAGCTCTCCCTTTCCGGGAATCTGATAAAGTCTTATCCAATCGATATCGTACTCATACGGAAGGTCTAAATTATTAACATTGCTCGCATCATTAATAAGTTCAACATCAGGAGCAAACATATGATTGTTTATAAGAATAGATATCGGCACCTTGAAGCCGTCCATACCGTCTTGATTATCGAAATCTTTTGTAAGGTCAAATGTCATATAGTCTTTACCATCTACCGACATTGTCATTTCCTTTTCGGTCCATTTGAATCCATAGATATGATATTCATTTGTTAAATTATCGGTATTTTCAAATATATACGGAGTAGCCGGTACTCTTTCACCGTTTACAATATGGTCGGTGTTATACTGGCTGGGAGTATTCTGTCCGCGCCATTTATGGATATTAGGAACAAGTTTATCAACCGAAGAAAACACCTCGAAAATATCGACCTCTATGGTATAAGGGTCGGTTTTGGTATTATTCAAAGCGCCGTTGCTGTTTGCCCAGAGAGACGGCCAAGCACCGCTAATGAACGGCACTCTTGCAGACATTTCAAGATAACCATGCATAAAGCTCATAGTTTTCATTGTGTTTAAAGACTGCATAGTAGCATACTGCGCAACGGGGTTTTCTTTTCTGTAAGAACGGATTGCTCTGAGCTGCAAATTATCCTGACTAACACTCGCTACTTTTTCATCTGTTCTGGTTTCAAGCAATGCGCTTCCTGCCATACGGTTAGCAAAGGTCCATTTTTTGTTATTAATTTCCAAGCCTGAGAACTCGTCTCCCCAAACATATTTGTATCCGCCTGCTTTGGTTGCGGCAAAATCCTTGGTTTGACCTGTTAAGCAATTTACCTTACCTTCGGCATATTTAGCAGTTACAAACCAATCGGTTGCTTTTCCTAACATAACATAATGTCCGCCCTCGAAAATAAGCTTGCTGCCCGAAATCTTAACAGCATATTCATTTTCCGAAAGTTTTGACTTATATCTGTTAGTGTTACCTATAAGAATTTCCTTTTTCTGTTCCTTCTCGCTATCGGTAACTATTTCAAGCTCAATGCCGGCTTGCTTTTTGAAATATTTTTGAATTTTTTCTGCAAACTGTTTACTATTCTTATCTCCCTTAGGAATTACAATAACATAACCCTTAGGTCCGTCCCACTTCTTAGAAGTTATTTTATATTCAGGAACATAATTTACAACACTGTTTTGAGTTTTCTGATAAAGCTCACGTCTTACCGATTCATAATAATCATCATAATCGTCGCTATAACCATCATCATCGGTAGTTCCGACATCGCTTGTCGGATACTGCTTTATGATAACAACCTTTTTCTTTCTGCGTTTGGCAGGTAAACCATCAAAAATAGTAAAAAGCAACCAAATCGAACCTGCCACAATGAGCAATGCTAATAGTATTGCTAAGATAATAATTATTATTTTCTTCTTTTTAGGCGTCATAACCGCTTATCCTTTCTCACTATACACAAATTTATACATTATTATTTTACCACTATGAAGCAATATGCACAATCCGTAGTTTTAATCCATTTATATGGGTGAATTTATTTCCAAATTTAGAAAAGCACCCCAAACACGATTTTTTAGTCGGTTTGAGGTGCTTTTTAACTGGTTTTTATTATATTAGAGTTTACTGTTTTTTCGGTATTGCTTAGGGGTTATATCGGTCATCTGTTTAAAAACCAAATAAAATGTTTTTATATCATTATAACCCACCTGCTCTGCTATTTTTTCAATCGTCATATCGGTTGCGGATAAAAGCGAAGCCGCCTTTTCTATACGGGTAGTTTTAAGATATTTGGTAAAGGTCATACCCGTTTGGGTTTTAAACTTTTCGCTCAAATAAGGCAGACTACAATGAATTTCATCAGCTATATCGCTTAGCAATATATTTTCGTTACATCTTTCCCTTATTCTGTCTATAACAAATTTTATATCCTTATCAACCTCGTTTGAGCTTCCGACAGTTCTTGCAATATTAATAAGAACCGACCTGATGTAATATCTTATCAATTCAATATTACCGGCTTCGCCACCATTATACTCTTTGAGCATATTCACAAATAAAGTTCTTATTTCGCCTGTCTCGTCGTAATATAATCTATCAGCCACAGGAAGCTTTATATGCCTTCCGCTGATTCTGAAAAAATATGCAGCTATCGCATCATCAAAGCTCATATCATTTTTAAAGGAAGAATCTATTATCTGAGGTGAAAACAGGCAGTTTAAAATTTTAAAATCCTTTTTTTCGGAAAAATAGGAATGAGTTGAATTATAATCTATAATATAGAAATTGCCTGCTTTAATAGGTTCATTTATACCGTTTATAACAGAAGTTCCGTCTCCCTCTAAAACATAAGCCAACTCTATATATTCATGAGAATGAACTTCGGTAGATTTATGATTTACGAATTCTTTAACGAATATATGTCCCAGAAATTTTTTAGTTAAAAAAGTAGGCATAAAACAAACTCTCCTTTCTTTCCTTTTTGATTTTATTATATCACACCAAAGCTTAAAATCAACATTTTTATTGATTAAGAATTAAATTTTTCGAATAATACTGTGGTTTTAATATTTTTCATACCGCGTTTTTCTAAAAAAAATGAAACTCATTGACAAATCAAATTATAAATGCAATAATTACTATAATTAATGGGGAAAGGTTTGTATTTTTATGAAAATTGCATCAACAACTTCCGATTTCAGAACAATCCCGTCAGACGACCATTTAGAAAGAGTGCGTCATATTGCAAAGGCAGGATTTAAATATATCGACCTGTCGTTTTATGACATAGATAAGAAAAACAGCCCCTTTATGCTTGAAAATTACAAAGAATATGTTGAAAATTTGAAAGAATTGGCAAATGAGCTTGGTATAAAATATGTGCAAGCGCATCTGCCTAATTGCAATCCGCTCGATGAAGAAAATTTTGATGAATACCTTGAATGTACCATAAGAGCAATAGAAATTTGCGGTATGCTCGGTATTGAAAATGCAGTTATCCACACAGGTTGGATGGATAACATTACAAAAGAACAGTATTTCGAAATGAACCTTGAAGCCTTAAAGCCACTTTTTCCTGCTATGGAAAAAAGTAATGTTAATGTTCTTATAGAAAACAGTGCAAAAGCGAATATGGGTAATAAATATTTCTTCTTCACAGGCGCGGATATGAAGGAGTTTATTGAATATGTAAATCATCCCCTTTTGCACGCCTGCTGGGATTTGGGACACGCAAATATCGAAGGTCATCAGTATAAAGATATCATAGCTTTGGGTGATGATTTAAGAGCGCTTCATGTTCACGATAATTACGGTAAAAGCGACCAGCATATTGCTTTGTTTTGCGGAACTCTTAATATGGACGAGGTTATGACCGCCCTTATAGATATTAATTACAAAGGTTATTTCACCTTTGAAGCAGATAACACAATAAGCTTCGGACAAACATGGCAATTAAAACGCCGAAAGTTTGAAAAGGATACCCGTTTATTCAACCCCTCAACCGAAATGCTTGACGCAGCAGAAAAATTCTTATTCGAGATAGGAAAAGCCTGTCTCTCAGCTTACGGCATATACGAAGAATAAGGAGAACTCTAATATGTATAAAATTTCAGTTCCTGTTATGCTTAGCGAAAGATTTGATAAAGATAAAACCCTTTTGGCTCTAAGAAAAATGGATGCTGAAAGAATATTTTTAGCAATACCTATTCTTTCATTTGACCAGGACAAAAGAAAAGATACCTTAAAATCATTAGAAGATTTAATAAAGTTTTACAAATCAGAAGGCTTAGAAACAGGGGTTTGGCTATGGACCTTTTGGCGTTCAAACCTCGATAAAGCTCCCTTTGATATGCCTATTATAACCGCTTTTAACGGGAAAACCGCCGAAGAAAACAGCGGTTGCGAGCCCACAGGTGAAATTAGCTCTGCCTTTTTCTGCCCATCCTCCGAGGAATTTATTACCGATACCTGCGATTTTTTGAAAGCAGTTGCAAAATTATCTCCCGATATCATTATGTTTGATGATGATTTCCGTTTTGGCAATTTGCCAACGGGTTTTGGTTGTTGCTGCGATAACCACCTTAAAATGATGAGCGAAAAGCTTGGCGAAGCTGTTAGCCGAGAAAAGCTTCAAGAAAAGCTTTTCTGCGGCGGTCAAAACCGTTTCAGAGATGCATTTTTAATCTCATTGGGAGAAAGTCTTAAAAATTTTGCAAAAAATGTGCGTATAGCGGTAGATTCAATAAATCCCGATATTCGTATGGCTTTTTGCGCTTGTATGTCCTCTTGGGATTTAGACGGTGTTGATGCCTATACGATAACAAAAATATTAGCAGGCAACACCAAACCTCTTATAAGGCTAAGCGGAGCTCCCTATTGGGCAGTAAATCAAGCATTCGGTCAAAGACTTCAAGGAGTTATTGAGCAAGAAAGAATGGAACGCGCTTGGTGTGATGACGAAGATATTGAGATCATGTGCGAGGGTGATGTTTATCCGAGACCGAGGCACCGTTGCCCCGCTTCATACCTTGAAGGGTTTGACACCGCGCTCAGAGCCGCAGGCACTGCAAACGGTATTTTAAAATATTCCCTTTCTTATACCTCCTCTCCTGAATATGAGAACGGCTATATTGCCTCTCATATCAAAAACAAGCCTCTTTATGAGGAAATAGACCGTTTGTTTAAAGATAAAACCGATTGCGGCGTTAGAATTTATGAATTTATGAACAAGGTTAGAAATGCCGATTTGCCAAATGACAAGTATATTGGAAACGATTATATGCAAAATCTTTTCTTTTCGCCTGCCGCAAAAATGCTTTCGGATAACACCATTCCAACAAGCTACACAATAGAAAACGCTGTGGGTATAGCATTCGGTGAAAATGCTAAATACATACCCGAAGCTTCCCTTTCAAACGGACTTATTATCGACATTAAAGCCGCTCAAATCCTAATGGATAAAGGAATAGATGTTGGTATTGAAAAAATAGGCTCTGTTATTTCTAATGCTCCCCTATTGCATTTTAAGGGGGATAATGAATATGTCGAAAGCAGTTATGACGCTGGCTCTGTCTACGAAGTAACCTATAAAGCTGATGCCGAAATTCTTGCAACAAACGGACTTTGCGGTACAGAACACCCCGATACTGTATTTTATCAAAACAAAAACGGTCAAAAATTTATCGTTTTCTCCTTTGATGCATACAAAACTCATAAAAACAGATATCGTTCATACGCTATGCAGAATATGCTTTTCGAGTATATCGCAAAATTAAACAAACCCCTCCCCGCCATCTGCAAGGGTAACCCCGATTTATATATCCTTTGCAAAGAAAACGAAAACGAGTTTTCCATAGGCCTTTGGAACTTTTTTGCCGACGCGGTGGAAAATCCTGTTATACAGTTATCTGAGGAATTTTCTTCGGCAGAATTTGTAAACTGCTGTGGAAAACTAGAAAATGGCAAGATATATCTATCAAAGCTTTCTGCCTTTGAATTCAGCTTCATAAGGCTTATGAAATAATACGGAAGGATTTACTTATGAAAAAAGCATTATTTATAACAAATAACAATTATTCTGAACAGTCTTTTCCTAATCCTTGGGGAAGCGGTGTTTTTAATAACCGCAATTTAAAACTAGAAGCGAGAGAAGGTATTTTAACCTTTAAAAAAAGTTTTTCGCTTAAAGATAAGACGGTAAAATCTGTGATTTTGCGTTCGACCGCCTTGGGTGTTTATGAAATGTACTTAAACGGCGAAAGAATAGGTCGAAAGGTTAATCAGAAAACGGTTTATGATGAGCTTAAACCCGGTTGGACCGACTATACTAAACGGGTTTATGAAATAGAATACGATATAACAGATATTTGCCAAAACGCAAACTTATTCGTTGCAGAGGTATCGACAGGTTGGTGGTCAGGCAGAATTTCTTTCGGGTATTACGGCTTTAAAAATTGTGCTTTCTGCGGTGAATTTGAAATCACTTATAAAGACGGCGAAACCCAAATTATTGCTACTGACGATAGTTGGGAAACCGCTATATGCGGTCCTGTTATGCGAGCCGATTTTTATGACGGCGAATATTACGATGCAACTATTCCCCACGCATATTCGGCAGCTGATTATAGCTTTACAAAAGCGGCGATTTTCTCCGATTTCAAGGGTGAAATCAAAGCACATAACGGTCCGTATATACGAATAAAACCCGAGCTTGAACGCATTCCCGTTTGCGCAACGGTTTATAGCGGTACTATCGATAATAACACCGATTTCGGCGAAATTAACATTATATCTCAAAAGGTTGGAATCGGCTGTGAAAATTGCGAGCTTAGAAAGGGACAGTCGCTTACTCTTGATATGGGGCAGAATATGGTCGGCAGACCGAGATTTAAAATTAAAGCTCCAAAGGGCACTCGTATCGAAATATTTTTTGCAGAAATGCTTAATGACAGTGGTGAAAAAAACCGCGGTAATGACGGCCCAAAAGGCAGTATCTATATAGAAAACTACCGCTCAGCTCTTTCTCGTTTGGTTTACATAACATCAGGTGAAGCCGAAGAGGAATTTTCACCGCTTCATACCTTTTATGGCTTCCGTTATTTAGAATTTAACACCGATAACGATATTCAAATTCTATCGGTTAAAGGTGAGGTTATCGGCTCAGATTTAGAAGAAATCGGTACATTTGAGTGTAGCCACGCAAATGTTAATAAGCTTTACTCCAATGTTGTTTGGGGTATGAGAAGCAACTATTTGAGCGTGCCTACCGACTGCCCTCAGCGAGACGAAAGAATCGGCTGGACGGGAGACACACAGATATTTGGCAGAGCCGCTTCATATATGGCGAACACCGCTTCTTTTATGCATAAATGGCTTGCCGATGCAAGAGATTCGCAAATAGGATTTGGTGGCGCTTATGCCGATGTTATCCCGAGAATTCTAACCCCTAACGAAAATACCGATTTTCAGGGCGGCGCCGCTTGGGCAGATGCAGGATTGATTGTCCCCTATACTGTATGGCTTATGTATAACGATACCGATATCGTTGCCGAGCATTATGATTCAATGGAAAAATATATGAAATTCCTTGAACAGTTTGGTTTCGAAGGTCCAAACGATACCTGGGGTGATTGGCTGAATTATGAGGTTACAGATAAAAAGTATATCTCAGTCTGTTACTATGCCTATGATGCGCTTCTTATGGAAAAATTTTCTAATATATTAGGCAAAACCGACCGTGCGTTATATTACAAGAGCTTAAAAGAAAATATTATAGCTTATTGGAAAAATAAATATATTAAAAATGGAGAACTAATTTTCAACTCTCAAACTGCTTGTCTACTTCCTCTTGCTTTTGACATGGTAGAAGGCAAAGAAAAAACCAATATTATAAACAAATTGCGTCTTGCAATCGAAAATAATGATTATACCCTTTCAACAGGCTTTGTCGGTACAGGAATTTTATGCCAAACCTTAGCAAAAGTAGGTCTTTATGACCTTTGCTATAACCTTCTTTTGCAAACCAAAGACCCCTCTTGGCTTTATTCGGTAAATCAAGGGGCTACTACCGTTTGGGAAAGATGGAATTCTTATACAAAGAAAAGCGGTTTTGGAGATATAAATATGAACTCCTTTAATCATTATGCATACGGCGCTGTTGCAGAATGGTTTTATTCGGGCATTTGCGGAATTATGCCACTCGAAAATTCTGCGGGATTTTCTCATTTTATACTAGCGCCCACCCCCGATATGCGCACATTTTTACCTGACGGTCAGGAAAAAATCACCTTTGCCCGTGCTTCTTACAATTCGGTTTCAGGCAGAATAGAAAGCGAATGGAAAAAATGCGACTGGGGTTTTGAATACATATTCACTATCCCAAGCGGTCAGACAGCCGAAATAAAATTGTTATCCGAAAACGATGGCTTCTTTATCAATGATGTTTATTATTCAAACGAAGAATTAAACGCAAAAAGAGAAGAAAACCGAATTGTTTTTACTTTGAAATCAGGAAAATATGTAATTAAATAACCGCATAGTAACTGGAAGGTTTAAGTTTATAATGAATTATTTTTTAATGGCAGTAACAACTGCCGCTATTTCCGCTCAATCGCTTACAACTAAGCAATATAATAAAAAAACCAATGCGCCGATTATTTTTACCGTGATGTCGGCAATATCAGCGCTTTTGGTATTTTTGATTTCGTCCGAATTTAAATTATCCTTCAATTTCGAAACCCTTCTTTACTCGCTTTTCTTTGCTCTTTGCTATTCCTCTGCCCTTTTGGGAATAACCGTCGCAATAGCAAGCGGACCTCTTTCAATATCCGCGCTCATACAGTCATATGCTCTTATAATCCCAACCTTTTACGGTATACTCTTTTTAGGCGAGCAAGTGAAAACAACTACCGTGATAGGCTTTATTTTGCTTGTTATTTCACTTTTTGCCGTTAACTATATTAAGGGAGATAAAAACACACAAAAAATTTCAAAAAAATGGATTATAGCGATTATATTTGCATTTATCGGCAACGGAATGTGCTCAACAGTTCAGAAGATACAGCAGGTGGCATCAGGCGGAAAATACAAAAGCGAGCTTATGATAGGTGCTCTCATAATCACCGCTATAATGCTTTTACCAATAGCTTTTTTCACCGAAAAAAACAAAATTAAAACCTCAGTTAAAAAGGGCTGGTACTGGGCTACGGCTTGCGGTATTGCCAACGGAATTGTTAATTTGCTAGTAATGATTTTAGGCGGAAAATTGCCCGTTTCTCTATTGTTTCCGGTAATTTCCGCAGGCGGTATAATATTATCCTCAGCCATTTCATTATTATTTTATAAAGAAAAACTAACCAAAATCCAATTATTCGGCGTTGCTATCGGCGTTGTTTCAATAGTTTTTCTTAATTTATAAATTAAATATAAATAAATTTATTAATAAAAATCAATCACCCTTGCTGGCATTTTAATAAGCAAGGGTGATTTTTTATTCAATTTCCGCCTGGACCGTCTCGGCGTTCGCGAGTATCGTGAACATCAATTTTCCCTATTATTTCTCCTGGTTTAATAGGCTTTTTATCTTCTTTTATTTCAGGAATAGGTTTCTGCTCTATTTTTTTATCGTCGTTCATAAATATTCTCCTTTCAGGTATTAGTATTTATCTTTTTTATTTTTTAATTCAAACCCTTTAAAATGAAATGTATCTGAAAACAAAGATTATTATATAAAATTGCAAAAAAACATACCATATAATCAGGTGATTATATGATATGTAAATTTAAAAAACCTATTGTCCATATTTTTTTAGCAGCTAACCTTCTAAATAATATAGCTGTTACGAACTTTTTAAATGCCACATATAATAGATGCTATTCTTTTAGCAGATTCAGCCAAAGAGCTTATAACTCCATATTCCTCTACTGAATGCGCCCGTTCACCTGCAACGCCAATGGAATCGATACAAGCAATTCCGCAACTTGCCACATCTGACGCGTCTGAACCACCGGTTCGCATTCCAATTTCCAACTCAGATAAACCGTTTTTCGCAAAAAGTTCATTAGCTTTGTTTAAAAGTGCTACATTCCTTTCATTCAGCTCCATCGCAGAGCGCAGATTGGTTAGCTCCATAGTACAGCTGCAACCCGAAACATATTCTATGTCTGCAATTTTTTGCAAGAAAGCAACAGTATTTTCATACTGCTCTTGGGTGTAAAAACGGACATCAACCCTAAATTCACATTTACCGGGTACTGTGTTTGTAGCCGTGCCGCCCGAAATAACTCCGCAGTTACAAGTAACACCTTCATTATCCTTTATTTTTTCAATCTCAATAATCTTATAAGCAGCTTCACGGATTGCACTGGCTCCTTCCCTTGCGCAATAGGAAGCGTGAGTCTCAACGCCTTGTATACTGAACTTAAAACCAGCAATGCCTTTTCTGATTAGACATGCTTTTCCGTCAAAAAATCCTTCGTGTCCTTCAAGATTTAGAAAAGCTATTACATCCTTTGCCTTTTGGCAGATATATTTGATTGGAGCTTTATTTTTTAAACCGCTGCCAATCTCCTCATTGCTTTGTAAAAGCATCATAATCGGGCGAGCTTTAAATCCGCAATTATGAAGTGCATCCATTGCTAAAAAGCCTGCCACAACTCCGCCTTTGCAATCCATTGCGCCCGGTCCGTACAATCTGGTTTCATCGCGCCAAACCGCTGGTGTTCCAAAAGAACCTATCGGGTGAACGGTATCCATATGCCCGGAAAGTGCAATCGGCTGATTCGCGGATCCAGGATTCATGGTAATACAAATAACATCTCCAAAACGCTCCTGCTCAAATACTTCTATCTTCCAGTTTCGCTTTTCTGCCAATTTTCGAAAATATGCACCGACGCGGTCCACACTCGCTTTGTCATTAGACGGACTTTCTATATTGCATACAGCCTCCCAAACATCTATATAAGTACTGTTCAGACGATCAATTTCATCAAAAATAGCTTTTTGCATAAATAAACCTACTTTCAATAATTAGTATATCACAAGCCATAAAACTTGTAAGCTTAGTTACCAAATCCTGCACGCAGATTTTAATTACACCTCTGTTAAAGCCTTGCCTAATTTAATTGCTATTTCAAGTCCCAAAACAATTGATTCTTTATGAACCCACTCTTCTCTTGTATGTGTTTTTTCATGCATATTCACACCAACGCAAAGTGCAGGCACACCCAAAGAAAGCGGTATATTGCAATCGGTAGATGAGCTTCCGAACGAAACCTTGTCTCCAATAACATCCTCAATAATAGGCACGGTAATCTTTTCTAATGCTTCTATTTTACTATCATCAATAAAACTACACGGTCTGTCGCCAACCATTTTAACATTGACCTGAACTTTTTCTGAACGGGCATTCTCAAAAATCTCTTCAAACTTTGCCTTCATTATATCAAGGCACTCTCGATTATCAGACCGATACTCACAAAGCAATTTAGCGTTCTGCGCTATGGTGTTAACAGAAGTACCGCCTGTGATTGTACCCACATTATAAGTAGTGCGGCTATCTGCCAACTTTGGAACCTCTATCTTGTAAATATTAGAGATAATCTCAGCAAGCTTTGCAATGGCGTTATCGTCACCGAAAGCTTTAAAAGAATGTCCGCCCTCTGTAAGCACCTCAACTTCATAACGGTGAGAGCCAACACATTTGTTAGCAATCACATTCAAATCACTGTCAAAAGAAATAAATTTTGATATTCTTCCCGAATAATCGTTAAAAAGCTGTCTTGTTCCCTTTAAATTACCAAGACCTTCCTCGCAGGAATTACATACGAACATAATTCCCTTTTTAGACGCAAGATTCTTTTCTACAAAGAATTTCGCCATCATCATAAGTACTACAACGCTCGCTGTATCATCTGCGGCTCCGGGACAATGTATCTTCTCTCCGTCATCAAAATATGGCATAGGCTCCATATCAGGAAAAACCGTATCAGTATGAGCTACAAAAACTGTAATTTCATTGGAATTTTCGCAGTTAATTGGAAAAATCACATTAAGCGCCTCGTCAATATAAACACCCTTAGCGCCGATACCTTCAAGCCAATTTTTGCAATATTCTGCCCTCTTTTGCTCAAAGTGAGACGGCGCAGGAATACTGCAAAGTTCTTTTAATGTATCAAACATCTGCTGTTTATTCTGAAAAACATATTCCTTAACCAAATCTTTCATATTTTAATACTCCAATAAAATTTTATCCCATTCACTTAAAAGATAGGAGTCAACAAAAAGCGTTCACTCCTATGTAAAAATTTCAATAATTCACATTACTTAAACTCAAAAATCAAGGATCGTTTTCTCTCCGTAAACATTTTGCCAATCCTTTTCAAAACCGCCAATTGCGGCATCGGTCATAGGATGGGTTATAACTGCCTTCAAAACATCGTCAGTTACGGTTACGCACTGACAACCCGAAAGTGCGCATTTATGCACCTGTTCTGCATTTTTAAAGCTTGCCGCAAGCACCTTGCAGGGTAAATCATAAATAGCAAACTGCTCTACTATCTGAGCTACAACCTCACAACCGTCGCCGATAATATTGTCAAGACGGTTTACATAGGGAGCCACATAATCCGCACCTGCTTTTGCGGCAATAAGTGCTTGTGCAGGAGTGAAAATAGCGGTCATAAGCACCTTAATTCCTAACTTTTTAAGCTCCATAGTAGCCTTTAAGCCCTCTTCACAAATCGGGATTTTGACACAGAAATCACCGCCCGATTTTTCGTTCATAAGAACCGCTTCTTCAACTATTTTATCAGCAGTTTTCTGAACTGTTTGAGCAAAAAAAGTTTTATCAGGGCCAATAATATCTCTAATTTCTTTAACAATATCCCAAAAGTTTCTATTTTCCTTAGCAATAATTGAGGGGTTAGTTGTAACACCCGAAAGAGGATAAAATTCGTTACAATGCTTTATAGCCTTAATATCCGCAGTATCTAAGATATATTCCATTTTTATTACTCCAATCAGATAATTTCTATTTTAAGTATATCGCAAAGATTTTTAATAAGTTCAGTATTATCTCCGTATGAGATAATGTAATGTTGACACATAACATTTTGTGCAAACTTCTCTACATCATCAATGAATATCTCAAGACCTGGAAGTTGAGGAGCGGGCTGTGTCCAACCTGCTTCCTCCCATTTAGGCGGAGTTTTACCCTCACCTGTTAAGAGATGCATATAGTATTTTCCGTCCTCGAAGAACAGTCTGCACATTGTAAGCTCACCTGTTTTAACCTTAGAAACATTGAGAATACCCTCTGAAAGCTCACCAAAAGCGGCAGGCATAACAGTTGTATCGCCCATTGTTACTTCCTTAGGAATGTAATCGGGTACACCTGCAAGCACGCTATTTTCAAAGAATTCATAGAATTCAAGATATGCACCGCATTGACCTGTAAGTGCATTAACTATAAGCTGTGTAACGTTACCGAGACAGTCATTTTCGGGAATTGTTGAAACACCCTCGCAATCAGCAAGTAACATAAAAATAGGTGCAGGTGGGAAGCCTAAAAGCTTTTTCATACCATCAACATCTTTAAGTGATATTGCTCTATAACCACGCTCGTCAATAAGTGACTTGATAGCAAGATAATAGCCTGCTGCCATTTCCATACCCTCACGTTTTGCGGGTTTTAAGAAATTCCACTTAGACATAACATTATCAATAACCGCTGCCTTCTGCTCGGCGGTTATGTTATCATATCTCTGCTTGATTTCAAGCATTTCAAAGGTCTCGATTTCGGGACCGATTTCTCTTTTTAACGAGCTTCCGTCATAAAGAGTACCGTAAAGGTTCATATCACGGTAGCCTGCCATACCAACACGAGCAAAACGAAGCTCTTTTGCAGCAGTTGCCGCCTTTGCATAGTTTGCAACCTTTTTAGAATTAGAGGATAAACCTATAATATCGTAAACATATTTAAAGGTGTAACCTAAATCGCGGAAGGTTTTGCGAAGAGCAGTTGTACCTGCTTGGTCAGCAGTGGTAACAATTCTATCGTCCTCACGCCAGCCGCAAAGCCCCCACAAAACCATAGGAATATGGCGGTATTTTTCTGTAACCTTTACAACTGCGTGGGTAGGAATCCAACCTGCAATACAAACTACCATACAGTCAAAATCTTCGCCCTCTAAAGCCTTATATGACTTCTTAATATCCTTTTCTTCGTAATCATCTGTTACGGGATATACGCTAATAAGGTCAAGTCCCTCTTTTATAAGAGATTCTTCGGCGGCTTTGCACTTGTTAATAATAATATCAATAGGTGTATTAACCTCACCAAAGCCGACAAAAGCTATTTTACTCATAATATTTTATCCTCCGCTTTTAAGAAATTGTTATAACATTCGGTATAATCCTCACCGGAAGGCTCATAAATCTTTTTAATTTTAACAATATTTTTACAAACCGTTTTTACATCACCGTATATGCCTACACCGACACCTGCAAGTATAGCAGAGCCAAGACAAGCGGTTTCGTTGTTTTCAAGTGTTGCGATATTTTTGCCTGTCACATCCGCTTTTATCTGACACCATAGCGGACTACTTGCTCCTCCGCCCATTGAACGAATCTCGTTACAGGTAACACCCAAATAGTTAAGATTTGCTTTAAGCATACAGGCTACAGACTCTAAAATACTTCTTACAGCGTGTCCCCTTGTATGCTCCATAGTAAGACCTATAAAAGCACCCTTGGCATCGGGATTGTATTTAGGCATTGTCGAACCGCAAAGATACGGTAAAAACGTAAGTCCACAACTGCCTGCCGGAACATCCTTTGCCAATTCATCAAGTTGTTTAAAATCAAAGTTTTCGCAGAAATTGTTCTTAAACCATTTAAGAGCAATGCCGGCAGTAGGTGTCCACGATAAAAGACAGTACTTTCCGTCATAATTCTTATGGCATGGCACAATGCTTTCAGGGTTAAATTCGGGTACAATTTCACTCGGTGCGAACACAACCATTGTAGTACCTGTCATTTCGCTGACAATACTTGTATCTGTAATACCGGCACCTATTGCCCCTGCAATCTGGTCAATAGCACTTGTAACAACCGATGCGCCCTTATATTCACCCACTTTAACCGCACTGTCGCAAAGCTTCGGCAACCATTCCTTTTTAGCACCGATGAAATCTAACATTTCATCCCACCAAGAGTCGTTTTTAATATCAAAATATATTGTGGACGACTGCAAAGTTTTTTCGGTTACAAAATTACCTGTTAATTTATAAAGCAGATAATCTTCAAGCAAGAAAACTTTTTTTATTTTGCTATATATTTCCGGCTTGTTTTCTTTTATCCATAAAAGTT
Organism: Clostridia bacterium; assembly: GCA_017439585.1. GTDB lineage: Bacteria > Bacillota > Clostridia > Oscillospirales > Acutalibacteraceae > UBA737. The sequence continues at coordinate 8,845 of JAFSIV010000023.1, read as the reverse complement.
TTGCCGCAGGCCAAGTCGCCGTTATTTCAGGTTGTCCTGTAACCTCGTAAACCTTCTTTGTGCCAAAATGAGACTTGATTTTTTCAGCCTGTTCGGTTGCTCTGTTATCAAGCCATACAATAGCATTCATTAAAGGACTATCATTTTCGTCTGTTACAATAAGCGTCTCACATTGGGTATCAATCGAAAAAGCCGAAATTTCAAGACCTTCGCTAACCTCTGTATAAGCCTCTTCAAAGAGTTTTATATAATCGTTTGCAGGAAATTCAACCTCGTCTCCTGAAACTATTAAGGTATAATCCTTTGTTGCTGACCTTATCATATTACCGTCGGTATCAAAAACCGCGCATTTAAGCGAGGTAGTACCAATATCTGCACCCAAAAGATATTTTTTATTTATTTCGTTCATCATAAGCCTTTCTAACAGCCGCCATCATTTCCTCAGCCATTTTGGCAGGGTCTTCTGCTTTACAAATACCGCTTGAAGAACCTGATCCGTCCGCACCTGCCATAATGATATTATAGCAATCATTACCGCAACTGATTCCCGCCGATGGTAAAACCATTATTTCAGGGTTTACCGATTTTACAAGTTCTATACAAGCGTCAACATATTCTCTGCCTACCGCAATACCCGTACCTATAAGTTCACTCGGCTCTGCAACCAATATATTTGGATTCATCTCGGCAATCGCCTTGATTTCATCCTCTGTATCGGCGCAAACAATAGTTGCAAGACCTACCTCGTCAGCGCGTTTAATAGCCTCTTTAACTTCGTCAAGAGTCAACTTGCACTCTGCGTGGTTAAGCATAACACCTACTGCGCCTGTCGCCTTTACAGCCTCAGGAAGAATAGTACCCATTCCTCTACCTACCGGAATACTATCCATATGCTGAGAATAAACGTGGATTCTGTCCGATGTATTTTCGGCTATAAGTCTCAAATCTGTGGTCTGCACATCTGCAATAACGTCCATATCATACTTCTGTGCGTAACCGTCAATTTTCTTCATAAGTTCGAGCAGTTCCTCGCCGTATAAATATGCTTTGGGACCAAACTCGAAAAAGGGTGTAGAAATTTTATAATCTTTAATCATTTCGTTATTTCCTTAAATTATCTTTTCTGCTGAAGGTCATAGTGAACGTCATAAGCTTTTTCTTCGTCTGTGAACTTATGTAATGTATTAATAACCTCGCCGTTGTTCCACTTTCTATCGATTTCTGCGTCACCAATACCCATTACTGTAACGTTAACCTGTCTTCTGCGAGCACGAACATGATCCCAGTCAACAAAGTAAACGTGTGCAAACTCGCCACCGTCTAATTCGCCGTCTTTAATGGTCATAGTTTCACTTCTGCCGAAGAATACTGAACGCAAGTGACCGTCTGTGTTCATACTTGTAAAGTCGCCGGGCTCGTTAACATATCTACCGAACTTTGAATGAATCGGGCCAGGATGACGGTAATCGCCCTCGTTAACATAGTCAGGTATCATTTTTCTCATAATGTCTAAAAGGTCATGCTGTAAATATTCAAGGTCAAAACTATCAATATCGTGTGAACATTCCTGAACCATAACTGAACAGGTTGTGTGGTGTGAAGCGATGGTAACAGTACCATTCTTTACACCTGATGCCTTAACAATCTCGATAATTTCCTTTGAAATATCGTGGAATGTGGGTATCCAACCACGTGATTGTAACTCTAACTCTTTCTGAAAAAACTTAAATTCCATTTTTATTCCTCCAATAATTTTTTATTATTCAACCAAATCAAGAATATATAATTAAACAAACTGCTCTTTAATTTAACTTGATTTTGGCTAATTTAAAAGGTTATTCCGTTCTGATAATCTGTAACAAAATTAACAAATAAATCAACAGAATATTTTAAGCAGTCCTCATCAACTAAAAAGTTTGGGCTGTGTAACGGAGCTAACGGTGATTTCTCAACATTTTTACCTACACCAAGTCTAAACATAACACTTGGTTTTTTTCTTGAAATGAAAGAAAAATCCTCACCACCCATAGTGCGTTTCCTTGGTAATATATTTTCTTCACCCAATAACCTTACTGCCGTTTTACGCATACATTCGGTCATAATAGGGTCGCAATCCACATACGGCAAAAGCTTTGTTACAGTTACTCTTGCCGATCCCCCATAAAGTTCTGCTGTTTTTTCGCAAATTTCTTTAATGCGTTTTTCCATAATCTTTGTAAGCTCATCATTTTGGGTGCGTGAAGAAAGCGTAAGTTTTACATAATCCGCTATGATATTATTTGAACTGCCTCCGTGAAAAGAGCCAATATTTAGAAGCGCTGGCTCATTTGAGGGCACTTCTCTTGCAAGCATAAGTTCAAGCCCTATATAAGCCTCTACAGCTATACGAATTGCATCAATGCCTTTTTGCTGAGAGTTGGCATGTGAACCCTTGCCAAAAAACTCCACCTCAATACCCATTGAATTTGCATTTATGCCGCCAGACATAATATTAACCTGACCAACATTCATAGTAGTATCTACATGAAGCGCTACCGCACAATCAAATTCATCTGTTACTCCATCCTCCACCATTAACTTACAGCCCGGTATTCTGTATTCCTCGGCAGGAGTAAACAACAGCTTTACACAGCAATTAAGAGAATCGCGCATATCATTAAGCTTGCGTCCTGCAGCTAAAAGATTTGCCGTATGTACATCATGACCGCAGGCATGCATTTGTCCCTCAATTTTAGATGCAAACTCAAGACCTGTTTCTTCTTTAATCGGCAAAGCATCCATATCAGCTCGTAAAGCGATAGTAAAAGGCTTACCGGCATTTATAGTAGCAACTATACTGCTTTTGCCGTATTTTTCAGTATACGGTATATTCATTTTATCAAGCTCGCGGCGAATCACAGACAGAGTTTTTGGCAAATCAAAGCCTATTTCGGGAAATTTATGTAACTCTCGTCTTATTTCCTTAGCATAATTAAAATAATCAAACATTATCTCTCACCTTAAACATTTCTAAATCCGCGTCCTATAATTTCACTGGTTGATGTGACAATAACAAATGACTGTGGATCTATTTCTTTTATTTTGTTCCGCAAATGAATGGCCTCTATCCGCTTGCATACCGTATGAATCATATACTTTTCTTCCTTTGTATACTCACCCGTAACCGCCCCTACCGTAACACCGTGATTCAGCATTTCCATAATATATGCGCTTATTTCTTCACGCTTGTTTGTAATAACAATAAAATATTTACAAACATTAAGGTTATCTATCACAGCATCGATAATAAAGGCGTTTGCAAACAACCCCAACATAGAGAACAAACCTATTTCTATTCCAAAAACAATAATCGAACTTGCAGCAATCAAAAAATCAACAATCAACAACGCTTTGCCGACATCCATAGAGGTATATTTTTTAAGTATTAAAGCCAAAATACTTGTGCCTCCCGAGGATACTCCACAGTTAAACATTATAGCATTACCAATAGCCGCAAGCAGCATAGCATATATAAGCTCTAAAAGAGGATAATTGGTAAGTGGCTTATCTAAAGGGACAATTTTTTCTAATAGATATGTTAAACCTGAAAACAGCATACTGCAATAAACCGTCCAAATACCCGTAGCCTTTCCTAAAAACAAAAAACCTAAAATTAAAAATGAACCGTTGAAAATGGCTATCCAAATAGTAGCAGAAATCGGAGTAAAAGACGATAAAACTGTACTTACTCCCGTTACTCCGCCTGTAGAAAATCCGTTTGGAATTTTAAAAAAATAAACACCCGCCGACAGCATTAAACAGCCAAAAGTCATAAAAAGAAATGTTTTTAACTTCATAAACAAAAACCTCAATACCTTTAAATCTTATAACGGTTATTATGACTCGGTTCCGTTTAGCCGTTCACCAACCGCACCTCCTGGGTGCACCAAAGCAAACTGCTCATTTTTAAACTCCGTTTCTTCGATAAGTGCTGTTTGAAGCACATGGAAAATTACTGCCAAAGAGGTAGAAGAAGTTGTTCCCTGACAGTTGTATTTATCAGTTTCTCGGTTTACATACTGTTTTAAAACAACATCGGCGCTCTCTGCCAATGGCGACTCTAAATTCTCGGTAATTGTAATAACCTTAACACCTTTTGCCTTGCAAATGTCAAGAATAGGCAAAAGTTCTTTCGTTTTACCGCCGCGTGATGCAAATACACAAACATCGCCCTTTTGGAGAAAACCGGTACCGCCATGTACCGCCTCGGCAGGCGATATGAACTTCGCGGGCTTGTCTATACAGCACATCAAATGCGCAAAGTGCTGACATATAATTCCGCTGTGTCCGCAACCTGAACAACCTATTCTTTGGGCATTTTTAAGTATTTCTACCGCTTTCCCATATGCATCCTCATTAAAATAATCGAGCATACCCTCTATACACTCTTTTTCAATAGTGTAAACATTTAATGCCTGTTTAAGCGATTCTTTTTTCATAAATCACCATTCCTTTAAAACTTCACCCAAACATTTTATTTATTTCTGTAACACTTCTTCGGGCTAACATATCTCCGCCCTCGTGGCCCACATTACCACTCGAAACATAGGCGCTGTAATGACCACCTTTTTCTGCCTTCTCTGTGGGTAAATAACCAAGTGAACCGCAAGTAAGCTGCATGATAAAGGTTTGTTTCGCACTGCTTCTTGCCTTAATATAGTTACCGTAATCAAGAAAAAGTTCGAAAGGATTAGTAGCAATAGCAATATCACCCAATCTTAAAATATGTACTTCTGTTGGAACAATTTCCTGTGTTTGTTGCTGACGGTAACGGGCTATTGTACCTGCATATACATGCATTGTGGCAATGTCTTTAAAGTTAAAGTTATCCTTATCCTTATTTTTATCCACATAATATTCAATCTCGCAAACTGCCGTTTTATAATCGCCGATTGTAACTTTTCTGAGTGGCAAATCAAAAACAAGCGCTTTATGTTCAAAGGGGATATCTGATTTAATTTCAGTTATTTCTTCATACACCGAAATAATCTCGTTTGCAACACGCTTACCTGCAAGACGGCAACCCGATAAATCAAACATAGACGGATCTGCAACGCGGTCAATCACATTAGGACGGCTGATATTAGGATCGTTTATAGGAGTTTCGGGTTCTACCCAGCGGACAAGGTCACGCGGAGACTGGTCTCCACCTGCGCCGCACATTGCAAGAAGATAAATGTCTTCACCGAATTTTTTTCTCAAAATTTTCTTTGCTTCGCCCCAATAGTCAGCAGATATAAAGCTTCTATGCTCCAAAATCTGTGAAGGACAAGCAATATTTGCTACAATACCTGTAAGTTTTTTATTTGCATTATAAATATATAAAAGCTCAATGCCCGAATCGTTGCCGCCCTCTAATGCAGTAAAGGTGGCAGTGTTTGTATCACCCCACATTTGAGCAGAACCGTCATTATAGCAAACCCTGCGGCAGAAACCTACTGCGGCACGCCCAAATGCATTAGCATACATAGCCTCTTTTCTGTTGTCCCATGCCTTCTTAGCCGCTAACGCTATACGATCAGAAAGGAATTCAAATGCTTCTGTGGGGCTTAACACACTTTCATCGGTTTCCACGAGTTTAGAATAATTTTTGCCTTTACCTTCTTTCATAAATTCAGAAAGAATTGATGCATTTTTTTCGAGTCCTGAAGAATATTTATGCGAAGTATGTGTATGAGTGGCACCAACAATAATATATTTTGGATCTATTTCATCGGTCATTTTAGCAAATTTTTCTCTAACAGATTTGATAAGCTCTCCGTTGACAGCGGTAAGGTCGCAGGAAATAATAATTGCCCTCTCTTTACCGTTTTGAATCGACATAGCAGTTGCAGTAATTTCACTTTCAACATATTCGGAAATTCTTTCATAAAACTGTCCTGCCAAAGATATTTTTTTACTGGGCACAAGGCTTTCTTCTGCCCAACCAATCAAAACTTCTTCCATATTCCAGTCTCCTTTACGGTATAAATCACACTCTGTAATACTGCTAAAACATCGTAATTTCAGTATACACCCATACAATATACTTGTCAATAAATTGTTTCGTTTTTCCTTTCGTTTTTTCCAAAAATGAATGTTATTCGAAACCGATTTTTAACTCACTTGACAAAAAAATATATGTATGGTACATTTAATACAATATTTATGCGAGGTTGAATTAAATGGTATCTGAAGACAGAAAACAGCAAATTTTAGATTTAATACGAAAAGATGGCTCGGTAAGAGTCGCAAAGCTTAGTCAGTTGTTTGAGGTTTCTGAGGTTACAGTTAGAAATTACCTTACCGATATGGAAAGCAAGGGGCTTCTTACACGTACTCACGGCGGTGCAATTAGTTCATACAAACCTTATTGCAGTATGAACTTTAATCAGCGTTTAGAAACAAACTACGCAGAAAAAGACATTATTGCTAAGAAAACCGCCCTAATGATTGAACCAAATGATACCATTATGCTCAATGCCGGTACGACTACGCTTCTTGTTTTCAGGCACCTACCTACCGACTATCACCTTAACATTATCACAAATTCGATTTCAATAGCACTTGAAGCATCGGCTAATCCAAATTATAACATTGTTCTTATCGGTGGCTCAGTAAATTCAAAATATCAGTTCACCTTCGGCTCAGATGCCACTTCCATTCTTAAAAACTATTATGCAGATAAACTGATTTTATCGGTAGACGGAATTGATTTCGACGGAGGATTTTCAACATATTATAACGAAGAAGTAGCTATTGATAAACAAATGCTCGAACAGTCAAGTGTTAGCATAATTGCCGCTGATAGAAGTAAATTCGGACGAAATGCTATGGTAAAAATATCCGATTTGTCAACTGCTGATTTTATTGTTACTACCTACAAACCTGAAAAAAATGAAAATAGTATATTTTATGATAACGACATAACCGTCATAAACGCTAAATAATCTCTTTCGCCAGCTTTGGTCTATAAAATAAAGAGCCGTGAATTGAGTCACACTTCCTTGCGGAGTCCACCTCAATTCACGGCTTTTTTATATAAACAAACTATTAAAATAAAATTTAAATTTCTAACTGCATTATAACGTGTATAACACCTTCTTCTAAAAACTCACCCGAAACAGTTTTAAAACCTAATTTTTCATAAAATCCTATTGCGCTTTTTTGAGAATCGAGACATATTTTTTGGCATTTCATATTTTCCTTTATGTCTGCCATAGCTTTGCGCATAATATCAGTTCCTAGTCCTATACCATGTGTGATTGATAGCACCCTTCCTATTTTGACAACGGTTTTACTGTCATCAGTATAAAAAGCGCGCAGGTATGCCAGAAGCTTACCGTTTTCTTCAATAAAAAAATGTCTTGCTTTTATATCAACACTATCTATATCTTGACAGTGCATATTTTTTTCTAATATAAAAATCTGTGAGCGAGCCTTCAAAATTTCATAAAGCTCCATAAGCGAAAGTTCACTAAAATTTTTAGCAATAAATTTCATTTGTATCACCTGCGGTAATTATACCACCATTAAATAAAAAGAGCAAGGCAAAGCCTTGCTTTTATAATTCGTGGCAAAGCCACACTAAAATTATTACCTGTTACTTCCAAAAAAATAACTGATTGAAAACCTAGAATTTATTTGCTTTATTCACAAAATCGGTTTTGAAAATCCAAAATAACATTTTTTAATGTATAATCTATTTTCCTATTACAAAAATCCGAGATATGTTTCGGTATATCTTTATAATAAGCCTCTGCAATACCACCGGCTATGCAAGCCTCAGTATCGGCATCTCCGCCAAGAGAAATAGCATTTCTAATTGCACTTTCATAATCTGTAGATTCTAAAAATGCTATAATTGCAGGAGGAACACTATAAGAAGCTCGACTATCAAAAACATAATTCTCTTTTATATCCTCTAATTTTTTCGTTAAATCATAATGAAAAAGATTTTGCAAAAAAACTTTAATATTCTGTTTGCTTTCCCCTTTTCTCGCAAGAAAAACAGCAGTTGCTACTGCTTGCGCCGCTTTTATAGCTTCTCTATTATTATGAGTATAATAACAACTTGCTTTTGTCTGTAAAAGAACTTGTTCAATAGTTTTATATGCATAGCCAATAGGAACAGCACGCATTGCAGCTCCGTTTGCATAACTGTGATCTATCTTAAAATTATCGCATCTTGCCCATTCCGAAAACATATTACCAAAGCCCGAGTTAGGATAATATGAATAATACTGGCGAAACTGTCCCGCATACTCCAAACCTCTTTTTCGGACAGACCAACGATTAATAGATTCAGAATTATTTAATATTGCTTTGCAAACAGCAACGGTTAAAACCGTATCATCGGTAAATGTACTGTCTTTTTGAAACTCAAAATCATATTCTTTTGTACAATGAGTTTCATAATACGAACCTATTATATCGCCATATATTGCACCGAACATATCATCACCGACCTTTAAGTGTATTATAGCATAAAAGCGGAAATTAATCAATGCGGAGCATTGTATATCATCAATTCCGTAGGAATTGCATATCATCAAAACGAAGTTTTGTATATCATCAAGCCGACAGTTTTTTATGCACACCTACGGTGTGATGAGATACAACACGGCTTTGCCGTGTTGATGATATACCAAGCCTGTCGGCTTGGATAAAAAAACTCTCGTTCCGAAGAACGAGAGTTTTTTGGATAGTTTGAACTTAATGACACGAATGAAAGAGCTCTGAAAACCGAGAATCTTCTTTAGTTTTAATCTATATCCAGTTGTTCACAGATGTCCACAAGTTGCAAAGTCCATTCTTTTTGCATTTT
>JAFSIV010000022.1 GCA_017439585.1 Clostridia bacterium | reverse complement strand
TGGCGATAACGTGGGTGCTCTTCTCCGTGGTATCGGCCGCGATGAGATCGAGCGTGGTCAGGTTCTTTGCAAACCCGGCTCTATCAACCCCCATACTAAATTCCATGGCCAAGTTTACGTTCTTAGTAAAGAGGAAGGCGGCCGTCATACTCCTTTCTTCAACAACTATCGTCCTCAGTTCTATTTCAGAACTACTGACGTTACCGGTGTTATCACTCTTCCCGCTGGCACAGAAATGTGTATGCCTGGCGATAACGTAGAGATGGATGTTGAGCTTATCACTCCTATCGCTATTGAAGAGGGTCTTCGTTTCGCTATCCGTGAGGGTGGTCGTACCGTAGGTTCCGGTGTTGTTACCGCTATCAACTAATCTAATATAAATTAGTTTTCAAAAGACCTGAGAAATCAGGTCTTTTGTTTTTTTATAATTGTTATAAAAAGGTTACAGTTGTGTCAAAAAGTTGACAACAGGTATTGTAATTTGGTATAATAATATGAATATTATGGGGTAATATCCTCAAATCAGGAAGTGTTTTAAATGATAAGAAGTATGACCGGTTTTGGCAGAGCGGTTAAAGAGTTTGACGGTATTAATATAACCGCCGAAATCAAATCTGTTAATCACCGCTATTTTGAATTTAGTTGCCGTATGCCAAGAGCTTATCAGTATTTAGAGGATGGCTTAAAACAGCTTTGCAAGCAAAGTATAACCCGCGGCAAAGCCGAGCTTTCCATTATGATAGAAAACAAAACCGACCAAAGCATTACATTTGAGGTTGACGAAGTTTACGCAAAGGCTTATGTTTCGGCATTAAAAAATATCGCAAAAACCTGCAAAATTAAGGATGATATCAAAGCCTCTTCCCTAGTCGGAAATACTGATATTTTCAAAACTCGCCATACTGAAATAGACGAGGAAACTATAACCGCAGCGGTTAACGAAACCGTTTTAGAAGCAATAAAAAGCTTTATTGCCATGCGCGAGGTTGAGGGCGAAAAGCTTAAAGAAGATGTTCTTAAAAGAGCTGATTTTATCTTAGAAAAGGTAAGCTTTATCGAAAGCCAAACTCCCGAAACCGTCAAGGCATACAGAGAGCGTCTTGAAGAAAAAATCAAGGAGCTTTTAGGGGACGCTAAGGTAGACGAGCAACGCCTCATAACCGAAACTGCTATTTTTGCCGATAAGGTTGCGGTTGACGAAGAGACTGTTAGACTCAGAAGCCATATAAAACAGTTGAATAATTTGCTTTCTTTGAATGAACCCGTTGGCAAAAAGTTAGACTTTATTGTTCAAGAAATGAACCGCGAAACAAATACAATCGGTTCTAAATCTCAAAACATTGAGATAGCGCATACTGTGGTTGACATAAAGTCGGAAATTGAAAAGATAAGAGAACAGATACAAAACATTGAATAAAGCTATTTTATTAAATATAACAAGGTTTACATAATATTTTATTTAAGGTGAAAAACAAATGAAATTAGTTAATATAGGCTTCGGCAATATGGTTTCCGCCAATAGAATGATAGCTATTATAAGTCCCGAATCTGCGCCTATTAAGCGTATTATTCAGGATGCAAGAGAACGCGGCAATTTAATAGACGCAACCCATGGCAGAAGAACAAGAGCGGTTATTATAACAGATAGCGACCATATAATTTTAACCTATCTGCAAACCGAAACGCTTGCAAACCGCATAGCCGAGGAGAACAGTATTGAAGATATGGAGGAAGAGGATGAGTAAAGGTCAGGTTTTTATAATTTCAGGTCCGTCAGGCTCAGGTAAAGACACTCTTTTAGTGAAGCTTTTTAAAACCCTGCCCGAGCTTAAATTCTCTATTTCCTCGATAACCCGCGATATGCGTGAGGGCGAGGTTGAAGGGGTTAAATATAACTTCATATCCCAAGATGCTTTCAAAAAAATGATAGTTGAAAATGAGCTTTTAGAGTATAACTGTTATGTTGGAAATTATTATGGAACTCCGAAAGCTCCGGTTGAAAAAGCGGTCGGCGAAGGCTTTGATATTATAATCGAGGTTGATGTTAACGGCGCGGCGCAGATAAGAGAGAAGCTTAAAAACGCTATAAGCATATTTATTATGCCTCCCTCCTTTGCTGAGCTCGAACGCCGCCTCGTTGGAAGAGGCACCGAGGCAAAAGAGCTTATCGAAAAGCGTATGAAATCGGCTCTTAGTGAAATTAAGAGAGCTAAGGAATATGATTATATTGTTGTTAACGGCGAAATTGATACCGCCGTTCAAGATATTGTTTCTATTATCAGAAGCTGCAAATTAAACTATAAAAACCAAAAAAGTATTATTGATGAGGTGCTTGAAAAATGTTAAATCCAAACTTAGGAAAGCTTATTCAAAATTGCGACAACAGATACCGTCTTGTAATTGATGTTGCTCATACCGCAAGAAAGGTTTCAGCCGAGGCTGAAAAGGCAGGCGAAATTATCGTTGAAAAGCCTGTTAGCTTAGCTATTGATAAATTAGCTAGCGAAATCGAATAATTAATTCTTAAACAAACTCTATTAACTTTAAAGGGGTGGTATAAATGAAAGGTCTGACAGCCGTCGTTGCCATTAAAGGTGCAACTAACGCTTTTGACAAGCTTTATACCTATGCCCTCCCCCCTGAGCTTTATTCTGCCGCAAAGGCTGGAATGAGAGCCACCGTGCCTTTCGGTAGGGGCAATATTCAAAAAGAATGTATTATTTTTAAAATAGAAGAAAACGAGATAAAGGGTCTTAAAAAAATAATCGCTTTGACTGATGAAACCCCCGTTTTAAGTGAAGAGCTTATTAAGCTTTGCGAATATATGCGCGAAACCGTTTTTTGCACCTATTATGACGCTGTGGCAGCAATGTTACCCATAGGTCTCGGGTATAAATCGGTGGTTTATTATTCAGCTAACGATAATTTTCTCTCTTCCTCTCTTTTAAATGAAACCGAAACCGAAATTTTTGAATTTTTAAAGAAAAAAGGCGAAACCGAGCAATCGGCTTTGATTAAAAGGTTTTCAGTATCTGCCGAACAGTTAACTGCATTAGCCGAAAAGGAAGCTGTTTTTGCCGAAAGTGATTTAAAGCGAAAGGTTCAGGACGCTACTCAAAAATGGGTTCGCTTGGCAGAAAACTATAATCTCGAAAAACCCACCGCGAGACAGCAGGAAATCATTTCTCTTTTAGAGGAAATCGGCTCTGCGGCGGTTAAGGAAATATGCTATTTTACGGGTGTTACTGTATCAGTTATAGATAACCTTATTAAAAAGGGTGTCTTGATAGCCTATTCTCAAAAGGTGTACCGATATGATACCTTAAACTGTGAAAGAGATAATACCGAAATCGTTTTAAATGACGAGCAACAAAAAGCTTATGAAGGCTTATGCCAGAATTTTGATTCTAAAAAGGCAGAAACCGCCCTGCTTTACGGTGTTACAGGTAGCGGAAAAACCAAGGTTTTCTTAAAGCTCTGTGAAAAAGCAGTAAACGAAAACCGAGGAGTTATCGTTATGGTGCCTGAAATTTCGTTAACACCTCAGCTTTTATCTATTTTTACTTCCCGTTTTGGAAGTAAGGTTGCTGTTTTTCATAGCGCAATGTCTATGGGAAAAAGGCTTGAAGAATGGAGGAAAGTTAAGGACGGTAAGGCTCAGATTGCTATTGGAACCCGAAGCGCAATTTTTGCTCCCTTTAAAGATTTGGGGCTTATAATAATAGATGAAGAGCAGGAGCATACCTATAAATCTGAAAAAAGTCCCCGTTTTCATGCAAGGGATTTGGCAAGATTCAGAACGACATATCATAAGGGTTTAACCTGCTTATCCTCAGCAACCCCCTCGCTTGAAAGCTATACCAAAGCCAAAATCGGAAGTTATTCCCTTTTCACCTTAAAGCATCGCTTCGGAAATGCTATTCTCCCCGAGGTTGAAACGGTTGATATGAAAAAGGAGCTGCTTAAAGGAAATTCAGGTGTTTTAAGTGGCAGACTTTACGAGGCTATAAAAGAAAATCTTGAAAACAAGAAGCAAACGATTTTGCTTTTAAACCGCAGAGGGCATAATACCTATGTAACTTGTTCTTCTTGCGGTCATATAGAAACCTGCCCTAATTGCAGCGTTTCGCTAACCTATCATTCGGCTAACGGAAGACTTATGTGCCACTATTGTGGATATTCAAAAAAAGCCGATACTGTATGCCCCGAATGTTCTAACCCGAATATGAAATTTTCGGGACTAGGAACTCAAAAGGCGGAGGAAGAATTAAAATCGGTTTTCCCGAATGCGAGGGTTTTAAGGCTTGACGCGGATAGTACCGTGGCGCGCGAATCTTACTCCTCTTATCTTTCCGATTTTGCAAAGGGCGAATACGATATTTTAATAGGAACTCAAATGGTTGCAAAGGGGTTAGACTTCCCCAATGTAACCTTGGTTGGTGTTTTAGGTGCGGATAAGGCTATGTATAGCGAGGATTTTCGTTCATTTGAGCGTTCGTTTTCGCTTTTAGCTCAGGTTGTGGGCAGAGCAGGTAGAGGAAATGAAGCCGGAAAAGCAATAATTCAAACCTCCGACCCCGAAAGCACTCTAATCGAGCTTGCTCGCACTCAGGATTACGATAGCTTTTATAACGAGGAAATTCTAACTCGAAAGCTTATGATTTACCCGCCATACTGCGATATTTGTATGGTGAGTGTTCAGTCTCTGATACGAGAGAATGCCGAAAAAGCAATAAAAGAAATCTTTGAAAACATAAAGAAAAAAATACACGGTGAATATAGCGGCGTTAAGGTTTCTATCTTAGCTCCCTCGGTTGCGAGTATTTCAAAAATTAACAATCGCTACCGCTACCGTATGATTATAAAATGCAAAAACAACTCTGAGTTTAGAAAAATGCTCAGAGAAGCTATGGATATTAAGTATATGCAAGATACCGTTTCGTTTGTTGATATGAATCCCGAATCGGTCTTGTAGGAGGACAATATGGCAATTAGAAATATAGTAAAACAGGGCGACGATGTGCTAAGAAAAATCTGTCGCACTCAGATGACCTTTGATGAAAAATTAGCTCAAACTCTTGACGATATGGCAGAAACTATGTATAAAGCCGAGGGCGTCGGTCTTGCCGCGCCTCAGGTTGGGTTGCTTAGAAGATTTTGTGTTGTTGATGTTGGGGACGGTCTAATCGAGCTTATAAACCCCGTAATCGTAGAGCAGAGCGGAAGTCAAAAAGGCAGCGAGGGTTGTTTATCGGTTCCGGGAAGATTTGAGGAAGTTGAGAGACCTATGTATGTTACCGTTAAGGCTCAGGATAGAAACGGAAATAATATAACAATTTCGGCGGAGGGCTTTAAAGCAAAAGCTTTTTGCCACGAAATAGACCACCTAAATGGAATACTTTTTATTGATAGGATTTAATTATGAAGATAGTTTTTATGGGAACTCCTGATTACGCGGTTGCCACCTTAGAGGCGCTTATTAAAGAGGGACACTGCGTTGAAGCTGTTTTTGCTCAACCTGATAAACCTGTTGGCAGAAAACAGATTTTAACCCCGCCACCCGTTAAGATTTGTGCCAAAAAATATAATATTCCCGTTTTTCAGCCCTCAACACTTAAAGACGGTGAGGCTTTTAAAATCTTAAAAGAGATAAATCCCGATGTTATAGTTGTTGTGGCATACGGTAAGCTCTTGCCCGAAGAAATTTTAAATTTGCCTAAATATGGCTGCGTTAACGGACACGCTTCCCTGCTGCCCAAATACAGAGGCGCTTCCCCTATTCAGTGGTGTATCGTTTGCGGCGAAACCGAAACAGGCGTTACCACTATGCTTATGGATAAGGGTATGGATACGGGTGATATTTTAAAGGTTTCTAAGGTTAAAATTGGTGAAAACGAGACCGCCGAGCAGCTTTTTGATAGATTATGTGGGGTTTCTGCCGAGCTTATGGTTGAAACTTTAAGCGGCTTAGAAAAAGGCGAAATCACACCCATAAAGCAAAACGAATCAGATGCCACCTATGCGCCGATTATCAAAAAGGAAATGGCGCTTATAGATTTTAATAAATCTGCAAAAGAGATTTTTAACTCGGTCAGAGGCTATTATTCTTGGCCCTGCGCTTACTTTTATCTAAACGGCAAACGAATTAAGGTTACCCAAGCTAAAATCGGTAAACCTTGCAATGCAGAAATCGGCACAGTTATAGATACAAGTGATAGTTTGGCTATCGCCTGCGGCGATAATGTTAGCATCGAATTTACCGTTTTGCAGCCCGAGGGTTCTAAACTTATGACCGCAAAGCAGTTTTTCTGCGGAAATAAAATAGAGCTTGGAACAAAAGCAGGAGATAACAATGGCTAATCCAAGATACCTTGCGGCTAAGCTTTTAAACGATATTGAAAAGGATAACAAGTATTCTAATATCGCAGTTAAAACTGCTTTGGAAAATAACGATTTAGATACAAAGGATAAAGCCTTTTTCTCAGCACTGGTTTACGGAACGCTTGACCGCAAAATAACAATAGATTATTTAATAAGAAAACAGATAAAAGTGCCTATAAAAAAGATTTCTCCTTTCACCTTAGCGGTTTTAAGAACTGCCGTCTATCAAATCTTTTTTATGGAAAAGGTGCCGGAATCTGCCGCCGTTAACGAGGCGGTAAAGCTTGTTAAAAAATCTAAGGAAAACAGAAATTCAGGATTTACAAATGCAGTTCTTCATTCGGTTATCCGCGAGGGATTAAACTTTCCTGAGGACGATAGCATAAAAAACCTTAGCATTAAATTTTCCTGCCCCGAATGGATAATAGAAAGCTTTATAAAAGACTATGGCTTTGAAAACGCAAAGTCGCTCTTAAATGAAAGTTTAAAAACTCCCCCGCTTTCTCTTAAAATCAATACCGCAAAAATATCTGCTGAAAGCTTTTTGAAAGAGCTTGAAAAAGAAAATATTGCTTTTGAGTTTGATGAGCAAAACAATAGCGTTATTATAAAAAGCGGTATGGATATCGCAAACAACAAGCTTTATAAAAAAGGTTATTTTTACGCTCAGGATAAAGCTTCGGGAAATGCCATTAAAACTTTAAACCCAAATCCTCATAGCAGAGTTTTAGATATGTGCGCCTCGCCCGGTGGAAAAAGCTTTACCGCCGCTAATTTAATGGAAAATAAGGGCGAGATTATATCCTGCGATTTATACGAGCAAAGGGTTGGGCTTATAAAGAAAACCGCCGAGCATTTAGGACTTGATATTATAAAACCAAAGGTTGCCGATGCTACTGTTTATGATGAAAACTTAGGCAAATTCGATTTCATAATATGCGATGTTCCCTGTTCGGGACTTGGTGTTATCCGCCGAAAGCCTGAGCTTAAATATAAAGAACAAACCGATTTTTCCGAGCTTGAAAGCACTCAGTATAAAATTCTTTCAAACGCGGCTAAATATCTTAAAAAAGACGGCAAAATCCTCTACTCAACCTGCACTCTACGAAAAGGAGAAAACGAAAAACTTGTAAATTCGTTTTTAAAGGAGTATAATGAATTTCAAAAGGTGTATGAACACACCTTTATGCCGCATATTGATAAAACAGACGGATTCTACTGCGCTTTAATCAGTAGGTAAAGGAGGATATGACCTCTGCAAAAAATAGATATCAAATCTATGACCGAGGCTGAGCTTATAGAGCTTCTAAGCGATATGGGGCAGCCAAAATTCAGAGCAGGTCAGCTATATAAATGGTTGCAGTCGGGCGTTCAGGATTTTGACAGTATGACCGATATGCCAAAAGCTTTAAGAGAAAAACTTAAAGAGGAATGTTATATCGCAGATGTTAAAATCGTTAAGCGGTTGCAATCTAAGATAGACGAAACTGTTAAATATGTTTATGAGCTTTATGACGGCGAGTATATCGAATCGGTGCTTATGAAATATGAGCACGGATATACCGTTTGCATTTCAACCCAGGTAGGCTGCCGAATGGGTTGCAGCTTTTGTGCCTCAGGTTTGAATGGACTATCCCGAAACCTTACCGCTTCTGAAATGTTAGCTCAGATAATGGCAGCCGAAAGAGACAATAACATTCGCGTTTCTAATGTTGTTATGATGGGTATGGGCGAGCCGCTCGATAACTTTGATAATTCGGTTAGGTTTTTAGAGCTCGTTTCAAGTGATAAAGGTATGAATATAGGGCTTAGGCATATTTCCCTTTCAACAAGCGGTGTTGTTTCGGGAATCGAAAAATTAAAGGAATATAATTTCCCCATAACCCTCTCTATTTCGCTTCACGCACCTTTTGACGATATAAGAAGCTCTATGATGAAGGTTAACCGCAAATGGAATATATCAGAGCTTTTAAAGGCTTGTAAGGATTACCAAAAGGTAACAACTCGCAGAATTTCTTTCGAATATGCCCTGATAGAAGGCCTTAACGATTCAAAAGAATGTGCCGAGCAATTAGCTAAAATATTAAAAGGCATTATGTGCCATGTAAATCTCATTCCGGCAAATCCTGTTAAGGAAAATTCCTTTAAAAAGCCGGATAAAACTAAAATACTTCATTTTAAGCGTCTGCTTGAAAGCTTGGGAGTTAACGCAACTGTTCGCAGAACCTTAGGTTCTGATATAGATGCTTCCTGCGGTCAGCTAAGACGCAAGGCAAAGGAGGAAAAGCTTTGAAAATTAACAGTAAAACCGATATCGGCAAGGCAAGACACTCGAATCAAGACGCATATTTTGCGGGTGAGCTTGAAAACGGCGCGGTATTCGGTATAGTGTGTGACGGTATGGGAGGCGCTAATGCCGGCAATATCGCGAGCACAACTGCGGTTAAGCTTATTTCTGAATATATTTTGCGTTCTTACAGGCTTTCGATGGACGAATTCGAAATAGAAAAAATGCTGAGCAACGCAATAAAAAGTGCTAATTTAGAGGTTTTTGAAGCTGCAAATTCCGATAGCGAATTAAAAGGTATGGGAACTACGGTTGTTATAGCTTTAATTCAAAACTCAAAAGCTGTTATTGCTCATGTCGGCGATAGCCGAATTTATCTATTGGGCGACGATATAAAACAGTTAACCAAAGACCATTCGGTTGTTCAGTCGCTTATTGAAAGTGGCAAGATTTCGGCGGATGAGGCAAAAAGCCACCCGAGAAAAAATGTTATAACAAGAGCTTTGGGTGCTGAGGAAAATATTATTGTTGATACCTCTGAGCTTAATGTAACAGACGGTCAGACGCTTCTTCTTTGCACCGACGGGCTCACCAGTATGGTAGAGGCTGATAGAATACTTAGTCTTTATAAAGAAAAATCTGCCGAGGAATTGGTTTCTTCGCTTATAGACGAGGCAAACCTTAACGGCGGTATCGATAATATAACAGTTGTAACATTAAAGGTATAGAAAGGATAGACAGTTATGGATAAGTATGTTGGAAAACGCCTTGACGGTAGATATGAAATTCAAGAAATTATCGGCGTTGGCGGTATGGCTGTTGTTTATAAGGCTCGCGATAATCAGGAAAATCGCACCGTTGCCATCAAAATATTAAAAGACGAATTTGTTTCTAACGAGGAGTTTTTGCGCCGCTTTAAAAATGAATCTAAGGCTATCGCTATGCTTTCTCACCAAAATATAGTTAATGTTTATGATGTTAGCTTTGGCGACCTTATTCAGTATATTGTTATGGAATATATTGAGGGCATAACCTTAAAGGAATTTATTGAGCGAGAGGGTAGTCTGCGTTGGAAGGATGCAGTTCATTTCACCCTTCAAATCCTCAAAGCCTTGCAGCATGCTCACGATAAGGGTATTGTTCATCGCGATGTTAAGCCTCAAAATATTATGGTTTTGCCTGACGGAACAATTAAGGTTACCGATTTCGGTATTGCCCGTTTTGCCCGTAGTGACCAACGCACCATTACCGATAAAGCAATCGGCTCGGTTCATTATATAAGCCCTGAGCAAGCAAGAGGCGAAAAGACCGACGAAAAGGCAGACATTTATTCGGTTGGCGTTATGCTATATGAAATGTTAACGGGAAAACTCCCTTTCCAAGCCGAGAGCGCAGTTTCGGTTGCTATTATGCAGCTTCAACGCGACCCTCAGCTCCCAACCGAAATCAACTCCTCAATTCCGCTAGGCCTCGAACAGATTACTATGCACGCAATGCAAAAAACCCCCGAAAGACGCTATCAGTCTGCGGCAGAAATGCTTTGCGATTTAGATAAATTCAGAAAAGACCCTGCGCTTACCTTTGAATATAATTATTTCGTGGATAGTTCTCCAACAAAATTTGTTGATACTGCTTCGGTAAATGCCGGTGCAGGAATTATCTCTGAACAGGCTTCAAATATAGATGATGAGCCTGAGGCTAAAAACGAGAAAAACAGCATTATCCCGATACTAGCCGGTATTGCAGTTGCTCTTATAATTGCTCTTATAGTTTTAGCTATCATATTCCTACCTAAGCTTTTCGGCGGAACAGGCAAAGAAATTTCTTGCCCTGATTTTATAGGAAAAACCTGGACCGAGGTTGAGAAAAACGAGGAATATAACGATAACTTCGATTTTGAAGTTGAATGGGGCAATAATTCAGATTATGCTTATGGCTATATTTACGGTCAATCCGAAAAAGAAGGCGCTAAGCTTAAAAAAGACCATACAATAACCTTGCAGGTTAGTATGGGTCAAAAAACAGTTAAAGTACCTGATGTTTCGAATAAAACCGAATCGGCGGCAGTTGGCGAACTAAAAAGCAAAGGTCTTAACCCCGTTATTCAAACCGAGCCCAGCGAAGACTATGAAAAGGGTATTGTTATAAGAACCGACCCTCCGCGTACTCAGGTTGTTGAAGAAGGCGAGAATATCACCGTTTATGTAAGTAGCGGTAAAACAGTTAAAAAGGTTAAAATACCTGATGTTATCGGTATGGAAAGAAAAGCCGCTGAGGACGAACTCAAAAAAGAGGGCTTAGTTCCTCAGGTCGAAGAGGTTCAGATTTCTATTAACGATAGATTTTATCCTGTCGGCTTGGTTGTAAAGCAAGACCCGAAAAAATCCGCTACCGAGGTTAACGAGGGCACAACCGTCAAGATCTCGGTTTGCACAGGATATAAATTTGACGTTAAGCTTGATGATTTGCCAACCGATTTCGTAACCGAATCATATTATCTCACCCTCTGGGAAGACGGAAAAATGATTGATAGCGGCGATAAAATCAGCTCTGTTGATACCACAAGCTATACATTTGATAATGTTAAAACCACGAATAAAAAGCTTGATTTGATAGTTAAAATCTCTGCTGACGGCACATCAGAAGAGTCATTATACGATATTTCGGTTGATATAGAAGCAGGTAGGGTAAGAATAGAACACTATTATCCTTATTCCACCGCGCCAATAGAGTGAGTATTATATGACAGGAATTATAGTAAAAGCTCTGTCAGGATTTTACTATGTTAAAACGGATGAAACCGTTTTTGAATGTAAAGCAAGGGGAAGCTTCCGCAAAAGCGGAGTTTCCCCTTTGGTTGCTGATAGGGTTGAATTTGAACAAATTTCAGAAAACAGCGGTATTATAGATAAAATTCTTCCCAGAAAAAATGCTGTTTACCGTCCCCCTGTTGCTAATATTGATAAGCTTTTTATCGTATCGTCTTATACCAATCCCTCCCCTAATACTCTGCTTATTGATAAAATGACGGTTGTAGCAAGATATAATAATATCGAGCCGATAATAGTTTTTAATAAATGCGATATGGGTGATTTCACCCCCTTTGTGAACATCTATAAAAACGCAGGCTTTAAGGTTTATACACTTTCTGCCAGTGAAGGTATAGGTATTGAAGCTTTAAAGGCTGAGCTTAAAGACTCAGTTAATGCATTTACAGGAAATTCAGGTGTTGGTAAATCGAGTATACTTAATAATCTGCCGATAAATGCCGTTATCGAAACAGGCGAAGTTAGCAATAAATTAGGCAGAGGAAGGCATACCACCCGTCATACCGAGCTTTATGAATTGGGATTCGGCGGTTTTGTTGCCGATACACCGGGTTTTTCCTCCTTTGAGCTTGATACCGCAGATTATAATCTTAAAGAAAATTTGAAAAACTGCTTTTTCGATTTTGAGGATTACTTGCAAGACTGCAAATTCACCTCCTGCACTCATACTAAGGAAAAAGGCTGCGCTGTTTTAGAGGCTTTGGGAAACGGTAAAATTGAAAAAAGCCGCCATGAATCTTATTTAGCCCTTTTTGACGAGCTAAAAGACCTAAAACCTTGGCAAAATAAAAAATAGCTTTTGTAACATTTTTATTCTCTTTTAATATAATGTAATGTGATGTAAAAAACGCATCGAGGGGGATAAAAATGAGAAGAAGACATCAAGGCATAAATAAAGGTTGGCTTGCATTAACCTTTGCAACAGGCTTGCTTGTTAGCTGTTTTTGTCCTCCAAAATTTTTAGTTGGAGTGCTGGCGATATGGGTTATAATTTTAGCCATCTCCACCTGCAAATACTAACAACGGTTATGGAGGTTAGGTTATGAAGGTTGTCCTCGTTAAAAGTCCTAAATTTATGAGCGGTTTATTAAGACTTATTTTTGGAATTAAAAAGCAAGAAGTTTAATATGAACATAAAAATAACCACCTGTATGGGTGGTTATTTTATTTCCCTCATAGCCTAACCAATTCACCATGTAAAATTTTATGCAAAATCAACCTGATAAATATTGCATATGCCAAGTTGCCCTTCCCGAAAATGTTGGAAAGGCAATAAATTTATGAATAATTTTGCGAGGGTTTAGATATAAAATATTATATTGTCGCTCATGCCGCGACGGGCACACCCTTTCTTATGTAGGCGAAAAGAAAGGGCGGAAAGATTCGCCTGAGGGGGAATTTCGATTTCCCCCTTAGGCGACGAAATAATAATTTCAATTAAAACGCCGCCAAAGAGTGAAAACTGCGTTTTCAATTTGGCGGCAAATTTTTATGTGTTTTATAGTTACATAACTGTCGCCCTAACCCCCAAACGACAAGGGCTTCGCCCTTGACCTATTTGAGCGCTGGCAGTAAATAGGTACCATAATAGTATTGGGGTTGTTTTCAACAAATTTAAAAATTATCTTATAAAGCTTAATATCAAGCATATAAAAAAGGTTGTATTATAACAATACAACCCTTTTCATTATATATTAATGTTTCTTAAAATTTCTGCGGCTTTTTCTGGGAGCTTCTTCATCAGCACCCTCTTCTACAACCGCGCCGTTAATCTCAACCAAAGCATCTCTGCGAGAAAGATTAATTCTTCCCTGCTCATCAATCTCGGTTACCTTAACGAGTACCTGATCGCCAACATTAACAACATCTTCAACCTTTTCAACACGCTTAACATCAAGCTTTGAAATATGAACTAAGCCCTCTTTACCGGGAGCAATTTCAACAAATGCGCCGAAGGTCATAAGTCTTGTAACCTTGCCGTTATAAACTGCGCCAACCTCTGGGTCATTTGCGATAAGCTCTATAATAGAAATAGCCTGCTTAGCCTTTTCGGTATCAAGACCTGCAACAAATACATGACCGTCTTCCTCGATATTAATAGTAACATCGCATTGCTCTTGGATAGACTGAATAACCTTACCCTGCTTACCGATAACATCACCGATTTTATCAGGACTGATAACGGTTGAAAGCATCTTAGGAGCATATTTTGAAAGCTCAGTTCTGTATTCAGGGATACATTTTAGCATAACCTCATCTAAAATATGAAGTCTTGCTTTATGGGTTTTGGCAAATGCTTCTTTAATGATAGCAGGAGTAAGACCATGAACCTTTAAGTCCATCTGAATTGCGGTGATACCCTTGTGAGTACCTGCAACCTTAAAGTCCATATCGCCATAAAAATCTTCAAGACCTTGGATATCAACCATAGTCATAAAGTCGCCGTAAACACCCTCGTCTCCGGTGATAAGTCCGCAAGAAATACCTGCAACAGGAGCCTTAATCGGAACACCCGCAGCCATAAGAGCCAAGGTTGAACCACAGATAGAGCCCTGAGAGGTTGAACCGTTAGAAGAAAGCACCTCGGAAACAACGCGGATAGCATAAGGGAATTCCTCAACCGAGGGAATTACAGGAACTAATGCCTTTTCTGCTAATGCGCCATGACCGATTTCACGTCTACCAGGGCCTCTGGATGGCTTGGTTTCGCCAACTGAATATGAGGGGAAATTATAATGGTGGATATATCTCTTAGAGGTTTCCTCGTCAAGTCCGTCAAGCTTTTGAGCTTCGGAAACAGGAGCTAATGTTGCAATAGATAATACCTGAGTCTGACCGCGGGTAAACATACCTGAGCCATGAACTCGGGGTAATAAATCAACCTTAGCATCGAGAGGACGGATTTCATCAATACCTCTGCCGTCAACACGCTTTTTCTCGTCTTTAAGCCAAGCGCGAACAACATGCTTCTGAATTAAATATAAAATCTCGTCAATTTTACCTTCCTGACCCTCAAACTGAGCGTCATACTTCTCGTGCAAAGCGTTGCTAATAGGAAGCAAAGCCGCATCGCGAACTAATTTATCATCAGTATCAAGTGCTTTTTTAACACCCTCTATGCAAAAGCTTTCCATCTCTGCAAAAATTTCAGGGTCGGGGTCATTAGATTCAAAAGCAAACTTTTCTTTGCCGATTTCTGCGACGATACCGTTTATGAATTTAACGATTTTCTTGTTTTCCTCATGACCTGCCATAATGCAGTCAAACATTAAATCATCATCAATTTCATTAGCGCCTGCCTCAATCATAGCAACCAAATCTTCGGTTGAAGAAACGGTTAAATTAAGGTCGGTTTTAGCTCTTTGCTCTAAGGTTGGGTTAATAATGATTTCACCGTCAACCAAACCTACATTAACGCTCGAAATAGGACCTGCCCAAGGGATGTCCGAAATAGCGATAGCGGCAGAAACACCGATAGCAGCAGCAATTTCAGGTGAACAGTCAGGGTCAACCGACATAACGGTCGCAACAACTGAACAATCGTTTCTCATATCCTTAGGGAACAAAGGACGGATAGGACGGTCAATACAGCGAGAAGCTAAAATAGCCTTATCGCTAGCTTTTCCCTCGCGTCTTGTGAAAGAGCCGGGAATACGACCAACTGAATACATTTTCTCCTCATAATCAACTGATAACGGGAAGAAATCAACACCCTCGCGTGGCTTTGCAGAAGCAGTTACGGTACAAAGAACTCTTGTATCACCATAGCAAGACATAACAGCAGCATTTGCAAGACCAGCCATCATACCGGTTTCAAGCTTTAAAGCTCTGCCGGCAAGCTCGGTTTCATAAACCTTGTAATTCTCAAACATCTTAATATCTCCTTTTCTATTTTCGGGAGATTTTCATTTAGCAATAATGCCAAAGCCTGATAAAATCAATCAGACCCTCGAATTATCGCTAACAATAAAAAACTCCCGTTTATTTACAACAAGGCAGACAACAATTCCTGTCGCCTGCCTTTTGTATTTGATAATTACTTACGGATACCTAAACGCTTAATAAGTGAACGGTATCTCTCAATGTCAACCTTCTGCAAATATGCTAAAAGGTTTCTTCTATGACCAACCATTTTGAGAAGACCTCTGTAAGAGTGCTTATCCTTCGGATGATCCTTTAAGTGAGCATTGAGCTCGTTGATACGATATGTGAGCACAGCAATCTGAACTTCGGGAGAACCGGTGTCGCCCTCGTGAGTTGCATACTCAACCATAATCTGTTGCTTCATCTCTTTTGTCATTTTCGTTTACTCCTCTCTTAAATTTTTCCGCAAACCAAGCCATAGGCCATGAGGCATCTCTTTAAGAGCAGTCGCCCAAAGCATAGTATACGGTAGAAGCCGAAATCTGCCTTTTACAGTATCAGCCTGATTATTTTACCACATAATTTTAAAAAAGTAAAGAAAAATTTAAATTTTTTTCAGGTGTAAAGAAAAATACTTGACAGTGGGTAAAATTTATGATATACTCCTATCTTAGTGAGGTGTTTTAAGTGAAAAATCTTAAAATTTCTTCTTTGCTTGATGTCTATGGCGAATTTTTAAGCGAAAAGCAAAGAATTGTTACCGAACATTATTATAATGATGATTTATCCCTTTCCGAAATAGCCGAAAACGAGGGTATAACAAGGCAAGCCGTTTGCGACCTTATTAAGCGCGCCGAAGCTCAGCTTTTAATCTTTGAAGAGAAATGCGGTTATTTGGAAAAGTTTTCGAGGCTCAAAGAATTATCAAGCAATTTTGATGATAGCAAAAAAACCGAGCTTTTTGAAATCATAGAAAATTTGTAAAGGAGAAGAGCTATGGCTTTTGATAATTTATCCGATAAGCTAAGCGGCGTTTTTAAGCGTCTGCGTTCTAAGGGTAAGCTTCATGAATCGGATGTTAAAACCGCTATGCGCGAAGTTAGATTAGCTCTCCTCGAAGCCGATGTTAACTATAAAGTTGCCAAGGATTTTACAAATCAGGTTACCGAAAAATGCATTGGCGCAAATGTTATGGAAAGCTTAACCGCGCCGCAAATGGTAATCAAAATTGTTAAAGAAGAGCTTACCGCCTTAATGGGTAACGAGCAGGCAAGACTCAAAACTGCAAACAAAATTCCAACTATTATTATGATGTGCGGTTTACAGGGTTCAGGTAAAACAACCCATTCAGCAAAGCTTGCAAAGCTTTTAAAATCTCAGGGGCATAGACCTATGCTTGCCGCCTGCGATATATATAGACCTGCTGCTATCGAGCAGTTAAAGATTGTAGGCGAGGCAGTTGGTGCTCCCGTTTTTGAAATGGGAACCGAAAAGCCCGAAATAATAGCTCAGAAAGCTGTAAATTTCGCCCGCGATTATGGGCACGATTATTTAATCCTTGATACCGCGGGTAGACTTCATATTGATACCGAGCTTATGGATGAGCTAAAACGCATAACAGAAGCGGTTGAGGTTGATAATATTCTATTAGTTATCGACTCTATGGTCGGTCAGGACGCGGTTAACATTGCAAAAGCCTTTAATGATATACTCGAAATTGACGGTGTTATCCTAACCAAGCTAGACGGTGATACAAGAGGCGGCGCGGCTTTATCTGTCAGAGCCGTAACAGGCAAGCCGATTATGTTCGCGGGTGTTGGCGAGAAGCTTGACGAGCTTGAAGAATTTCATCCCGACCGTATGGCTTCCCGTATTTTAGGTATGGGCGATGTTCTTTCTCTTATCGAAAAGGTTGAATCTGAAATTGACGAGAAAAAAGCAGAAGAACAGCTTAAAAAACTCGAAGAAAACAAATTTGATTTAAATGACCTTTTAGACCAGTTTGAGCAGATTAAAAAAATGGGCTCTCTAAAAAGTGTTTTATCAATGCTTCCGGGTATGGATAAACAGCTTCGCGATGTTGATATAGACGATAGAATTATGCTTCGCACCGAGGCAATTATCAAGTCTATGACCAAAAAAGAAAAAGCCAAACCCGAAATTCTAAATGCTTCAAGAAGAAAGCGTATCGCGGCGGGTGCTGGCGTTAAGGTTGAAGACGTAAACCGACTATTAAAGCAATATGAACAGATGAAGAAAATGTTCAAGCAAATGAACTCAAAAGGCGCTAAGCGCAAAATGATGCGCGGTATGAATTTCCCGGGAGGCCCCGGTAATTTCGGTTTTTAGGTTAAAATTATTACCTTGAAATAAATATTAAAAAACGGAGGTGTAAAAAATGGCAGTTAAAATCAGACTTCGTCGTATGGGCGCTAAAAAAGCTCCTTTCTACCGTGTAGTTGTTGCAGATTCAAGATATCCTCGTGATGGTCGTTTTATCGAAGAAATCGGCACTTACGATCCTACCAAGAACCCCGCCGCTGTTAATATCGACGGTGATAAAGCTAAGGATTGGATTTCTAAGGGTGCTCAACCTACCGATACCGTTAAAGCTTTACTTAAAAAGAACGGTGTACTTTAATTAAATCCTACCAGTTAATTCAGTGAGGGAATTTTAATGAAAGAACTTTTAATTTCTCTTGCTAGCGGTTTGGTTGAAAAACCCGAAGAGGTTAAAGTAACGGTTGACGAGCCTAACGCAGAAGGTGTTACTGTTTATCATTTAACAGTTGCTGAAAGCGATATGGGCAGAGTTATAGGAAAGCAAGGCAGAATTGCTAATGCTATCAGAACCGTTATGCGCGCCGCCGCAAGCAGACAAGAACAAAATATTTCGGTTGAAATAGACTAAATATTTAAACCCCTTTATCCAGATAAAGGGGTCTGTTTTTTTATATTATTCAGCTTACCTAACTTCTATAACTTCCTCAGTTTCTTCCACTTTCTTAAAAGACGGAACTTTATTGGCTTTGAAATAAAGCATTATGCTAGCATAAAATGGAATAGCAGATATAATTCCAAAAACACCAATGATTCTTGTAATAATAAAATTAAACAGAATTCCATTAAACAAAGATACAACATTTGTAAAAATATATATTAACAAACTGATAATAGCAGCTACTATTAAAATCGCCATAACAATTAGAGAAATATTTTTAACCAGTTTCTCTTTGCCAACAAATAAGAATATACCCGCAGCCAATAAACCAACTGCTGCTAAAATACAAACTATAATATTTAAAACACCTGACATACTGCTTATTATTCCCGAAACACCGCTGTAACGAATTGTTTGAAATCCTTGAATAGTAAAAATAATTTCAAAAATCACAGAAACTAAAAAATTTATAACTAAAATGCCATAGGTCGCTATTATTCCGAATGGCTTATTTAATTTTTCTTCCAAAAAAGCAATATTAGCTGCCCATACCAAATAAAGCACAGCAGAAATTAAAAAAGATAAAATAATATTAATTGAACTTATACCCGAATAACGAGCTTTAAAAAAGATAGAATTAAATATCCAATTTATAATCGGACTAAACGACAAAAGAAATGATGCTGCCGTTAGTATTATTATCGGCACCTTTTTATCGATTTTATTTTCCATAAAAACCCTCCTGAATTTTGTTTTCCTAATTATACCATAAAACCCACCTGCACTGCAAGTGGGTTTTAATTAATCTAAACTTTAAAAATATTCCTCTCTAACCAAAGCATCGCCGTTTTCTTCAATATATTTATCTAATGCTTCGTATACCTTATCGCGAGAAATACTGTACTTACCTACCCCGTCATACTTTTTTTCCTCAATTTCGTATACCCTCAAGGTCTTAAAGCCTTCAATATCAATTTCCTCTTTAACCTTGGTTTTATAGTATTTATCGCTATCTATAATTTTTTGAAGCTTGCTCTCGGCAGCGCTTGAAACCTCGGCATTCTCATCCTTCGTTAGCTTAACAAGATATGGAACACCCTCATCGCCCATCTTATAAATGGTGTTAACATCCATTTCCTTTAAAGCTCCCGATTTATAGGCATTATAATTATAATTTGCAATAACAAAATTCATATTAACAGTGCCTAAAACTGTGAGCACACAAGCGGCGGTTACAATAGCTGCTCTGAGCACCCTTACTCGTTTAAAGAAAAGTTTAAGCAAAAGACTTAAAAATACAATTTCTAAAAATACCATAAATGCGCTCGTTGTTATTCTAAGCTCGGTCATACCGTAGCTCTTAATATATAAGAACATTTTTGAAAGAGCGGTGTTTATAATAACCAATGTAAAAAAGCCTACAAAGCTGCAAAGAGTTTTAAGCCCTGCGGATAGCTTACCGTCCTTCTTTCTGGCAAAAAGAATTACTAGACTTATAATAACAAAGTTTATAACCGCGATAATACACATCTCAAAGAAACCGCGACGGGCATATTCAGCAAATGTAAAGGAATAGTCCTTAGGTAAAATTCCTTTGAATGCATCAAAGAAGTATGCCAACTGAGAAAAGAGATATGCGAAATAGCAAACACTTATAACCGAAAGAAAGGAAACCAGAATAGTGCTGTCTATCGCGCCCATTTCTATACTTTTTCCTTCATAAACCTCTCTCTTTTTGAGAGTTAAGCAATAGCTGAATATAAAGAAACCAATAATCAGTCCAACCAAAACCTCGAACACAGTAAAGATATTGCTCTTTAATAGGTTGGTAACAAGACCTGAAAAGGCTTCGTCGGACAAAATGAGCAAAGGCAAAACAATCATAAGCACAGGTACCGCAAGTATAAAACCTAAAAGTGCTTTACCGAAAGCCCAACGTTTTTTAGGTCTGCTTGAAAATACCGCCTTTAAGCTTTTTGGAAGATTTACCGTAAAGCTCTGAGCAAAGGGCACAAAAATATAAGAAAGCAAAGCAAAATCGCTCTTTTTATTGATATTAGCCGATAATGAAACAAACCATATTGCCGACAATATAACCATACTCAAAACGGTTAAAAATCTTATACCGCCGTTTGAAGTTATAGTAAAGCTTGTTGCGGTAATTAAGTTTATAAGTCCGCAAATAACACCGAAAAAGCTAAACCTTGTTTTAGCACCTGCAAGATAAACCGTAAGGGCGGTAAATAAGGTTATCGAGGTTATAGTAAAGCCCATTCTGAAACCATCAAAAATACCGAAAACCGCAAGCAAGGCAGAACAAACCGCGATAATAATCTTAAAAGCATTATCCTTGCCGTTTATATCAAAACGCTTCGGGTTAGTTTCAGAAACAGGAACGGCTTCGCCGTCTACAACTTCATAAGCTATATTTTTTTCATCCATATAATCAATTCCTTTCAATTAAAAATCGCAAAGGCTTCTAAGCGCATAATAGCACATAAATTATAATTTTTCAATGATTTTAATAAAAAATTAATAATTTGTAATATTAATCCTTTTTAAAGAAACACTAATTTTGGTGATTTATTTTGATAACAACAATTATAAGAACTGTTATACTTTATATGTTTTTAACCGTGGGCGTTAGACTTATGGGAAAAAGGCAGATAGGAGATATGCAACCAAACGAGCTGGTTATTACCCTGCTTATTTCCGAGCTTGCCGCTATTCCCTTGCAGGATACCGGTCAGCCCTTACTTTTCGGTATAACAGCTATTTTTATGCTTGTTGTTTTGGAAATCAGTATGTCGATATTAGCGATGAAATCAAAAACCTTTCGCAGACTAACAAGCGGAAAATCGGTTGTTGTTATTAAGAACGGTGAAATAGACCAAGCGGCCATGAAAAGCGTCAGAATGACCATTTTAGATTTAGTTGAGCTATTAAGAGGGCAAAATGTTTTTGATATTGATACGGTGGCTTATGCGGTTTTAGAAGTAAACGGAGACCTTAGTGTTCTGCTTAAATCACCCGAACAAAACGCAACCGCCAAGGATTTAGGGCTAAAACCCGAGCCTGCCCGATTCCCCGTTACTATTATAACTGACGGCAAACTGGAAAAAGATGCCCTTCAAAACTTGAAAATAACCGAAGAAGAGGTTAAAAAAATACTTCAAAAAAATAAAACCTCTATAAAAGAGGTTTTTCTAATGACTATGGATAGGCATGAAAAATACAATATAATAAATAAAAGGAAAGATTTATGAGAAGACTTATAGCGGCAGCAGTTTTGCTAATATTAGTAGCGGCAAGCTTCTTTGGTGGATATTTTTATATAAACCGCACCTGCGATAAAGCCGAAAAGCTTTTAGAGAATTGTCTTATAGCATACGAGCAAGAAGAAAATGCGAAAGAAGAAGCCGAAAAACTTGAAAAATATTGGAGTGAAAAAGAAAATGTTCTCTCCATTTTTGCAAACCACGCCCATATTGATGAAATCGAAGCTGCAATAAGCTCGCTTAACACCCAATGCGATTTTAAGGATAACAAGATGTTTTATGAATATTATTCCACAGTTAAAACCCTGCTCCATCAAATGATGGAGGACACCGTTTTCGGTATGCATAGCATATTATAATAAATACCACCCGAGTCAAGGGCGGAGTCCTTGTCGTTTAAGGGGGTTAGGGTGACAATGATGCCACTATAAAAAATATAGAAACTTGCCGCCAAATTGAAAACATTGTTTTCACTCTTTGGCGGCATTTTTAAGTGAATAAATTTTGTCACCTAAGGGGGAAATCGAAATTCCCCCTCAGGCGAATCTTTTCGCCCTTTCTTTTCGCCTACATAAGAAAGGGCGTGCCTGTCGCGGCATGAGCGACAATCTCTATTTCGATAAAATATTTCATCAGTTAACCTTTATTGAACCACGCATTTATTCCGTGATTCTCGTTATATAAATAAACAAAACCGCCATTTTAAATGGCGGTTTTAATTTTATTTAAGAAATTTATTATATCCGTTTGAATATTTAACACACCTTGATACTCGGCTTAATGTTGCGGAGGAAATATCAAAGGTATCGGTTACCTGCTGATAGGTTTTTCCCTCTAACAATAGCTTTGCCGCACCAATTCTCTGAGCCATTTGCTCAATTTCCTTATTAGTGCAAAGGTCTGAAAAAAGCTCTCGGCAATCGTCAGCAGTTTCGAGTGAGGCTATAAGCTCAAAAAGTGTATCAAAATCAGAACTTTTTAAAGATTTATCCCGCATAAATTTACACCTTTTCGATATCCTTGTTTAAAAAGATCTTGGTCTTTTCTGATTTTGGATTTAAAAATACCTCGTCAGGTGTTCCCATTTCCTCAATAACACCGTCTGCCATAAAGATAACCTTATCCGAAACATTTCTTGCAAACTCCATTTCATGAGTTACAACTATCATAGTGCTGTCCTCATCTTTGAGGTCGCGGATAACCCTTAAAACCTCACCTGTAAGCTCAGGGTCTAATGCAGAAGTCGGTTCATCGAAGCAGAGTATATCAGGCTTTAAAGCCAGAGCTCTTGCTATCGCAACACGCTGCTGCTGACCGCCCGAAAGCTCGCAAGGATAATTGTTTATTTTATCGCTAAGACCTACCCGCTCGATTAAACCAAGCGCCTCAGCCTTAATTTCCTCCTCGCTTCCTCTGTTTAAAAGGGTTGGTGCCAGTGTTATATTTTCTAAAACGCTATACTGCGGAAAAAGATTAAACGATTGAAAAACAAGACCGAAATGAAGTCTGTTTTCTCTGATTTCATTATCGGTTAATTTTTTGAGCGAGGCTCCGTCAAATATAGTCTTGCCGTTTACCGATATAGTACCCTTATCGGCAAACTCCAAAAAATTCAAGCAGCGAAGAAGTGTAGTCTTTCCACTTCCCGAAGAGCCTATAATAGATAAAACCTCGCCCTTTTCAAGAGAAAAGTCAAGCCCCTTTAAAACCTCGGTTTTGCCGAAGCTTTTCATAATTCCTTTAACTTCTAAAACAGACAAGCCTTTCCCCTCCTTAATTGAAATAGCTAAGTTTTTTCTCTAATCTGCCCAAAAGAATTGTAAGCAAACCGACGAAAAGAAGATAGAATACGCCCGTATAAAACAAAGGCCAAATCATAGCTTTTGTTGCGGCTAGCTCTTTTGCCTGCTTTATAATTTCAGGTATCATAATGCAGTTTGCAAGAGCAGTATCTTTAATTAATGTTATAATCTCGTTAGACATCGGGGGAACTATTCGCTTAATAACCTGTTTTAAGACTATTTTTCTGAAAATTTGAGATTTAGTAAGTCCCAAAACATAGCCCGCCTCATACTGACCCTTAGAAATGCTTTCTATACCGCCTCTGTAAATCTCGGAAAAATAGCAAGCATAGTTTATGCTAAACGCTATAAGCACCGCAACTAAGCTTCCAGCATTTATAAGAAGCATTCTCAAAAGACCTTCATTAGGAATATTAAAATTGCTTATTATGTATCGGTCGATATTGCTGAAAATCGGAGTTTTAAATAAGAGACCAGGAACATAATAAATAATAAAAATTTGAAGCATCAAGGGAATTCCGCGAACTATCCAAACTATAACCTTAGAAACCGCCTTAACCGGCTTATATCGGCTCATTGAGCAAAATGCAATTGGCAAACCCAAAGGCACTCCGCAAAGCAGCGTTACCGCAAAAATTATTAAAGAAAAAACAAACCCGTTCGCTAAAAACGCGGTTACTTCTAAAAAACTCATAGCTTTTATAACTCCAAAACACTAATTTGCCGACGGAAATCACTTCCGTCGGCAAAGCCAAACTACTTAAATTATGTAAAAATTATTTTACTTGGTCAGCGTAATCTACGATAGCGGTATTTTCAACACCGTACTTCTTAGCAAGCTTAGTGATAGTGCCGTCTTCTGCTAATTTAACGATTTCTGCATTAACCTTTTCGGTAAGCTCACTGCCCTTTTCAAAGCCGATTGCATAATATTCTGCGTCGCTTGAAAGCTCGTCAGCATAAGCTAATTTTGCATAGTCGCCCTTGCCGCAATAGCTCTTAGCCAACTGCTCATCAACTACTGCGAAAGCTGCTGTTTTAGATAAAACCTCTAAAAGAGCATCGGTCTGCTTTGTTACGCCCTTGAATACGATACCTTCAAAGCCCTTTGCATAAGATTCGCCGGCAGAACCGCTTTCAGCAGCACCAACCTTACCCTTAATGCTATCAGCCTCTTTAATTTCTTCGCCATCAAGATTATAAACAACAACCTGCTTATTCATCATATAGTTATATGAAAAATCAACCTTTTCGCTTCTCTCGATACCGTCATCATCCTTAGCGTTAGCGGTGAAACCGTTCCAGATGCAATCAATAGTTCCGGAAGCTAAATCAGTATACTTGTTTTCCCATTGGATTTCCTTGAATGTAACATCCATACCTAAATTCTCGAAAACCTTTTCAGCAAGCTCAGTATCAAAACCGATAAGGTCACCGTTTTCATCAAGATAATTCATAGGCTCATAAATAGTATAACCTACAACTACGGTATCATCCTTGCCGCAAGCCGCAAAGCTGAATACCATTGCTAAACATAATAAAACTGCTAATATTTTTTTCATTTCAATTTCTCCTTAAAATTTAGTTGATGTTGCTATTATACTTTATTAAGATAAAGTTGTAAAGTGTTTTTTTGAAAAAATCGTATTTTCAGCATTTTTACCAAAAATACGAAATTTTTATATTTATAAAGTCTAATTCTCGGTCTGATTTTGGTTCATACCAATCCATATTATATTAAACAACTCGTCTGCCCTTGCAGTATTGCCCTCTAAATAAAGGTATCCAAAAAGGGATTCCAGACCTGTCGCAGTATGATATTCTCCCTTAGTTGCGCTTTTAGGAGCAGATGAGGTATGGAAATTTCTTCCTCTTTTGAAAATAGAAATTTCTTTTTCTGAAAGTTTATCCTCTATAATAGCGTAAGCCTTGGCCTGCGCAGGCGCGCTAACCAATTTTACCGAAAGCTTATGAAGCTCACCTGACGGTCGGTTAACCTCTGCAAGCTTTGTTCTGACATAAAGCCCGTAAACCGCATCTCCGACAAAAGCTAAAACCGAAGGGCTTAGCAAATTCACATTTTCCATTTAACTCACCCTATGGCACATAATCGAACTCAATATCGAGCACATTTACGGTATCGCCCTCGGTAACGCCGTTTTTCTCCAAAGCCTCAATAATTCCGCTTTGCCTTAGCACTCGCTCGAAATATTGCAAAGACTCATAATCATCAGGGTCAACTCGGTTCATAACATCCATCATCCAGTCGCAATTTTCAACATAGAAGATGCCGTTTTCCACCCTAACAGTAAAGTCTCGGTTATTAGACTTAACCTCAATTTCAGGCTTCGGCTCTGCCTCGTATTTAAGTATCGGAGGAAGAGTATCAAGAAAAGCTGCAACATAATTTATAAGCTCGCCTGTTCCCTCGGCAATAGCCGCCATAATGGGAAAGAATTTATAACCCAAACCTTCAAAATAATCGGCAATTCGTTTAACCTCATCCTCGTCGGTAAGGTCGCATTTATTACCAACTACTATTTGCGGTCTTTCTGAAAGCTCTGAGCTGAAAACCGCAAGCTCATGGTTGATTTTCTCAAAATCTTCAATAGGGTCTCTGCCCTCGCTACCCGAAATATCCAAAACATGAATTAACATTCGGCAACGCTCAACATGGCGAAGAAACTCATGACCGAGACCAACTCCCTCGCCTGCACCCTCGATAAGACCGGGGATATCAGCCATAACAAAGGAGGAGCCCTCCCCCATTCTGACAACACCTAAAACAGGAGTTAAGGTTGTGAAATGATAGTTTGCAATTTTGGGTTTTGCCTCGCTTACTACCGATACCAAGGTCGATTTACCAACATTGGGAAAGCCTATAAGTCCAACATCGGCTAAAAGCTTCAACTCTAAGGTTACATCAAGCTCCTCGCCCGGATTTCCGCTTTTTGCAAATCTCGGCACCTGACGGGTTGAGGTTGCAAAATGCTGATTCCCCCAACCTCCGTTACCGCCCTTTGCGATAACAACCGGCTCATCATCCGAAATATCGGCGATAATTCTACCTGTTTCTGCTTCTTTAACAAGAGTTCCAACCGGCACAGATATAATTAAAGGCTGAGCGCTTTTACCTGTGCAACGAGAAGCACCGCCGTTTTGACCTGCCTCTGCCGCATATTTGCGCTTATATCTGAAATCAGCAAGGGTGGACAAATTGCTATCGGCTTTGAATATAATATCTCCGCCTCTTCCGCCGTCGCCACCGTCAGGTCCGCCTGCGGCAACATACTTTTCTCTATGAAAAGAAACTGCGCCGTCTCCGCCTTTTCCTGCCTTTAAATGAATTTTTGCTATATCAACAAACATTATTCTTCCTCAAATTCTTCATCAAAAACAAACTCACCGTCAAACTCGGGCTCGTTTTCAATAAATTCTTTATAAAGATTATCCGCCTTTTCAAAATCTTCTTCGTTTACATATATATTCTCGCTGACAAATGAGCCTCCAAAGGTAACCTGCATTGCGCCGTCATCAATATCACCGTCGCAAGAATATAAAATACCATTATCAGTTAGTATATCCTTAAAAATCTCTGCTGATACAACATCCTCAAAAGTTGCAAGCAAAGCAGGACTTTTAATAACATTTGCATCTTCCTCTGCCTGCTCTATTTGGGTTAAATCTGCGCCGCAAACCGCGCAAAGCTCGGCATTATCCTCGCATTCTACTCCACATACATGACAGATTTTCATAAGCCATAATCCTTTCAAAATAAAAAATAAATCCGGTCAGCTGCTAGCCGCCGGATTTTAAAAATTACTGCTCAACAGCGTAAATACTTACCTGTTTACGGTCTCTGCCTACACGCTCGAATTTTACCTTACCGTCGATAAGAGCAAAAAGAGTATCGTCAGAGCCACGGCCAACATTGTTGCCTGCGTGGATATGAGTTCCTCTTTGGCGAACAAGAATGTTGCCTGCCAAAACAAACTGACCGTCTGCACGCTTTACACCAAGTCTCTTGGACTCACTATCACGGCCGTTCTTGGTTGAACCCACACCTTTTTTATGAGCGAACAACTGAATATTAAGCTTTAACATTATTTTGCACCTCCGAATATAGTTATGTTATTACTGTATTGACCGGATAATTCCTCTAAATGAAGCTTTAAGCCCTCTAAAACCTTAACCGAACTATCGGTTGGATTTAAAACCTTAAATTCCATTAATGCATCGTCAACAACTGCGTTTGCCTCGTCTCCTATAATTTCGGTTATAGTATTAGCTGCCATATAGCAAGCTGAGGAAACCGCCGCGCATACGATTTTACCGGTCTCATCGCCACAATCTTTCGAACTGTGACCCTTGACGCAAAAGCCATAAAGACCTTTTCCGTCAATCAAAAACTTCACACTAGTCATACCAATTAACCGATTTCGGTAATTTGTACCTTAGTGTAAGGCTGTCTGTGGCCCATTTTGCGTGAGCTGCTTTTCTTGGGTTTGTAAGTGAAAACGGTAATCTTCTTACCCTTGCCGTTCTTTAAAACGGTACCCTTAACGAAAGCATCCTTCACATAAGGCTTACCAACCTTTAAAGTTCTGTTACTAACAGCAACAACCTTGTCGAAAGTAACTTCCTCGTCAACCTCGGCGCCGAGCTTCTCAACATAGATAACGTCTCCGTTTTGAACACGGTACTGCTTGCCGCCGGTCTCAATAATTGCGTACATTTTTTTACACCTGCCATCATTTTACAGTCTCGCTACAATAGGCGCACACCCAATTTTTCGGGCGCAACTTAAAAAGCCCACAATATGCGGCTTAACCATTTTAGCAAAAAACTCTTTATTTGTCAAGAAAATTTTAAACTTTATGTATTAATTTTTTTGCATATACTATATATTGACAAAACAATTAAAATATATTAAAATTTATACATAAAAATACAAAAATTTATACATATATTTATAGGATGGTTTAAAAAATGTCGGTTAAAATTTCTCCTTCTGTGTTAACATCTGATTTTCTAGAATTAGCAAAGGATATTGAGCGCTTGGAAAAAGCGGGCACTGATATGCTTCACCTCGATGTTATGGATGGTATTTTTGTTCCAAACATTTCTTTCGGTGTTCCGATTATAAAATCTATCAGAAAGCACACCAAGCTTCCCTTAGATGTTCATTTAATGATAACCGAGCCTCATAGATACATAAAGGATTTTGCAGAGTGCTCCGATATTTTAGGATTTCATTATGAAGCAGGAAGCGATAATGCCGAAACCTTAAAGCAAATCCGTTCTTATGGTATTAAATCCTGTATCACCATTAAACCCTGCACCGCTCCCGAAGAAATTTTTGACCTCTTGCCTCTTTGCGATATGGTTTTGGTTATGTCGGTAGAACCAGGCTTTGGCGGTCAGAAATTTTTAACCTCGGCTTTGGATAAGTTAACTGTTTTAAGACGCGAAATTGACCGATTAGGGCTTGACATTATGTTAGAGGTTGACGGTGGCATAAATAAAGAAACTGCGCCTTTGGCAGTTAAAGCCGGCGCAGATGTCTTGGTTGCAGGAAGCTTTGTTTTCTCTGAGCAAATGGAAGAAAATGTTAAGCTAATTAAAAGTCTCGGCTAAAAGCTTAACCGCGTTTTCCTTAATTATCATTTTTCCGTATTCTTTAACCTTTTCTAAAAATACATAAGACTCGGTTCGAAAAGAATAAAAATCATTTATCGGAAAATCTGAAATCCCGTTATCTGCTATGAGATAATAGCAATCATTATATTTATAAAGCGAGCTTTCAATTTCGGTTTCTTTTAAGACTTTAATTCCACCTATTAAATTTTCAAAACTCTTAAATTCAAAAACGGCAGCTTGGCTTTTAGGCTCTTCGCTGCAAAAAATATAAATTTCGCAGCCGAAATTTTTTATAACCTTTAAATCGGCAGATATTTTTCCGTTTTTAAAGCCTTTATTTCGCTTAGCCAAAATATCTTTAAGCAATAGACTTATTAAAATTTTAGTTTCTTTTTTCATTTCAAAAAGCTTCGTATAGCTTCCGAAAAGAGCTAAAACCTCTGTATCGCTAAGCTTTATTTTAAGCCGATTTTTATGTATTTCGTAAACGGTCATAAATTTCTCCCGAGGTTTAAAATTTTAAAATTTTGCCAAAACTTCTTTTGAGGTGTAGGCTATTGAATAATAAAACTGATAAAACATCATTAAAACTATTTTTAAAATCATTGATTTATACTGTGTCGGTCTTAGCTCTTTTGGGGATTGGATATATCTCGGCAAGATTCTTTTTCGGCGCATAGAAAGGATTTACTATGGATTACAGTTCTTTAAAAAGCGGTACCGATATCCGCGGTATTGCAAGCAGTCTTGGAGGAAAAGAGGTTAATTTAACCTCTGAGGCAGTATACGATATAACTGCCGCTTTTGTTGTTTGGTATATTAATAAATTCGAGAAAAGCCCTAACGAGCTTTTATTCGCGGTGGGACATGATTCCCGTATAACAGGCGAAGAAATTTCCTCTAATGTTCGCAAGGCTTTAATAAATGCGGGAGTGAATGTGCTTGACTTCGGTCTCTGCTCAACCCCTGCTATGTTTATGTCAACAATAGATTTAAGAACCGATGCCGCTATCGAAATCACCGCAAGCCACCATCCGTTTGACCGTAACGGTCTTAAATTTTTTACCCGAGAGGGCGGACTTGACGGTTCTGATATTTCAGAAATCGTAAAACTCGCAAATAATGGCGAGGAAATTATCTGCAACTGTGCAGGAACTGTTGCAAATATCAACTTTATGTCCCTATATGCCGGCAGACTCAGAAGAATGATTTGCGAAGCAGTAGGTAAATCTGAAAAAGATTTGCCACTCAAAGGCTATAAAATTGTTGTTGACGCGGGTAACGGCGTTGGCGGTTTTTATGCGAGAGATGTTCTCGCAAGGCTGGGTGCTAATATAGAGGGCAGTAAATTCTTAGAGCCTGACGGTATGTTCCCCAACCATATTCCAAACCCAGAGGATAAAACCGCTATGAAGAGCATTTGCGATGCGGTTAAAGAATCGGGCGCCGATTTAGGTCTTATTTTCGATACCGATGTTGACCGCGCAGGCTGTGTTGATAAATTCGGTAAAGAAATAAACCGCAATCGCCTTATCGCCCTTGCTGCATATATATCCTCCAAGGGCAAAGAAAATGCATATATTGTTACCGATTCGGTTACGAGCGACGGTTTAAAGGATTTTCTCCAAAACGAGCTAGGCTGCACCCATTACCGCTATCGCCGAGGCTATAAAAATGTTATAAATAAGGCGATAGAATTAACAAACGAGAGTAAAGAATGTCCCTTAGCTATCGAAACCTCAGGTCATGCCGCTTTAAAGGAAAACTTTTTCCTTGATGACGGTGCATATTTGGTTACCAAAATAGTAATTGAACTCGCTCTCGGCACCGATATTAACGCTATTGTTGATAAGGTTAAAATGCCTGCCGAGGAAAAGGAAGTTCGCTTTGATATAAAAACCCCCGATTTCAAGGCATACGGTGAAAAAATCATTAAAGATTTAGAGCAGTTCGCTTTAAATAACCCCGAAAAATACACCGTTGCCGATGATAACCGCGAGGGTATCAGAGTTTCAACCGAAAGCGGTTGGTTTTTGCTCAGACTCTCGGTGCATGACCCTGTTATGCCGATGAATTTTGAAAACGAAAAAATAGGCGGTATTAATAAGGATATTGAAGCTTTAAAAGAGTTTTTTGCAAGCTATACCGAGCTTGACAGTTCTTCATTAGAAAATTAAATTAAAAATATTCACTCATCTATTGAATAGATATTTTATTCCCAGTCTTAACTACTCGCAAATAGGTCAAGGGCAAAGCCCTTGTCGTTTAAGGGGGTTAAGGTGTCGGAAAACAGGCTATAACCTCAAACCTAACTTGCCGCCAAATTGAAAACACCGTTTTCACTCTTTGGCGGCGTTTCTATACAATTTTTCATTTGACACCTAAGTGGGAAATCGAAATTCCCCCTTAGGCGAATCTTTCCACCCTTTCTTTTCGCCTACATAAGAAAGGGTGTGCCAGTCGCGACACGAGCGACAATATAAAATCTCTATGATTTTGTATTATATCCAACCAAAAATCATTCTTTTCGTTATGTTAAAAGGCTGACTCATTTTTATGAGACAGCCTTGTTTTTTAATCTAAACCTATTTTAAAGGTCAAATTTTAATAATCAGCTTTCCACGTTATCCGAGCCGCAGCATCCGCAGTCTGAACAGGGAGCTTGGGGCGGGAAAAAGTCATCGGTCGGGAACTTGATTTTCTTAAACGCATCGCAAGGACCTTCGGTAGTTCCTGTGCAGGTCTTTTCGGGTAAACAGAAATCGTATACAGGTATTAACATCTGAACATTGCGAACTAATTGAACTATTGAGAACAAACCTATCGATGCAAAGATTGCAGGACTGCCATTGCTAACATTTGTAACCACATTTCCGCCTATGCAATCGCAAATATTTTTGGGAACACAGCATAAATTCTCATAGCAATTATGAATTTCGCCAATTCGAGCAGAAAGCGGTATCGGTTCAACCACCTGTACCACGCATTTAGGACAGTTCGAGGTTTTAATCGGTGCGCTTGCTTCGTCCTCGCAGGAAGAACAAGCGGTAGAAGAAAATACCTTAACATTTCCGTCGCTACCGTATAAAATAACCCGCTTGCTGTAAGAGGTGATACCCGTAATGCTTACAGGACAGGTGTTCGGTGAGGTGTAAAGGTCGAAATCAAGCAAAAAGAAAAAGGTTAAATCACAGGAATAGAAGCCCTTGTTGAAATTAACCGGCTCAACATTAATTGAAACATTAAGTACCTTTGCATTGCGAAGTCTAACGCTAACGGCATTATTTATAAGCTCTTGCGCCTCAGGTAAAAAGAAACATCTTAAATCTTCAAGACAATCTCTATCGCAGCAAGAATCATAAATTCTGCCGGCATCAATACAAACCGCTTCTTTAAAGTTGCCGTCCGGCCTGCTTTGGTTGTTTAAATCTGCCATATATATGCCTCCTATCAGAATATGAAGTGTGTAGGGAGGTCATTTTCAAAGGGTGCGTATTACCACTCCCGTACTGCTTCAATAACATATTATGACGAAAGCTCAAAATAGTGAAAAATCTTTTTTGAAAAATATTAAACGATTTTTGCAAAATTTGCTTGACATTTATATACTTTCGTGGTATATTATTTAGGCGCTTTAAAAATGCTGGTGTAGCTCAGTTGGTAGAGCAGCTGATTTGTAATCAGCAGGTCGGGGGTTCGAGTCCGTCCACCAGCTCCAAGTTTTTTGAGTCTTTAATCGGACTCGAAGCCTGTGAGGGTGAGCGGTGTTAAGAAAATATCTCGGTGAGATATTTTTAACCGCGAAGCGCGAAGGCGGGTACTGCAAAGCGGTCGCCGAGCGCGGCAGACTTTTTTTAAAAGGCTGCGTCCGTCCACCAGCTCCATGCTTTTTAGGAGTTTAAAGCAAAAATTAATATGGGAGAGTTCCCGAGTGGCCAAAGGGGACAGACTGTAAATCTGCTGCGTTTCGCTTCGATGGTTCGAATCCGTCCTCTCCCACCAAAAAGAAAAGTCGCTTTTTAGCGACTTTTTCTTTTTGTACTCTTATCTATTATCTCTTCTCTTTTATCTATTCTCTAAAACATTAAGCAACTTTTCCAGATAAAAGATAATAGATATGAGATAAAAGTTTCGGTGTCTGCTTTGCAGACAAATATAAAAACAGCACCTCTTTCCACTAAAATATTCGGTTGCGTATTTTATAACACTATGATAAAATAATAATATGATAAATATAAGAGGTGCGTAATATGAAAGTTTTTAAAAAAATTGCAGTTATACTCCTTATAGGTCTCATTGTGTTTACATTCACAGGTTGTTCAGCACTTATTCAAATGTTTGAAAATGATGAAATGCGAAAAAACACCGAGGCTATGCTTAATGCGATTATTGAAGATGACATCGATACGGCCTATGCTATCGTGGATGAAACCTGTACAAAAGAAGATTTTATTCCTGTTTTTGACGAAATGAAGCAGTTACTTGCCGATACAAAAAGCTATAATTTAAACATACTTTCTGCCTATCAAAATAAAAATATAACCTTGGATGAAACGGTTACTTCTTCAACCGCTACCTATAAAATGACTTCTTCCGCTGGTACATATATTGTAGATGTGAAAATTATATCCCCTCAAACAGATTTAAACTCATTTTCAATAACCCCGTTCGAACAAACAAATTATTATAGTGTTGGAACAGTTAGTAATATGTCAAAAGCTTCCGCTTTTCAATGGATAATACTATTATCAAACATTATTATAATAGGGTTTGTTATCTTTGCATTTATTGATTGTTGCCGTCAAAAAATTAAGTTAAAAGCGTTATGGTTAATTGTAATTGCTCTTGGAGTTATAACAGTAGGCGCAACCCTTACTGCAACAAGTTTCAAGTTTAATTTTAATATTGCATGGCTTTTTGCTTATAACACTTATATTACTTATGGCGGTGGTATGAAAGTTATCAGATTTATGCTACCGATTGGCGCCATAATTTATTTAATATTTAGAATCAGTATGTTTATTAAAGCGCAAATTTCCAAAAACAATTCAGCTATTACCCCATTAGAACAACCCGATGAAGAAAATACTATTTTAGATGATAATATATATTTATAAGTATTTTTCTAAAAGTTCCTGAATTAATGTTTTTTAACAATAAAAACAGCACCCTTTTCCACTAACGGAAAAGGGTGCTGTAATTATTTTTAATCTTCACTCTGAAACCATTTTAAAAAATTCTTTTGCGGCTTTTGGCAGGTATCGGTTTCGTTTATGGTAAATTCTAACCATTCGAGTTGCCTCTTTGCTAGCTAATTTATAATACAAAATATTATTGTTAGCAGGAACATGCTTAACTAGTATATCGCCCGTAAAAGAAGCTCCGAGTCCTGTGCAGGTTGCATTATATGTTGTTATCTGACCGTCCGGCTCTAATCTGATTTTCGGATTAAAATCCGCTTCCTTGCAAAAATATTCTGCTCTTATTCTACTATCGTTTCCAACCTTTTGCATTATAAAAGGAACATCTTTGAAAGTATTTAATTCAACCGGCTTGATTTTTGGTCCTATATGCTTTCCGTCTCTGACATCATCAGCAGTCATTGCGTATTTCTCTAAGCCTGAATTAACCTCAAACCTTTTAGGCACAGTTAAAAGCAAATGCTCATCATATATATGCTTACTTTCAAACATCTTATTTGAAAAATACATATTATCAATCAAAAGGTCTATTTCGCCAACATTTAGCTTCTCGATAAGCTCGCTTCTGGCTCCCTCAACAAGATTAATATGAACTTTAGGATATTTTTCCATAAACTGAAACAGAAACTGCGGAATTATATAGGAAGCAAAAAGCGAGGTCCCGCCAATGGTAAAATTACCCGCGTTCAGTTCGTTTATATCATTAACATAATTTTGCAAGCCCTTTTGGGCATCCATAATTATTTCAATCGACCTTATATACTCTTGACCGAGCTCGGTTAACTGAATCGGAACGGTGCTGCGGTCAAAAATAGAGAAGCCAATCTCCTTCTCTGCCTTTTTTATCGCATTACTCAAAGAGGGCTGACTTATATAAAGCCTTGCCGCCGCCTTTGAAAAGCTTTTTTCCTGATAAACCGCATAAACATACTGCATCCAACGAACCATATTTTTTATCTCCTGTTTCGTTTTTTGTTTTTATAAAACAATAGCATTCGCGCTTAAAATACACTTTTAAAGCACCAAAATTGATTTATATATTTTATAGTTTTTTGACTATAAAATATATAATCTTATAAGTGTTTGAAAATATTATACCATAGTTGTATACTAACATCAAGAAATGTTAAAAAAATATCAATGTTTGAAAATTCAATATTTTGGGCATAAAAATTCCTCCTATGGTAGTTGTTTTAATTCTACCATAGGAGG
Source organism: Clostridia bacterium (assembly GCA_017439585.1). Taxonomy (GTDB): domain Bacteria; phylum Bacillota; class Clostridia; order Oscillospirales; family Acutalibacteraceae; genus UBA737. The sequence continues at coordinate 6,001 of JAFSIV010000022.1, read as the reverse complement.
TTTTTTCTATTGTCCGTTTTTACTGGACTTGTTCACCATTCAGAAGTTTTTTTATAATCAAACCAAATATTTTATAATAAGCTCTGATATAAAAACCACCGCGCAGGAGCTTACCGCAACACCGAAAAGTCCCAGATTAAAATATGCCAGAACCGCGCCTATTATAAGAGCCAACGCGCCCGACCAAATTGAGCTTGTTGCATTAATTATATCAGGAAATGTCATAACCGCAAGAGTTACATAAGGCACATAATAAAGAAAAGATTTTAAGGTTTTATTGGTTATCTTTTTGCGTATAACCGTAACAGGCAAAAGCCTTATTAAATAGATAACCGCCGCCATAACAAGTATATAAATATAAACATTATGCTTCATTTTCTTCGTCCTCCTTTGGGAAGAAAATAGCCGCAGCAAGCGAGATTAAAACGGTTAAAATTATAACCTTAAAGCTCTGAACTGTCTCTCCCAGAAATGTAAGCTTTTCGAAAACAAAGCTTAGCGCCATAGATATTACAACCAAAAAGCCTATAACCTTGTCTTTTCGCGCTGGCGGAATTATAATTGCTAAAAACATTCCGTATAAAGCAACGCTCAAAGCCGTAACCACGCTTTCAGGCAAAACATTTCCCATTATAACCCCGAAAAATGCACCGAAAGCCCAACCGGGTATCGAAATTATCATTGCGCCGTAACTATAAAAGGGATTTAAATACCCCTCCTGAGCGATAGAAATTCCAAAAATTTCGTCGGTTATATCGAAAGCCACTAATGCTCTTTTAAAAACCGAAGTTTTAGGCGCGAATTTTTGGCTTAAAGCGGCAGACATCAGCAAATATCTTATATTAACAACAAGCTGAGTTATAGCCATTAATATGTAGCTTCCGCCCTCGCCTATAATCCTAAAAGCCGCATAACCGCCTGCCGAAGCATTGGTTGTTCCTGCTAAAAGCAATGCCTCAAAGGCGGTGAGCCCTGCCTGCTTTGCTTCAATTCCCAAAGCAAAAGCAACCGCAAAATAGCCGAGCGCTATGGGTATACCGTCTCGCATACCTTTTTTAAAAAACTTAAAATTTTCTTTCATTATTTCCCCTTGAATACCATTTTACTTTTCCAAAACAGAAATTTTAGCTCCCAAATCCTCAGACAAAGCCTTAAAACTGTTATGGCAAGTAAACAAAACAGCCTGCGAATCATTGGAATATTCGCTTAAAAATTCGAGAGCCAGCTTTGCTCTTTTATCGTCATACTGAGCAAGCGTATCGTCAAGCAAAATCGGTAAAGTTTCGTTTTCCTCAGTGATAAGTTTAGCCAAAGCAAGTCTTAAACTAAGATAAGCCTGGTCGGCAGTGCCGCTGCTTAAAAAGTCTATCTCGCGACTGCCGAATTTATCCTTTTCAGAAACATTTATATCAAATTCCTTTGATATTCCCATACTCTCGTATTTACCACCCGAAAGTCTTGCAAATATCTCGCCTGATACCTTTTCAAGCTCTGAGCCATAGCTTTTTCTAACCTCTGCAAAGCTCTCTGATAAAATCGAAAGAGCAATATCAATACTATCGCAAAAATCTTTTTGAGCGTTTATTTTATTCTTTAAAACCGATAGCTCTGCATTAAGCGCAGATATATCCTCTGCTCTGCTCATACTCGCGTTTAAAGTGGCTTTTGCAGATGCAACCTTAGTTTTATGAGCAGTTATATCAGCGGTTAAATCTTCATACCTTTGCTTTAAAAGTTTAAAATCCTCTTCGGATAAAAGCTCTCCGTCAGGTAACGAATTTAATTTGTTTTTAGCATCTTCATAGCTTATATCACCCAAATCGCGAGCGAGGAAATTAAGCTTTGTTTTAATCTCCTTTTGAGCTTCACAAATAGCAGATATATCTTCAACACTTTTCAAAATTTCTTCTAAGCTTTCGCTTTTTTTAAACCTTGCAAAAAGCTCAAATAAAACCTTTTCCTCGCTACTTACCTGCTCAGATAAAGCAGTTAATTCGCTCGAAGACTGCGATAACATTTTCTGCTGATTTTCTATAACCGCAGTGCTGCTGTTTAAAGCAGAATTTATGGTTTCTAGCTTTACCTTAGTATCGAAAATCTGATTTTCTAAACGCTTAATTTCATCTTCAAGACTTGCGATAAGATTTTCATTTTCTGAAATAAGAGAAGTTATCTCTTTTTCTGATTTAACCAGTTTTTGCTTTGAAATAAAATAACTTATAACCATTAAAACCGCCGCTACACCTAACAAAATAGAGGGAATATAAAAATCAAGCGCAAATAAGAAGGCTATCGCCGAGGCAAAAAAGCAAAATGCCGCCGTTAACATATAAACAGGAGGCTTTTTATTTTCGCCCTTGCTTTCTAAATCTGTATTTTCACCTTTTAGCTTTTCTAATTTAAGACTTGCCTGCGTTTTCTCATTTTCGGCAGTTTCAAGTTCGGTTTTTAAAGCTTCTGCCTGGGCTTTACCGCTCGCACCGTCGGTACTAAGAGCTATTTCCAAGCTTTTCTTTAAGGTTTCAATTTCGTTTTGCTTAGCCTTTTTCTTATCCCTCGCTGTTTGAACCTTTGAAATGCAGAATTTAAGCTTGTTTAAAAACATTTCGTCTAAAACTGAGCCATCTGATAATTTAATTTTAGAATTTATACTATCGAGCTCGGTTTTTAAATCAAGATATTCTCTTAATTTTTCGGCATTTCTTATATCCTTTTCGGAATCGAGCTTAACCTTTATATTGTCGGCATTTTTTTGCATTAACGCGATTTTTTCCTCTGCCATAGAAATAGTTGCCTTTTCGCGCTCGTTATCTGCCGATAATTTTTTGGCATTTTCTATTCTAATCGCTAAATCGGAAGCGGCTTTAACATTTTTATCATACTGCCCCGCTTTTCCGCTTTTTGACATAAGCGAAAGCTTTGCCTTTGAAAGCTTTGAGCTTACCTCCTCGAAGGATACATCCTCGTCCCCCGTTAAAGCAATATTTGAAAGCTTTGCGTTAATCTCGCCCTGAGCCTGACTGTCTTTCTCAGGAAATCCTAACTGACCGATAAAAACGCTTCGCTCAAAGCTTTGCTGCGAGAGTCCAAAAAAGGATTTTCCAACATCGGCAGAAACCGATTGCCTGTCCCCTAACTCTAAATCGCAAAGGGTTACTCTATCGGTTGAATTAGAGCCCTTAAACTCTCTTTCCAATCGGTAGTTTTTGCCATTATGCTCAAAATCAATACTTCCTGCCATTTGAGAGGAATCCCAAGGTGTGTATTTCTTTCTTATGTTTTTAGAAATTTGACCGCTCGCGCGCTCACTTCCGTAAAACATCATTTTTATAAATGACATTACCGTGGTTTTGCCGTTTTCGTTTTCACCGTAAACCACATTGAAATTATCCGAAAAATCGAGCTTTAAATCCTTGATTTTTCCGAAAGCCGAAATATAAATCGAGTTAATCCTCAATGTAGCCCACCTCCCCTGAAAACGCTTTGAGTCCAATTTTTAAGGCATTTTTATATTTTTCTCGCTCTGTTTCATCGCAAAGCTCTAATTTTTCAAGCATTTTTCTAACGAAAACTCCTTTGAGTCCCGTATCCTTGGCAATACTCTCTAAATCGAGCTTCAATTCGGTTGAATCCTTAACCTTAACGAAATATAAAAGACCGGATAATCTGCTTTCAATTTCCGAAACTATAATCTCTGTGTCGCTAGAAATTTCACCAATAAGCTCAATCTTATATAGATTTTCCTCATATCCGTCGCCTTGCTCTGCCTTGATTCTTTCGAGCAAAAAGGCAGAAATTTCATCATTTGAGGAAAGATTTTCGATGTTTACCTTTAAATGAATATGACGTCTGAGTGATACGGGCACAAACTTCAAATCGCAAATATTTTTACCAATTTCACCTATGTAAACACCCTTTTCGTCAAGCTCGTCAAACCCTTGTCCCTCAGGGCAACCGCTATACGCAAAATATGTGTTCGCGATTTTACTTACAGGAATAGCCTTATGAACATGACCTAACGCAATATAATCCATTCCGCAGGTTTTAACAAACGCGGGTGTTATAGCATTGTATTCGGAATTTAAGTCGCTTTTAAGCTCACCGTGTTGAACAAGCAGATTTATGTAACCGTCGTCAGTCTTTAAAGAAAAGCTTTCCTCTCCCTTTAAAGAAGCATTTTCAAACGAACGACCGTAAACGCAAAGCTTTAAATCCTCAAAAACTATTTTTTCGTCCTTAGCGCCTAAAACATATAAATTCTCAGGCAGCTCATAGCTTAAAAACGGAGATTCTGCATCCAACGGGTCGTGGTTTCCTGCTGCAAAAATCACCTTAATCTGAGGATTTGCCGCTATCTTTTTAAAAACCGCCTCAAAAAATCTGTTCTCAATTCTATTAGAATCAAATAAATCGCCTGCGATAGCAACAACCTGAACCCTTTCTCTCGCTGCCAAATCCATTATTCGCTCAAAGGTTATAAGGGTTTCAAAGCGTCGACTATCCGCATTATGCTTTAAAAAACTCAAAACCGCACCGATATGCATATCGGCAGTATGTAAAATTTTAATGTTTCGCATTATCAAATACCTTTCATATTAATATTATAATTTTACCATTTTTTATGGCAGTATTCAAGCAGTAATATTTGACTTTAACGCTTTTGTGTGTTAAAATGTAACCAAATAAATGGGAGGGGATTTAAAAGGTGCAAAAAAACGATTTTAATGACCAGCTTTTCGAAGCGATACTAACCCTTAAAACCAAAGAAGAATGTTATAATTTTTTCAACGATGCTTGCACTCCCAAGGAGATTGACACTATTGCTCAGCGCTTTGCGGTTGCAAAAATGCTTAATGAAAAAAAGGTTTATAACGAAATAATTAAAGAAACTGGCGCGTCCACCGCAACCATAAGCCGCGTGAGCCGTGCTATAAATAAAGGCTTCCAAACCGCTTTTGAGAGGCTTGATAAATAATGGAAAGTTATAATCAGTTTGCCGAGGTTTATGATAAATTAATGACCGATGCTAACTATAAAGGCAGAACCGATTATCTTTTAAAGCTTTTTAAAAAACACGGTAAAGCTCCAACCCTTTTGCTCGATTTAGCCTGCGGAACGGGCGGTTTTTCTAATCAAATGGCTTTAAAGGGTATTGAGGTTATCGGGGTTGATATGTCTGAGGAGATGCTGTTAAAGGCTCGCGAAAACTCAGCAGCGCTTGAAACTGATGTACTCTTTCTCTGCCAGAAAGCCGAGGAGCTAGACCTCTTTGGTACGGTTGACGGGGTTATCTGCTGTATGGACAGTGTAAACCATATAACAGATTATGAAACCCTCGAAAAAGCTTTCAAAAAGGTTTCGCTTTTTTTAGAGAAAGACTGTCTTTTTATATTCGATGCAAACACCCTTTATAAGCATAAAGAGGTTTTAGGAAATAATACTTTTGTTATTGACGAAGAGGAAGTTTATTGTGTCTGGCAAAACAGCTTCGAGGAAGAAAGCAGTTTAACCGAAATATCGCTTGATTTTTTTGTGCTAAACGAGGAAGACGGTTCATATTATAGATATTGCGAGGATATTTTGGAGAAAGCTTATTCGGATTATGAACTCGAAAGCGCTCTTAAAAATGCCGGTTTAGAGTTAGTCGCCATATATGAAGATATGACCGAAAATGTGCCTTCTTTAACCTGTGAACGCAAAATATTCGTTGCAAAAAAGATAGGTTAATAATGCATTTTTTTATAAATCAAAAAACTTTAAAATTTTTCTAAAAAAATTCTTGACAAACATATATTTATATGTTATTATAATGTTCGTCGCCGGTGAGTAACCAAGTTAGTGCGCCAGCGTACAGCCAGCACATGTGGGAGCATAGCTCAGCTGGGAGAGCATCTGCCTTACAAGCAGAGGGTCACAGGTTCGAGCCCTGTTGTTCCCACCATTTGGCCTGGTAGTTCAGTTGGTTAGAACGCTAGCCTGTCACGCTAGAGGTCGTGGGTTC
>JAFSIV010000021.1 GCA_017439585.1 Clostridia bacterium | reverse complement strand
TCAAATACGAAGTTGGTACTATGATGGAAATCCCGAGAGCTTGTCTCACTGCTGACGAAGTTGCAAAAGAGGCTGAATTCTTCTGCTTCGGTACTAACGACTTAACTCAGATGACATTCGGTTTCGGCCGTGATGACGCTGGTAAGTTCTTAAACGCTTATTATGATAACAAGATTTATGAAAACGATCCGTTTGCTAAGCTTGACCAAACAGGCGTTGGTAAATTAATGGATATGGCTGTTACTATGGGTAAGAAGACCCGTCCTGAAATCCACTGCGGTATCTGCGGTGAGCACGGCGGCGACCCTGTATCTGTTGAGTTCTGCCATAAGATTGGTCTTGATTATGTATCTTGTTCACCTTTCCGCGTGCCCGTAGCTCGTTTGGCTGCTGCGCAAGCCGCAATCGCTGAATCTAAGTAATTAGATTTATAATGCAAATTTATCCCCTCGGATTTCTCCGAGGGGATTTTTGTTGCATGTTGTAAAATTTTATGGTATAATGCAAAAAATAACCTGCAAGAATTTGCAAATTTTTCTAATATATAAAGGAGTTTTACAATGAACAAACTACTTAAATTATTTCCCCTTATGCCTGCACCTCAACAAACCGACAAGTTGATTTGGGCAATCGTTTTCTATGTATTGGTTCCCCCTATCGCTGCTATGATTCTTGGCTTTATTTTAGGCTTAACTATTATTTTGCTGCCTCTTTCTGTCATAGTTGGTCTTGCAGCATCTGCATATACAATCGCCGGTATCGTTTTTGCTATATTATGCTACACTGGGCACGACTTCAACAAATAATCTCATAAATACATTATCTTTTAAATACTTTTTATTTTATTCACTCGAAAGGGCTAAACTTTCTAGCGTGAACCGATAAAATACAAAAAAATAAAAACCGACCTTGTGCACCTTTTTAGGCACTCAGGGTCGGTTTCGTTATATTAAATAGCTTCTACAAGCTCTTTGAATTTTTGCGCAATCAGAGCGTGGCCTTCATCATTAAAGTGTAACCCGTCCATAGTATATTTCTCAAACTGTTCGGGAATATGCGGATCTACACCTAAATCATTATAAAGATTAAGCACCTTAATATCAAACTGCTTAGCAGTTTCTAAAATCACATCAACATAATCTTTAAGCGGCTTGCCTATTATACGCTTTGCGGCATGTACCGAAGGGATTAAATCATCTACCTCATGGCGCAAGAAGCAACGAGCAGGAGTCATAAAAACAATTGGTTTATCGCCATAGGTTTCGCGAAGAAAATTCATAAGAAAATATACGCCGCCGCAGAAGGTGGCTGGAATGGTATCACCAATTTCTCCAAAAGGCGCATCTCCGTGAATATAATCATTTACACCGCCATAAACCACAACCATATCAGCAGTAACATCCATATCATAAGCGCGACCGCAAAAACAAAGGTCATACCTAGGATTTGCGCTGGGGTAAGACTGGTGAGCCAAACGGGAGCCGCTAACACCATAATTATTAACAGCAGAAAGTTCAAGCATTTTCGCTATACGATTATCGTAGCGACAATTCTGTTTATCAGCAACGCCAACACCTTCGGTAATGCTATCACCCAAAAAATTAACTTTAAAACCTTTTATATTCATTTTGAAATCCTCCTAACATGGCAATAATACCATAAAAACCGTATAATATCAAGTCTGTAATTTGTTCTCAAAAAAGTTTATATATTACATTTTCATTTTCTATTGCGCGGCATAAATAAATATGTTACAATTATATAAATAATAAAAATTCATAAGAATAATACTTTTTTCGGCTTGTGCAGTTAGCAGTATGAGCATTGTATTTAAACTAATAAACAAAAAATCTTAAAAATATTAATAGGGTGATAATTATGTATAAATACGAAACTCATCTTCATACCTTTCCCGTAAGCCTTTGCGCAAGAGTTAGCGTTAGAGAGGCTTTGGAATTTTATAAAAAAATGGAATATGACGGTGTTTTTATAACAAATCATTTCATTAACTCTAATGACCACAATTATATTGACAAAACCCATGAAGAAAAGGTTGATTTTTATTGTTCTGCCTTTGAAGAGGGGTTAGAAATAGGTAAAGAAATCGGTATTAAAGTTTTCTTTGGGATTGAATTTTCTCACAAGGGCACCGATTTTCTAGTATATGGACTAAGCAAGCAATGGTTTTTAAATCACCCTGAAATTTTGGAAATCGGCACAAATGAAAAGCTTGATTTAATGCGAAAAGGCGGCGCGCTTATTATACAGGCTCACCCCTTCCGCGAGGCTTCTTATATAAGCCATATCCGTCTTTTTCCAAGAAAAATAGATGGTGTTGAAATTATAAATGCAAACCGAACAGACGAAGAAAATGCTATGGCAAAATTATATGCCGACCATTATTCGCTTAACTATTTTGCGGGTTCGGATAACCATGTTGCCTCAAAACAGAAAAAATTAGCAGGTATGTGCTTTGAAAAACCTATTGAAAGCATGGAAGATTTTATAAATAAGGTTAAAAACGACAAAGCTCAAATTTTCACTATGGTTAACGAATAAAATACTATTTGCGGGAGAACATTCGAATACACTTGTTAAATATTAGAAGTTATGATATAATCATTTCGTAAATAAAAAAGGAAGATTTTAAAATGAAAAAAAAGAATTTAATTGTCTCGCTTTCGTTTTTTGTAGCATTTTTAGTTTGGACAGTTTTGTTATGTATAGTTGATGTTAAGGTTGTGGGACCAGAAACCGCAGAGGTTGGCTTTTCAGCTATTAACACCGCCTTTCATAATCTGACAGGGGTTAATATGTTCCTCTATGACATAACCGATTTGCTAAGTATAATACCTCTTTTAAGTGTTATTGTTATGGCGTTTATAGGTCTTATTCAGCTTATTAAAAGAAAAAGTATTTTAAAAATTGATAAAGATATTTTAGCTCTCGGCGGATATTATATTTTGGTAATTGCTCTTTATCTTTTCTTTGAGGTTTGCGTTTTGAATTACAGGCCCATTTTAATTGAGGGCGTTTTAGAACCCTCTTATCCCTCCTCAACCACCCTGCTTTGCCTTACCGTTATGCCGACTGTTATGCTTCAAATCGGCAGAAGAATTAAGAAAAAGGGCTTGGCAGTTTCGCTTAATTTGATTATCGGAATTTTCACCGCATTTATGGTGATTTCCAGAATTATATCAGGTGTTCATTGGATAACCGATATAATTGGAGGAACTCTTTTAAGTGCCTCGCTTTTAGCCCTTTATTGCTCGGTTTTAGAAAACATAAAGGAATAAAATAGTATTCGGCTAAGCTGACGTTTTAGCTCCCTCTGACGAGGGAGCTGGATTTTGCATAGCAAAAGACTGAGGGAGAGATTACTCAACAACTACCCCTCAGTCATTTTTTCAAAATGCCAGCTCCCCTGACAAGTGGAGCCTTAAATTCAAAAAATTATAAAATTGTTAATTAAGCATATTATAACCGCTATCAATGATGAGCAAAACCCCTTTGCATTTACTGCAAAGGGGTTAATCATTTCATTATATTTTCTTCAAAACAATCGCAGTTCTTGAAGGCAGATAGCATTTAAAGCCGTACCAATCAATAGGTGTTTTAAAGGTTTCGTATACTGTATCTAAATCTATTCTCGAAAAACCGCCAAACTTTTCCTCGTCGGACGATAGAATAACCTTATATTCACCCTCATTTTCAACCGGAACAAAATATCCCTCAAAGGATTTTTCAGGGTGGAAATTGAAAACAAAAACAAAATCTCCCTTAGTATAAATGATAATCTTATCGTCTTGGTGAAGCCAACGGTTAACCGGCTTTTCGCTTAATAAACTGTTATCCTTTAAAAGCGAAATCATAGCTTTATCAAACTCGTTTAAGCCCTTGTATCTCAGATAATCCTTATCAGCCAAGCTCCACTGCCTTCTGCAATAATGATAACTCCAACCGTTACCCTCTCGCGGAAAATCTATCCACTCGGGATGACCAAATTCGTTGCCCATAAAGTTCAGATAACCCTCGCCCGCGCAGGAGGCGGTTATAAGTCTTATCATTTTATGGAGAGCTATGCCTCGGTCTATAATAGCGCTTTGGCTTTCCTTGTTCATAGCGGTATACATCTCTGCATCGCAAAGACGGAACATTATGGTTTTATCACCAACTAAGGCTTGGTCATGCGACTCGCAATATCCAATAGCTTTCTCCGCTTCTCTTCGGGATATGAGCTCATACCAAAGTTTTGCCATATCCCAATTTTCATCAGAATATTCTTTAATAAGCTTTATCCATAAATCAGGAAGTCCCATAGAAAGCCTGTAATCAAATCCTATACCGCCGTCTTTAAGCGGAACGCACATACCCGGCATTCCTGACATATCCTCGGCAATAGTTAAAGCATTCGGGTTAATCTCGTGGATAAGCTCATTTGCAAGCTGCAAATATGTAACCGCCTCGGTATCGGTGTTCATAGAAAAATACATACTGTAATCGGTGAAAGCCGAGCCTAAGCCGTGGTCATGATAAAGCATTGAGGTGACACCGTCAAAACGGAAACCATCAAAATGAAAGGTCTCCATCCAGTATCTAAGGTTTGATAACAAAAAATGCAAAACTTCATTTTTGCCATAATTAAATAGCTTTGTTCCCCAAGCAGAATGGTCTCCCCTGCCGCCGATATGGAAAAACTGATAAACAGTTCCGTCAAACTCGTTTAAGCCCTCATTTGTGTTACTAACCGCGTGGGAATGAACAACATCCAAAAGCACCGCAATTCCCATACTATGCGCGGTATTTATAAGCTCTTTCAAGTCGCAAGAATTTCCGTACCTAGAAGATGCGGCGAAAAAGTTCGAAACCTGATAACCGAAAGAGCCATAATATGGGTGCTCCATAATCGCCATAATTTGAATGGTATTATAGCCAAGCTCCTTTATTCTTGGAAGCACATTCTGAGTAAACTGCTTATATGTACCAACCGAACCCTCTTCCTGAGCCATACCGATATGGCACTCATATATGAAAGGTGTTTCTTCGCGTTTGAAATTCTTATCGGTCCAGTTAAATGGACGGTTTTCCTCTATTTCAGCGCACCAAAGATATGTATTTTCGTCCTGCACAACGCGGGTTGCATATAGAGGAATACGGCGAAGAATCTGACCGTTATGTTTAACAATAGCTTGAACCTTTTGACCGCTTTTCAGCGTGTTTTTTCCTTTAATAAAAATCTCGAAAATGCCGTTTTCAAGCCTTTCCATCGGATTTGCATAGATATCCCAGTTATTAAAATCACCGGTTAGATACATTTCCTCAGCCGCCGGAGCCCACTCTCTGTAAACCCAGCCGGTTCGAGTTTGGTGAAAACCGAAGTACTTATGCCCCTCGGCAAATTTTGAAAGACTTCTTCCGTTTCCTAAAAGCTCTCGCCTTTTCTTTGAATAAAGATTTATTCTAAGGTCTAGGTCGGATTTATAGGGTTCTAAATAAGGGTCTATTTTGGTCATATTGTTTTCAAGCTTTGTTGCCATAGTCTTCACCTCTTATTATGAGTATACCACACCTGCCTTTTATTGGCAAGGATTAAGAAATTCAAAGTATACAAATTGGAAATTTTGCCATAAACACTAAAAAAGCTCTATGCAAATTGCATAGAGCTTTTAACCTCATATTAAGATTAATCTTCTTTATTTGCAACACCGAATTTAATATCGGCAACAACAACATTAATCTGAGTAACCGCAGTTCCTGCCATTGTTTGAACGCGGTCTTTTATGTTTTCCTGAACCTTTTCGGCAACTTCCTTAACATGAGCAGACTCATCAACAGTTATATAAACCTTAATTTTAACCGCACCGTTAACCTCTTCAATCTTAACGCCCTTGAAAGCCTTTTGCGCCTTAACTGCACCTTTAAGGTCGTAAGCCTTTTTAGAGAGCCCGATAACACCCTCAACCTCTTTTGCTGCGATTTCAGCCATCTTTTCGATAACTTCGGTATTTATTGAAAGCTCGGTTTTGATTTTATCCATAATTAATCCTCCGTTGTGCTAATTTAAAACTTTACAGTAATATTATACCACATTTTTTAAATAACACAACCATTATTTTTTAAGCTATCGGAATTATTTTTATTTTATCAAGCGAAACACCCGATTGCTCGGTTGCAATTTCTTGAATTTGCATAGTTTGAGCCGAGGTTAGTCCCTGAGATTTAACCACTATACTAACACCGCTATCCGAAATAACCGCCAAAGCATTCTCAAAGCCCTTTGCTTTAAGCAGGGTTTCAATATTGCTTTCTGCTTCTATTCTTTTGGCAATAAGCTCAATTTTTTGCAAAGCGGTCTTTTTATCGGCATCGGTTAGTTTATCGGTATCAAGCAGTTCTTCAACCGCTTCTACCGCCTCCTCGCGAGCCTTTTTTCTGTCTGCCGCAGATTTCGAGAAATAATCCTCTTTTGTTTCGGCTTTGGCGGCAGTTTGCACCGCCTCTTTATCTTCTGTTTTGCTGACATACGAGGTCTCACCTAAATACTTTGTTCCAGACGGTAAAAACTTAGCATTAAGCCAAATAGCACCGCCTAATGCTATCAGCATAACCGCCACCGTTATTTGTCCTTTGGTTAAAACCTTTCCCTTTTTCATCTTGATTTCCTCCCGCAAATATATACTCTTTTTTCGGTTATATCAAACGCCGAAGTTACGGCATTTTTTATTTTTTCGTTTAAAATCTCATCATCACCGCCCTCGCATACTATCGCAACTCCCCTGATTTCAGGCATTTTCTCGGTGACAAGCAGAGCTTCCTCTCCGCCATCTGCCGTTTTAACCGTTATAAACCCCTCTTTAACCGAGGAATCAAAGCTTTCAGAGCCGTTATCCGTTTTTTCGGCTTCGTTTGTTTCCTTAATATCGGCATAAGCGTATTTTATAGAACTTTCGAGGGTTACTATTGCCTCAACCTTTCTGCTTCCCGTTATATCGGCAACCATAGAGCAAATGTCCTTTTGAAGCCCTAAGCGGTATTCGGTTAAATAAATATCGGTTTTAGAATTTATTTCGGTTTTCTTTTCAGAGTCCCCCGAGAAAAGCGAGGAAATAAAAATCAGAACAATCCCCGATATGCCTAATATTATCAGAATTTTGGGCGATTTCAGGTAAGCTATGTAATTTTTAAATTTGCTATTCATTTATAACTATAACCTCGTAATTTTTTGCCGCCTCGCCCAAAGCAGATAGTATTTCTTCCTTTTCAAAGGAGGAATAAACCTCTATTCTATTAATTACTATGCTGTTATTCGAGTCGGTAGTAGTAAAAATTTTAATTTCTTTAAAATCTATGCCTGCGCTTTGCAATGCATAGGAATAAACATACCTTGCGGCTTCTATTTGAAGCGGTGCGCTATCGGTGGCTTGCATTTCTATTTGAGGCAGCTTAAATTCAGTGTTTTTAGCGGTTATTCCTGCTGATGCAATTAAGGACAGTATAAAAACAAGCGACAGTATATACTGCACCGATTTCGAAAGCGCGCCTTTTGGCACCAGCATAAAAAGAACACCTATGAATATACTCGAAACACAAAAAGCGGTTATAATTTGCGAAAAAATCTTCATTTTGCCACCGTTAAAACTACTCCCAATGAAATTATAAACATAGCAGATGTCAAGAGTATCAGCCCCGTTATAACCGCGATTACAGTATCGGCAGAGCGAATAAGTCTCGATACCGAATCGAGTGAAAACATATCACTTACAAAACTTAAAAAAATCAAAACCAACCGCCAGATAAGAAGCTCGGCTAAAAGAGGTAAAAATATAGCGCAAATTGCAACTATCCCGTAAACTCCAACGGTTGATTTTAAAATACCAACCGAAGCGGTAACCGTATTTAAAGCCTCTGCCAAGGCAGTTCCCGCAACCGGCACCGCCGAGCCTAATATAAATTTTGCGGTTTTAAGGGTTAAACTATCTGCCGAGGCATTAACCGCTGTTTGTATTCCCAAAATACCAACAAAAACGCAGGTTAAAGTTCCCATTATCCAAAAAGCAAGCTTTTTAATTCCGTCTGCTATTTTGGATTTTTCAAGTAGCGGCGAGGCAGAGCTTGCAACCGAAATGGCGGTAAAACCGCTAAGCAGAGGTACTACCGCAAAGTTGGATATGAAATTCACCGCTTCGCAAGCAAAAAGCATTAAACTGCTCATTGAAGCAGAGGTTATAACCGCGCCGCCTGATATAAGTATCGCCGCAAAAATGGGTATGAACGAAGTCATAAAAACCGTAACACCCTGCATGGCGTTTACCGCCGATTCTATAACCGAAAAAATTGGAAGGCTGACAACCCCTGCCGCCGATAATGTAACGGCATATTTTACCGCAATTTGAACATTGCCGCCGATTTCGGTATTGCTTAAAGCCGCGCTTATTAAAATAACACTGAGTATACCCGCGGCAGAAACTAACGGCTTTTTACCGCCCGACTTTAAAAAGGACCATATATGCAAAAAAACATTTTCTGCCGTTAAAGAATTTACCCATTCGGGATTTTCTGGGCTTATTCCTTCACTGTTTAGAAAATCCTTCGCAAAATCAGGCAGACTGTTTTCCAATTCGTCCGCACCGATATTTTCAGCCTGAGAGCTTAAAAAATCCTCAGTAGAAGTACCCTCGGCGGTGCATTTTACGGAAAAAATTATACTTAAAATAAAAATTAATAATAATATTCTTTTCATTTAACAAAACCTATCGCCGTTTCGAGCAAAGAGAAAACCAGTGGCAAGGATAAAACAAATATCGCGCATTTGCCCGCAAGCTCAGCGCAGTTTGCAAGCATCGTTTGTCCTGAATCTCGGCAAGCATCGGCGGCAAAGGCAGTAACATACCCTATACCTACCGATTTTAAGGCCACCTTAAAATACTCAGTATTTATGCTATATTCAGAAAGCTTACCTATAATTTGAGATATCGGCAAAGCTATATTTTTCATAATCAAAACCGCGATACAAACCACCGCCGATAACGCCAAAAAAATACTATATTCAGGCTTCGGCTTTAATATTATGCAAATGATAGCGGCAATAAGACAGACTGCCAAGATTTTAAAAAGGTCCGCCGTCATAACCCGAAGAGACTTTTAACGGTTGTAAAAAGGTCGGCAACCGCATTAACAACCATCAAAAGCACAACCACCAAGCCTGCCAAGGTTGTTAACATTGCCTGCTCCTCTCTGCCCGAACGAATAAGCACCTGATTTAAAACGGTAACGATAATACCTATCGCGGCAATCTTAAATATGAAATTAACATCCAATTTTATCCCCTACCATAAAAATATACAAACAAATATCCCTGCCATTACACCTAAACTGCGATACAATTTAGATTGCTCGTTATACTGTTTTTCTGCCGATATAGCCTCATTTTCAAACAGACTGCTATAAAGCTTAGTTCTATCATATTCACCCTTTATATCGAGTTTTCCTAATTCCGTTAAAAATTCCTCAGATAATTCTTTATCCTTTTTATCAAGACCTTTAATATCGGCTATAATTCTTCCGTTTTCTATGTAAACATCGCCGTTTTTAAAGCTTTGAGGCAAAATCGTTTTTATTTCGCCCCGTTCTCTTAAAATCCGTTCAGACAAAACATTCAAAGAATTATGATAATAATGAAGTCCCTCTGCTCTTTGCTTTAAATTAAAGGACTTCAAAAACCCAAACGCTATGCAAGTGGAAAAAATTAAAAGCATACCCGCTAATTTAAACAGCCAATTCAAAATTTAACTCCTTTGCAGTTAAAAATGTTATATTTCCGCCGTGAAGCGAGGACAGTAAAGCTATATGATTTATAGCTTTACTTTTTAAAAGCTCCTTAACCACCGGACGAACCGATAATTCCGATATATCACCTATATGAGCGGTTGTATAAATATTAACTCCCGAATTAAAGCTTTGCCTTACAGCATCAAGCTCGGCAGTGTTTCCTATTTCGTCAAAAGCTATAATATCAGGAAACATCGTTCTAACCGCAATCTCAACCCCGTTTGCCTTATTCTCGGTATATAAAACATCGGTATTAACCCCCAGATTATAAGCATCCTCGCGGTTTACTCCGCTAATTTCTCCGCGACTGTCTATAACCGCAACCCTCATATTTTTACCCAGAGCACCGTTTGAAACCTGTCTTATTAAATCGCGAAGTACGGTTGTTTTTCCGCTTCCGGGTGGTCCCGCAATTAAAATACCGCCAAAAAGCTTTTTATTTATTATATCGTTAGCTGCACCCTTAATTTGCCTTGCTATACGAATATTAATTGAGGTTATATTTTTCATACATCCGTTATCCAAAAGTGTTCCGAAAACACCTGCTCGGTTTCCATTTTTCATCATAACATAGCCTGATTTAAGCTCATTTTCGTGAGCATAAACCGAATTCTCGCAAATATTGTTAAAACATTTCTTTATATCTTTTTCTGAAACCGTATATAAATTTTCTGCAATACCGAAAGCTACTGTGCCATCGTTTTTAACAAAAACTGTTTCACCTTCAACCGTAAGGCATAACGGCAAACCTTTTCTTAATCTTATCTCCTCTGCATTACTTTTAACTATGGGAGAAAGTTTATCCAAAACATAAGCCAGTTCATCAGAAAAAGCATATAATGCCGATTCAAAACCCTGATTTTTCAAGTTTGCACCTCCCTTTTTTAAAATTTTATGCAACGGTTGTCCTAACTAGAACATTTTTTACATTATTTAACCTGCTTTGCGGAAAGATATTAAAAAAGGAGATGTTTTATGAAACTTTTAAATAAAAAAACCGCCCTTATAGCAGGCGGCGGTGTTTTCACAGGTATAGTAAACAGTATTTTAGGTGCGGGCGGCGGTATGCTCGCAGTACCTCTTTTGAAGCTTTTAGGCTTAGACACCAAATCCTCCCATTCTAATGCGGTTGCGGTTATTTTGCCAATAAGCATTTTATCGGCATACTTTTATTTAAAGGCGGGCTATGTTGCCTTGAAGGATAGTTTTGTTTATATCCCAACAGGGCTATTAGGTGCTATTGCAGGCACTTTTCTGCTCAAAAAAATTTCTTCTGTTTGGTTAAACCGAATTTTTGGTGCATTTATGATTTATGCAGGCATTCGCCTGCTCCTTAAATGAAAATTTTCGCCCTTTTAGCAGGGCTTTTTTCAGGAATACTCGGTTCTATGGGTTTGGGTGGCGGAACAGTTTTGGTTATTTACCTAAGCCTTATTAAAGACACCGAGCAATTAAAAGCTCAAGGAATAAACCTTTTATTTTTTATACCTATTGCAATTTTTTCGGTTATAATCTATTCTGTAAAAAAACAAATCAAATGGAAGCTATGCTTAAAGCTTGCCTCTTTCGGCTTGATTGGAGCTTTTATAGGAAAGCTTCTGTCCGAGCATTTGGGAGGAGAAATAACCGCTAAAATTTTTGGGGTTCTTTTGATTTTAATAGGACTTAGCGAAATATTTATGAAACCTAAAGAAAAAAATATTGCAAAAGCCGATAAAAACTGATATACTAAAAACGAATAAATGTTCGTTTGGAGGGATATTTATGTCAAAACAACCACTTAATGAAAAACAGGAAGCGGTTTATTCGTTTTTAGTTAAAGAAATGTCCCAAGGCTTGCCGCCAACTGTTCGCGAAATATGTATGGCAACCAATATTAAATCCACCTCAACTGTTCACGCGATTTTAAGCGCCTTAGAGGAAAAAGGATATATAACCCGTGATGCCAAAAACTCGCGTTCAATAAGGCTCGATAATGATTTCGAGTCCTCTATGGTGCCATTAGTTGGCAGAATAACCGCAGGAAAACCGATTTTAGCGGTTGAAGAAATCGAGGATTATATTCCCTATCCCGCTCGCGATGCAGAAGGGTTATTTGCCCTTAAAGTTGTTGGATACAGTATGAAAAATGTCGGCATTTTAGACGGTGATATTATCGTTGCCGATAAAAATAAACCTTGCAAAAACGGAGATATTGTGGTTGGTATGGATGGCGAGGAGGCCACCGTTAAGCGTCTTGTTATTAAAAACGGTCAAATTATCTTTATGCCTGAAAATGAGGATTTTGAGCCTATTTATCCCGAATTTCCCTCGGTTTTAGGCAAGGTTATAGGAAGTTACAGAAAGTATTAATATTATGAAAAAAACAGTTGAAATTTTTACAGATGGCGCTTGCTCAGGAAACCCAGGCCCTGGCGGATGGGGTTCAATTCTCCGCTTTGGCAAAGCCGAAAAAGAGCTTTCGGGCGGCGAAAAAGACACAACTAACAACCGCATGGAGCTTACCGCGGTTATAATGGCTCTCTCGGCTTTAAAAGAGCCCTGCAAGGTTATTCTCACGACCGACAGTAAATATGTTGCAGACGGTATTTTAAAAGGCTGGGCATCCTCATGGCAGAAAAACGGTTGGCGAAAAGCCGATAAAAAGCCTGCTTTAAACCCTGATTTATGGGAAAAGCTTTTAGAGCTTTGCGATGTTCACGAGGTTGAGATTAACTGGGTTAAGGGGCACGCGGGGCACCCTGAAAACGAAAGATGCGACAAGCTCGCTACCGACTATTATAAAAGCCTATGAACAGAGAATTTATGTATAAAGCGCTAGACCTTGCAAATAAAGCCTTGAAAGAGGGCGAGGTTCCGGTTGGCGCAGTAATTGTTAAAGACGGAAAACTCATAGCAGAAGGCAGAAATATGCGCGAGACTAAGCGAAATGCCCTGTCTCACGCGGAAATTGAAGCTATAAACAATGCCTGCAAAGCCTTAAACAGTTGGCGGCTTGACGGTTGCGAAATGTATGTAACATTAGAGCCTTGTCCAATGTGTGCAGGTGCGATAATAAATGCGAGAATAAAAACCCTAATTTTTGGAGCTTTCGATTTAAAGGCAGGCAGTGTTGACAGTGTTGTTAATCTGCTTGATTACCCCTATAATCATAAGGTCGAGGTTTACGGCGGTATACTAGAAGAAGAATGCCAAAAGCCGCTAAAAGAATTTTTTGAAAATTTAAGATAAAAAACCGCCATTATATGGGTCGTACTCTAAAGGACAGAACAACAAGACACGAAAACACCCTTAGTTTTTTAAAAAACTAAGGGTGTTTATAATATTCTCTTTCTTTGTTAGTCAAGTTGTGCTATAATACAACTAACCGATAAATAAGAATTTGACTAAGAGGTAATTCTATATGAAAGAGAACAATACATTATTCGAGAAAGTTATTTTTTGGTTCGAACTTGCACTATTCTTAGTTATACCCGTTGTTATTTGGTGGTCTACTACTCCTACAAATGTTTTGAATTCTAATTCTCTGTATAAGTTGCTGGAGACTGTCGGTATTTTGGGAAGTGGCATTATCTTATTAATAGGCTTACCTGCTGGCATTATCGGAATTATCAAAGCAAGAAAAATGATAAAGCTAAAAAAGACTACCTTTGCACTATCTATCATCAATTTAGTTGCAGGATGCATCGAGTTTCTTATCCTATTAGTAGTTTTTTGTGCTGTTGTCTTTGGAGGAGTGTCAGTCTAACAAATTCTTGTTTATCGAATAGGTGATATTTGTTTAGAAAAGGGTTTTAGGTTCTCCTAACAAGTGACATTTGGGCGCCTAAATGTCCTGCTTGTTATGGTATGAGACAAATATTAAACGGATGTGTAGAATTTCTGCACATCCGTTTTACTGTCTCAAAAAATATTTTAATAGTGATATTGTGAGACAGGTCTCACAGTGTTATTTTGCCTATCGGCAAAGTGATATTTTATTCGCTCCTAAACTCGCAAAGCGAATAACACTCGGCTTTTAGCCGAATATAACTGCGAAGCAATAAAACTCGTCTTGGCGAATAAAACTGGGGTTGTGTCCTTACGGATACAACCCCTAAAAATGGCGGTTTTTATTATTTAGATAAATAAATCAAAAGAACTGAGATATCCGCAGGGCTAACACCCGAAATTCTTGAAGCCTGAGCAATATTGGTTGGTTTTATTTTATTTAATTTCTCAATAGCTTCAAGTCTTAAACCTGTTATATCGTCATAACAAATATCCTCAGGGATAAGCTTGTTTTCAAGCCTTAGCATTTCATTTACCTGAGCTTTTTGACGGGAAATATATCCCTCATATTTGATTTCAACCTCAACCTTTTCTTTAACGCTTTCGGGAAGCTCTGGTCTAGCTTTATCAAACTCGGCTAGCATTTCATAATTTAACTGCGGTCTTTTAATAAGGTCGGAAAGGCGCATACCTGTGCTCATAACAGCAGTACCCTTTTCCTCTAAAAGAGCATTAAGCTTCTCATTTGGCGCAATAAAGGTATTATTTGCACGCTCTATTTCCTTTTCTTTAAGCCTAACCTTTTCTAAAAAGGCATTATACTGCTCTTCACTTATAAGACCAATTTTATAACCTATCGGCATTAAGCGTTCATCAGCATTATCCTGCCTTAAAAGAAGCCTGTATTCGCTTCGCGAGGTCATCATTCTGTAAGGGTCCATACAGCCTTTGGTTACAAGGTCGTCAATCAAGGTTCCGATATAAGACGACGCGCGGGATAGAACAAGTGGTTCTTCGCCCTTGATTTTAAGCGCCGCATTTATTCCTGCAACCAAGCCTTGCGCGGCAGCTTCCTCGTAACCCGAAGAGCCATTAAACTGACCTGCGCCATAAAGTCCCTCGAAATCCTTGGTTTCAAGGGTTGCTTTGAGACTCAAAGGATCTATGCAATCATATTCAATCGCATAGGCATTACGCATGATTTTAACATTTTTAAGGCATTCAATAGTTTTATAAAGCTTTATCTGAACCTCCTCAGGAAGCGAGGAGGAAAGCCCTTGAAGATACATTTCCTCGGTATTCTCACCACAAGGCTCTATGAAAAACTGATGCCTTTTTTTATCGGCAAAACGAACGATTTTATCCTCGATACTAGGGCAATACCTAGGACCAATACCCTCAATATCACCTGAATACAAGGGCGAGCGATGGATATTTTCCAAGATAACTCTTTTAGTTTCGTCATTAGTATAAGAAATATGGCAAACAACCTTATTTTCAGGATTTTTCTCGGTTGAAAAACTGAAAGGAACGGTCTTTTCGTCTCCGGGTTGCACCTCTAATGAGGAAAAATCTATACTGTCACGCGCTACTCTTGCGGGGGTTCCGGTTTTAAATCGGCGAAGCGGAATTCCTAATTTCTTTAAGGATTCAGACAGTCTGTTAGCCGCAAAGCTACCGTCAGGTCCGCCCTCGTAATTGACTTCACCAACATAAATTCTGCCGCCCAGGAAAGTACCCGTTGCCAGAATAACCGCTTTTGAAGAAAATTCAGCACCTAGAGCCGAAACACATTTCCAAATACCGTTTTCGCAATAAATATCAACTATTTCGCATTGTTTGACATCAAGATTTTCCTGCAATTCAATAATATGCTTCATATAGCCACTATAAGCGCGCCTATCAATTTGAGCTCTGAGGGAATGAACGGCAGGACCTTTTCCGAGATTAAGCATACGGCTTTGAAGAGTAAATTTATCTGCTGCTTTACCCATTTCTCCGCCCAAAGCATCTAGCTCACGCACCAAATGTCCCTTTGCTGTACCCCCAATAGATGGGTTGCAGGGCATATTTCCTATCCAGTCTAAACTAACCGTAAAAATAATTGTTTTGCAGCCGAGTCTGGCAGAGCTTAAAGCCGCTTCTATTCCCGCGTGCCCCGCGCCTATAACCGCAACATCATATTCTCCGGCATTATATTTTTCAATACTCAATTAAATTACCTCATATACTTTCAAGTCGCTTTTGTTGACGGATATCTCTTCCTATAAACTTTTGCCCCTCATAATTTCCTATAAGTCTTGAAGAAATTCTGGGAGTGTATCTTTCCTCTATTTGCTTCATACTTAAATTGGTGTTAATTATGGTGGGCTTTCTGGTTAGTATACGGGTGTTTACAAGATTATAAAGCACCGATTTTGTAAAGGAGGTCGCCATTTCGGCTCCCAAATCGTCTATAACCAACAAATCGCAGTTTAAAATGGCTTCATAACTGCCTCTGCCCTCGCCTGCAAATTTCTCAGCTTCAATAGTGGAAAAAAGATTTTCTGCCGAGCCGTAAACCGGAAGATAACCTTTTTCTATAACACCTGAAACGATAGCTAAGGTTAAATGGGTTTTGCCAAGACCTGCATCCCCCATAAACAAAAGGTTTTCCTTTGTATTCTCATCAAAATTCAAAACATATTCTTTGCAAAGCTTTAAAATTGCGGTCATTCTTCTGCGAGGATTCTGACCGTTTTCATCAGTTTTATCGCTATAATATTTTAAATCAAAATCCTCAAATTTAGAGTCTATCAAAGGCATCTCGCGAGAAAGCTCGTCCGCCATAACCCGCGCCGCTTCTCGCCTTACACATTCGCAGATTTTACCGCCGATATACCCTGTATCCATACAAGCATTGCAGGAATATTTTATTGGCTCTACTCCGTTTGATTTAAGAATAGCATTCTTTTCCTCAGTTAACTTTTTTGAGGTTTCCTTTAAAGCGTCAACCCCCTCTTTACCGTCGGTCAAGGCGGCGGTAACAAGCTTTGCGCCCAAAACGGAAAGCTCGTTATCTATCTCATAAAGTCTGGAATTATTATCATAAGCCAAAGCCTTAGCTTTCTCAAAAGCCGCAGTTTTTAAATTTAATGATTCTTTAATATTTTCGAATGCCTTTTTATATGTAGCTTCCTTAGTTATCATAATTTTTAATCCTTTGAATTAAGCATTTTTTCGTATAAATCTATATCATAAGCCGCAAAATCAGATTTTTTGCTTGATTTTGCGTTTTTGATTTCATTTGAGGATTTACCTCCTGATTTATGCCAGTTAGCCAAAATACCATCAATATAAGCCATATTGAGCTTGGTTTTTATATTAACACATTCCTCATAGGCATCGGTTAACTGTTGCTCGGTTATTTTCCATTCTTCAAGCCACTTATAAGAATATTCCGCTTCTTTTTTGCCGGGCTTTCTTCTTTCTATCCCAAACACCTTGCAAACTATTCCCCAAGCGGTTTCGGTTAAGGTTATTTTGTTTAATTCTTCCTCTGCCTGAGCGATAGAATTTATACCCTCGTTATACCAGTTCACCGCGGTGCTTTCAATAAAGCTTATATTTGCTCGGTTATGGGTTACGGCATACTGAACAATCAAAAGTATAACCGAAACATCAAGCCCCAAATCATCATAAAGCCAAACCAGCGAGGACGCCTCGTTGCCTTTTAGGTTTCTTCCAAACTTGCTTTGTGTTTGGGTTAGCATATATTGGATTTTAGGGTCTTCAAGACCTCTTTTTGCAACATCTGAGCGACTTGGCTTCTCGCATTTTGCAACCGCCTTTTTCTTTTCTTCGGGTTTTGGCGGTGCTTCTTTTGGGAGGAGGATTAAGGCATCTGCCCAATAAAGCAATGCTTCTTTAACATCATATTCTGAAACGGCAGTTTTCTCGGCTATGTTTTTAACATTTATTTCTTCATTAAAATTTCGCATAATATAAAGCAAAACCTTGATATGCTCTGCTTTGGCAAGTTTTAAATGGTTATCAACCACAGCGGTAGGCATAGTGAAAACCGAGGTTAAATTTGCAAAATTAACATAATAATCCATAATATCTCCTTCCTTAAAGTTGGTGTAAATAGTAATATTTGATAAACTTAGAGCAATACGGACTGCACCTTGCGATACAGTCCGTTAAATATTAGCAAATTAATAAGCCTTGCCCCAATAAAGCATATGCTTTGCTTCTTTACCGCAGCAAACACATTTGCCTGATATTTCTTCCTGCTCAAAAGGAATACAACGGGAGGTTACGCCTGCAACCTCTTTAAGCTTGTCCTCACATTCGCGGTCTCCACACCACATAGCGCGGATAAATCCGGGCTTATTATCGGCGATTTCTTTCATTTCGTCTAAATTATGAGCATCATAGGTCATTTTTTCTCTGCGAGCCAAAGCTTTATCAAAAAGTCCCTTATGAACTGCATTTAAAAGCTCAGGAATACGGGTTTCAAGCTCATCAAGACTAACAACGGTTTTTTCTCCGTTATCTCGGCGAACAACAACGCAAACATTATTTTCAATATCGCGAGGACCGAGCTCAATTCTTAGCGGAACACCCTTCATTTCATACTCGGCAAACTTCCAACCGGGAGACTGCTCGCTATCGTCTAGCTTTGCACGACAAACGGTTTTTAGTCTCTCTAAAACTTCGCGAGATTTATCCAAAACACCCTCTTTATGAGTTGCAATCGGAACTATAACCGCCTGAATAGGCGCAATAGAAGGAGGAAGCACCAAACCACTGTCATCCCCGTGAGTCATAATAACTGCGCCGATAAGACGAGTGGTTGTTCCCCAAGAGGTTTGGAAAGGATGAACAAGATTATTGTTTTTATCAGTATACTGAATTTCAAATGCTCTTGCAAAACCATCGCCAAAATAATGGGAGGTTCCGCTCTGCAAAGCCTTACCGTCATGCATCAAAGCCTCGATTGTATATGTATCCTCAGCGCCTGCAAAACGCTCTTTCGCAGTTTTAACACCTTTAACAACCGGCATTGCAAGAAAATCCTCAGCAAACTTTGCATAAACATTTAACATTTGAATGGTTTCAGCCTTTGCCTCCTCGGCGGTTTCATGGAGAGTATGACCTTCTTGCCATAAAAACTCGCGCGAACGAAGGAAAGGACGGGTTGTCTTCTCCCAACGAACAACACTGCACCACTGATTATAAAGCTTCGGCAAATCGCGGTATGAATGAACAATATTTTTAAAATGGTCGCAGAAAAGGGTTTCGGAGGTAGGTCTTACACACATTCTCTCCTCCAACTTTTCTTCACCGCCGTGGGTTACCCATGCAACCTCAGGAGCAAAGCCTTCAACATGGTCCTTTTCCTTTTGCAAAAGGCTTTCGGGAATAAACATAGGCATATAAACATTTTCATGCCCTGTTGCCTTAAACATAGCATCCATCTGAGACTGTATATTCTCCCAAATAGCATATCCGTAAGGTCTTATTATCATACAACCTTTAACAGAGGAATAATCAATAAGCTCAGCCTTAATGCAAACATCAGTATACCATTTAGCAAAATCCTCATCCATAGAGGTTATAGATTTAACAAGCTTTTCCTTAGCCATATCAGCGCGGCGCAAAAGCGCCTGATACCACCTTTCACATAAAACAAGAATAGTTTAATTTAACAATATAATATTATATAACAGCTCATATCATTTTGCAACATTTTTTAAAGCTTTTAAAAATTTTTTAAGCGAAATCATAAAAATATGTTGACAAATTCTGTTTTTCAACATATCATTTATTTATAAAAATTTGTTAATGCCGTGTTATATACGGCATATATTTCAGGAGGATTTTTATGGTATTCGAAAAAATTAAAGAACTTTTAGCAAACCAACTTGATGCTGATGAAAGCCTAATGTCTATGGAAACTAATATCGCTTCCGACTTAGGAGCTGACAGTCTTGATGTTGTTGAGCTTCTTTCAGAGATTGAGGACGAATTTGATATTGAAATTCCTGATGAGGATATTGAAACTATCAAAACTATTGGCGACCTCGTAGAATACATTCAAAATAATGCTTAAATTTTAAAGTCAAACAGCAGTTAAGCCTTTATTGGTTTGCTGCTGTTTATTTTTATAGTATTTAATATATTTATAATTGACTTTATAAGCGTTTTAAGGTAAAATATATTTAATAAATTTATATCACATACGAATTTTGGAGTGAATACTTATGAAACCGGTTTATAAAAGGGTTTTGCTTAAACTCAGTGGCGAAGTGCTCGCCGGCGAAAAAGGCTCAGGCATAGATTTCGATAAGGTTTTATCGGTTTGCGAAAGAATAAAAACCTGCACCGAAATGGGTGTTCAGGTTGCAGTTGTTGTTGGCGGCGGAAATTTCTGGCGTGGTAGAAGCAGCGGTCAGATGGACCGAACAAGAGCCGACCATATGGGAATGCTCGCAACCTCAATTAACGCTTTGGCGCTTGCCGATGCATTAGAACAGTTAGGTGTTACCGCTCGCGTTCAAACTGCCATTGAAATGCGTCAAATAGCCGAGCTTTATATCAGAAATAAGGCAGTTCGCCATTTAGAAAAGGGCAGAGTTGTTATTTTTGGTTGCGGAACGGGTAACCCCTTCTTCTCCACCGATACTGCCGCTGCTTTGCGTGCTGCTGAAATTGGCGCTGATGTTATCTTTAAAGCCACTAATGTTGACGGTGTTTACGATAGTGATCCGAAGCTTAATCCCGACGCTAAGAAGTATGACACTTTATCGCATATCGAGGTTTTGCAGCAGGGGCTTCATGTTATGGATAGTACTGCCGCTTCGCTTTGTATGGATAACAGTATTGAAATATTAGTATTTAATCTTGAAAATCCCGATAACATTGTTTCGGCTATGGTTGGCGAAACTATCGGCACAATAGTTAAATAATCAAAAGGAGAATTTTTATGAACGAACTACTTAAAACCACTGAAGAAAAAATGAATAAAACAGTTGCCGTTTTAGAGCGTGATTATAAATCTATCCGCGCAGGCAGAGCAAATGCCTCCATTTTAGACCGTATTACCGTTGATTATTACGGTGCACCAACTCCAATAGGTCAAATGGCCGCTATTTCCACACCAGAGGCGAGAGTTTTAATGATTGCCCCTTGGGATGCTTCAACCTTAAAGGAAATCGAGCGCGCAATCTTAACCTCCGATATCGGAATTAACCCCCAGAACGACGGTAAGGTTATCCGCCTTTCTTTCCCGCCGCTTACCGAAGAACGCCGTAAAGAAATTGTTAAAGAGGTTAAAAAGCTCGCTGAGGATAATAAGGTTGCTATCAGAAACACCCGCCGCGATGCATTAGAAAAGCTTAAAGCTCTCAAAAAGGCTAACACCGTAACCGAAGACGATGTTGCAAACGGCGAAAAGAAAATCCAGAAGCTAACCGATAAATTCTGCGGTGAGATTGATGAAATCGCAGGATTAAAGGAAAAGGAAATTTTAGAAATCTGATAATAATCGGGCGGAAACTTTGCCGCCCGATTTTTGCCTAATTATTTCCTATATTTTAAAGAGGTGAAAAACTGTGGGATTATTTACTAAAACTCCAAAAACAAGGCCCGTTCCCACTCATATTGCAATTATTATGGACGGAAACGGCAGATGGGCGAAAAAACGCGCATTACCCAGAACCGCAGGTCATATTGCAGGAGCTAAAACCTTTAAGGAAATAGCAAAATACTGCAATAAAATAGGTCTTAAATATTTAACCGTTTATGCCTTTTCAACCGAAAACTGGAAAAGACCGAAGGATGAGGTTGAAGGCATTATGAATCTGCTCAGAGATTATCTTAAAGATACCGAAAACTTTAAGGAGGATAATATCAGACTTAAATTTATCGGAAACTTAGAGCCTTTGGCAGATGATATTAAAGAGTTAATCAAGCATAACGAGGAAACCTCCGCTGATGCCACCGGTTTGCAGGTGCAGATAGCTATAAACTATGGTGGCAGAGACGAGATTACAAACGCAGTCAAAAAAATCGTTGCAAGCGGTGTATCTCCTGATAAAATAACCGAAGACCTGATTTCTCAAAATCTTTATACCTGCGATATACCCGACCCTGATTTTATAATCAGACCAAGCGGTGAATACCGCCTTTCAAATTATCTCATTTGGCAATCTGCCTATGCTGAATATTGGTTTTCGGATGTTTTATGGCCCGACTTTAAGCCAAAACATTTAGAATTAGCTATTGATGATTTCCACCATAGAAACCGCAGATTCGGAGGAGTTTGAGTTTTATGAAAACGCGTATTATTTCAGGAATCATTATGGGCGCTATCGTTATATCGGTTTTATGCCTCGGCTTTTTTATAGAGCCTCTTATAATAACTCTCGGTATCGCCGCCGTAACCGCTATTGCAATTTATGAGCTTCTTCATAATGCCGCAGGTATTAAATCAAGGCTTAGTATTTTTTCAGCTTGCAGCTTTTCGGTTTTGTTTATATTGGGAAATGACGATAGATTGAAAGAGCTTGTTTCAAAGGCTTTCTCAGTTAAAATTACCGAAATAAATAATTTTGATACCTATTGGTCTTATTCGATTACTGCAATAATAATTCTTTACTTTATGTTTGCGGTATTTATGACCCTTAAAAACCATAAGGATTTTGACCTTGCAAAAATTGTTTCGCTTTTTGCAATGCCTCTTCCATATGCTTATGCGTTTTCTTGCCTTTCGGGTGTTATAAAACACGAAAGCGGCATATATTATTTACTGTTGCTCTTAAACTTCTCGTCAGTTTGCGATATAGGCGCTTATTTCACAGGTGTTACAATCGGCAAGCATAAGCTTTGCCCCAATATCAGCCCTAAAAAGACGGTTGAGGGTGCAATAGGCGGTATTGTTTCGAGTATTATCGTATCTGTAATTTTATCCCTTTGTTTTGATAAGGGTATAATTCTTCCGCTTATTTTAACTGTTCCTTTCTGTATTTTAGGTATGGTTGGAGACCTTTTCGCCTCAGCTATAAAACGCTCGGTTGGTTTAAAGGATTACGGAAGCTTAATTCCCGGCCACGGTGGTATTTTAGACCGTGTTGATAGCATAATAATGATAGTGCCATTGCTTTATTTAGCAATAGAAATAGGTATAATATAATGAAAAGTTTAATTATTTTAGGTTCAACCGGCTCAATAGGAACTCAAAGTCTTGATATTTGCCGAAGAGACGGTTATAAGGTTTGCGGTTTAGCGGCAGGAAGCAATATTGAGCTTTTAGAAAAACAGGCGCGCGAATTTAAGCCCTCAAAGGTTGCCGTTTTTAACGAAGAAAAAGCAAAAGAATTAAAAATAAAGCTTAATGATACCGATATTAAGGTTTTATCAGGTGTAGAGGGTGTCTGCGAGGTAGCTTCCGGCGAGGGAGAAATGGTTATAAACGCAATAGTTGGCATTGCGGGACTTCGTCCCACCCTATCGGCTATTGATGCTAAAAAAACCATTGCTCTTGCAAACAAAGAAACCTTGGTTACAGGCGGAGAAATCGTAAACCGCAAGCTTAAAGAAAAAGGTGTTAAGCTTTTGCCGGTTGATAGCGAGCATTCGGCTATTTTCCAATCGCTTCAAGGAGCTCCCGAAAATTCGCTCAGAAAAATTTTGCTTACAGCTTCCGGCGGCCCGTTCTTTAATAAAACCCGAAAAGACCTCGAAAATGTTACGGTCAAAGAAGCTTTAAACCATCCAAACTGGTCTATGGGCGCTAAAATCACTATTGACTCTGCAACCCTTATGAACAAAGGCTTAGAGGTTATTGAGGCAGTTCATTTGTTCGGTCTGCCTGCCGATAATATCGAGGTTTTGGTGCATAGACAGAGTATTATCCATTCAGGTGTTGAACTGTCTGACGGTGCAGTTATCGCCCAGCTTGGAACTCCTGATATGAAGCTTCCAATAGCTTATGCTTTAACCTATCCCGAAAGAAGCGAGTTTGCTTTCGAAAAGCTTGATTTATTCAAGGTTGGCACTTTAACCTTCGAAAAGCCCGATACCGATACTTTCCGTTGCCTCCCCCTTTGCATAAAAGCTATAAACGAGGGCGGCTTAGCACCAACTGCGGTGAACGGCGCAAACGAGGAAGCAGTTAGGCTTTTCCTTGACGGCAAAATTAAATTCTTGCAGATTGCCGATTTAGTGGAAAAAGCGCTCATAAATGTTAATAATAAAAAGGATTTCTCGGTTGAGGATATTTTTGAAGCCGATAAATTGGCTCGTCAGTTAGTTAGAAATTCTATTTAAATTCAGGTGATTTTTATTTCTGTTATAATTGATATTTGGAATAATGTATGGCCGTATTTAATCGCGGTAGGCTTGTTTTTGATGCTTATAACTATTCACGAATTCGGTCATTTTATAGCGGCAAAAGCATTAGGAGTTAGGGTTAATGAATTTGCTATTGGCTTTGGTCCAACTCTTTTTTCTATAAGAGGAAAAGAAACCAAATATATGTTAAAGCTTTTCCCCTTAGGCGGATACTGCGCTATGGAGGGTGAGGACGAAGAAAGTGGCGATACCAAGGCTTTTTGCAACAAATCCGCCCTAAAAAGATTTGTTATTGTGGCTATGGGCGCAATTTTCAATATAATTCTAGGTGTTATAATCGTCTCGATTACCCTTATTCCTCAAAAGAGCTTTACTTCAACCGTTATAGCAGAATTTGAGCCGAATGCAAAAAGTGAGCAAAGCGGTTTAGCGGTTAACGATAAAATCATTGAGGTTGACGGTAGAAGAATTTACACAACCTATGATTTAAGCTATTCCTTTACTAATGTTAAGGACGGTAAGCTTGATATAACCGTTCTTAGAGACGGAGAGAAAAAGCTTTTAAAGGATGTCTCTTTCGCAACCGAAACCGAAGACGATATTAAATATATCACCCTTGATTTCAAGGTTTATGGCATTAAGAAAACCTTTTTATCATTTATTAAACACACGGTAAACAGTACACTTTCATTTTGTGCGGTTATTTGGCGAAGCTTGTTTGATTTGCTTGCCGGAAAATACGGTATAAGCGCTATATCGGGTCCTGTTGGGGTTACGGCTGCGATAGGTAATGTTGCAAAGCAAAGTCTCATAAACATTTTACCTATTATGGCGCTGATAACCATTAACCTTGGTCTATTTAATTTGTTACCTATCCCCGCTCTTGACGGTGGCAGACTTTTATTTATATTGATTGAAATGATTTTCAGAAAACCCGTACCTCAAAAATATGAAAGCTTGGTGCATACCGTAGGCTTTTTCATACTAATCGGGTTTATGTTGCTTATTTCCGCAAAGGATATATGGACGTTAATTTTTAAGTAAGGATATGAGATTTTATGTTTACAAACGATAAAACCAAACAGGTAAAAGCAGGTAATATTTATATTGGTGGTGGCGCACCGATATCGGTTCAGTCTATGCTTTGCGCCGAGGCGCATGATATTGAAGGCAACATAGCTCAGGCTAAAAGACTCGAAGCCGCAGGCTGTGATATTGTTCGCGTTTCTGTTCCCGATAAAGAGGCTTTAAAAACTGTTGAAGCTTTAAAGAAAAATATAAATATTCCCCTTGTTGCAGATATTCATTTTGATTATAGACTCGCGATTGACAGTGTTTCGGCAGGAGTTGATAAGGTTAGAATTAACCCCGGAAATATCGGTTCTGACGATAAGGTTAAGCTTGTTGCCGATGCTTGCAGAAATGCAGGTGTTCCGATAAGAATAGGTGTAAACTCAGGCTCTCTTGAAAAAAACATTCTAGCAAAATACGGCTCTGCAACACCTGAAGCTATGGTTGAAAGCGGTCTTTATCATATATCCTTGCTTGAAAAATTTGATTTTAATGATATTGTTTTATCTTTAAAATCCTCTGATACCGCGAGAATGTATCAGGCATACTGCCTAGCGGCAGAAAAATGCCCTTATCCGCTTCATTTAGGTGTTACCGAAGCGGGCACTGAGAATATGGGTGTTATAAAATCTGCCGCAGGAATCGGTGGATTGCTTCTTAGAGGAATAGGCTCAACTATTCGTATTTCTTTAACCGATGACCCTGTCAAAGAGGTTGAAGCAGGTATCAAGCTTCTTAAAGCTCTTGATATGCGAAACAGCGGAGCCCGTCTGGTTTCCTGCCCCACCTGCGGAAGAACCCAGATAGACCTTATCGGTCTTGCAAAAGAAGCAGAAAAAAGACTCGAAAAGATAGATAAAAATATAACAGTTGCTATTATGGGTTGTGTTGTTAACGGTCCGGGAGAAGCCTCTGCCGCAGATATAGGTATTGCCGGCGGCAAGGAGTGCGGAGTTATATTCAAAAAAGGCGAAATTATAAAGAAACTCCCCGAAAACCAACTTATAGACGCTTTATTTGAGGAAATTGAAAAATTGTAAAACGGAGTTGTTAAAAGATGGGTAAAGCCGCCCTGCTTGAAATTTTCGGCGAATACATAAACGAAGAACTAAGACTTAAATTAAATAACGGCGAAATTGAAAACTGCCGTCTTGATATAGAAAACCGCTCGCTAGAACTCGGCTTGCGGTTTGAAAGTTATATAAATAAAACTATTCAAGCTGAGCTTCACAGAGATTTAAAGCAAGCCTTAAACCTTAAAGGTATTTTAATTGAATACGAATTTTCAAAGGACTCTCTTTGCAGCGAAGCTTGCGCCGATATATCCTCAGAGCTTAAAATTAAAAACCCTGCTTTAAACGGATATTTTGCTAATGCCGAGTATGACTTATCGGGTGAGAATTTAAAAATAACCTTAAAATACGGCGGCTTAAATAAAATAAACTCGCTTGATTTCGAAAAGCATTTTTGCGATATAGTAGAAAAGCGATTTAATAGAAATATAACCATTTCTTTTGACGGGCAGTTAGAGGATACCGAAATTGAGCTTCCGCCGGTTGAATATTCTGCACCGTCAGAGGTGAAAAAACCTCAAAAGACCGAAAGCAAAGCCCCCGAAATTAAATTCGAAAAAAGAGCTGAAAAGCCTGCAAACGGGCTTGTATACTTGGATAATCCAAAGCTTTTTTACGGCAGGAAAATCGATTCTAACACTAAACCCATGATAGAGGTTTCCGGTGAAGACGGTGAGGTTTGCTGTTGGGGTGAGGTTTTTGAAACTGAGGTAAGAAGCATTAAAACCAAACGCGGCGATACTAATATTTTCACCTTTTCTTTCAGCGACCATACAAATTCTTTAACCGCCACTATGTTTGTTGACCCCAAGAGAATGAGTGATGTTGCTCCCGTTAAAAAGGGTAATTTTATCCTTGTTAACGGTTTATTCGAATTTGATAATTATAAAAAAGATTTTATTGTTAAGCCTCGTGCTATGGCGCTTTTGCAGAAATACGAGGAAACTGACGATTACGAGGGTGAAAAGAGAGTTGAGCTTCATTGCCATACTAATATGTCCTCAAAGGATGCGGTTTCGAGTGCCGAAAGCATTATAAACCAAGCATTTAAGTGGGGGCATAAAGCGATTGCCATAACCGACCACGGTGTTGTTCAGGCATACCCCTCTGCCGCAGGTGCAGTAAAGGGTATTCGCAAATCGGGCGGCGAGTTTAAGGTTATATACGGTGTTGAGGGCTATTTTGTTGACGATATTGCAAATGATGTTTCAGAGCTTAACTCTAAACAGCTTGCCAAAATGCGCCATCACCAAATTATTTTGGTTAAAAACTTAGTGGGTCTTAAAAACCTTTATAAGCTTGTTTCCGAAGCCCACTTGAAGGATTTCCACGGTAAACCAATCACCCTCAGAAGCAAGCTCGATACTCTCAGAGAGGGTTTAATTATCGGCTCTGCCTGTGAACAGGGCGACCTCTATTCCGCTATTATTGAGGGCAAAAGCGAAGAAGAATTATTAAGAATTGCCGAATATTATGATTATCTCGAAATTCAGCCTCTCGGCAATAATGCCTTTATGGTAAGGGAATCTATGAATCCCGATAAAAAGGATAAAAAGACCGGCGCGGTTATTCCTAATAAGTTTAAAAACGTTACCGATTTTGAGGTTATTAAAAACTTTAACCGAAAGGTCGTAGAATTGGCGGACAAGATAGGCAAACCGGTTGTTGCAACGGGTGATGTTCATTTCCTTAAAAAAGATGACGAAATTATCCGCAAAATTTTAATGGCAGGTCAGGGCTTTGATGATTTTGATAATCAAGCTCCCCTTTACCTTAAAACAACCGCTGAAATGCTTGAAGATTTTAGTTATTTCGGTGATAGAGCAAAAGAATTTGTTATTGATAATCCAAATAAAATTGCCGATATGATAGACGGTGATGTTATCCCCGTTCCTGAGGGTAACTATCCCCCTGTTATTGAGGGATCAGACGAGGAACTTCGCCGTATTTGTTGGGATAATGCTCATAGGATTTACGGTGAAAATGTTCCCGAAATAGTTGAAAAGAGACTCGAAAAAGAGCTTAATTCTATTATTAACAACGGCTTCTCAATAATGTATATATCCGCTCAAAAGCTCGTGGCTTACAGCGAGGAAAACGGATATTTAGTAGGCTCGCGTGGTTCGGTTGGCTCTTCCTTCGTTGCAACGATGGCGGGAATTTCAGAGGTTAACCCCTTAGCTCCCCATTATGTTTGCCCGAAATGTCAGTATAGCCAGTTTTTCACCGATGGTTCGGTAGGCTCAGGCTTCGACCTGCCCGAAAAGAACTGTCCAAACTGCAATACCCCGCTCGACCGAAACGGCCACGATATTCCTTTCGAAACCTTTTTAGGCTTTAAGGGAGACAAGGTACCTGATATTGACCTTAACTTCTCGGATATTTTCCAAACCGAAGTTCAGAAATATACCGAAAGTCTTTTCGGAAGCGAAAACGTTTTCAAGGCAGGTACTATTTCAACCGTTGCCGAAAAAACCGCCTTCGGTTTTTCTAAGGCTTATGCCGAGAAAAAGGGTATAACTTTAAGCCAAGCCGAGCTAAACCGCTTAGCAAAGCTGGTTGAAAGCGCAAAAATCAAAACAACCACAGGTCAGCACCCTGCGGGTATGATTGTAGTACCGAGGGACAAAACAATTTACGATTTCTGTCCCATTCAGCACCCTGCTGATGATGTTAACGCTGACGTTATAACCACCCATTTCGATTTCCACTCTATTCACGATACAATTTTGAAGTTAGACGAACTCGGTCATGTTGTCCCGTCTACCTATAAATATTTAGAGGAATATACAGGTATCCCCGTAAGCAAGGTTTCGATGAGTGACGAAAAGGTTTACAGTCTTTTCACCTCTCCCGAAGCTCTTGGTGTTACCGCCGAGGAAATCGAATCACAGACAGGAACATACTGTATTCCCGAGTTTGGCACCTCCTTTGTTCGAGGAATGCTTGCCGACTGTAAACCAAAAAATTTCTCTGATTTATTGCAGATTTCAGGCCTTTCTCACGGTACGGATGTTTACTTAGGAAACGCAAAGGACCTTATAGATAAAGGTATCTGCACCATTTCAGAGGTTATCGGTACCCGTGATAACATAATGGTTTATCTTATCCATCAGGGAATGGAAGAAGGCAGAGCGTTTAAAATCACCGAAACCGTTCGTAAAGGCTTGGTTGCAAAGGGTAAGGTTTCTAAGGAAGAATGGGGCGCAATGGAGGAGGATATGAGAGCAGTCGGCGTGCCTGAGTGGTATATAGAAAGCTGTTATAAAATCAAGTATATGTTCCCCAAAGCCCACGCTGCCGCTTACGTTATCGGCGCTTTGCGTCTTGCTTGGTATAAGGTTTATTATCCCCTCGAATTTTATTGCGCATATTTCACCGCTCGCCCTGAGGATGTTGATGTTCCAACCATTTTAGGAGGACATGAGGCGGTTAAACGCTATCTTCGTGACATTAAGGCAAAGGGCAAGGAAGCCACCAAAAAAGAGCTTGATGTATATGACAATATGCTCATATTCAATGAAATGATGGCAAGAGGCATTGAGGTTCTACCTATTGATATAAATAAATCCCACGCTATGAAATATGTTCCTGAAAACGGCAAAATGCGTCTGCCGTTTGGTGCGCTTTCGGGCGTTGGTGAGAAAGCGGCATATTCTATATATGAAGCCGCTCAAAAGGGGAATTTTGTGTCGATAGAAGATTTTCAGCTTGAAGCAGGTGTTTCAAAAACCATTATTCAAAACCTTGCTGACCTTGGCGCTATGAATGATTTACCCGATACTAACCAAATTTCTATGTTCTAAATAGATTTTTTTAGTAAAAAGGTATAATTCTTTAAAAAGTTAAAAAAATATTACAAAAAAGGTTGCAATTTTGTAACCTTTTTGTTATAATGTATTGCGTACTGATTACAAAATGTAACTTTTTAAGGAGTGTCCCGTTATTTTTAATAATATAAATAAAGAATTTATTTTAGATAAAATCTTAAATAATAAATTCTCAAATTCAGTATTAAACTTTATAAAAACAAATAATATCGTGGTTAAATCCATTTCTTTTTGTCTTGTTGCTGTTTTATCAGTAGTTGTTACCGTTATGTCGATTGGTTTAACAATTGGCTTCAATGTTAACTATTCAGGCAAAATGATTGCCACCGTAAGAGATACTACTGTATTCGAAAAAGCTCGTGAAATCGTTCTTAATGAAATACACGCGGACAGTAAGGATGCTATAAACTCTCCAAAATTTGTTATGACCTTAACGGTTGCTGAGAATTTATGCGAGCCTACTACCCTTGCAGATGTTATTATTGAAAACACTGATGAAATCGTTTTGGCATCGGCTCTTATGGTAAACGGTGAAACCGTTGCAACAACCGAAACCGCTAATTTAACCGATTTAATTGAAGAACGTCGTACCGCTTATTTTGTTGAAGGTGCAGAAAATACCGCTTCCTTTTCAGAAAGTCTTGAAATTAAAGACGGTTATTACTTAAAATCCGAGCTTAGCTCATTAGAAGAAACAAAAGCTGCTATAAATAATTTAGAGGTTAAAACAGTTTCTGTAAAGGTTTCAGAAAAAACTGTTCCTCATACTGTTAAAAAGCTTAAAACCCATTCTTATAAGGTGGGTTACAGCAAAATTTACCAAGCAGGAAAAGACGGTGTTGTTAAAACCACAACCGCGAAAGAAACTATAAACGGCGTGGCTGTTTCTGAGGATAAGGTTTCAACCGAGGTTGTTTCAGAGGCGGTTCAAGAAATTCAAATTATTGGAATTGCAAACGAAAAAATCAATGCAACCGAAAAAGCAAATGCTTCCTCAAAGGGCTTTATTTTCCCGCTCAGAGCCGGAACTTATAAAATCAGCTCTTATTATGGAGATGGCAGAAACCATAAGGGTGTTGACCTTTGCGCAAGCAAGGGCACCGCGATTTTTGCAGTTGCAAAGGGAACTGTAACCTATGCAGGCTATGATAGTGATTTTGGTTATAATGTTATCCTTGACCATGGAAACGGTATCAAAACCCGATATGCTCACGCCAGCGCGCTATGTGTTTCAAAGGGTGCGGCTGTTGCTCAGGGCGATATGATTGCCGCCGTTGGTAATACAGGCTGGTCAACCGGAAACCACCTGCATTTTGAAGTTATTGTAAACGGTGTTCGCGTTAACCCCGCACCTTATATTGGACTTTAATTTTAAAATTTAATAAAATATTTAAATCACCCTAAAAAATTTAGGGTGATTTTTAATTTATCTGATTTTAATATTAAGAAAATTAATTCAGAATGATTAGTCAGAAATCCCTTGACTTTAACGCTTTAAAGTGCTATAATATATAAAAATTACAAAAGAGGCGGCTTAAATGATAGTAGATATAAGTCAAAAAATACTTATAGTGGGACTAGGTTTATTAGGCGGAAGCTATGCGAGGGTGCTTAAACGGTTTGGATTTCATATTAGCGCCATAACCAAAGAAGCCTCCTCGATAGAATATGCACTTAAAGAAAATATAATAGACGAAGGCTCCACCGAATTGGACGAACGAATTATCGGCGAGGCAGACCTTGTTATCTTCGCTTTATATCCTCATATTTTCGTCCAATGGATAGAAAAAAATCAAAAGCTTTTAAAAAGCGGAGCGCTTATAACCGACGTTACCGGTGTTAAGGGTAACATAGTATATAAAATTCAAGAAATACTTCGACCCGATGTTGAATTTATCGCGGCTCACCCTATGGCAGGCCGCGAGGTTTCGGGTGTTGAAAACAGCACCGATAAGCTATTTATTGGCGCAAATTACATTGTTACACCTACCGAAAAAAACACCCCCGAAGCAATTCAAACTTGTTTAGAGCTTGGCAGACTGCTTGGTTTCTCAAATGTAGCCACCCTCTCTCCCAAAGAGCATGACGAAATGATTGGCTTCCTCTCTCAGCTAACTCACTGTATCGCTATCACCCTAATGACCTGTAACGATAAAGAAAATATGGAAAATTTTACGGGTGACTCTTTCAGAGACCTCACAAGAATTGCCAGAATAAACGACCTTATGTGGAGTGAACTGTTTATAGAAAACAAATCCGCTCTTTTAGAGCAGATGAATCTCTTTATAGATAAATTCAATGAATTAAAAACAATGCTCGAAACCGAGGATATTGAGTCTATGAGAAAAATGATGCGCCATTCCACCGAGCGCAGAGCATTATTTGATAAAAAATAAGTAGTTTTTTAAAATATCCACCTGCATAGCGGGTGGTATTTCATTTTCAGGCATAGCCCTAAACGATAATGGCAACACAGGTGTGCTTTTTTTAACCTGTCAGCGATGTATCTATCACTTGCTACCCGTAATCGGGTCAAGGGCAAAGCCCTTGTCGTTTAAGGGGATAGGGTGACAATGATGCTACTATAAAATATATAGAAACTTGCCGACAAATTGAAAACGAAGTTTTCACTCTTTGGCGGCTTTTTAATAAAAATTAATCTTTGTCACCTAAGGGGGAAATCGAAATTCCCCCTTAGGCGAATCTTTTCGCCCTTTCTTTTCGCCTACATAAGAAAGGGCGTGCCTGTCGCGGCATGAGCGACAATGTGATATCTTTTTCCATAAACTTTCCAAAATCGTTAATTACTTAACTTTTTTAAAACCAAGCGATAGTCGCGTGGTTTTCGTTATATAAAAGCCCAAAGCCGTCGCAAAAATGCAACGGCTTTGGGTTTCTTTATAATATTAAAATTATTTTTTTCCTGTTGAGCCGAAGCCACCGCTACCTCTATCAGTATCGGTTAACTCCTCAACCTCGTCAAAATTCACTGCTAAGAAAGGTGCAATAACAAGCTGAGCTATTCTCTCGCCGTCTGCAATAACCTGAGTTTCACCCGAATGGTTATGAAGCGATACCATTATCTCACCGCGGTAATCGGCATCAATAACTCCAACCTTATTTGCAGGAGCTAAGCCTCGCTTGGTAGCTATTCCGCTTCTCGCATAAATCAAACCGGCATACCCCACAGGTATTTCCATTGCAATACCTGTATGAATTAATTTGGTCTCTCCTGCTTTAATCTCAACCTCTGCTCCCTCGCAGGCATAAAGGTCTGCGCCTGCGGCAAATTCAGAACCATAGGTTGGCTTTACCGCCTTTTCATTAAGCTTCTTAAAATTAACATTAATCATTTCAAATTCCCCTATTCATAAATATCGCCCGAGCCCATCCTTCGCTGCCATTTGCCTTCAAGCCAAACAACCTCGCCTGAGCTCAATGAATTTTTAACATCTATTATACGCTGATTTGAAGAGCCTCTGAAAATAAGGTCGGGACTTTTTAGCTTTTCAACAAATCTTCCGTCAACCAAAACATCAATATATTCTAATATTTCCCGAACGGTCTTGGCATTTCCAACCTTTCCTTCAAGCAACTGAGTGTCATAAAGAAAGCCTGTATAACACCAAACGGTTTTCTCTGGCATTTTTTCTTTTATAGCCTTTAAAATCTCTAAAACTCCCTCTTGATTTTCAGGCTCAAACGGCTCACCGCCCAAAAGCGAAAATCCTTCAATATGATTTGGCGCTAATGCGGTTAAAATTTCTTCTAATGTATCCTTAGTGAAAGGTTTTCCGTAAGAAAAATCCCAAGCCTCGCTGTTAAAACAGTTTTTGCATTTATGCCTGCAACCGCTGACAAATAGCGAAACCCTAACGCCAGGTCCGTTTGCGATATCAAATTTTTTAATCACCGCGTAATTCAACTAAATAACTCCTATCACTTAAAATATCGGTGTTTTAAAAAACACCGATATTTTTTATATCTATTAAAGATGCAATACTCTTTCTTTAATTTCCTGAGTTCTGCCCTGATTCCAATACTGAGTACCGATATATCCGCAGGTACGACGAGCAACATTCATTCGGTCTTGGTCGGTATTTCCGCAGTTAGGACATTTCCAAACCAACTTACCGTGCTCATCCTCTTCAACAACTATTTCACCGTCAAATCCGCATTCGTGGCAATAATCGCTCTTAGTATTAAGCTCTGCATACATAATATTGTCGTAAATAAACTGCATAACCGAAATTACGGCATCTATATTATTCTGCATATTAGGAACTTCAACATAAGAAATCGCACCGCCGGGTGATAAAAGCTGGAACTTAGCTTCAAGAGCCAACTTATCGAAAGCATCTATTTCCTCACCAACATGAACATGATAGCTATTGGTGATATAGTTTCTATCAGTAACACCCTTAACAATACCAAAACGGTTTTGCAAGCATTTAGCGAATTTATATGTTGTACTTTCAAGGGGAGTGCCGTAAAGCGAATAATCAATATTTTCAGCAGCTTTCCACTTAGCAGTATACTCGTTAAGCTTTTTCATAATCTCTAAGCCTAATTCCTCGCCCTCAGGCTCGGTAAGCTTCTTGCCGTTCATAGAATAAACACATTCCCAAAGACCTGCATATCCCAGCGACAAGGTAGAGTATCCGCCATGCAAATACTTATCAATGGTTTCGCCCTTTTTAAGTCTGAGTAATGCACCATACTGCCAAAGAATAGGAGCAGCATCCGAAACAGTACCGGTTAAACGCTCGTGGCGAGCCTGCAATGCTCTGTGGCAAAGCTCCATTCTTTCATCAAATATCTTCCAGAATTTATCCATATCGCCGCCGGCAGAAAGACCTATATCAACCAGGTTTACAGTAACAACACCTTGGTTAAATCTACCGTAATACTTGGGCTTGCCGTTTTCATCAACATAAGGAGTTAAGAAGCTGCGGCAACCCATACAGGTATAGCAATGACCCTCGCCGTTTTTATCAATTTTATTTTCGAGCATCATTTTCTCGGAAATATAATCAGGCACCATTCGCTTAGCGGTGCATTTAGCGGCAAGCTGGGTTAAATACCAATAAGGTGTTCCCTCTTTTATGTTGTCTTCCTCTAAAACATAGATAAGCTTGGGGAAAGCAGGAGTAATCCAAACACCCTTCTCGTTTTTAACGCCTTTGTATCTCTGCTTTAAAACTTCCTCAATAATCATAGCGAGGTCTTGCTTTTCTCTATCGCTTTTAGCCTCGTTTAAATACATAAATACAGTAACAAACGGAGCCTGTCCGTTAGTTGTCATCAAAGTAACAACCTGATACTGAATTGTTTGAACACCCTTGCGGATTTCATCGCGCAAACGTTTTTCGGTTATTTCTCTGATGGTTTCATCAGGAATATTAGCATCTATGGATGAAAGCTCAGCCTTAACCTCTTCATAAAGCTTTTTGCGGCTGATATCAACAAAGGGAGCCAAATGGGTAAGACTTATACTCTGACCACCGTATTGACAGGAAGCAACCTGAGCAATAATCTGGGTTGCGATATTACAAGCGGTTGAAAAGGTATGAGGCTTTTCGATATAAGTACCGCTGATAACCGTACCATTTTGAAGCATATCTTCAAGGTTAACAAGGTCGCAGTTATGCATATGCTGAGCAAAATAGTCTGCATCATGGAAATGAATTAAACCTTGCTCATGCGCCTCAACGATATCAGGCTCTAAGAGGATACGTTTGGTAATATCTTTACTAACCTCACCTGCCATATAATCACGCTGAACGCTGTTAACAGTGGGGTTCTTGTTAGAATTTTCCTGCTTAACCTCTTCATTATTACATTCGATAAGGCTTAAAATCTGCTCATCAGTGGTATTAGATTTACGAACTAACGCTCTGGTATAACGATAGGTTATATAACGGCGCGCAACATCAAAAGCACGCTGATTCATAATCTGGTCCTCTACCATATCTTGTATTTCCTCAACGCTTAAAGAACGGTTGATATTCATTGCAGCCGACTCAACATCCTCTGCAATACGCTTAATCTGAATTTCGCTCATACGAGCGCTGGGAACTACGCTTTCGTTAGCTTTTGTAACAGCGATTACGATTTTTTCAGGGTTAAACTCAACCTCTGCGCCGCTTCTCTTGATGATTTTCATTTTTCTAATTCCCCCAAATATACGATGGTTTTAATTCTTAAAATACAATATCTTGTGTAGTGCAGATATTATTATATCACAAGAAAAATAAAAATCAAGGGGATTTATAAATAAAATTCGCTTTTTCTTATTTTTCGACATTTTTTACATATAAAATTTGTTTTTTTATATCTTTTGCCTAAATTCGACCTTGAATTTTACTGCCTGTTAAAGCTTGCCGTAAAATCAGACGGTTGACGCCTCTCCACAATATATAGTCTCTTGCTGATATTAGATATTCTTTCCTCAATAAGCGGAATTTTAGCATATCCGCCGTTTTGTGCCTCAACCTTTTTCTCTAATTGGCTTAGTCTATACTCGGTGAGCTTAGCGGAAGCCAGAATACCTCCGGCTGTGCCTATTAAAGTGCCTGCAAAGGAGATTAGAGCAACGATTACTGTGCTAGACACTATTTAGCCCCCTTAAAAGAGCTAAGCCTAAGTTTCAGATTTTCCATTTGAGAAGCATTTAAAGCATTGTTCGAAAATACCGAACTATATGAAAACAAAACGAAGCCTTTAACAAAACTGTTATTATAGCAAAGCTCTGCCTGACGAGCGATAATATCCTCATATTCTTGCCATTCCTCGTTATCAGGTGCAGAAGTTGTTCCTATTTTATATGTAGCCAATCCTATATGCAAATCAACCTCTGAATTTTTCTTGGATAAGCTTACCCATTCCTCTAATAAATTCTCAAACCGAAACTCTTTATCGGGATACAAAAAGCCGAAATAAAGCTGAGGAATTATACTGTCAACATATCCGCTTTCTATCCAGTATTCAACATCGGCATAAAGCTCGTTA
Organism: Clostridia bacterium; assembly: GCA_017439585.1. GTDB lineage: Bacteria > Bacillota > Clostridia > Oscillospirales > Acutalibacteraceae > UBA737. The sequence continues at coordinate 10,144 of JAFSIV010000021.1, read as the reverse complement.
TAATTTTTCTTAACATCTGCCGCAGGACTTATAGAAAACTCAATATTCTCATCAATTTCCTTTACAGTATAATAGCAATCACTGATTAGAATATTCACATTGGCTCTCCGCCAATCTGCCAAAGACAACGGACTTTCAGCCCCCGATATATATTCCTCATAGCTTGTTTTATCAAACTCTATATCGGTAGTCGGATAAAAATAATCGTCAAAATGAATACCGTCAACCTCGTAATTTTCGCAGATTTCGGTTATGGCAGATGTTATAAACCGTCTCACCTGTTCGCTTGCAGGGTTAAGGTAAATTCCATTATATAAGCAAACGTTACTGTCATTTTCTTTATCCTCATCGCTAAGCCATTGTCTTACTATACTCTTTTCATCAAGCTTTTCTATCTCGCTATTAGAAGTGGAAACCCGATAAGGATTAAGCCAAGCGTGTACCCTAATATCGTTTTTATGAAAAATATCTATAAATTTTTCTAAAACATCAAAATCTACCGCCTTAGCACTTTGAGTTTTAGGATATATTTCTGATTTATAAATTGCATCGCAAAAGGATACAGTATGAATATAAACATCCCGAATGTTAAGATTTTTGCAATTTGAAGCTACTGCCTCTATCTCTTTTTCTATGTTATCAGCTTTTAATATAGTGTTTATCTCGCTGAAAGATAGCCAAACACCTCCAACCACACTCTCACTATATTTTCCCAAAACGCCATTTTCATTATCACTAACTTTTCCGCAGGCAGAAAGGCTTATAATAAGTATTAAAATTATTGCAACTATTTTTTTCATAATGTTCTCCTTTTAAAGAGTGTAATAAATTTCTGAATCCCGAAAACTAAACGGGGCAGAGGTTTTAAATGAAAGTTTTATATAATCCTTGCATTTTAGCTGAGGGAAAAGTTTTATATCAAAATCAGGCGAATAATATTCTTTATTAATATGAAATCCGCATTCTCCAAGACAGGTTTTAAACTTTATATCGCAAATGCCTTTAACATCCAAATCAAGATATGCTTTTTTCAAAACAATAGATTTACCCTTTTTATCGGGATAAAACGGTTTCGTTTCAAACTTAGAAGAAATTTCTTTTTCATAACCTCCAAGCTCGAAATAATCAAAGGTTATTATTTGGTCCTTTTCTCCCTGAAGCTTTGCCATAAAGCATAAATTTGTTCCTTTTAAGGATAAAAGAAGTGAAATATCGCTTCCCTCAGAGAAAGCTCCCTTAACAGAATATTCCTCAGGTAAATGCCAAATGAATATTTTAGCATTTTTATCCCCTTTTAAAAAATCTTCTATATTAATCATAACAACTTTGTCAAATAAAAACAACATATAATAATCTTCCCAAATGATACTAATCGCATTTTCTATATCATCAAGCTCGGTTTTTTTAAGCAGAGGACTTATTTGGCTCGATATATTATGAATACTGTTTTTATAAAAACAATAAATATCCCCCAAGGTTTCCTGAAAAATTACACCCTTTGAAAATTTTGAAGCCTTATTTTTTGTAACACTACCCAAACTCAGATTTAAAGTATCTATTTTATATTTACCTGCATTATAAAATATTCCTGAATTATCTGATAAAATAGTCGATTGGTTTATTGCATCCGAACCTTCTATTTTAAGAGTATAAATTCCTTTTTCCTTGAAAGCTAATAGCTTATCCTCAAACGCGCATAAACCGGTTACACTATCATTAGGCGAACCTATTATATTATCCTGTATCGACGGAAAATACAAGGGTCTGTTATAAGACGAATAATAAACTTCACCCTTTTCATTTCCGCCGCTGAACACAATTTTATCTCCTAATCTTTCGGCAACCGTACAGCTAAGGATCTTTTCTCTTCCTCGCTCAGGCTGTTTATCGGTTGATATTCTTAAATTGTTTTCATCATAAGCGGTCATTCTTGCAAAAGCATAGCTTTGATTATTTTTAGTAAAATAAAAAGTGCCTTTATTGCGGTCAATGTGTAATATTATTTCCTGTCCGTTAAAAAAAGCCGAAGCTGAATCTTCATGTTCATAAATCAACCACTCTATATAATTATCCATAGAAATATATACCCTGCAAATAACCGAAGTGGTTTCAAGCTTCGAAAACGGAAGCCTGAAACTATCCGAATAACCGTCGGTTGTAAAATAAGCATAAAACCGACCGTCGAGCATATTTAACGCTTCTAACATACGAGGCTTCGGAGTATAAACCGACCCGTATTCTTCTGCCAGTGCATAAGAATCTCCTCTGCCGTTTATATAAACAGTTGGAATATAGTAACCCGTGCAAACCTGCCAGGCAGTAAAATCAGAATTAATTTCATATATTGTATAATCTTTTTGAGAAAAATTTTCTTGATTAACAAGCGAAACCGCCGCAAAAATTCCGCCGCCATTTTGCGATTTACCGGTGTAATATAAGATATTATACGGTAAAAAATAGTTATCATCATCAAATCTGCCAAAATGTATATTTCCGATACTTTTAAAAGTATTATCCTCAAAAACTATTCCGATATAAACAGTGCAGTTGGAATCATCATAATACATATTAAGCTCGGCAAGCTTTCCTTTTAATCCCTCAAACTCAACCTCAATATCGGTTAAACGGTATTTATAATCGTACCCGTCCTCTAAAACATCGGCAAAAATCCTGTTTTGAGGAGAGGTATCTATTGCAGGACGAGATACTATTTTTTTATCCTTATACCAAACATTTTCGCAAACCGAAAACCCGCTTCCGGCTTTAACTTCTTTTTCACTTGTTAAATCAAGTCCCTTAACATTTTCAAAAACCGTAAAGCTTTTATCCTTTTTCTTAATAAGCGGATTGTATTTCATTATAACGCCCCGCTTTCCGCTTTTGGTAAAACATCCTCAATTTTTTCTGTTTTGCAAAGAACTGTGGCTCGCTTAGCATTATAAATAGCGGTATAAATCTGATTTTTATCCTCTTCGCCAAGTGTGAAAGATAAAAGCATAGCTATTCCGCAGCATACCGCCTCAGCCTCTGCCGCACTGCATTTAACCTCCTCAGATAATTCGGTAATCGGGCTTAATTTTAAGTCAATTAAAATTTGATTTATAAATTCTAAATCTCGTTTAGAGGTGCCGTCCGAAAGCTCGGTGTCATTGTTTACCCCCAGTCTTAAAAAAGCCCCCTTTAAAAGCTCATATCCCGTCATTTTCCATCACCTCTTTGTCTTCCTTTATAAGATTGCCTATATCCTTTATCAAGCCGTCGGGAATACGCAAAAGTAACTGCTCTCGGTTTATAATCCCCTTATCATAAAGACTTAAAAGGGTTTCGGTTATTTCCCTATCGGTAAACGGCGTATTTTCCGAAACCTCAACATTAGCGCGAAGCATTAAAGCCTTATATCGCTTTGCATCAAAAGGAATATATTTAATCCCCGCCTTGCTCGATTGCTTTAAGCTTCGGTTTCCGTAATAAGCAACCCAAAAATCCGCCCAGATACGCGCGGTATCCTCTATAAAGGTGTAATAACGGCTTTTAACTATTTTAAGGGGCATAAGTGCCGCATCTCGCATCGCAATAAGCGCGGTTGCGTTGTCAGCTTTGCTGTCTCCAAGCGCCACTTCGTTTGCGCCGCTTTGAGTTAAGGTGTTATCAATAAGAGTATTAATGCTTTCATCGAAATCCTTAGTAAAAACAGGTGGATTTATATATTTAACTGCGCCTGCAACATCCTCGTTACTTCCAAAAACCTTAATTATCTGTCCGGGGTCATTGGTTATTTTATCGGTAACCGTATCACCGTTTACAACCATAATAGGCATACCCGTAGTCATTGCCGACCAAACATTTGCGGTTATCATTCTGTTTATTGCGATTTGATTTGGAATAAGATATGTAACCTCGCTCTCGCCATAAATAGAATCGGTTTTTCTCTCCCAGGTGAAAAGAGAAATAGGATAAAGCTTAAGCCCTGTTTCAAACGGCTCTCTTATAGTAAACTTCTCGGTAGCTTTAATGCATTTAATGGTATATTCATAAGCATTTTTATATTCCTTGTAAAGCTTGGTAAACTGGGTAACCTTGCCGTCTATTGCTTCTTCGGCTATTCCCTTTAAAACAGAAGTATCAGCGCCTGAAAGTCTCGCCTCTCTTAAAACCTCTTCAACATCCTTTTTGCTCGAAAGTATAATATAGGCCTGTTTTTGAACCTCCTGTATGTATGGGTCAGAAAAAACCACGTCATCAATGCTCAAAACCTCGCAGGAAATATCACCGCTTATTCTTACCTTTTTTTCATAATCGGCAAAAAGTCCGGTGTAAATTCCATTATCCCAATAGGTATAAAGCACCGCCGTTCCGCAGATATATGCATTTCTGAGGATTTTTTCGCTGATTTCCGCAAATTTAAGTCTTTCGGCTGTAACCTTATAATAATTATCAAAAGCCTCCATTACGAAATTAATTTCATTATCGGTAAGCTTGCCCGAAAAGTTTTGTGCCTCCTCGACCTGCTCAAAGCTTTCATTAGTGGTCGGTATACCCTCAGCCGAAAACCTTACCGCAGGATTATAGCTTAAAATTTGAGAAATTTTATAGTCGCCAATTCTTTTTATAACATTATGGCGAACAAGAGGTCGGTCATTACCGCATTTAGCACCATGCCATTGGTCACCGACATAAAACCGCTCGTTTAAACGCGACTGCTCATATATCCCCTTGCTTCCTATCGAAGCCTTAAACTCAGTACCTTTTTTATATTGCTCAAATATTTCATTTGGTGAGTAGTCCATAATTCTCCTCCTATTATTAAAATACACGTTTATAAGATTAAAGCCCGACCCGACGGGCCGAGCCTTAATTTATTTTAATTATTCTACTGTAACGGTGTAAACACCTGAATCTGTGCTTGCAACCGAGTCAACAGTAACGCGCACAAAGTAATGATAAACACCTGCTTCAAGCTCATCATCAGTAGTAAAGCTATCTGCATTTGCGCCTGCTATTTTAACTGCGCCGCGCTTATTTTCGTTATCGCATTTATACCATTGATAAGTAAGCTCGCCCTCGCTTGTTGCTGTAACAGCTAAGGTTGCGGATGTACCCTCGTCGGTTGTGATTTCGGTATCAACAGCCTCAATCTCAACCTCAGGAGATACCCAAGCCCAGATAGAATCAAGACCGCTGTTTTTAACAAATACATCATAATAAATTCTGTAATCAAATTTATAAGCATCTGCATCAATATTCTGCTCAGGAGTAAAAATTCTCATCTGCTCGGTCTTTTTAACAAGATGAGCCGCACTCTTAGGACATACAAGCATATAGGTCTCTCTGGTAACCTCAGCGGGTTTAAAGCCTGCCGAACCGAAATCATAAGCAGTTTTCATTCTCTCGGAAACCACAGGAATAATAGCCACGCCGTTGATAGACTTAACCTTCAAATCAATGTTACCCTGCTTGAAATCGCTTACGGTAATCATCTTTGAAATCTCAGAAGAATTAAGCAAGGAAGCGTAAATATGACTATCAACGAAAGCTACGATTTCTTCATCATAGCCGACATTTGCCTGAACCTCACCGATAAGCTTGCAAAGAGCCTCAAAAGGTGCATTAATATCGCCGTCGATTGTGTTGGCGCGGGTAATTGCTAAACCTGCAAGCTTAGAAAGAACATAAGCATCACATTCAGGAACAACCTTTGTTCTAACATATTCGCCTAAAATTTTGCCTGCTAAATTTGCAATACCTGTTTCGCTCATATCCTCGCGGTCAATCTGCAAGGAACGGGCGCGGTCCATCTGCATTGTATAAGAGCTGTTAGCAACCGTAATCGCCCCGCGAGCAAAGCCTAAATCACGGTCATAATCTGCAAGACCTTGAAAATCAATGTCGGGAATTATAACGGTTTTAGCGCCAACAAACTTTGTTGCCATCGCATTATCTGCAAAAAAGCCAACCGCACTCTTTTGTTCAAACATTTTATCGAGTTCATCTGAATAACGAACTGCATTTTCAATAGAATTTATTGCCATTTTAATTTCTCCTTAAAGTTTATTTCCATAAGCCCTTCAAAAACTCAACCGCTTCGGGATTATCGCTGCCGTCTCGGTTTATTTGCGAGCCTATGCATGAATTTTCTGTTATTTTTTTATTTTTATTTGCCTGCTTTAAAGCGCGCTCTTTAAAAAATAAATGTCTTAAATATTCGTCGGTTAAAGCTCTGCCGCTAAGTTTTGCCTTTTCTATAACCTCTTCGGGCAAATCAGACTCTTTTTTTATCTCAGGAAAAATTTCCTGCAACTCATCAAAGCCTCTGGTAGCATGAGCTTCTTTTCCGCGTTCAAGCAAAGCTATCTTTTGGGCGAACTCGCGGTCGCCCGAGCATTTTTCGGTAAGCTCTGCTATTCTTTTTTCTAAGATATTTTGATTTATATCACTTAAAAATTCTTCAACCGATTTATCGCTTTGAGCGCTTAGATTTTTAAGTGTTTCATAATCCTTAAAAATAAGGTCGTATTTCATTCCCTTTTGAATAAGTGTTGTCGCATCATCTAAGGGAATATCCTTAAATTCCTTGTTGAATTTTACCCTTATGGTCTCCGTCTTTGGTGTGGTATCCTCAACAGCTTCCATCTCATTCTCAATCTCGGGTGTTGTAATTTCGGAATTTTCTGCCATTTTAACTCTCCTTTAAATTTGTTCACTGCCGTCATAACTTAAAAAGTTTCGGTATTCCTCTGTAAGACTTGTATCACCATAAATTCTGGCGTTTTTATTAAAGCCCGAATTTTTATGGCTTCTTCTCTCGGCTATCAAATATCCTGCAACAAAACTGGATACCGCCAAAAGTATATAAAGTACTATCATTAAAAATCCCATCCTCCGTTTAAATCCTCTGCCGAAATCTCACTGCTTGTTTCTTCAAATGCCCTTTCTTTTTTAGGTCTGAAAAACTTAACATCATAAAAGGCATACCGCAAAGCATCGCAAAGATGATTTTCTGTGTCTCTCGGCAGTCTTTGACCGCGTTCGTTGTATTTGTCGGAATAGGCATAGCTCGATAACTCTCTAACCGTGTTAACGCAGGCAGGGTCAACCGTTATCTTGTATTCACTAATCGTTGCTATACCATTTAAAATGCTGTCTTTACCTTTAACCGAGGGCATAATTCTGCCAAGCCCCAACCGCCTCAAATCGTCATTTGATTTAGGCTCGGCCGCGTCGGCTCGAATTCTCTCTTTTGAAAACCCCATAGCCTTTATCTTTTCTGCAATATCGCAGTTTAACATCCGCTTGATATAAAATTCATTAAATATATAAATTTTCTTATCTATCGGATTAGCTTTAAAAGCTATAAAAGCTGTGGGGTCATTTGTGTAGCCGTAATCAAGCCCGAAAAAGCTCTTCCATTTATACCTCTCATTTTCAGGTATCTCCTCTTTTCCAACTGTCCAGTTTTCATAAACCAGTCCCTCGGCAATACCCCAGTTTCCGAGCCCTGCAACCTCATACTTGCGAGGGTTTTGCTTTTTCATCCGCTCGAAAACCACGCGGTCGGTACTGTCTAAAAACTCGTTTATTAAGTAGTTGGTCGAAAAGGTTTCAACCTGAGACGAAAAAGTATCAAAAAAGCGTTTTTTAAGCCAATGAGCCTCACTCCAAGGGTTAAAGGTTATAGTGGTTTGTTTGTATAGGGGACTGGGCACTCTGCCTCTCGGCACAGATAAATCGAGCTTATCAAAATCAGCCTCTCTGCCTATCTCAAAGGCTTCCTCAATCCAAACAAAATTCAAATACCCCTTTGGCACTGTGGTTGATGCCAGCTTTAAAACATCATCAAAACCACGAAAAATAATCCTCTGCCCCGTAGGCTTGTATACCATTTCCATTGGAGACACGGTATTGCTCCAAAGGTCTGCTACTCCAAGTCTCTCCTGAGCCCATTTGAGCTGAGCAAAGGTTGAATCGCGATGGGTGTTGGCAACCTGCCTCACCACCAAAAGATTACTGTCTTTAAGCTTCATAAGTCGGTATATAAAATTTAGCGCGGTTGTTGCCGATTTTTTAGAACCCTTACCGCCTTTAAGAACGCGGTATCGCTTTTCGCAGTTCCAAAACTCGTCATATCCCTGACCCACTATCTGCGACATCTTAATTTCCGATGTCGTCAACAATCATCACCGCCTTGGTCTGACTGGACCTGTTGTCGTCATTTTTCTCGCTTACTATCGAACGCAACTCCTTTATAGCCGAAAGCTCCCCGCCCGACGCCTTTTCATAAAGCGCTATCATCACTGCAGTCGTTCTGGTTGGATTTTTAACCTCATATCCCTTAGACCTAAGTGTCTCTACCTCTGCTTCGGATAACTTCTCATTCAAAAGCGTTTTGAGGGTTTTATAAAGCAGTTTATCGTTTTCTTTCATAAGCCACATTCCTCCCGGCGTTTAAAAGCATACACTTAAAGCTTGGGGACATTCACCGACATAAAAAAATAAAGCCTAAGCACCAATCGGTACTTAGACTTTTTAAAACTCCTATTTCCTATGATATTTATAATAAACTATAATATCCATTTCATTGTTATCTATTTTGTTAACACCCGAAACGGTTATTCCGTCTCCGCTCAAAAGCATATAGTAAGTAGAATTTTCAACATCCGAACGGAAAACATCCACCGCACCGCACATAACCCGAATTTCATTTTCTATTACAACAATTCTACCCTCTTTGCCGAGTATTATCTCCTTAACCGTACCGTCAGCCTCTCTGGTGCGACGGGTTACATATTTAATTTCCCTGCCGTCCATTTGTTTAAGAACATTAACATTTGGATTTTTATTTTTCTTTAAAAAACTAAACATTAAATCACCTGTTAAAATTTAAACCAAATATATAATCTATTTTTTATATTATAGCAGAAATATTAGATTAAATCAATTATTCATTTTAAGGCTTGAATTCTTGATTTTTCAACCTATGTGTTCGAACCCCTACATATTGAATCACGGCAAAGCCGTGCATATCATCAATTCCTGGAGGAATTGCATATTATCAAAACGAAGTTTTGTATATCATCATTGCGAAGGAGTTTAATACACGCTACGCGTGATGATATGCAGTCCTGACGGACTGATGAGATACAACGATAGCAACGCTATCGCTGATGATATACCATTGCTTTCGCAATGGATAAAAAAATTCGACTTGTCGAAACAAGTCGAATTTTTTGGCAGAGCGGATGCAGTTAAATCCGAACTTAAATCTGAGTTTTCAATTTCACTAAGACTGACGGTTTCAGAGCCGTCCTTATAGTTAAAGGTTATCACCATTTTATCATCATACAGATAAATCGTGTTAATAAAGCTATCAATCAGTCTGCGCTTATGATCTAAACGGCGAGTATTGTATTTGCGGAAACGATGGAACCAAAAGAGAATTTGGTCTTTTGTAAGCAACGGCTTTGACATTTCCTCCTTGATAATTTGAACAGAGATTTCGCTCTTCTGCTTTTCCAAATCTTCAAGACGTTGCTTGGTGGATGGAGTAACAATGCCCTGCTGAATGGCATTCAGAAGATTATCAATACCTCTTTGAATGTCAGCGTACTGTTTTCTGAGCATCGGCAAAACAGTATTCTCTTTACCTTGGATTTCCATTATGGTATCGGCAATCTTTTCAAGAAGAATATCATCAAAAAGCACTTTTTCAATTTGCTTTACAACAAGGTCTTCTATCCAATCCTTCTTTACGGTTTTCTTATCGCAACCGCTGTGTTTTTTAACACCAACACATTTGTAATAACGATATACCGTTGAAGTCTTGCTCGTTCCGCTTTCGCCAACCATAAAACACTCGCATTTACCGCAACGCAGTTTTGTGGTAAGCAAATATTCGTCTTCTGCTTTGTGTTTTGCCGGAGCCTTTTTATTCGAAGCCATACGGCGTTGCACACGATCAAATAACTCATCAGGAATGATAGCGGGGATACCGTGCGGATGAACAATCTCACGATATTTGAACTCACCGATATAACGGCGGTTTTTAAGCATTCGGGTAACCATATCAACACCGATTTTACCGCCAAATGCAGAACGTAATCCCTTGGCGTTCATTTCCTGTGCAATCTCGGTCATAGAAGCTCCTTCG
>JAFSIV010000020.1 GCA_017439585.1 Clostridia bacterium | reverse complement strand
TATTGACAAAAGCGGCATAGCCTGCGGATAATATATTTTTAAAAATACCGTAAACTCGCCTGCACCGTCTATATAAGCAGCTTCTGCATATGTAGATGGTAAGCCTCTGAAAAATGAGGTGAGTATAAGCATACCGCCGCCAAAAGCACCTGACTGCAAAAGGAATATACCTAAATATGTATCGTACAAATTAAGATTGCTTAAAAATTTAAGTTGAGCACTTGCTCCGCCGATAATCGGAATCGTCATAAGAATATAAAGAAATGCTTCAAACTTCGCCCTTCCTTTAAATTCCATTCGACCGAAAACATAACCTGCCATAACAGGGAATGTAACTGTACAAATAACCGAAATTGCAATCATAACCAGTGTATTCAAAAGCATCTGGAGCAGGTTATTATTTTTATATTCAAACTTGAATATATCTAAATAATTTTGAAAATCCCACTTGATTGTTGGCAGACCCAATGCATTTTGCATAAAGTCAGGAGCAGTTTTAAAGGAATTCATAAGAACCCATACAAATATACCAACAAAAGTGAATGCAAAAAACACCATTAAGCAATATATGATAATTTTTGCGGTTTTCCATACTAAATTTGTGGGAGTAATTTCTCTTTTCATAACCCTATACCCCCTTAAAATTCCACGGCATTCTCAAGCTTATGAGAAATTTTTCTAATGCCAATCATAATAGGACAAGCTATTATAGTTACCAAAATACCGTATGCCGCCGCAAGACCGTAATGTCTGCCCGTAGTAAAGTTAAGTATTGAAAGTCCCATAGTGCCTACGTTATAGCCACCGCCGTTTTGCGGAACAAACAATAAGGAAGGTAATGCCCAACTGAACACACCTGCTATTCCCAAAGAAATCATAGTGCAGATTGTGGGAGAAGCAAGCGGAAGTATTATAGAAAAGAATACTCTGGGTTCGCTTGCACCGTCTAATTTTGCCGCCTCAATATAACTGTCAGGCACACGGCGCATACAAGATAAGAAATAAATAATATTAGTAGAAAATCCTGTCCATATACTGAATGCTATAATACTGCTCCAGGCACTTTCTGCCGAGAAAAATCCGCCATTAGGCCACTCTATTCCCAGCATATTAAACAGATAATTTATAGGACCATCCGGCTGGAAAACCTGACGGTAAGCCAATACCAATACAACAGCAGAGGTAATAACCGGTATGTATAACGTATATCTCAAAATTTTATATCCCTTAACCTGCAAATACAGTAAATACGCAAAAGCAAGAGATAAGGGCGCATTGATAAAAATAACCAAAAGCATAAGTTGTAAACAGTGGATCAATGCATAATATTCAGGTATCGTATTATTTGACGGGTTAAACAGATTGAATATACCCTTGAAATTATCGAGTCCAACAAAATCACCATTAATGATATCAAAAGTGTAGTCTCGGAATGCCATATATATAATGTCAAAATTAAGATACCATTCAAGCAATAAATGAAGTACCGGCCAAGCAAGCATAAGCACAATAAAAATCTTACGCTTGCGTACAACCTCTTTCATACCTTTTGATTTTTTAGCTTCTTTTACCATATTACAAAATTCCTAACTTTTGCTTAAATTCTTGCCAATGAGAAATCTTATAGTTATAATTCCACTTGACATAGTTATAAACATTTTCGGTAATTGCAACACCCTTTGCATCTTTAGCTGAAGCAATAGGCTTTAAGGTTTCAGAATCATAATACTTTTTAATACTGCCGTAACCTGCTTGCGATAATTTAGCATAAGGAAGTGTATCGGAAACAAAATTCAAAGCACCTACACCGAACATCGGATTGGTAGAATATGTTGTGCAGAGTGAATTTGCTTTAACTGCATTCTTAACAAATTTATTTACCTGCTTTGCCCAATTGTTGAGTTCGATTTTCTCATCGTCACACTCAAAGCAAACCGGTGCCTGAATATTTTCTTCTATCGTTGCCAAAGAAGTTTCGGAGAACATATACTTTAAGAAAGCTTTTGACAAATCTTGTTTTTGGGAACGTGCAGGAATAAACATAAAGTCCTGAGCATTTATTCCTAAATACTGAACATAGTTACCCTTTTCATCAGTAGGAACTGTAACTCCATCTGCACAAAGAGCCTTACCGCTATCATCAGTCATAGTAGGAACAGGCATAAAGCCCCAATTGTCCATATCAGACATCAAATCGGTAGACTCGGAATAAAGCCAACTTCCTGCAGGAACAAGCAAGGAGTGACCCAATAAGAACTGAGTCTGAGATTCAGTGTGATTATAAGATAAACAGTTAGGAATAGAACTTGATGAAGAAACAGAGCCATCAGATTTCTCTTGCAATTCCAATAAATCCATAATCTTCTGATAGCATACATAGAATGCTTCATCATTGAACATATCGGGGTTGGACTGTTGACTGAAAAATTCATTCATTTTCTCTTCGCCGAAGTATTGCTGTATCCAGGGCTTGAATAAGAATTCAAGTGTACCGATACTTCCCGACCATGCCCAGGCTTTAACATCTAATTCTTTGCCTGCTGATGTATAACTGAACAACTCTTTATTTGAGCCGTCTTTAACCACAGTTTTAAGAGCATCTGTTACCTGTTTAAGTTCAGCGGTAGTGGTAGGATAGTCGTGTCCTTCTTCCCACTTAAGAACATCATGGCAAAGATAATTCATCATTTTCTTATTGTAAGCCATTCCTATTGGTCCCATTGAGAGCGGAATCATACCGTATCTCTTGCTTCCGTCAGTATTTTCTACATAATAATCCTGAACAATACATCTGTCTGCCAAGGATTTTCCGTCGGAAGAATCGGTATAAATATCTGTAATATCTACTATAAGGTCATTTTTGAGCCAATCAGCCCATTCACTTGTCTGGCCAAAATAAACATCTGCACAATCCATAGCATCGGTTGTAAGAATTGTTAATAAATTAGAGTTAACAAGCGCATCAAACTGAACATTAACCTCAACACCTGTTTCATAGGTGTATTTTTCTGCAACATCCTCAATCCATGCTGTACCAAGACCGTTAGTCTGAATTACTACATTTATACTCTCACCTGTAAGCTCATGTGCGCCTTTATTTCCTCCACAACCCACAACGGTACAAAACAAACCTAAAATAAGTAAAACTGCAATAAACTTTTTAAAGATTTTCATTTTCTTCTCCTTTACATACACAATAATGATTGTTGTTAGTCGAAACACTTTTAAGCGTTTCGACTAACCTATTCAATTATTAATACTTACACTATCGGAATTACAAATACGCCTTCACCCGCACCGAGTTTAAATGTATAACTGCCGTCTTTTAATGTAATTGTCTGCTCTTCACCGTTTACATAAGCTAATGCTTTGGTTGCCTTATAGAAAGAAACTGTAACCTCATCGGTCTTTTTCTCACTTGGTTCCGTAGCATTAACGAGCATATATCCGTCATAACCTTTGCCGTCTTTAAGGCATCCTATAATAGTTTCCTCTGAAACTGATACATCCTTTATGCGCTCATTTTTATAATCGGCAACCTTGCTTAATACAGCACTCTTGGTTTTACCTTCGGGAGCCACTGCCATAGTGCCTTGCCAATCAAAGTTAAGCATTACATGGTCGAACTTTTCAAGCTCTTTATTCATAGCCTGTACTGCATAATAGCAATCGGTTTTTATACCTGCTCCACCACTCTTTTCGGGTGGCATTACCATAGCATCGTAGAAGGTTTCTGCAGCAGGGTCTGTCGTACCCCAATGCAGCCAATATGTAAAGTAACCGAATTCTTTTACTCCATAAGCCAACGCACTGTATATCTGGAATCCAATATCTTCCTTAGTGCTTATGGTTCTGGCATGAGAGCTTGTATCCTGTTGTCCTGGCTGACCGTAACTGCTGCTTTGAATGGTAAGACCAATCTTTGCATTGTTGTGTTTCTTTGCCTTTGAAGCAACCAATTCTAAGTTTTCATACCAACTATCCATAATGAAATTGACTTTACGGGCACCGTCCACACGAAGTGGATAATAGTCATAAGTAAAGGAATTCATATTGGTAAGATAAGCATCTATATATTTAGAATATTCTTCCCTTGCATTTTTATTGTTGGATGAGAAGCTTACGTGCGCACTTCCGTAAATAGGGTGAAAGCTGCCAAAGAACATTGCGTTGGGCTTTAAGGTAAGCAAATAATCTTTATAAGCTTTAAAAGTTTGAGCATATTCTGCTTTCGGCTCATCTTTAAAAGAAAAACCACGGAACATCTTATATGTTGAGAGTGTTGAAACTAATTTCTGCAAATATTCTTTATTTTCATTTGAAATTCTAAAGTCATCTGTAGTGGTAAAGCGCTCTAAAGGACCTGTATGCACAATTACAGGGATACCCAATTTTTCAGCCAACTGCATTGTGGTATACAAATTAGTTTCGCTGAAATTTTCATTGATTTCCCAATCTGCATTATATTCAGTAAGCATAAAGGTGAAACCCGCATCCTTATAATCCTTAAACTCCTGCTCATTTATATTGCTCTTATAATTAGCTTTCGCAGAATCCAAAGCACCGTTTATTGAATCAGGATACATATAGTTTTCTTTGGCGGGCATACAGTATGCTCCACGCTCTATATGGGCATTATCCTCGTAGGTTGGAACTCCTTCGGTAACCTTAATATCCGGCTCGGTTCCCTTTCCAGCCGAACCACAGCCCGCCACCGAAAGCATAGTGCTTAATGACAACAACATACAAATCATCCTTTTCAAGAGACATCTCTCCTTTTCTTTTTTTTGATTATAGCAAATTACAAAACTCGTATCTATCGTTTTTTTGCAGATATGAACGATTTTTTTAAATTTCTAAATTTTTACGTTTCATTTATTGTATTTATTACCAAAAAATGCGTTTTTTTATAGAAATATCCATAAATTTTATCAAAAAAAATTCACAAACATATTGACAAAAAATTCTCTAAAACATATAATTAACATACTAAACAAAGGGTGTGAAACAATTGGCTGAACTCAAAGCAAAAAATAAAAGCATTGAACAAATTCAATACCATAACTTTGAACGACATATGTTTTCTTTGGAAGATCAGGTTGGTTTTCATTTTAGTGATACCGACTCTGCCACTCAT
This sequence comes from Clostridia bacterium, assembly GCA_017439585.1. Classification (GTDB taxonomy): domain Bacteria; phylum Bacillota; class Clostridia; order Oscillospirales; family Acutalibacteraceae; genus UBA737. Next base: position 78,649 of record JAFSIV010000020.1, on the reverse strand, counting down.
GTTCATAACGGTTTTGCCGAATTTTCTCTTATAGTTTCAGGGGAATGGGAGCATATCTTTGAAGGTAAAAAACATAGTCTTACAAAGGATACCTTGATTTTTTTAGGCAATAATACCCTTCACACTCTAAAACCTTGCTCTAAGGGCTGTAACCATTTTACCTTCTTTTTCAAGGAAGAATATTTCAAAAATTTTCTAATCAATTTTTTCCCAAATAACATTAGTATTCTTACAACTAAATTCAAGCAAACCATTTTAACACCTAATGTTTCTACATTTTTACTTTATGAAGCACAAAAAATGATTGGCAGCCGTACTTCATACAATCACAAAATAGAATTTCAAAACTATATGCACAATCTTATCTACTTTATGTTTTTCAGCGATAATATACTGTCTGATACATCAGATTATAATAAATACGGTTATTGTCTTCGCAAGTATTTTGATAATTACCTGCTTTTAAACGATTCCTTAAAAAATGTTTACAGTATGTTTCCTGTTAGTCCTACCACACTTATAAAACAATTTGAAAACGAAACCGGTAAAACTATTGCACAATACAGAAATGACAAGCGAATGGAATATGCATCTGTTTTATTAAAGGATTGGAGATTGACAGTTATTGATGTGGCAAACAAGGTCGGTATTTCCTCGCCAAGCCATTTTGCCGCAGAATTCAAAAAGAAATTCGGTATTTCACCAAAAGAATTTTCCAAACGTCACGGACTATTAAAATGAAAAAACTGTTTTGGCAGAAAAAATCTGCCAAAACAGTTTTTTATTAAATATATTTAATCACATATAACTTCTATACCATCAGGGGCAGTCCAATCGGTTTTTATGCTTCCGTCCTGTTTTTTAACACAACTAACCGTTACCACTCCCAAAGGTGTTGGGTACTCGCCTTTTGCCCAACTAAGATTTCCAAGATTAGGCTTTATCTCAATCTTTTTGCATCCTTTTGAAAGAATATTTATTCCAAGTACCTCCTCTGCTAAGAAAGCAGTAGGTGCAGATGCCCAACCGTGACACAGACTATGGCGAAATCCCTTATAACAGAAAGCCCCATTATCGCCGTGTACATCACTTTCATTATTAAACGGTTCCCTATCTATCGGTGAAGCATTTTTCGCCCATTCGATATTAAAATCCTCCCAAAAGCTCGTAGCACCCAAATTCAACATAGCACCATAGTATTCTTCCAATACATCAAGGGTTTCCGCCATATCCTTTTTTGAGGCTGTTTTCAAAAGATAATAGCTCATAAATGTAGAAAAACCTTTAGCGCCGCCTTCAAGGATTTTTTCGGCAGCCTCCTCAGCATTACAGCACTTTGCTAGCGCAGTAACTGCAAGGGTTTGTTTGGCAGTATTCATATTCCATTCGGATCTTCTTAAAATAGCTGCTTTACTTTTACACTTTGCAGATAATTCGTTTTCATTGCAGAACTCCGCAAGCTGAGCCGCCGCTTCAAGCGCTAAAACAAGCAATGCTCTTGAACCCTGTATACCCGCTTCGGTTTCGTTGGTAGGCCAATCAAGGAAATATATTTTTAAATTATCGGTTCCGTCTTCATTTACGGTATCTATCACTTGTTTTGTGAGGGAAAGTATATATTCTTTATTCTCATTCAGAAATTTCTCTTCACCGGTGTAAAAATACCAATCCCTTACAATTATAAGCCACCACAGTGAGTAGGTTGGGTAAAAATTCATCCAACCAGGAAGTGGTGTAGCATTTCGTATAAAAGAAAGGGTTTCAGCCATTAGAGGTATGTTGCCGAATACAGATTTAACCGTGAGCATTTCCGGGTGCATGTCACCAACCCATACGAGACGATCTCTCTTTATACCGTCCCAGATAAAATTTTGCAAGCACAAATGGCAGGTATATGCGGCAGTATTATAAATCTTATTCAGCATATCGTTACTGCAACTAAAACTGCCAATATACGGAATATCCCTGTAAGCCGCAACCGCAACAACAGACTTGATTGAAAGCTTAGCATTTTTGCCTTTAAGACGGATACAAACAAAACGGAACCCTGTTTCATTAAGAGTAATATCACTGTATGACGGCAGCATATAATCCGTATCCCGTATAGCATGATCGTTTGTAGCATTTTTATCGCCTATCTGACTAACTGCCTCAGAAACAGATTCACCACAGGTTATATGTACATTTGCCGGCTCGGCAGTAAATGTTAAGTGGGTTAAAATCCTGACAGATGCATTAAGCTCCCTACCGAAGTCAAGTAAAATTCCTGACATTTCGCCACTACTGTCATTTTCTAAAATAATACAGTCCGGTTCACTTAATCCTATTTGTAAATCCTTCTCAGCAAGCAAAGATTCAGCATTTTGAATATTGCCGAATTCTTTTACAACTCTTACCGGAAATATAATTTCCCTTTTTCTTTCATCAATCATATTTTTCCAACCTTTCTGAGAGTTTTTATATCATAAAGATCTGTCATTTTTAGGTATTATACTCGACAAAATAAAAAATTTCAATACTCAAATTATCTATTAACATTAAAATAAAACCATTTTCAATCGTTTTTTAAGTGACAATCTTAATTTTTTATATACAGACCAATGTACAGAGCGTTGTGGATATAACAAGACCACTAGTAACTAGTGGTTATGATTTTTATTTAGTCGCAGGATGAGAACCGTTTACGAAAGTTTACTTTTAACTGTAACTCTAATGACAATGATGATGGTGATGATGACTATGTCCTGAATTAGTACTAAACTCTGCGTGGCAATGCTCCTCATGGCAATTTTCTGAGCTTGTTTCTATCTCTATTGTTATATGTCCTATCCCTTGCTCTTTTAATTTTGCACGGATTTTATCTTTAAGTTTATGAGGTTCAGAGTCTGAAACAATATGCATCGTTGCTAAGTTGTTTTGTCCGTCCATACTCCAAAGGTGTATATGGTGAACATCAATAACACCGTCAATTTCTTTAATCTGTTCTTTTATTTCTTTAACTTCGATATTTTTCGGTGTCTTTTCAAGAAATAAATCAACAACCTCTTTTAAATTCTTAACCGCATTTATAAGAATAAAAAGCGAAACTGCAATAGACATAATCGGGTCGATAAGCGAAAAGTTTGTAAACCGCATAACAATAGCTCCCACCAAAACAACAACCCAACCGAGAACATCCTCCAACATATGCAAATTAACCGCTTTTTGATTAAATGAGTCGCCATCTCGGGTAAAAAACGCCGCGCAAAAATTCACGCACACACCTACTACGGCAAAAATAATCATTCCGTTATAATTTATTTCAGTAGGTGTTATAATTCGGTTTACGGCATTATATATCACCGAACACGAGCCGATTAAAAGAATAACGGTTGTTATTAATCCGCCAATTACCGAATACCTCGTATATCCGTAGGTATACTCCTCGTCAGCCGGCTTTTTGCTTTTTCTCTCTAAAAAATATGATATACCTATACTCATAGCGTCGCCTATATCATGAACTGCATCTGAAATTATCGCAACACTCCCAGTAAAAACACCGCCCAAAAATTCAAAAACCGAAAATAAGAGGTTTAAAATAAAAGCTATTAGAATATTTTTCTCTGTTTTCATATTTGCCTCCGATTGACTAAAACTACAATTTATGATACAATAAATACATTACCGAACAAATTGTTCATTAATATTATATTTATAACTATCAGCAGTTACAATATACTATATTTCTTAGTTATTCATTACTGAACAAATCTTAAAAATTGTATGGAGAAAATAATATGGACAGACGCCAAAGAAAAACGAGAGAAGCTATATTTAATTCATTTACAAATTTACTTTCTAAAAAAGAGTTTAACCAAATAACAGTTGGAGAAATTATCGAAGGCGCAGATATCGGCAGAGCAACCTTCTATTCTCATTTTGAAACCAAGGATTTTTTACTCAAAGAATTTTGCGAAGAATTGTTTTGCCATATATTTGATACTGAAAAAAATAGCCAAAATGAGCATCGGCATATTTTTGAATGTAACAGCTCTGAACCTATTTTTCTGCATTTATTTAAGCATTTGCAGCAAAACGATAACAACATTTTGGCTTTGTTATCCTCTCAAAATAATGAACTGTTTTTAAGATATTTTAGAATAAATCTTGAAACACTCATTGAAAGTCATCTATCTTTATTTGAATCAAAAAAGAGCGATAATCTTCCTGATTTATTCTGGAAAAATCACATCATATCTACCTTTATGGGAACTTTAAAATGGTGGATTGATAACAAAATGAAGGAGAGCCCTGAGGTTATAACGGAATATTTTTTCGAAGTTTTATGATATAAATTTAAACCCCCAAGCAAAGCATTTCAGTTTGCTTGGGGGTTTTTAATATTACTTAATATTACTTAATTGGAGCGATATTAAACTTAAATGAAATTTCTTTTTCATTTAGTTGGAATTCATTTGAAAGCGCAGGTCCGCAGGAATTAGAGCCAATACCTGAAACCTTGTAATCCACTCTTAAATGAACCTTATCATCCGAAATAAGCTCATCAGTATGATTAGCTTTATATAATGCTTCTATACTGTAATTTGAAACATTAATTTCAAAAGGAGTTTCGCTATAAATTTCCATATTGCCTATTTTAAGATTGCGAACTTCGATATGATTACCGTGCTCCTGCGGTCTAACATAAGGCACGTATTCTTTATCAGCATTGCTACTATATAAGGAAACCGGTGCGCTATGACACATATCAGAATAATTTTCAATAGGACCTCTGCCGAAATAGGTGAACTCTTTAAAGGTTTCAGCTAGCGGGAACTCGAAGCCCAAACGAGGCAAAAATACCGCATTCTTGCGGACATTTGCCTTAAAGTCCATCTCTATTACACCGTTTTCGGATATTTCAACCCTTAAAGTATAATAAAAACAAGGAATTCTTGAAATACCTGCCAGTGAGCCCTCAGCTACGATAACATTATCTTCCAAATGGCAATCATAAACCTTTAAGAAAGAAACATCTAGGTTTTCACCTTCCCAAATATTCATATTTGCCCATTTATAGATAATATTTCGGTCGTTATCGGTGGGTGCTCTGAAAGCCGAAAGCTTTGTTTTATCTGCCAACTGCTCAGTGCAGTTTATAATCATACTTGTAAACGCGGCATAATGCTTAGAAAATGTATAACTAAAATTCTCGCCCTTAGCATAAACATTTAGCTTATCCTCGGTCAAACACATACCCTTTTCTTTAATCACGCTCTGTCTTACACAAGGTAATTCGTGTTGCTCTATTGCAACCTCACTACCGTCTTTATTAAGCGTAACATTCAAATATGCGCCATATTTACATTCTACGGCGGTATAGTTAATCTCTATTTCGCCTATATCATGCGGTTTTACATCTAAAACAAGTTTTTTAGAATTTACAATCTCACCGTCAACCGCTATATTAAAGCATAACTCATATTCATTTAGATTTGTAAAATCAAGGCGGTTTTTAATCTTTAAAATATTTCCTTTAAGCTCTGTTCTGATAGGTTGGAAAGCATATTTTGCTTCCAAAGAGCCGGCTTTAAGAGAACGGTCGGCAAATACCAAACCGTCGCAACAGAAGTTACCGTCATGAGTAAGCTCGCCCTCAAAATCTCCGCCGTATTTTTGAACGCCGTTATCAACTACAACATGGTCTGCCCATTCCCAAATACAGCCGCCGATTGTTTTAGGATATTTATCAAAAATATCCTGGTATTTAACAAGGTCTCCTGGTCCGTTACCCATAGCATGAGCATATTCACAAAGGAAAACCGGCATATTTATATCGTTGCTTTGAGCTGTTTTTTCTACCCTTTCAAAGCCCAGATACATCATAGAATAAACATCGCTGTTATGAATCTGTCCCTTTCGGCAAGCATCCTCACAATGAATTAAACGGGTGTTATCTCTTTGCTTTGTCCACCTAATCATATCAACATGGTTGCAACCGTGAGCGCTTTCGTTTCCGGTTGACCACATAATAACGCTAGGAAAGTTCTTAAATGTTTCAACCATTCTTTCCATACGGTCAAGATGCTCCGCTTTCCAACGATGGTCTGAACAGGGCCAGATATTATCCTCCGGGTCGTATCCGTTTCCGCCCGCAGTTCTTCTTGCAAATCCATGGGTTTCGATATCGGTTTCGCAAACCACATAAAAGCCCATTTCATCGCAAAGAGCTATAAACTTAGGCACAGGAGGATAATGCGCAGTTCTTATACAATTAATATTCAGCTCCTTCATAAGCTTCAAATCGCGGATTATTTCCTCCTCGCTTTGACACCAACCATTATATTTGCTGGTATCATGGCGATTAATACCATGAAGCTTAACCGAAACACCATTTATTAAAAGCTCATACTCAGAGGAAATTTTAATATCTCTCATACCCGTTTTAAAGCAAACAGTCTCCCCTGCTCTTTCAAGCTCAATTTCATATAAAAACGGTTTTTCTGCATTCCATAAAACAGGGTTTTCAGGAGTAAAAGAAAACTCATTTTCAATAGCTTCTTCGCAAATAACCTTGCCATTCTCAAAAATTTTAAGGTCTGCCTTACCGTCTAATTTAATTTGAATTTTTTCGCTGTTTGGTATGCACTCAACATCGCCGATATGATTCTCAGGTCTTTGAAGCAATAAAACATCGCGGAAAATACCATTATGGCGGAACATATCCTGACTTTCCAAATAGCTTCCGCAACACCATTTAAGCACCTTAACAATAACTTCATTATCGCCTTCACTTACGAAATCAGTTATATCAAATTGAGAGCGCAAATGACTTGCCTGAGTGTATCCTACTTCTTTTCCGTTAACGGTTAAAAAAGCGCAGGAAGCAACACCTTCAAATATTATGTAAACCTTACCCCATTTTTTCTCTATATTTATATTTCTTCTATAAACACCGCAAGGGTTATCATCGGGAACATAAGGCTGGTCGCAAGGATATGGATAGTTAATATTAGAATAATTAGGATTTTCATATCCCTTTATCTGCCAGCAAGACGGAACTTCTATTTTTCCCCACTCGGTTATAACCTCAGGAACATCTATATCCCTTTTAAAGAAAACAAAATCCCATTCGCCATTAAGCGAAATCGTTTCGCTCTTACCCTTTAAATTATAATAACTAATAGCCTTACATCTATTTTCACTTGTTTTTTGAGGATTTTCGTATATACGCATTTTTAATCTCCTTAAAACCAAATTAACGAAACAATTTTCAATATTTCCTTAAATTGTTTCGTTAATCTAATATTACTCTATTTAATTGAAAAAATCAACAAATTGTTATATCTTTCTTGTTTTCGATAAGGCAATTTTCGCCAACAAATATTTCTCTTATACCCTTTTCAACAATAAACTCACCCTGAGGAGTATAATATCCAAGCTCATCAGCGCCGAGTTCAAAAACAACTTCGGTTTTTTCGCCCTTATTTAAGGAAACTTTTTGATAGCCTTTAAGTTCTTTTAAAGGTCTCATCCATTTAGCAACAGGAGTTCTCAAATAAAGCTGAACTGTTTCTTTGGCATCAAAATCACCTATATTTTCAAGGCTTACCGAAACCTTAATCTTTTTGCCCTTCTTAATATCATCAAGAGCTACTTTATCACTATCGGTTTTAATTTCACCATACTTGAATTCGGTATACGAAAGACCAAATCCGAAAGGATAACAAGGAGTCGGCACGCTATCAACATAGCAGTTTGCAGGGTTTTCGTTATAATAGCAGTTAACCGGTCTGCCGCTTGAAGTTATATTATAATAAAGCGGTATATGGGTAGCAAGTCTCGGCAAGGTTACAGGCAATTTGCCTGATGGAGATACATCACCGAATAAAACATTGCAAACTGCCTGAGCACCGCAAGAGCCCGGATGCCAAGCATAAATTATTGCATCTAAATCCTCAGATATTTCCTGCATTGCAATCGGTCTGCCGCAGAAAAGTATACCAACTATTTTTTTGCCTGTTCCTTTGATTTTTTTAATTAATGCAATTTGTTCAGGTGGCAAAGATATATCCGAAACAGCACGGGCTTCACCCGTGCAGCTCCAACTCTCGCCTAATGCCATAACTACAACATCCGATAAATATGAGTTCTTAGCTGAGCTATCCCAACCCAAACCGTAACCGCAAGAATAGGATAAATTTCCCTCGCAGGTTTTTCTCATAATATCAAGAAGAGTGTCCATACCGTCGGTCTTGCCGTCAATACACCAGCTGCCTAAAAGTGAACGCTTTTCGGTAGCATAAGGACCAACAAGAGATATATTTTCGCTTTTGCTCAAAGGCAAAAGATTATTTTCATTTTTAAGTAAAACTATGGACTCAGTTGCCAAATCCTCAGCATCCTTCAAGTGAACATTTTTATCATATTCACCGCCATAGCAATAGGGATTTTCAAAAAGTCCCTTTTCCATTTTAACGGTTAAAATTCGTCTAACCGATTCATTTAATGTTTCCTCGCTAACCTCTCCGCTTTCAATTAGCTTTTCGAGGTTATCAAGATAACAAGCATCATGCATATCCATATCAAGACCTGCATTGAGCGCCATTTTAGCGCAATCGGCATTATCATGCGCAACGCCCTGCTTCTTCAACTGAATAACAGCATCGTAATCTGAAACAACAAAACCATCAAAGCCCAATTTACCTCTTAAAATATCGGTTAAATAATAAGAGCTTGATGTTACGGGTTGACCGCTGATATCATTAAAAGAAGACATAACGGTCTTAACACCTGCTTTAATTGCCGAATTAAAAGCAGGAAGATAATAGTTAAAGAGGCTATAATCGGTGATTTCGGTGCGGTGATAATCTCTGCCACCCTCAGAAGCACCATAGCCAATATAATGCTTAGCGCAGGCAATCATATTACCCTTATCGCTTAATTTTTCGCCTTGAAGACCTTTAACCACTGAGTTAGCCACGCGAGCGCCTACATAAGGGTCTTCGCCAGTTCCCTCTATAATTCTGCCCCAACGAGGGTCTCTTGCTAAATCAAGCATTGGAGTAAATGTCCAATGAACACTCTCGGCGGATGCCTCTTTTGCTATATCGCTATAACTTTTTCTAACTAATTCGTCATTAAAAGAAGCTGCCATACCAAGCGGTATCGGAAAAACAGTGTGATGACCGTGTATAACATCACGACCGAATAAAATCGGTATTCCGTTTGGACTTTCCTCAACGGCAATTCTCTGAATTTCATTATAAAAATCGTTTGAAATAGCACCCTGGGCATCGTTGCCGGCGGTTGCACCGACCGACATTAAAATCGAGCCAACCTCGCCCTTTCTAACCAACTCTTTAAATTCCTCAATAGTTTTCTCGGTTGGTGTTTCGGGCTGATTTAACTGACCGATTTTTTCTCTTATTGACATTTTAGAAATTAATTCTTCAACTCTTAATGCAATATTCCCCACAGTACTATCCCCTATTTATTGTCCCTTTTATCAAGAATATTTCTCATAACCTTTATAGCAAATTCGGCATAATCTACTATTAGCGCTTCACCAAAATGGCGCAGATTAAGTTCCATATTATAAATGCCGTTATAACCGATTTCGTCTAACGCATTCATAACATTCTCCCAATCAATGCAGCCCGAAAGAGGCATTTTATGTTGGTCGGTTAAAGTGTCATTATCATTCAAATGCAAACAAGTAACCTCTTTACCTAATCGGCGAATAACATCCGCAGGGGTTGGATTATCATATCGCATAGCTTTGTTTGAATGACCTGTATCAACGCAAATAGTAATATAATCCTTTAACTCTGGAATATCTTTAACAGCTTTATAAGCTTTTTCAAATTCATTAATATCTCCAAAAAAGTCAACCGCAGAAAATCTAACCGCATCGCCAAAGGTTTCGGTTGCAATTTTAATGCCGTTTTGCTTAGCAAATGGTAGCATTGCTTTAAACATTTTTAGACTTAAATCCTGCATAAGTTCAGGATCAGGATTTGGTCCTAAATAAATAGAGGTCGCATTATGAACAACCATAACCTCAGCGCCGAGAGATGCTGTTGCAATACAGTCAAGCCTTGTATTCTCTATCAAGGCCTCGTCCTCCGCAGGAATATTGCGGAAGCCTGGGAGCTTGCCATGAGTTTGACCGATGACAAGCCCTATCTCCTCAGCGTATTCTCTAAGTTCGCTATAATAAGCTCTTATGGCTTCTTCTCCCTTGGCGTAGAGCGAATCAGGATTCCTGTAATCACACTCGCTTCCTTCTAGGGAAAAATCAACCGAATCGGCACCAATTTGTTTTGCAATACGCAGTGCCTCTTTGTCTCCAAACTTGTGTTGAAATTGCCAAATTGAAATGCCGATTCTTTTTTTCATAATGGGACCCCACTATTTCATATTATATTTTTAATTGTTTAATTTCTTGGCTTTCTTCTTTTTAACAAGAACAATAACCAATATCGTTCCGCCTGCAATAGCGGCAATACCGATAAGTCCGGCAGGAATGATAAGAAGCAGCCACCACCAGTTAAAGCCTTCTCCTTCTAAGGACAACTTAACAGAAGTACCTGTGAATTCTTTGATTTCAACCGTTCTGAAAATATACTCCTCGCCATTTGCCATAATTGAATAAATTTCAAATTCGCCAACCGGAAGTTTATCAAACTGGAACATACCGTCCTTATTAGTTACAACATAACCGATATCTCTGATATAAACCTTAACATTAGCCATAGGCTTGCCCTTTGCGTCATATAAATATCCGCGCAAAGCACCATAAGGCTCAATGCCTCCTGAGTTGAGATCTGTCTCAATCTCGCTGGCTGTTAAAACAGTAATAACAGGTATATTAGAAATAACGCTGCTCGCTATTTGCAAATCAACCTGCACCGGCAAGCGAGTTCCGGATTCTGTAACAACAAATAACTGGTATGTACCGGGTTTTACATTAGTAAATCTATACTCACCGTTAGCATTAGTTTTAGCTGTTCTGTTTCCGGGAGTAAGCAATAACTTGATATTTTTAAGAGGCTCGCCATTCTTATTAACAACCTTACCTCTAATTTCACCGGGCTTTTCGGCACCAAGCTGATTTAATGCCTGAGAAAGCTCGCCCGACCAGTCTCCATCTTCAAACTTCTTATCATCATAATAGAAGATGAATACACCTTCATCATATTTTGACTTCTGATAGTTATTGCTGGAAGCTTTGAATTTGCCGGCAAGATTTATCAGCTTACCTCTTTCAACAAGCTTCAAATCGGTGAAATAACCTTTACCTTTGATACCGTTAGTCATTTGAACGCGGATATCTGCTTTTCCATCAACAACGATTGCATCATCAGGAATAGTGAAATCTATTTCAAATACAAAACGGTCAGAATCATAAAATACTTCTACATCCATAGGAACATATTTGCCGTTTTGTTTTCTGGAACGATAAAGAACCTGAGGATTAACTCCCTCGCCATTCATATCAAGCTTTTTACCAACAAAGCGATAAGCCTTATATGCATCAACGGTAGCATCTGCGCTATATGTTGAATTGGTGTCAGTACCCTTAGAGGTTACCATCTCAGCAGGGTCGGTGATTTTTTTCAAGAAATCCTCGGTTGGTTTCTCAACAACCAAAGCTCTCATCTCTTTTTGAGTATCCCAAACAACATTACCCAAGCCGAAATCGCCGTTAAGCATAATATTTCCGCTTATTCTGTTGCCCTCAGCATCTAATTTATAAAGCTGACATCCACCCCAATATCCCGCTGAGCCTTGACGCATATAGCAATACAAATACATATTACCTTCGCCATGGGTACGAATATTTTCAGGTGTTGTAAATACAGTTCTTGTTGTATAATCGTCTATTTTTTCCTGCTTACATTTATTAAGCTCGGGAACAGTACTCTTCTCGCCTATTGAACCGTTAAGGCTATTTAGTTCTCCATCTCCATCCGGATCGCCGTAATAGAACAAATAAACTATACCATACGGAACCTTTTCGCCAACATAATCAGTGAAATTATGTTCATAAACCATTTCATACTGAGTGTTAGCTTCTAGCATCATATGCTGGCGATACATAGCATAATCGTCAGAATTGCTAAACTGAACTGCACCGGTCTTATAGCTATTCACTTTACTAAAATAGTTTTCAGGAATATCAGTAAACACTTTATCCGAAAATCCGCTTGAGAAATTCCACTTTGCAGTTTCCGCAGTGAAATCACCATTTTGAATAATTTCTTCGGAAATAGCATTTCCGGCATCATCAATCTCTACTAATGAGAAGTTAGCAAAATGACCTTGCACATAAGCACTGCTTATATGAATTGTAACCCTTAAATTATCGCCGGAAGAAATATCGGCTGGTGCAGTAAAGGTATAGGTCTCTTTATACTCAGTAGCGGATTCGGTTACTTGGGGAGTAATAACAGTCCATGTGCCACCCTTGTTATACGTAATTTCAACGCAAGCTTTATCGGTAGCTCTACCCTTTGTTATCCACTTAGCATTAAAGCTTAATTGATATTTTTTACCTGCGGTGACACTAACCTCTTGGTAAATATTAGCATTTTGGCCTTCGGTTGTTTCATAAGTATCTTTATTTCGGCCTGAAACTGTAAGAACTTTTGGAGCTATAATATCAAAATGCTCATTTGCAACCATTTCAACTCCGGGGTTATCTTTTTCTGCAACTGTTCCGAAGGTTCCTTCCTTCATCCAAACAGATTCATCCTTATTATAATCATAATCAGGAATTGATTTAACATTCTTTAAATCTGCTTTTTCGATAATGTTATCTCCTGAAGCCATCAGATATTTATCTGCAACATGAAGAGCAAAATCAGAGAAATAACCAATAATATTTGTATCGCTAAATTCTAGACCAATACGCAAATTCTTCTCAGCAACTAGATTTTTCGGCATTTCAAATAAAATAGAGGTATTATATTTTCCGCCGATATCCTTTGTTACCTTAATAGGAGTTATTTTCTTATTGCCGTCCTTAGTTATGGCATAGATATAAGGTGTGGCCTCTTCTTTGCTATCATATTTATTGTTGAAGCTGAAAATATATTGTTTGCCGGCTTCTACTGTTTCGAGCAAGGTAACATTACCCTCTGCATTCTGAACGGTTAAAGCATTTTTAACTGCAAAGAAATCTTCGGGGATATCACTAAGCTTAACTGTGTTATAGGTTGAGAACATTTCGCCATTTGTTAATTGCTTCCAACCGTATAACTGAACATCAACATTATCTGAGTTAATAGCACCTAATTCACCATATTCAAAGTTACCATTAAAGAGTAAGTTCTCGCCGTATTCTTCGCCTGCACCATCTGTACTTGAAATGTCCTCGCGAAGCGAAACATTAGCAAAATATGCAGTAGCATTGCTAGCATGGTTAGAGTCGTTTCGACCTAAGTAAATTCTGAAGTTTTTACCATTATATAAATCCTTTGGTCTAAATATCATAATATACTTAGTACCAACATTAATTAACTTATATTGGTAACAGATACTAGCTATGTCTGTTTCGGTATAAGAACTGGCATTTTTAGCTTTTACACCTATTCGGATTAAAGCATTGGCTCCGTTAACGGCCTTATAATCCATCTCAAACTTATACCATTTTCTGCCCTCAATAGTTATTTCCTGAGAAATAGCGCCCCAATAATCCTGGTTTCTATTACCGATTTCCCACATTTTAGGAGTGTTTGCAACCGGTAGAGGCTCTTTAAACTCAGAGGTTATATGTGTTGCAACTATATCTATTTGAGAATTGGTTTTTGACCAAGTTGCAGTTTTAGATGTTGTAAGTGTTGCAGGGCAATTTTTGAAATCCGGATCAGGAATTAAGTTCTCGCCTACTGCTTCATTGTTCTCAACCTTTTTAACCGAGGCTGATGCATACCAAATTTTACCCACTTCTTTAAGCTCAGCCGAAAGAATAATATGAATATTATCGGTTGCAGCTATAACAGTATCGTCCGGAAGGGTAAATTTAAATGAAATATGTGTTCCGGTTGGATTGTCATCAGTAGTAGATACATATAATTTTTTAGCATAATTAGTTTTACCTTTTTGCTTATAATAAATATGCACCTGAGGAGTTATGAATATATTTTGAGGTTTGCAATCAACATCAAGCTGATAGGTTTCACCCGGTGTTAAAGAAATAAAGGTTTGAGCACCGTAAACACCGATTTTAGAGTAAGTCATTTCAAGCATTCTGGGAGGATATGTATCATAACTTACATAATCGCCTATAATTGCTTGACCGCTGGTAGAAGTTAAAGTTGTATTCGGCTTATAAATAGTAGCCGGTCCTTTCTCAATCTTAATAACAGGACCTTTATTCTTAATATTTGAATTTGAAACAGTTATTTCCATTTCACCGTTTAGATTAAACAATTCCTTAGCAGAATCGCTGGTTATGTTTAAATCATTAAAGGTATAATTACATTTATCGCTTAGCGCAAAAATCGGTGAACTACTGTTATGTTCAAATGTTGCACCATTAACCGCAATAGCTCCTTTGGAGGCTCTGGCAGGAGTTTTAATAACACTACCTGTTCCGCTATGCTTAAACTTACCGCCATTAATAGTAGTTTTTGACTCAAATTTACAATCAGCGTTATATCCGATTATATTGCCTGTTCCTTTATGCTCGAAGGTACCGCCGTTTATAGCAAACTCAAAACCCGATTTGCTATCTCTATCATAAGCGAACATATCTGCGCTACCATCCTGAATTATAACAGGACCGGTTCCATCGGTATTACCAATAGTAACCTCTTTCATATTACCTATAAGCATAAAGAATGCTTTATCGCCATTAGCGGTAGTATTTCTTTTAAATGTACCGCCTTTGATAATCACGGAGTTATTAACATCATTACCCCAGATAAGCGGTTGATTAGTACCGTTTCCGATAAACTCACCGTCATTAACTGTTAAACTTGCTCTTTGAGCAAAAAGACCAAACATTAAATGGTTAGTTTGATAAAAGGTACCGCCATTTATGGTAAGGGTATTAATTGCAGAAGCATTATCGCTGTTTCTATATTTAAAGAAGCCCTTATAAGTACCGCTGTTAATTGTTATCTTTGCAGCAGTAGCATTTGTTTTTTCAAGCATGATAAGATAGTTATCATCACTGCCTGCAACAGAATCTGCCTGCTCTAATGTTAAATTTTCGCCTTCAATAGTTACAGTACAAGCATCAAGGTTTAAGCCCTGAGCACTAGTCCAGGTTACTTTACCGTTACCTGTAATTTTAAAGTTTCCATATTGCCTATAAATCTTTTCATTCATAGTAATATCGCCGGTAATATTAATGGTACCTCCATCAGTAACATTTTTAAATGCTGCTTTAAGTTCTTCTGGAGTACTAGCATTTATAGTATCGGCTGCATGAACGAAAATCAAGCTAGACAGTATTACAGAAACGATTACAACTGCTGTTACTACAAAACGAAATATATTTTTCATTTTCATAACATTTCTCCTTATATAATTATATCAAATTCCATAATTTATGAAATCCATTCAACCTTTGCAGGATTTTTATCAAAAACTTTTACAGCATTTGCAAGCGAATCCTGATTAGTTGCGCTTTCCCAACCACCATATACTAAAACAGTATTTGTCTTAGCTTTTGATTGATACCATGTATTGTTTCTGATATTCCATTCACCGTTATTTGCGGCAGACTGAATTCTCCAGTCAACCATTTTATCGGCACATCTATCAAAAATGTTTCCTGAAATTTCATTGCCTTTTGCTGTTGGGAACTGATGCTGGAAGCCCATAATATGACATCCTGAGAAGTCGGGACGCTGAGCACCCTGACCAAAACCTGCAAAACGGCTAATATTATTTAATAATCTGAAATTTTGAACTGTTGCAGGAGAACTATATGAAGCACCATTATTAGAATGCCACCACTCAAATGAATAAGTGCAATATTCCATTAAATTGTTTCTATAAGTGATATTCTTATAAATATCGCCATACTCAGGTAGATAACTGTAATCACCCTGCCATGTAATACCGGCATCATATACCTGATAAATCCAGTTGTTCTCAACTAACTGATTTTCAGCGCCGTTCCAAGACTGTATTCCGTTGCCGTATCTCAAAGTGCCGCTTTGAATAGCACCGCCAATAAAGCCTATCTCGCAGTTAGAAATAACTGTGTTACTACCATTATACATATAAATACCGAAGGTTCCTGTATATTTAAGGCAAAGGTTATCAATAACTATACCCGGGTAACCTGCTGTGATAATCGGGAATCTCAAACCAACCTCGATATTTTCATAAATCCTTCCGGGATTACCCTTATCACAATAGACATAAAGGGTATCCTCGCCTTTATTGTAATAATAGTCTCCGTTCGTTTCCAAAGAAACTAAGCCGTTAAGCTTCTTAACACCTACTAATTCACCATAATTGAAAGCAACCATACCGATATCAGTATCAGCAACGGTTAATTTCCAAACATTCTTTAAATTACTTGGAATCCAAACAGATGGGTCAGCAAAGTTTTGCGGAGAAGCATATAACATTGGCTTATATCCTGTTCCATAAGAACCGTAGGTTACGCCTTCTTCACAATTAAATGTAGAGGTTAAGCGCCATAAGCCCCCACGTTCAAATAAAACCGCATCGCCTGACATTACATCGCCCATTCTGAAAATATCAGCATTCGTATCTCGAACAGCGGTTGCGGGTGATCTACCGTCATTTTGATTGTTTCCTTTTGGAGAAACATAGAAAACTGTTCCTTTTATCTTAGAAACATCGGTATTTTTAGCATTTAAAATGCTGTTTCGAAGAGCAGTAGCCTCTTTATCGGATTTACTTGATTTAAGAGCCGTATTTCCTCCATACCACTTAGTATCAAGAGTTTTTACGATCTTTTCAATCACATAACCCTTTTCTTCCTCTACTTCCTCTTCTTCCTCCATCCATTCATTGAATGGATAAGTAGTATCAACAACCGCTAAGCAATATTCATCACTTGCAGCATCATTGCTTTCGTCGGTTTGGGTTGTTTCACTTTTAGTAGGTTTTTTACTAACAGTTTCTTCTTTATCTTTACAACCGCAGCAAAAGATAAGCAATAATAGAGCTAAAATTAACGCTATAATTTTTTTCATGGTTACACTCCTTTAAATTTTTATAGTTAAGAGTATCCTCTAATCCCACTTCTTTAAGCAATAACGATTATAAAGCACCAATACTAAACCTATAACCGCCAAAACGATTACAAAATAGAACCATAGCATTGCAGCCGCCATATCATATTGCATATCCTTCATTAATCCAAGTGAAGTACTAAGAACCTTGTTGTTAGAATTTGTAAATTGAGAAATCATTGTATAGATAATAACGAGCAACAATACATGTCTTAGCATTGGAACAGTTATTCTCCAGAATTCATCCCATTTATTAGCTCCTTCTATCTTAGAAACCTCATATAAGGAATCAGGAATTCCTTGAAGTCCTGCAAGGAAAAGAATAATTTGCACACCGCAGCCCCAAGTAAGAGAAACGGTATTAGATAAGAAGAAGGTTAAAAATTCGGTAATTTGCGGAGGTAAATTAAGATTAGCAAATATCAAATCATAATTAACAAAACCTTGACCCTCAGTGCTAAAATTGAAAATAGGAGCATTGATTGACGGGTCGGAAAGCAAACGAACTATAACCGAAGATTCAATTATAACAGGTAAGAAGAAGATAATACGCATTATCGTTCTGCCATAATACTTTTGATTTAAAAGCACCGCCAAAATAAGACTTAAAGATACTATCATCGGCAATGAATAAAACATTGAACCGATAGAGTCTCTAACCATGTCTAAATATTCAGGGTCTTCCATTAATGCTACTTTATAGTTTTCAAAGCCTATAAAGTCTAATATAAATCCAGAGTCACCAAGTGATACATCACTAAAAGAATACCAGATTGAAAAAATCAAGGGGATGAAGAAGAAAGTAATCAAACCTATAATCCAATGAGCTACAAAAGAATAACCGTATCTTCGTCTTAGAGATTCAATTCCCTTTGCTTTTTTTTGCTTCATTACTTCTCGCCCCCTAACTTAAACTCATAGCCCTTTAATGCGCCGACAGCTGAATCAACACTCTTAGAGGAATGATTTGCATAAACCACACTACCGTTTTCAAAGGTTGTAACAGTAACGCCATTATCAGCTATCTCATAGTTAACTATTCTGGAACCACTTGTAGCTTCATATACTTCTGCGAACTTTGCAACATAAGACTTAATGCGGTCTTTATTGCCTTCATAATCGCAAGCATAAAGCTTTTCCTTATTTGTTTCCATATAGGTAATATCAAATTGATCTATCAAGGTAAAATTAATACCAACACCCGAGGATGCCGCATAAGCCATCAATTCCTCAGGATTTGATGAGATATTTAAAGCGGTTGTATAAAGCGGTGTAACATCCGAAAATACCATCTGATAGAATGGCACATGATAATCAAAGGAATAATGACCGTCGCCTATAACATCAACGTCAAAAACTGCGTCCATAAGGCCTGATGCAAAATAAGCCGCAGCCTTTCCGCTTACCTTTTTACCACTCTTATTAAACTCTTTAATATACTTCTTAACATCACTTTCGGTTCTGCTTGAAAGCGAATAAAGGTCATTTTTATTATAATCAGAATAAGTAACCGAGCCGAGAGTTGAGAAATTAACAGCAGATATTCCTAATTTATCGGTTTTCTTTATTAATTTTTCAACAACCTTACCCTGTTTACCTCTTGAAAGAACACGATAGGTATCATTAGCGCTAGCTTCGCGAAGCGGAACTGTATATCCGCTCTTATCTGCAGTATGAATCATTGCAGTTTTTGCCGAATCCTTTTTATAGGAGAAACCGCTTCCCGATTCGCTAAATTTTGTCATTTCAAAATCGGTAAAAAGCGAAATACCATTTTTAGCAGCATATTTTTCTATGCTGGCTATATCTTTTTTATCCCCTAGTTTTGAATTGATTTCAAATCCGCCGGCAATCTCACCTGCATTAATTCCTGATTCTCCAAAGCCTGATAAACAAACCGTTGGGTTATATGATGTTAGTTTGGACAATTCATCAATCATATCCTTGGCACGATTAATTGTTGTTAAAGTCTTAACAGTTTTAACCGGAATACCTAAAATTGATGTTGTTGATAAAACGCCGCCCAAGATATTTACCGAATAAGGAGAATTTTTAAATTCAGAAGTCTCTAAAAATTCATTTTTCTGCAAATAGTTTCTGAAACACTCTGCCATACCCATATAATTTGCTTTTTCATTTTGCAAGAAATAGCAACCAATTGTTATAACATCCTGTGTGCGTTCAGAAAGGTGTCTTACCTCGGGGGAATTTTCGGCTTTTCCAAACGTATAGTCATAGTCAACCAAGAAAATATTTGGCTTAACACTTGAATAATCAGAATCGCCGCTTCCGGCAGATGATATAATACCAACCGAACCCGGAGTCTCCTCTGCTATACAGAAAACAGCACTATTACCGTCTTTAACGCCATAAACAGGCATTCTTGCGGTACTGGGCAAATTAACGTTTGAGAAAGGATTGATAGCTACATAGTTATCAGGACCAATATCGTATGACTTAGTGCCATCAGGTGAATCGTTAGCTATTGAAACAGCTCCGTTGCCGATAGGTAAGAAAATATAGTTTTCATCCGAACCGTCTTTTACAGTACAAAAACGAGAAGACGGAGTTACCGAAACCAATCTGTATTTTTCTTTTGATTCTGCAATTTTCGAACCATTTATCGAAATTTTTAAAGAATCTTTTACAAGTGTATAAGAAACCGGAATAGAAATACCGTATTCATCAAAATAATATGTAAACTCTAATCCATTATCAATTTCTTTAACATTTATCTTGTTTTGTTCAACAAGAGTATCGCTTGAAGTACCTTCGCTTTTGTAAAACTCCATATCCTGAACATTTATATCTAATGTAGAAGAAACAACAAAATTGCCTGCCTCATCTTTATCAAGATTAGACCAAACTTTACCGGTAATCTTATCGGTTACGGTTATTCCCTTCAAATCATCCAAATAATCCAACTTTAAATTATCATTTTCAGCGATAGTTTTGGAAGAAAGGCTATTAATTTCAGGATTTTTGTTATACTTTACTCCTGTATTATTCTTTGAACCACAGCCTGATAAAACAGATACTGTTATTAGGAGGGCGGATAATACTGAACATATTTTTCTAAATTTCATTATTCTCATCCTCCTAAACTATCTGTAAAAAATTTCTGTGAAAATTGAAGTGAAGAATTCGCCAACCTGTTGCAATAATATGCCAACAACAAAAATAACGAAAGCCACAAGAATCATAAATAATACTGTAACGATTGAAGTTGAAAGGAACTTAAAGAAGTCGTATTCGTGAACCGCCATAATTGCAATACATAACAAGAAGAAGGTTAATATAAGAACAACTATTCCAACAGCATCAACTATTTTAAGTCCCGACATAGATACCATATGAGAAAGAATAACTCTAATAAATGTAAACAATGTTAACGGTATTAAAGAATATGTTGTTGCAATAAATACCTCTTTGAAATTACCTTTTCCGTCAAACGAAGAGGTTATAAGCCAGTTACAAACCGACCAAAGCAAAACAATACCTATGGTCTCTATTACGGTATAAATTGTATTGTATTTATTTATATCAACCGTGGTAGCAAGGAAGCCTGAACCGGTTTCTTTCAATACATTTGCTATATAATAAAGGAATAATATAACACTACCTATTAAAACAGAGCCCATTTGTTTATATTTGATTTCTTCAAATGCTTTAAATGGGTGAATTGTTGAGGAAAGCGCCGTTTTAACATAAGCATTTTTAATAAGAACCAAATTTTTACGCTTTTTAATAATGAGGAATGCAACCAAACCGCCGATTAAAGCAACTGCTATAATAAATATCCATAAGAAATTATCAAGCATAAACTCATTTTTGATTACTTTCCAAGCCAAATCATAAACAGTATAATCAAGGCCGAGTCTGGCACACTCTAATGCGTTTTCATAATCGCCTTCACTTAAATAAGCGATTGCCAAACCTCTATATGCTAACTGACAGTTCTTATTTCTACGGTTTACCTCTTCCCAAAGAGGTTTAGCCTCTAAATATTCACCGTCTAAATAAATACATTGAGCTTTTTTCAAAAGACTACCATATTCGGTAAGCTCAAATACAGTAATAGTCTGTGAATCCATGTCAGCAACTAAAATATCAGTTCCGCAAACAGCTAGAGCAGATGCATTATCAAAAACACTAAGTCTCTTTGAACGGTCGCCACCGCCTCCGAAACCACATATCATATTACATTCATCGTCATAAATATAAATGAAGCCTTTTTGCGAATCCAAAGCATAAATAAAGTCATCTTCATCAACATCTATTGAAACGATATTTTGAGTTCGCTTCTTACCATAGCTCACAGTAACCTTTTCTTCAAGGAAGTTTATACTATTAGCAGATAAAGATTCACCGTTTGTTTGGCGTTTAAACATAATGTTTTCGCCGGTGGGAGAAAGCTTGCGAATTTGTCCCGTACCGTTTACATCCTCTTCGGTTTTACCGGTACAAGTAAGCATAAAGTCCTCAGAATCTAAGCATAAATCAACAAAAGAATAAGGCAGGGTTTTAACCGAGAGAGATTTCTTCTCTTCGGTTTGGGTTAAACGCTCCCATAAATATGAAAGAGTATCTAATGCGGTAGCTTCAACATTGTTAGCACCGTAAAAGCCTAAAAACTTATGGTCGGGCGAATAAAGCAAGGCACCGTAATAACAACCTAAGCTTAAAATATATGTATAACCCTTATCATTTCTTACAATTCTGCAAGGCTGATAAAAGAAATCCTCAGGAATTAAATCTGATTCGGGTGCTCCCCAGGTATCAATAACAACACCGTTTGTATCCGCAATCAAAATTCTTGAACTGTTTGTATCGCAAACATAAATCTTATTGTCTTTATCAACAAAAATTCCCTGTGCACCGGTGAAAAACATCGAGCTTCCGGTTTCATCAGTTAGCTTTAAAACGCGATTAAGCGAATAATCTTTATTTAAAACAACTATTTGCGACCAGTTGGATACCAAAACATAAACGTTGCCATCCTTATCGGTGCAAAAATCGGTCATACCTGATAAGCTCTTTTCAAGTCCTAAAGAACCGGCAGAGATAACCTTTGTTGCATGATACATTTCCTGCGATAACACAGATTCAACCCCACCGGACTCAGTATCCTCATGAACGAAAGAATCTGTGGGGTTAGCTGATACAGTAACCCCTAGCGAAAATATAACTAAGATAACAAGTAAAATTGAAACTATTTTTTTCAAACCATTCCACAATCCTTCCATATGGAATCAACTACTTAATACCCGATGTACTCATTGTTTCCATAACGTTACTTTGAGTAACCATAAAAACAAGAATCGGAGGTATCATCAAAATTACGGTTATTGCCATCGCACTACCTGAACGGGCAATACCACCTGCTGAAATCGAACTCATAACCTGCGGTAAGGTTTTTAACTGCTCGCTAAAAATTGTTCCGCTGGGTATTACAGTCCACATAGTTTGGAAAGACAAAAGCATAATTGTCATCCAAGCCGGTTTTAAGATTGGCATAACAATCTTATAATACATTCTTATAACGCCTGCACCGTCTATTCTTGCGGCTTCCAAGAGTGCATCAGGAACCGAAACATCAATAAACTGCTTCATAAGGAAGCAACCAACCGCCGATGGAATTGCAGGTAAAATATATACCCAATATGTATCTACCATTCGAAGCTTTGTGAAAATCAAGTATTGGGGAACACTTAAAGTAACACTGTTATAAAGCAACATTATTTGAATAATCAAGAATAAAATACTCCAACTCTTCATTCTTGACTTTGAAAAAGCAAATGCTGCAAGAGAGGCTGCAATAATATGAAGACCTGTACCCGCAACAGCTATAAATATACTGTTAAAGAAATATCTTGAAACAGGAACCTGAATTTTACCTAACAAAGAGGGTAATTCGAGATAATTTGAAAGAGTTGGACGTCTAACAAAGAATCTGGGTGGGAATATTAATAGCTCGTCAAGCGGTTTAAAAGATGTGATAACACAATAAATCAAAGGTAAAATCGTGAACGCTCCGGCAAGGAAAAGTAATGAAAAATAAGCAATATTTCCTGCTGTTGAACGTGTATAACGCCTATACTGCGCTTTTTTTGCCATTTATTTTTCCTCCCCTTTTAAGAATCACTCTTGCCGATAAGGTTTAAGAACGCACCGATGCCGAAACGGAAAGCCAATACCAACAAGAACAGTATAACTGATAAAGCTGATGCATAACCCATTTCGTATCTGGCAGTACCAATATCGGAAATATAAGATACAAGCGTATCAACCGAATTGTTAACACTGGGGTAACCTACCAATGTTTGCATAAGTCCGCTAACCGAGAATACAGACTGAATCTGCATTACAGCGCCGAACAACAAAATCGACTTCATTGAAGGCAATGTGATATACCAAAGCTCGTGCCAACGGGTTTTAATACCGTCAATAGCGCCTGCTTCATACATTTCATCACTTACATTTTGAAGACCTGCAATATTAGAAAGGAAGGTAACACCCATACTCATCCATAATTGGATTATGATAAGAATTGTCATATTATAAGTAGTGTTTTGGAACCAGTTTATAGGCTCTGAAATAAATCCAAAGCTTATAAGCAGGTTATTTAAATAACCTAAGCTATCACCTGAGAATAAAACGGTCCAAATAAAATATGCATTACCAACAAGCGCGGGCGCATAGAAAATAAACGTTAACACTACGCGAACCGGCTTTGAAAATTCGTTAATCATCCAAGCCAAAACGAAAGCTAATATAAATCCGCCAGGACCTGCAACAATAGAGAATTTTAAAGTGTTTCCGAGAACCTTTAAGAAGGTGTCATCGGCTGCAAACATTCTCGCATAGTTTTCAACTCCTATGAATATTGGGTTTGAAACCATATCATAGTCAAAGAAACTTAAAACTATTGATGCCAAAACCGGCAAAATATTAAAGACAAAGAACAAACTTGCAAAAGGAAAAGTAATCAGCATAAAAGCAGATTTTTCACTTAACGATATATTCTTTTTCTTTTTAGTTAAAGTACTGTTGCTCATAAATTCACCACAATTTCATATACAAAGTAAGTTTATTATCTGTTTTCATACTGAAGCCATTTGCGTTCAATTTCAACATTTGCTTCTTCGCTGTATTTCAAAAGCATTTCCTTTGAACTCTGGTTGTTTTCAACAACATTCCAATAGCTTTGATATACAGAACGAGAAACATAATAACTACCCGGATATTCAGGAACTTCTCTAATCTGACTGAAAGCGGTAGAAATGGTATCCTTCATATCCATATCCCATTCGAGAGCATTGAAAGCCTCTGTATTAGATACCGAAACACGACCGGTAGGTCCTAAGATTGTTTCGATTTCGTTTGAATAAGCAAGCTGTGTTTCAGCCGAAACCCACCATTTAATAAACTTCCATGAAGCTTCGGGGTTTTTGGTGTTTTGCATAATAGAACAAGCTGTTCCGCCGCCTGAGGAAATATGGCTTACCGAGCCATCCTCTTGAACAGTACCCGGAACAAGAGCTACACTCCATAAACCTTCGATTTCGGGAGCGGCTGCCTTTAATGTGGTATACATAGTATGAGTTGAAATACCAACCGGACAAGAACCTGTTCTGAAACGGTTATAGAAATCCATTGTTCTAGGCATTCTGAGCTTGGTATAATAATCGGTCCACTCTTTGAATACCGCAGCAGTATCAGCAGAGGATAAATTAGTGCTTCTGCCGTCTTCCCTGTAAATATCAACACCATTTTGCAACATAAGTGTTGGGAAAATATTGATACTTCCTATACCTGCATTTGCCTGTCCAACACTTGTTGCAGTGTTGTTAGGAAGCCAAGCGGTTAGGTTATTGGTTGCAAGAAGACTTACAACCTCCTCAAAATAATCCCAAGTCCATTCGTTAACATTTGAAATGTCAATATCCATTTCTTCTAATATGTCTTTTCTATAATATAATAGGTAGAAGGACTGAGTATCAGGAATACCGTATAAACCGCCCTTATAGTAATAAGGTAATGCGGCGTCAACACCGAAATCTTTCAAAACATCCTTATAATCGGAGAACTTTGTCATATCATAAAGCACTCCACGCATTGCAAGGTTAACCGGTTCGCTTCTTGAATGTTGAAGCAAACAGTCGGGTCCTTTTCCTGAAAGAATTGCCTGAACGATTGATGCGTTAACAAGCTGAACATTAACCGAAATTTTTTCTTTGGGAGTAAACGAGGTTTGAATAAGAGAGTTTAGAACTTGCGCTTGGTCGCGTCCCCAGTTAACCCAAATAGTAACACTTTCGTCGCTGTTTCCATCTGCAACCGAGATATTGTTATAATCGTTTACAAAGGAAACGAAAAATCTTTCGATAGAATATATAGCCTTTTCAAACATATTGGCCTTTTCAAAGGGCTTATCGTCTTTTGCATAAAGCGAAATTTTATCAATATCAAGCGGCATAGAGTTCATTTCAAAAAGAACAGATGCCAAAGAGGTGTATTTTGAGTAATAATTTGATTTATAGCGGTGGGCGGTATACTTGTTATCGAGCATTAACTCCAAAACTTGTCGCATATTGTCGATAATAGAGATATAAGAACCGCTCTTCTCACCTGTTATCTCTTGAAGCTCTTTGCTGCAATCATTTAAGGTTTTGCGGATTTTTTTAAGTCTCTCCTCCATATCGGAAATTTGAGAGAATAAATCGTAATCGCGGTATGTATCAACCGATTCACCGGTTATCATTGTTATATCAATATAAAGGTCGCCGATATCGGAAACTGCTTGCTTTAAACTGTTGCGAACACCGTCAATCTCGCCTGGGATAACGCTTAAAGAGATAGTATGCTTGCCTTCTGAGAAATAAACATAATAAGGATTATCTTTATGGTCTGCGAAGGTTGTTTCTTTCCAAGAATATGTATAAGCGAAGCCGAGCTCATCTGCCTCTTTAAAGGGAGACTCGCCGTCGATTTTTAAGCTTCTGTAAACCTTAGCACCGATAATTGTGCTTTGGCGATAAATAAAACCGATATTATAATATCCGGCTTTCATTTCGGGGGTTTCCCAAGTTAATGTGTCGCCGTTTTTGGACCAGTTACCGCCACCAATATAGTTAACCAATGTATTGTAGGGGTCGTTAGGAGTTATATCAACGGTTGAGTTATCGCTTTTGCCTGCTAACCAATAGCTAGTTTTAAGCTTTGCGTCCTCACCCTCGATAATAATAGGCTTGCCCTTATAAAAATCTCCGCTAGGCTTTTTATAAGATTCAACCTGCTTTTCTCCGCCTAAAATCATCTTTTTAACATCAAACTCACCGTAAAGACCGGTAAATTCAAACTCATGCTTGCCGGCGGTGAGATAGAACATATAAGGGTCATTAGTCCAATCGGTAATATCGGTTAAAATATCAAAATAATATTCTTTTGTTGGAATCTGAGTTGGAGCAAATTGGTTGCCGAGACCGTCAACACGAACTTTACCGTCATTCTCATAAATTCTTAATAAATTAAACTTTTCAGCCTCATCAAAAGGAAGCTTACCGTCTATTTTCAAAGAAAAGGTCAATTCACTGTTAGCCTTATCAGTTGCAAGATAAGAAAAACCTAAGGTATATAAACCTGCTTGGGCAACCTCTACCTCTAATTTGGTAGGATTGCTTGTAACCTTAAAATTGGTATCAAACTCGATATCCTTTGAAGCCAAAGTGTTGTCCACCTTTGATATGTAAGAAGCATACGCGGTGGGACTTATATCCTCAGCAGAAGTAATTGTATCAATATTAGTTTCTGCCTCAGAAGTAACACTATCACCCTCAGCGGCATAGCAGCCGAGACCTAATAGCATACTTAAAGCTAATACCAATGATACAAGTCTACAAACCTTATTCCTCATCATAATAATTACCATTTCCTTTCTTGGAATTATATTTTGCATTTTGCACTTTGCATTTCACATTTCAAATATTGGACTTTAAACAGCAGATAAATTCTCATTTATCAACTTTTTAAAATCTAATATAATTTTGCACTTTGCATTTTGCATATTGCATTTTGCATTTATATATATTAACACACCTAATTCCGAGGGAGTTTCCTCCCTCGGAATTAAATTATTTAAACCTTAAATTTCTTTATACTAAAAAGTATATTTAAGTTTAATGCTTATCCAAGCCATGCAACAAGAAGTGCATTCTCATCAAATGCGCTAACAGCATCTGCTAAGCTTTCTTGAGATGTTGCATAATCGAAGCTATCAACATCACCGTATCTCATAATGTAACCATCCCAGTTAACATTATCTTGATAGTAGATATTGCCTTCGGTTGTAAGATATGGATATTTAGCAACTTCAACGCCTTCAACACCGCCCCAGAACCAGCAGATGATATTTACTCTAGCATTGGAGAATGTGTTGTTTCTAATGATAATGCTGTTGTTAGCATTTGCATTATAGGTATTTCTACCGCCATAGATATGAGCTGAGAACATAGCGATGTTACCATCTAATGGACGTTGCTCGAATGACCAGCAGTAACCTGTATTAGCAATGATATTGCCTTCAACAAGTATATCCTTCAACAAGCTGTTACTTGTACCCCAAATTTCTAAACCATAGAAGTTATTGGTTAAGAGGTTGTTGGTGATACGAACGTTTTCAAAGTTTTTGCCTGCATCATAAGCTTGAGGAGTGATAGCGGAATCGTAGCACTGATATACATAGTTGTAAGATGCTTCGAGGTTAGAACCGCCGTTACCAAACTCAATACCGTTACCAAGAGGATCGCCCTGGCCATTGTTTGTTCTACCGCCAACATAAGCCACTTCACAGTATCTAACGGTTACATTTTGGAGGTTATTACTACCTTGCATACCATGACCGCCGGAATACTTAACAGCGATATTTTCAACTGTTACATTGTTTGCAAGACCGAGAAGTGTATTAGATTGAGCGATTTCAATGCGATCATAAACAGTTGCAGGGTTACCAACAGAATAAATTCTGAGGGTGCTTCCGCTTTGATAATAATCACCTTGGTTAGCAAGCTCTGCATCACTTGTGAAACGGGTTGTACCAGCAGTGCGAGTACCTGTGAAGCCAACACCTGAGATAACTTCGTTACCCTTGAATAAGTAGATATTACCAACTTCACTAGAAGAACCTAATGAAACAGACCAAATGTTGTTACCGTTATCGGTCCAAGTAGAAGTTGCATAATCCTTAGCAGAACCAATGATTTCAGGTTTAGCACCTTCGCCATAAGCAGAAAGTGTTGTGTTAGAATTCAATGCAATCTCACTAGTTGAGCGATAAGTATTACCGCGTTTTAAGAAGATAGTCTTTGTACCAGACTTGCTAACAGCATTTTTAAGATCTTCAACAGTTTCTACATAGTAAGCAGCGCCATTGGTAGCAGTTTCAACACCTGCATCAATAACTGCTTTGAGCTCAGCCTCAGCAGCATCAGAACCTAAGAGACCAAGAGCTCTCTTTTGAACTCTGATTAAGTCTTTAAGACTAACATCACCATCGTTGTTAGCATCTTCATAAGGATTAATTGATTTTTGAGCTAAACCAACAAGGATTTGCTTTAAGTTAACAAGGATTTGAGCATCTTCGTAAACTGTGAAGAAATCTTCAGGAATTTCAACGATGCTTGTGTATTTGCTTGAACCTACGTTAACATTTCCGCCATCGGAATCAGATTGGAAGTTACCTAACCAACCATGACCGATAATATTCTTAACTGCATTTTCGCCGTTTTGACTCATACGAATATTATCAGCAGTTCCGAATATTGGGTTAAGGTCTGCAATAATGTTAGTCTGATTTGCATCAGCATTATTGAAGAGAACGAGGTTAGAGAGATACAAATTAGCATCATAGCTATCTGCACCTAAACGGAAGTAAACTCTAGCTTTAATAGCAGCTTCGGTTGGGTTGCTAATTGTATAAGTCTTAGTGAAGCCTTCGGTAGATACTTCTTCAATAACAGCACCGTTATAAGCACCAACAGTGAAGAAAGAAGTGTTTGAACGATAGTCAAACTTGAAGGTATAAGAAGCGCCTGCATCAAGAGCTACAAAGAACTGAGCTTCGTGTCTTGCGCCACCCTTTAAGAGAAGAGCTGCATTATTATTGGTAAGAGCTTCATCATCAAACAACTCAGCAACATAAGGAATGAATTCAAAATCATAGCATGCTGCAGGGTTGTTATTACCAATGTTCCAAGCCTTAGGACCGGAAGCGAAATTGCCGTTTTCGATGAGGTTTTCATCGGAATCAGCAGCTTTAAGAGTTAAATTTGCGAAGTATACAGTACCGCTAGAAGCAATAGCAGCTGGTGCCTTGCTACCTAAACGGATACGGAATGTGCTTGTATCTGCGGGAACTTCGCCTAATGTGAAGGTGTATTCAGCATAAGCGCCTGTATCGGTAGCAGCCTCAATATCTACCCAATCACCTTCTGTATTCTTATACTGAACAGTGATATAAGGAACCGCACCGCCGGTTGCTCTGTAATTAAATGAATAAGTATATGTTGTGTTGCCTTCGATGCGCATATCGCGGTTAACATTTGGATAATCATCTCTGGTCTTACCAGCGATTCTGAGCATTCTAGGTGTGATACCATCATACTTAATAACTTCTTCTGCATTTTCTAAACCGTTGATCGTAACACCATCAGTCTTAACAATAACTTCACCTAAGCTGGAAGTTAATGTTGTCTTTTCGCCTTCGAAGTTAACAGTCATAGTATTTTCGCCTTCAACTGCGAAGTTAACAACTGCCTCATATGCTGTGAAGTTACAACCGTTGATTGTAACAACCTTTCCGTTGCCGCCTGTAATATCAATAGCGGCGCCTGTGCCTGAATGGTTAACCTTAACATTGGTAAGAGTTACATTACCGCTAGCAGCTTGATGCTTAATAACAGCAGCGCTTGCGCCCATATTAAAGGTTACATTTGAAACATTAAAGGTTACATTTTCAACATCTGAAACAGTACCCAAGATACTGGTATCGTTTCCGCGAGCAGAAGCGCCTGCGAAGGTACCACCTGTAACATTTACTACTGTGTTTGCAGCATTAGCTCTAACCCAAACAACTTCGCCCATGTAAGCTGCATCGCCAGAAGCTGAGCTGTTGTTAGAGAAAGTACCGCCTGAAATATTAATGTTAGCCGTTTTCTGAACATTGAAAATCTGTCTGTGAGCGGTGGATACTAATTTACCGCCATAAACATTAATGGTTGGAACACCTGAACCGTTAATGTTAAACGGTGTACCTCCATTGATTTCAGCGCCTGCGTAAACATTAAATGTTGTTCCACCTGTAGAGGTGAACCAGAATACGTCCACATTACCTGCGCCGTTGATAATAGCCTTGCCTTCGCCGTCTGCAGTACCTAAGTTAATAGTTCCTGCGCCTTCGAGCTTAGCAAAGTCGCCGCTTGTGTCGGTCAATGTGCAGTTTTCAAGGTTAAGAGTACCTGTATTACCTGCATATTCTTGAATTGCATAAGAGGAACCAGTGATAGCAGCGTCGTCCTTAACGGTGAGAGTACCTGTAAAGGTTGAAGCTAAGGTTAAAGCGGTTCCGGCTTCAATATAACCGCCCTCAATAACTATGTTAGCAGCGCCATCAGCAACAATACCTGCTGTTGCCTCCACATTAACAAATGTAACATTACCTGCGCTAACAGTTGTTGTACCTGCTAAATGATAGCCGTTGCAATCAACTGTATAAGTTTTATCTGCATTGAAATTAATAGCGCCAACAGCTTCATCAATAAGCAATACGGTATCGCCATCTTGAACTGCTTCCATAGCATCCTCAAAGGTATGATACTCAACGCCATTAATTGAGCAAACTACTGCATCATAAATAATAGTAACTTCTTCAAATGAATCATCAACTAATTCAGTCTCAATAAGCTTAACCATAGCAGCGCTTGTGCCTTGGAATACCATTGAACCGGCAAAGCCGCCACCAGCATTAAGTTCACAAGTATCAAACTCAGCATAAGTTCCGTCTGCCATTTCAAAGAGAGGAGCTAAGTTTTCTTCGCGAACGAGAGTAACACCTGTAAATTTGTATGCCATTGCTGTGCTGCCAAGTTTAAAGAATACTTGGTCAGAACTATCAAGATATGTACCGCCGGTAACATTTAAAGTACCGCCTGCAACATCGCTATCAACATCAACAACAACGCCATAGAATTCGCCGCCCTCAATATTGATATTATGAGTACCACCATCAACAAAAATTGCTGAATAGTCAACATTTTGGTTTACAACCGCATCATAGATATTAACAGTTGCAGTTCTGCGGAGTTTCATAAAGTTCTTATCAGAACCGGGAGTGAAAGTACCGCCATAGATATTAACGGTTACGTTATTTGAGTTAAGGTTAAAGGGCAAACCGCCGTTAACTTCAACACCGTCATAAACATTAATGGTAGCAGAACCGTTACCGCCGCCGTCAGCTGAGGTCCAGAAGGTATCGCCAGAGCTGTTGAAAACAACAGTTGCAGAACCGTCTTCTTTACCAACATTGATAGTACCGTTACCGTCTATACGAGCAAAGTCGCCTGAAGTATTGGTTAAAGTACAATCTTCAAAATTAATAGTACCTGTGCTGTTTGCATTCATTTTGAAAGCTAAATCGCCAGTAGAAACAACAGTTCCGTTTTTAACGGTTATAGTACCTGTTGCATTATCATTTAATCTTATAGAAGTATAATTATCGCTTATAAGAGTACAACCGTCAATAACAACATTAGCAGCATTAGAAGCAGCTATTGCATAAGCAGTTACAGCGTCAAATGTAACATTACCAGCAGTAACAGTTATTCTGCCGTTTACAACGCCGTCGCCTATTGTTTTAACAGTATATGTCTTATCTGCATCAAGAGTGGTGTCGCCAAGCTCAGCGATAATATTGAGAGTTCCACCCTCTTCAACAGCAGCCAAAGCATCAGCTAAAACATCATATTTAACACCGTTAACTTCTGCAAGCTTAACAGCCTCGCCGCCGTTATTAACGGTAATACCCTCAGGAAGAGTAGTTCCTGCGGGAACAGCAATACCGTTAACAGATGTTAAGGTTGATGGATTAACCATTTCGATAACTGAATCTGCAGCAGGTTCAATAACTAAATCATTGCTGGTTAAGTTTGCATTATCTAATCTAACAGTAACACCTGAGCCAACCTTAACCATAGGAGCATCGGTATTGCAGGTTATATCAACATTTTGGAAAGTGGTTTGGCAAGCAGCCTCGAATACGAAGGGAGTACCTGTTGTGCTATAAGTACCGCCTTCTACCCATAATGCACCATTTGGCTTACCGGAAGCGGTTTTAATAACTGCGCCGCCAGCTGTATTATTAAATGTACCGCCTGTAACAGTTAAAGCACCGTTATTCTTTTGAATGATTCTTTCATTTGAACAGTTGAAAACACCGCCGCTAATTCTAGTATATGAACCACCGTCATTAATAACTAGGGCAGCGCCTGCAAAATTGAATTCGCCGCCATAAATCAAAAGATTAACAGCATTATTTACATATATACCGTAAGCACCTGTTTGCTCGGTGAATACAGCGCCGTCTTTAATAGTGATTTTAATTTTATTAGAAGCACTACCGTCAGCAGTACTAATTAGCATTCCGTGACCTGTTACATTAACCTGCTGGTCAGCAGTTCCGCCGCCGAATTCAGTAGTTAAAGAACCTCTGAGGTTCATAAGGTCTGCTCTACCGCCGGTTTCCTTGCAAATTTGTGCATCGCGGAAATATACAGTACCTGTCTGGGTTTTTGAAGTGCCGGTATAATATGCCCAGTTTTTACCTTTGATAATAGCATCATCAGTAACTGTTAAAGTTCCGTTAAAATCGGTAACATATAAACCACCTTCGTTACCAGTACCGCTGTTTGAGCAATAAATCTCACCGCCGGAAATAGTTACCGTTGGACTGCCCGAAACCTTTACGGTATCTGAGCCTCTGGTAATTTTAACATTCTTAATTAATATAGTTGCGTTTCCTGAAATATCAAGCTTACCGCCATCAAGATGGTAACCCGAAACATTGGTTGCACCTTCAAGAGTAACCGCTCTATTAACAGTGAATGTTGTTGAGGTTGAAATTGAAGCGCCAATGATAATGTGCTCAACGCTAGTATCAGCCAAAGCTGCTGTTAATTGGTCAGCCGTTGTAACCGTTGTTGCAGCAGATGCTGTCATCGGGATAGCAGCGAAGCATGAGAATGCCAAAACAACTGCTATTAAAACGCTTAAGAGTTTTTTAGTTTTTCTCATTTTCTAATTTTCTCCTTTATAAATTTTTTTAATCGCGAATGGAAAATACGATTATTCAAAAACTTGGGAAGCATATCCCCCTTTCTTTTAGAACATATCGTATGAATAAGACGCTAGATTACAAATATTAAATTCGGTTGATAACAGTCTCTCATTCTATTATCAAAAAATATTCCGTCTCTCTCGCTCAAATTTAATATCCACTTTTTAGCCTCGTATTTCCTATGTTCAATTTGTTTTGATGTTATTAAAACATCGGGGTATCGAAATCATTTGGAATGGGTTTATTAAATTTTAACCTTATCCAAAATGGTTTTTGAAAAAGATTTCATAATAGAATATATTAATCATTTTGTAGGGAACGGATTTATCCGTTCCGTTTGCGGTAGGCATAAATGCCTACCCTACAAAACTTCAATTTGGTTTCGCATTATGCATTTTGCATTTCGCCTTTTGCATTTAGAATTTAGCAATTGTTGAGTTAGCGTTCTTAACATAAGCGTTAACGGTTGGAGCAATTTTATCTAACTGAGTTTTAACCTGAGCTGCAGTTCCTGAACGGATATAGTCAGACATATTAAAGGTGTTACCGGTATAATGGAACTTATTCTTTTGAGCCATACACCAGTTATAAGTTTCTAATATCTGCTCATCAGCAAAGAACATTTTTGCATCATAGTTATCTGCGTTTAGATAATAACGGAGATAATAGTAAACAGCAGCAGGGTTCTTAGCACCCTTAGGAATACCGTATGCCTCAGACTCATGCATAGGAACATAGTTAGTTACGCCCTGAATGGTCGGAAGCGGAACGCAACGCAAGTTGCCTTCGGATTTAATTGTTGTGAAATGGAAGTCGGTTCTTCTTGCGGCAATAATGTTACCCGAGAAGAATAAGTATGTATTATTTTCGAGTTTATCATGCTCACGCATGGTTGTTGCTGCAATAGAGCTCTGAACATTGTTGCATGCTTCTTGAATAGCAGTAACAATCTTAGGATTAGAAAGGTTGCTCTTATACTGTTTACCGTCGAAAGTAACGAGGTCTAAGCCTTGCCAGTTCAAGTAATCCAAATGATAAGAGGTCATCCAAGCAGCAGTGCTTCCGCTCTTTTCAAGATACTGCAAGCACATTTCCTTGAACTTATTATAGGTCCATTTGCCTTGTTTCCAAAGCTGATATGGGTCTTCCATATTATTGTTCTTAATGTTTTTAGCACTATAAAACATAACCTGAGGCTGCATATTAAAGGTGTTTTTAAGGTTAATACCATAAACCTTGCCCTTAACAGTGAAAGCATCGCGGGTGGATTTATCCCAGATATCGCCGCTGAAATCATAGCCTGTTGCAGTTTTTAAATCCTGAGCAACCGACATTTTAGCAGCAGTACTATGCTGATAACGGATAACATCAGGAGACTTGCCTGCATTGATATAAGCTGCGATAGTGGTTTCATAGTTTTCATAGTCAATTTCTTCCCAAGCAACCTTAATACCGGTTTCCTTAGTGAAGCTATCGATAACCTTCTGAGCACCGGTAACATCTTTAATAGGGTTCCAAGATGCAACCTTAATGGTTGAACCACGCAAGTTAGAAGGCATTTGAGCTAAAAGCTCTTTCCAAGAAAGAGAGTCAGCATCTTTGGTGGGTTTAGCGGTTAATTGATTTCCGCTGCCACTGTTTGAGCCGCTGGTTGCTTGGCTATCGCCTTGAACCTCGCCGCCTTCAACTTCAATTGCCCAGTCGTCATCAACTGTGCTAGTTGTTTCCTTTTCGCCGCATCCAACAAAAGCAAATACTAATGCCATTGCAAGAAGCAAGCAAAGGATACGCTTGAAATTTTTCATAATTTTTTCTCCTTTAAAATTATTTTTTATTATTTTAAATATTGCTATCCAACGATGCCGCAGGTTGCAATACTTTGAACGAATTTTCTCTGCATAACCAAGAAGTATGCCAAAAGGGGAAGTATTGTTATAAATGAAGCCGCCAAAATAAGAGCTCCTATTGAGAATTTTAAATCTTGCGAAACAATACTGCTTAATCTACTGGTAAAGGTTGAGAGCATAACGCTCAGTGGAAATTTCTCTGAGAAGAAGATATCTGCCTGATAGTAATCATTAAAATACCATACAACCGAGAAAACCAAAACTGTAACCGATGCAGCGCCCGCGGAAGGCATTACAATTCTGAAAAATGTTTTCCAAGGACCAGCACCGTCTATCCAAGAGGCTTCTTCGAGTTCTTTTGGGAGACCTTTAAAGAACTGCATAAATATATATATGTATAGTCCGTTTTTAAGACCTGTTCCTGTAAGAGCAGGAAGCCAGAATACAAATGGAGAATCTATAACACTAGGACGGATATCTATTCCTGTTAGCTTATTAAACAAACCAAGTATT
Source organism: Clostridia bacterium (assembly GCA_017439585.1). Classification (GTDB taxonomy): domain Bacteria; phylum Bacillota; class Clostridia; order Oscillospirales; family Acutalibacteraceae; genus UBA737. The sequence goes on along the minus strand of JAFSIV010000020.1, from coordinate 42,692 downwards.
CCAACAAAGTCTAAATGGTCCATATTATTATAGCTTGCTATCATAAGCATTGGGTCAGGCACTAATATGAGAAGTATCATAACACCTATTAAGATTTTCTTTCCTTTAAAATCAAATCTTGAAAGACCATAAGCGATAACCGCGCAAGAAAAGAAGGAAATAACCGCAGATATTATTTGATTTAATAAGGTGCTCCAAAGAGACGAAAAATAATCCAAAACCTTAGCTGCATACTTTATATTAAATAAAGATACGCTTTTCGGTATCCATTGCACCGTTGGGTCTAGCCAGTCGGTTGATGTTTTAAAACTATTAACCGCCATAAAAATAAACGGATAAATCAAAACATAGGCAAAACCTATCAAAATCAAATAACGGGCGGCTGAGAACATATAGTCCCCCGCTTTCCTCTTTAATCGATATTTATTAATCATAATGGCCTCCTAAAATGCACTAAACACTCATTTTTAGCACTATTGTTAACAATTTATAAAAGAAATCACAATAATCCTTATATCGTTTATGCATATTATATAACAAAGTATGAAAAATATATATTAAATTTTTGCTATATTTGAATATATTTTTGTCATCTTGTGAAAAAACTGTCAAATCATTATACATAATTTAGTTCTTGACAATTATATTTGTTTATTTTATTATATTATAAAAAACGGGAGGTAATTAACATGATAGTTGATGCAGAAAACAAGTCAATTTCACTTGATAACAATGAAGAAAATCCCAGTTTTTTTATAGAAGTTTCTCGCAGAGAAATGTCGGTTAACAATCATAATCCTATTTCTCATTATCACCAGAGCATTGAGCTTATTTATTGCATTTCAGGAAAAATGAAAATTTCTTTTGTTTCAAGAGAAGTTATTTTAAATGAGAATGATTTAATATTTATAAATTCAAATTGCCCCCACAGTATAAACTCATATCTTAGCAACAGTGAGTGTTATCATATTAAATTTGACCCATCTATTATCGAACTGAAAATGAACCGTCCTCTTCCCCATTCAAGTTATTTTTTCTTTTTGCTGGACGAGTTTATAGTTTACAAGGATTTTGAGGATACGGAATATATACAAAGCCTATGTAAACGGTGTTACGATAATTTCACCAACGAGATTTTTTCTAAGCGTTTAATACTTCAAGCTTCTGTTTTAGAGCTTTGCGCATACATATTTGAAAAAAATTCCGATAAAATTCAAGATTTAAATTTTGAAGATAAGGATTCAGTATTTTTAGATACCGTTAAATACATTAATAAACATTATGCCTCGGCAACGCTCGAAAAGGCCGCAAAAAATGCTTCGATGAGTTACAGTTATTTCAGCAGACTTTTTAAAAAAGAATTTAACACCAATTTCAACAAATACTTGAATAGTGTTCGTATTCAGAAATCGATTGAATATCTTTCAAATTCTTCAATGAATATTTCTCAAATCGCGCTTCAATGCGGATTCTCAAATTTGAGTCATTTCACCAAATGCTTCAAGGAAGAAACCGGTATCACTCCAAACAAATACCGCTCGTTTGTTCAAGATGCGAAATAAGGTTTATATGCACAAAAGGTCTCTTTGCTATATAAAGCAAAGAGACCTTTTAATATTAATTTTATTTCATTAAAACTATTTTGCGAGGATTTGAATCGAAGCGTTTTATAACCTCGGTCAACTCATTTTCATCATTTGCTGTAAGCGGCACATTATGGTGGTAAAGAAGACAACGGTTATCGTCGCTAAGCTTTTGATAATAGGTGTTTTCTGAAACGGTTAAGCCCTCATGAGCCTCGGGGTGAATAACATTTTTATTTTCATCATGCCACCACCAATGGATAATATAAGCGCGAGCGCTATCAAATATATTATTGCATATTCTAAATCCCTCGCAATAATCCATATAAGCCCATTGACCGCCTCTGATATGAGAAAGCATCCATTTATCAGGTCTTTGCTCGTGCGCCCAGCCGTAACCTGAGAAACGAATTATATTATCACTTATATTTATATTTTTATACTCGCTGTAAGGTCCGCCGCCTGCGGCAGAGGTTGTAAAAAATTCATATCCGTAATAACAATATTCAATAAGGTTTTCAGAAAAATCAATATCGTGATATCGGCTTTCTTTTCCGTTATTCCAGCTTTGGAAGGTTATACCCGCATCATAGCACTGATAAACCCAGTTATTTTTAACGGTTATATCCTGCCCACCCATCTTAATCTCTATACCATTTCCAAAACGCACTCTATCAAACTGCAAAGAGCCACCGATAAAACCTATCTCGCAATTAGTTATGGTTACATTATGCATATTATGCTCGGTTGCAACACCGTGCGAAGCGGCATAACGAATACAAACATTATCTAAAACGGTATTCGATTTCATTGTTATTATATCGCCGCGCTGACCGATTTCGATGCTTTCGAAATCGTTTAACAAATCACCATCATAATAAACATAAATATCATCATGCTCACCGTCATAATAAAAATCATAGTTAGCGGTTGTTTCTTCAAGCGACCATTTTTTATCACCCAAAGCATATTTATCATCAAAAACTATAATTCCGGCATTTCTGTTTGGCAAATGCCTTTTCCAAATATTTTCGCTAAATTTTTCCCAATCAGGATCACCCGCAAAATTAGCCGCCGAACCATAAAATCTCGGTTTCTCACCACTACCGTAAGAGCCGAAAATAACCCCCTCAGGAATTATAACATTTTCTCTGCAAGGAATACGCCATAATCCACCGCGTTCAAAAAGCACCGCATCACCCGGCTTTAAATCTGCGGGAATATCGTCAACCGTCATATTTTTATTTATGTAATACTTATTACCCTTTATTTCATAAATATCCTCGGTGTTCTGCGTGTTTAATATCTTATCGCGCATAAGCTTAGCTTCTGCCTCAGCGCCACCTATATATTCAATTTTAGCATCGTATCCTGAGCTTGTTTTAAAACATTTCATAGCCATTACCTTTTTCATTAATTTAATGTTTGCGATATAAGCAACCATCTATGTTATTATTTTAACATTAATACCATATAATTACAATAAATTTATGAAAATAGGCAAATTTCATAATAAAAAAAGCAAAAATATGTTTATTAAGTTTTTAATATGTATATAAAAACTCGCCTTAAAAAGCGAGTTTTAAATTGCTATTTTTGGTTTTCAATAAGAGCATAGAGTCCGTCTATCACCGAACCCAATGTTCCAACTTCGTCTATAAGTCCCTCTTCTACCGCTTTTTCACCCGAAAGAACCGTTCCAACATCGGTTATAAGCTCATTAGTGTTCATCATAAGAGAGGTAAACCTATCAGCAGAAATATTAGAATTTCTAACAACAAAATCGGTTATTCGCCCTTGCATTCTTTCAAAATGATTCATTATTTGGGGAACACCGATAACCAAGCCCGTTGTTCTCACGGGATGCACAGTCATAGTAGCAGTTGGCGCTATATAAGAGCGTTTAGCTGCAACCGCCAAAGGCACTCCTATTGAATGTCCACCCCCTAAAACATAAGAAACAGTTGGCTTTTTCATACCCGATATAAGCTCAGCCAGAGCTAGTCCTGCCTCAACATCGCCGCCAACCGTATTTAAAATCACCAAAAGTCCCTCGGTTTCATTACTTTCTTCTATTTCAACAAGCTGAGGTATAACATGCTCGTATTTTGTTGTTTTGGTTTGCTCGGGCAAAACATTATGCCCCTCAATTTCGCCGATTATAGAAAGGCAATAGATTTTATGCTTTCCGCCGATAGAGGAAACTGTTCCCAATTCCTTTATTTCTTCAATCTTTTCGTTATTCTTATTTTCTTCCATAAAAGCCACCCATAAATTTGTTATCAAAATTATTTTGGCTTAAATTTTTAAAAAAATTCTAAAAATATTAAAAGGTTGCGCGAACGCAACCTTTTAAGTCTACTTATTATTCAGGATAAACTATTTTATCAACCTTGAACTGACCAATAGCATATTTACTAACATCAGCATCTAACTTTTTAACATAATTCTTGATTTCTTTTTCAAATTCTTCGTCTTTCATAGTGTGACGAGCATCCATATCAAGCTCGGTTAAATAGAATGCATCAGCAGTTATATCCTGCTTTAAAATAAGCTTAACTCCTGTTTTATCCTCATTCTCAATAACCTTAACCTCGCCAACTTTTAAAGCCTTTGCGGTTTCATAATAGCTTGATGCATAGCTTAAACTTTTATCAAATGCCATTACCGAAGCATGAGGGTCTTTTGGAGCAGGCTCGTCCGACTCGGTATCGTGTTTATGGTCTTCGGCAGTTTGATTATTATGGGTTAAATAAACCTCTTCAAAAGTCTTGCTGCCATCTCTAAGCCACTTTGCATACTCTTCAAACTTTGTTTTAAGCAGTAATTTTTGAGCATCGGTAGCATTTTCTTCATAAGAAGCTTCTAAAACGTTTGCGATAAGATAATTATCATAAATGGTTGTTTTAACCTTATCAGCGGCAATTTCTTTTTTACCATCTTTACCGTAAAGCTTTTCGAAATAAGTCTCTTTATACACCGAATCCTTAATATATTCGGTATAGGTTTCTTTGCTTACGCCGTTACTTTCATAATAAGCCGAATAACCGTAATAATCCCAGTAGAAAGTAACATTTGATTCGGCATTTTTAAGCATTTCTTCATCTGCTTCAAATTTGTTTTCTTTGCAAAGAAGCTTCCAAGCCGCAATTTCTTTTAGTTTATCGATTGCGGTATCCTTAACCCAGGTCTCAAACTTCTTATCGCCTATTTTCTGCTTAGAATAATCAATATCTGCCGAATATTCGCCTTTTTCGGTTAACGCATTACTAACCTCTGTTCTTCCTGCGCTTTCAGCCTCCAATAATGCGCACATATAATAAGCCGATGTAAACTCAACATCACCGATTGTTACAGCGATTTCGTTCTTCTTATGTATACATCCTGTAACCGAAAGAGCCATAATCATAATTAGCGCTAATGCCAAAATTCTTTTTAAATTTTTCATTTTGTACCTCCGAAACGGATATTAAAAATAATAACAGATTTATTATATATCAAAACTTATAAAAAGTCTATAAAAATTTTTTAAATTAAAAATAATAAATTTATTGCGTATTATACTATTGATATTTTACCATTATTTAGATATAATAATATATTAGGATAATATTACCTTTATTTAGGGAGTGTTTTATTTTGGATTGCAAAAAATTTTTCGAGCAAATTAAAGGCAAAAAAATTGCTATGTGCGGTATTGGTGTTAGCAACACACCGCTTATATTAGATTTTCTTTCAAAGGGAGCCAAGGTTTATGCCTGTGACCGTCGTTCTCGCGAGCTTATAGGCGATTTAGCGGATACACTGGAAAATGCAGGTGCCAGATTAAAGCTTGGTGACGATTACCTTGATAATTTAGAGGTTGATATTATTTTCAGAACTCCCGGTATGAGCTTTAATCTTCCCGAGCTTGAAGCCGCTCGCAAAAAAGGCATCGCGGTTACAAGCGAAATGGAGGTTTTCTTTGACCTATGCCCTGCAACTGTTTTTGCAGTTACAGGCTCTGACGGTAAAACAACAACCACAACCTTAATCGCAAAAATGCTTGAAGCCGAGGGCAAAAAGGTTATTGTTGGCGGAAACATTGGAAAACCCTTGCTTCCCGAAATCGAAAACATTACCGCAGAGGATTTTGTTGTTGCAGAGCTTTCCTCTTTCCAGCTTATTTCTATGCGAAAGAGCCCCGACGTTGCGGTTGTTACTAATGTTGCTCCAAATCATTTGGATATCCATAAGGATATGGACGAATATGTTGAAGCTAAGAAAAATGTTATAATGCATCAAAATGCTTTTTCAAGAACAGTTTTAAATCGCGACAATGAAATAACCGAAAGCTTCCGCACCTTTGTCAGAGGTCAGTCATTAGGTTTCAGTATGGAAAAGAAACTTAAAAACGGTGCTTGGCTTGATAATAAGGGATATCTTCACATGGCTTATAGAGGTATTGACGTTCCGATTATGCACAAGAGCGATATCACCATTTTAGGCGACCATAATGTTGAAAACTATCTCGCGGCTATTACTGCCGTTTGGGGCTATGTTGGTGTTGATACCATTAAAAAGGTGGCTCACGATTTTAAAGGTGTTGAGCATAGAATTGAGTTTATTCGCGAGGTAAACGGTGTTAAGTATTATAACGATTCCATCGCTTCCAGTCCAACAAGAACCATTGCCTGCTTAAAAGCTTTTAACCAAAAAATCCACCTCATAGCAGGCGGATACGATAAGAAAATCCCCTTTGAGCCTATGGTTCCATATATACTCGAAAAGGTTGAAAAGCTATACCTTTGCGGAACAACTGCCGAAAAAATAGAAGAAGCGGTTAAACGCGATAAAAATTATAAATCAAAGCCTGAAATAGTTAAGGTTAAAAATATTGCCGAGGCATTAAATGCTGCCCATAATGACGCAAATCCAGGAGATATTGTAACTTTAAGTCCTGCATGCGCCAGCTTTGATGCTTTCCCGAACTTTATGGCAAGAGGCAATTATTTCAAAGAATTGGTGATGAAACTTTAATGGATATAAAAGAAACTCTTTTTGCCCTTTCGAATTGCGATAGTGTTGGCAATATATCAAATAGCGCCGATTTATGCTATGCATTGCTAAGCCAATATATGCCGGTTAAAAGGTTAAATAACCAAAGCTTTGTTGGCTTTTTAAAGGGTGATAGCGATTATACCCTTATGCTTGATGCTCATATTGACCAGATAGCTATGATAGTAACTGATGTTGACGATAAGGGCTTTCTAACGGTCCAAAAATCAGGCGGTATTGATATTAGAACTCTCCCCGCTCGCAGAGTAACTGTTCACGGAAAAGAAGATATAACCGCCGTTTTTTGCTCTACTCCCCCTCATTTAAGCTCGGGCGAGCAAAAATATGAGGATATTTCTAAAATAAAGCTTGATACCCTGCTAGGAAATAAAGCAAAGGAAATAATTTCAGTTGGTGATTATGTAACATTTCAAGAAACTGCCGAAGAACTTTATGGAGATAAGCTTTGCGGTAGGTCTTTTGATAACCGCGCAGGCGCAGTTACACTTTTAAAGGTTTCAGAATATTTAAAGGATAAGGCTCTGCCTTTTAATGTTGCCTTCTTATTCTCTGATATGGAGGAATTAGGTCTTAGAGGAGCTAAAACCTCAACCTTTAACATAAATCCCGATGAAGCTATTGTTATAGATGTAAGCTTCGGCAACGGAATTGGTATAAATCCAGAAGAATCAGGGGTTTTAGGTAAAGGCGGTATGATAGGAATTTCCCCCTCGCTTAACCGCCTAATTTCCAAAAAACTAATTAATTTAGCGAAGGAAAATAAAATACCATATCAAATAGAAGCCTTGGGTGAAAACACAGGAACTAATGCCGATGCAATATCTGTAATTGCAAACGGTGTTAAAACCTGCACCCTTTCTATCCCGCTAAGAAATATGCATACCGATTCTGAAATCATTTCGGTTTCGGATATTGAAAATATTTCAAAAATTTTAATAGAATATATCCTTTCGGGAGGTGTTATGAATGACTGAACTTATCAAAACCCTCACCCAAATTGACGGTATATCGGGCGACGAAAATAAAGTTCGCGGATTCATAATAAACGAAATTAAGGATTATTGTGAATATAAAACCGACCCGTTAGGAAACCTTTTGATTTTTAAAAAGGGTAAAAACAAAGCCTCAAAAAAGCTAATGCTTGACGCTCATATGGACGAGGTGGGTCTTATAATAACCTCTATCACCTCAGAAGGCTTTTTGAAATTTAATACCGTAGGCGGTATTGATACTGCAACCTTGATGTTTAAAAAAGTGCGTATAAACGGCGAAATTTCAGGTGTTATAAGCGGAAAACCCATTCATCTTTTAAGCAAAGACGAAGCAAAAACCTTGCCGAAAACCAATAGCCTTTATATTGATATCGGTGCAGAATGTAAGGACGAAGCCGAAAAGCTTGTATCGGTTGGAGATAGCGCTGTGGTTTGCGGAGGCTTTGAGCAAATAGGCGATAAAATTCTATCAAAAGCACTTGACGACCGTATTGGTTGCGCTATCTTAATTAAGCTTATAAAAGAATACGATACCTATGATTTTTGTGCCTCCTTCTCGGTGCAAGAGGAATTGGGACTCAGAGGCGCTAAAACTGCCTCTTTTAGCTTAGACCCTGAATACGCGCTTGTGCTTGAAGGTACAACTGCCGCCGATATTTCAGATGTCAGCGATAGTGAAACTGTTTGCAATCTAGGTGAAGGTCCTGCTATTTCTTTTATGGATAAAGCTACTGTATACAACCGCGATTTATATAATCTTGCTATAAACAGCGAAGTATTATGTCAACCCAAAAGAGCGGTTACAGGCGGAAATAATTCGGGTGCTATCCACCTTTCACGCGAAGGTATTAAAACACTCGCAATTTCGGTCCCCTGCCGATATATTCATACTAATTCCTCGGTTGCCGATTTAAGAGACTGTGAAAACGCATACAAATTAGCTATTTTTATGATGGAAAAAATTTTATCAGGTGAAACCAAGTGATTTGCCTTGTAAATAAAATTCCCGAACTTAATCTATTAAATGCCGAGCTTGTTAAAATCAAATGCCTTTATGACAGTTATAAAGAAGATAATAATGTTTTATTTTGGTGCCAGAACACCGATAAAGCAGTTATCTCTATGACCGACGGTAATATGATTATTTTCAATAACGGCGCTGATTTGGAAGAGCTTAAAGAATTTGTTGAGGTTTTGTCCCCCGTTTGTATTTATAGTGATTATAATACCCTTTTAGCCATAAACCGAAAGCCCGACGAAAGAATAAATGTTATGCACCGCTTTTGTGATGTTAAAGCTGGTATAGAGTCGGACAAGCTTTCAAGCGATAAGCTTTATAATCTACTTGATACCGATGGACTTTCGCTTCCAGAATACCCCTATTTCGCGGTTGATTACTGCCGCAGAAAAAATAAAGGGTATGCCGATTATTTCGCAATAGAAAATAAATGCGCCGCAATAAGCTTTAATTCAGGAAAGCTTGCTATAATAAACGGTATAGCAAGCAGAGAAAAAGGCTTTGGAAGTATAGCACTTAACGGAATTATGGCAAAAAACTTTTCTCGCGAGCTTTTAGTTTGCTGTCGCGATAAGGTTTTAGGATTTTATGAAAAAAATGGATTTGAACTACTATATTATTCAGGATATTGGGTGAAAAACAAATGAATGTTACTAACTTTTTTGATATAGATGAAAGACTTTTAAACCTTGATAAAAAAGCATTGGAAAACGCATCAAAAGCCTTTGAGGAAATTGATGATATTACCGAATTTTGCCAGCTTAAAGTGCTTTCCGCTTTTATAAGAAACGGTGTTAGCGAGGCTAGTATGTCAGGCTCTACCGGATATGGATATGACGATAGAGGCAGAGAGATTTTAGAAAAAATTATGGCAGAATGTATGGGTGCTGAGGATGCTTTAATGCGTTATTCCTTTAATTCAGGAACTCATACATTGGCTGTGGCTTTGTTCGGTGTTTTAAGACCCGGCGATAAAGTTCTCTGTTTGACGGGCAGACCTTATGACACTATAACAGGCGTGTTTGGTATTGATAATGTTGAAGATGGCTCTTTGGCAGACTTCGGTGTTAAATATGCTCAGGTAGACTTATTGCCTGACGGAACACCCGATATTGAGGGCATTAAGAAAACTCTTAAAGAGGATAGCTATAAAATGGCTTATATTCAGCGTTCCCGCGGTTATAGTACAAGACCTAGTCTTACCATTTCGGTTATTGAAAAGATAATTAACGCAGTAAGAGAGGTATCACCTGAGAGCATTATTATGGTTGACAACTGCTACGGCGAATTTGTTGAGAAAAAAGAGCCTTGCGATGTTGGAGCAGATTTAATTGCAGGCTCATTAATCAAAAATCCGGGTGGCGGTATCGCTCAAACAGGCGGATATATCGCTGGCAGACACGATTTGGTCGAAAAATGCGCTGTCAGAATGACCTGCGCAGGAGTCGGCAGAGAAATCGGCGCAACTTTGGGACACAGTCGCGAAATGTATTTAGGTTTATTCTCTGCTCCCCATGTTGTTGGTGAGGCATTGAAAACCGCGGTTTACACCGCTTCCCTTTTTGAACTCTTAGGTTTCCCGGTTACCCCAACTTCGAGTGAAAAGCGCGGAGATATTATTCAGTGTATAACACTAGGAAGCGAAGAAGGTCTTGTTGCATTTTGCCAGGGTATGCAAAGCGGAGCTCCGGTCGACTCTTTTGTTGTGCCTGAGCCTTGGGATATGCCAGGCTACACAGACCCCGTCATAATGGCGGCAGGTGCTTTCACATTAGGTGCTTCAATCGAGCTTTCGGCAGACGGACCGTTAAGAGAGCCTTATGCCGCATGGATGCAGGGCGGTCTTAATTTCCATAGTGCAAAAACCGGCGTGCTTCTTGCCGCAAACAAAATGTTAAACGAACACGCAATAAATATAGAATAGGATTTAAAATTATGAAACAGATTTTTTCAGGCGAGGTTTATGAAATTTTACCCACCTCAAACGGAATAATATTTTCTTACTGCAAGGAAGTTTTAGAAGAAAATGTTGTGGTAGCATATAAAATGATTTCTTTTGATAATGGTCGTTTCACCAATATCGCTAAAAATATTTATCTTATCACTAAATTCGGCAATAACTATAAAGCAGTTATTAATAATTGCGATAACTATATAACTACAAAATCCATAGTTTTGCCAAACGGCAAGGTGTTTTTACTGCTAAACGATGGTACTGCAAAGCTCCTTGATAATGACGGCTCACCTATTTGGACGGGAAGCCTTATTTACCGCTCGTGCACCCCGTCAGATATACTTCTTCATAATGATGCTTTATGGGCTAGCTATTCAGACTGCGATGTTCTTTTAAGATATAACCTCGCAACTATGAGAGAAGAACTTAGAATAGGCGGAAACCGTTCTCCATTTAACAAGCCCTGCGATATGTTCTTAGAGGGCGATAAAGCCATGGTTAGCAACTCAGGTTCTAATAATCTGATTCAAATAGATTTAAAGAATTATACTATTTTCGAATATGAAAGCTTTGAAGAACCGGTTTTGCAGTATGTTAATGTCCGAGAAAACCGATTTGTTTTGCTTAAATCAGGTCTCTATTTAATATAATTTCATCTTGACAAAACTATCTTAATTTTATATAATATTTTGGTAGCGCTTATGCTGCTGATATATTCGGAGACGTATCGAAGTGGTCATAACGGACATGACTCGAAATCATGATGCCCCCTGAGGGACGAGGGTTCGAATCCCTCCGTCTCCGCCAAAATAAAAAATGAGCCAAACTGCAAAGTTTTGGCTCGTTTTTATTTTTTATAAACATGAGGAGGGATTCGAACAAGCCGTTAAAAACAACAGTCCAGTGGACTGTTGTTTAGGCGCGGCAACGAGCAAAGCGAGGCGATAGGCACGAAAGTGCCGAGACAAAATCCCTCCGTCTCCGCCAGAAAAGAAACACCATTTGTCTTATAGACAAATGGTGTTTCTTTTCAACTAAATCCACCCTTTCGGGTGGGTGAAATATTGCTTTGCAATGTGAAATACGCCTACGGCGTGTGAAATTCGCCTCGACGGCGAGTGGGTGGATTTAATTTTACTTGATGCAGCAGCATCAAATTTCATAATTTACGAAGTAAATTATTTCACCGTGAGCGTAAGCGAACGATTTCACTAAAACCATATGAGAGTTCTAATTCATACTCAAAACGGCAAAATATCTTTTTTGTAAATATATGGTGGGATTTTCAGTGTACCTTACGGAACTAATTATAAAATATGTAATAGTTTAAAATCTTGGAAAATGTAAAATTTACTTGACATTTTCGTGAAAGTTGTATATAATCAAATTGTAAAGTGTATTTTACTTTTGGAGGCGATTACTTGAATAATAAGATAAGAGAATTACGGAAAATAAATAACGTTACGCAAGAAGATTTAGCAAGTGTAGTAGGTGTAACCAGACAGACAATCATTTCATTAGAAAACGGAAAATATAACGCTTCCCTGCAGCTTGCTTATAAAATTGCTAAATATTTTAATACGACCATAGAAGAAATATTTGTTTTCGAGGAGGACTGATTATGGATTTCAGAAAAAAATTAAAAATTAGATTATTTATCGCAATAGGATATATTATTCTAGGCATTGCGATGATTGTTACATTTAATGTAATTAGAACTGAAAATAACTTTTTATCTTCATTCGGCTTTGCACTCACTATAATTGGTATCGCTCAAATAAGAAATTATCTTATGATAACAAAAAATGAAGAAGCCATGAAAAAACGGCAGATAGCTGAAACGGACGAGCGCAATATATCTATTGCAAACAAGGCAAAAAGTGTTTCATTTATAATTTATGTTATATTGGCATGTGTGTCCGTTATCGTTTTGGAAATATTAAATAAAACCCAGTTAGCGATGATTCTTTCGGGAACGGTTTGGGTTTTAATTTCAATTTATTGGATTAGTTATTGGATTATCAGCAAAAAATCGTAGTTTTTTACGCAGGTTCGAATTTTTGTTTTAATTATTAAGTATTTATCATTTATTTAAACCGAAATCCCCCGCCCTTGTTTTTAACAAAGGTGGGGGATTTCAATCTTATTAAGCACTAAATTCTTTTATAAACCTGCACATTTCTTCCCATTTTGCTTCCATTTCTGAAGCAAGTTTAAACTGTGTTCTGCATCTGACTAAATTATGCTCAGGGTATGCGGTTTTAAAATATGTATCTCCTAAAATATAATCGGTTAGAAAACGCATTCCGCATTCCATAGTCATCATCTTAGCGCCAACAGGCAAAAGTTCTAATTCACAGTCAGTAAGCGTGCCGTTGCAACCGAATAGAAAACCTTTTGTGTAAATTTTAAAGAGTTCTATATCAAAATGCACTTTATTTAAGTCTTTTTCATCCTCAGCCGCAGTTGAGGCTCCAAAACGAATAGAATCACCGAAATCATTTACCGAATATCCCGGCATAATTGTATCCAGGTCCATTACACATATAGGCTCTCTTGTTTCGGCATCCAACATAACATTATTAAGCTTAGTATCATTATGGGTAACCTTTAAAGGAAGCTTGCCCATTTTATAATTATCTTCAAGAATACTATAAAATTCCTTGCGCTCGTTAACAAAAGCAATTTCTTCTAGCGCGGTTTGAACTCTGCCGAGAGGGTCTTTTTCAACCGCCTCTAAAAAAGCTTTATATCTTTCAGGTGTGTTATGAAAATTTGGTATTGTTTCATAAAGAGTATCAGCAGGATAATCTTTAAGCATACTTTGAAAATTACCGAAACCTACCGCACTTTGATAAAAATCGTTCTCATTCTCAGGCAATTCGAGAGATACACCGTTTTCAACAAAATCATACATACGCCATAAATCGTTATTCTCATCCGAAGTATACTTTTCACCATTTTTGCAAGGGATTAAATTTAATGTTTGAACCTTACCCGACAGGCGAGGTTTAAGATATTCGGTTACAGCAATAATATTTTCCATTACTTTTTCAGGCTCTTTAAAAACATTTCGGTTTATTTTTTGCAAAATATATCTTTTCCCCGAATCTGTATTAATCAAGAGCGTATCATTTATATGCCCGTTTCCATACTTAGAAATATCCAATATTTCCTCCGGTATATTAAACTGCTTAACTATATTATTATAATCCATTTCTTTCACCTTAATTTTAAACTTTATATTTAATTTCTCCGCCGATAATAGTTTTTAAAACATTAAACTCATTATCGGTAATAATTATGTCCGCATCCTTGCCTATCTCAATAGAACCTTTTTTATCAGAAAGACCAATAGTTGTTGCAGGGTTTAAGGATGCCGCGTTAACACATTCAAAAAGAGGAATAGAAGAATTTTTATATACATTCCAAACACCCTTATTAAGAGCTAAAACACTACCTGCAACCGTTCCGTCCTCCAAGAAACAAACATTATCTTTATAAATAATTTTAGCGCCGCCTAAGGTGTATTCACCGTATGGCAAACCGCCTGCCGACAAGCAATCGGTTATAAAACAAAGCTTTCTGCCCTTTAACTTCCATAGTATATCATAAAAAGCAGTATCAACATGAAATGTATCGACAATAAGCTCGCAGCTAACATCCGAATTTAATGCCGCAGTTACAACACCGGGCGCTCTATGAGATAACGGTGTCATCGCGTTAAATAGGTGTGTAACATGTTTTACACCCGCCTTAACACTTTTCATAGCAGTATCATAATCGGCCTCTGTATGCCCCATAGAAACAACCACATTGGTATCTTCGCTTATTTCTCTTATAACCGCGAAATTATCTGTATCAGTTTCGGGAGCTAAGGTTATTATCTTAATAATATCGGCATACTCTTTAACAAATTTAGCATTCGGCTTTAAAATATATTTAGGGTCTTGCGCGCCTTTTTTACTTTCACTTATAAAAGGTCCCTCTGCATGACAACCGAAAATCTGACTTCCTTGCCAGCTTTTGCTCTCTTCCTTTAAATCTCGGCAAATTTGGAGGGCTTTTTTAATAACCGACATATCGACCGTCATAGTAGTCGGCAAAAAGCCTGTAACACCGTTTTTGAGAAGTCCGCAAGCTATTGTTTTAATGCTTTCTTCTTCCCCATCGCAAACATCCTTACCTAAATATCCGTGAATATGTATATCAATAAGTCCGGGAGAAATATATCCGCCTTTGGCATCAATAATTTCTATACCCTCAGGAATTTTATCGCAAGACAGAATATCCTCAATAACGTTTGAAAAAATTATCGCATAATTTTCTAAAATTTTATCTTTTAAAATAATTTTTCCGCCAATTATCGCTTTCATAACTTCCTCCAACAAAAATTTCCCAAATTCATTTTAACAAAACCTTTTATAAAAAGCAATACCTTGTTTTTTATATTGAAATTAAAATTCAGATATGATATACTTATTAAGTAACAAAAGAATAAACTCAGGCCATCAAATGCGTTGCATTTGTTGTCGGGCATACTGCGAGACAGTATTGTTCGGGGATAAGGAAATCGCGGTGAAAATCCGCAGCAACAGCCATTACCGTAACTCTTGGTTTTCAAGTCAAGTCGGAATGCTTATCGGTCTGTGCCGCATAAAAGTCTCTTGGGCGAATTGGGGAGATGCGTAAAGATAGGTCGGATTTTTTCTGGCTTTTTTCGGTATGGCAGGATATCGGCTTTGCTCATAGTACCCTTAAAGAAGGGTACTTTTATTTTCTTTTGTAAAAAAAGAAAGGATTTTAAAAATGAAAAAAGCAATTAAATCTACTATCTCAGTCGCACTAATTATTATCTGTATATTCAGCCTTGCCTCCTGCGGTGGCAATACAGAGACCAAAACAGGTTTATGGGAAAAAGCCACATATTTAGAGGATACCGAATTTGGCAAAGGCGAAAAAACCGCCTTAGTTGAAGTTAAAGCAGAAGAAAAAACGGTTAAATTCACCATTAACACTGATAAAAAAACCGTTGGTGCCGCTCTTTCAGAACATAAGCTAATTGAGGGTGAAGACGGCGAATTTGGTCTTTATATAAAGGTTGTAAACGGTATAACCGCCGATTACGATATAGATAAAAGCTATTGGGCTTTCTATGTAGACGGCGAATATGCAACCTCAGGCGTGGATACCACCGAAATTGCAGAGGATGTAATCTATCAGCTTGTATACACCAAGGAATAAACCAACAAACCGAAAGAAAAAATTTTTGAGCGTTCAGGAAATGGTCGTGTTTGCCATGCTTGGCACGGTAATGTTCTGCTCAAAGGTTATTATGGAGTTTTTACCAAACATTCACCTGCTCGGAATGTTTACAATGGTTTTTACTCTTGTCTTTCGCAAAAAAGCCTTAATACCAATTTATCTCTGTGTATTAATTACCGCATTATATTCGGGTTTTACAATGTGGTGGATTCCGTATCTCTATATTTGGACTGTTCTTTGGGGAATTACTATGCTGTTACCCAAAAATATGCCTAAAAAATTAGCATTTGTCATTTACCCTGTAATTTGCGGTTTGCACGGACTTGCTTTTGGTATACTTTATGCTCCAACTCAGGCATTATTTTTTGGCTTTAATTTCAAGCAGACAATAGCTTGGATTATAGCAGGATTGCCCTTTGACGCGGTGCACGCGGTTGGAAATTTTTGCGCAGGCTTGCTTATAGTTCCTTTAAGCGAACTGCTTAAAAAACTGTTTGCTAAAAATCCAATCAGCAATTAAATACAAGCTTATCCGAGCCTTGCTAATGCTTTGCTCGGATTTTTTATCTTCGTTGAAAAAATCTTGTTTTTATGGTATAA
Source organism: Clostridia bacterium (assembly GCA_017439585.1). Lineage (GTDB taxonomy): Bacteria > Bacillota > Clostridia > Oscillospirales > Acutalibacteraceae > UBA737. Next base: position 26,222 of record JAFSIV010000020.1, on the reverse strand, counting down.
TATTATAAAACCTAAATCTGAAAGAAAGGAAAAGCCTGTTTTTAATGAAACAATATAGCATAAACGGAATGAACTGTGCGGCTTGTGCCGCCAGGGTGGAAAAAGCGGTTTTAAGCGTTGAGGGTGTTACTGATTGTTCGGTAAGTCTGTTAACTAACTCAATGAGCGTTGAGGGAATTGCAAGTGATGAAGCAATTATATCCGCCGTTGAAAAAGCCGGATACGGTATTTCTCAAAAGGAATCAGGCAAGAAAGCAACCAGCTTAGACGCCTTAGCCGATAAAGATACCCCTCTGCTTTTTAAAAGACTCGTTTTTTCCCTATCGGTTTTGCTGATACTTATGTATTTTTCAATGGGACATATAATGTGGGGCTTTCCTTTGCCTGAGTTTTTTATAGAAAACCCTATTGTCATTGGCGTTTTGCAGATGATTTTATCGCTTGCCATAATGGTTATCAACTATAAATTCTTCAAGAACGGTTTTAAAGGTTTAATTCACCGTTCTCCTAATATGGATACATTGGTTTCATTAGGCTCTGCCGCCTCTTTTATATATAGTGTTTATCTTTTAATAGCAAGACCTGATAATTTTCTTCACGAGCTTTATTTCGAATCTGCGGCAATGATATTAGTTCTTATCACCCTCGGCAAAATGCTTGAAGCCCGTTCAAAAGGTAAAACAACCAATGCCCTTAAAAGCCTTTTAAATCTCACCCCAAAAACCGCAAATGTTATCCGAAATAAAACCGAAGTGAATATTCCTGTTGAAGAGCTTCGCAAGGGTGATATTTTTGTGGTGCGTGCGGGAGATAGTATCCCCGTTGACGGTGTTATAATTGAAGGACATAGCGCGGTTGACGAATCTGCTCTCACCGGTGAAAGTATCCCGATAGACAAATCGGTTGGCGATACTATAAGCGGTGCCACAATTAACCGCTCGGGATATTTAAAATGCAAGGCAACTCGTGTTGGCGAGGATACTACCATATCGCAAATAATTAAAATGGTAAGTGACGCCTCGGCAACCAAAGCCCCCATTTCAAAGGTTGCCGATAAGGTTTCAGGTATTTTTGTGCCTATTGTAATAGCGATAGCTTTTGCCGTTTTAATATTATGGTTAATTCTTGGTGAAACGGTTGGATTTGCATTAACGCGGGCTGTTTCGGTGCTTGTTATAAGTTGCCCCTGCGCGCTCGGACTTGCTACTCCTGTTGCCATTATGGTTGGTAACGGAAAGGGAGCTAAAAATGCAATTTTGTTTAAAACTGCAACCTCGCTTGAAATAACCGGAAAAACCAAAATTGTTGCCCTTGATAAAACCGGAACGATTACCAAAGGCGAGCCTGAGGTAACAGATGTTATAGGTAATGACGATTTAATTCAAATAGCTTACAGTCTCGAAATAAAAAGCGAGCACCCGATAGCTAAGGCAATCGTTAAATTTGGTAAAGAGTTAAGACTAAATCCCTTAGAAACAACCGATTTTGAAATTTTTTCAGGCGGTGGTCTTTCGGCTAAAATAAATAACGAAGCTTGTTTTGGCGGTAATGCCGATTTTATAAGCCTGCATGCAACCATACCAAACGATTTACTTGAAAATTCAAGCAAGTTAGCGCTTAAAGGAAAAACTGCTATCTTCTTTGCAAAAGGCAAAACTGTTCTGGGTATTATAGCCGTTGCGGATAAGATAAAGGAAGATAGCGCAAAGTCGATTACAGAACTTAAAAATATGGGTATACGGGTTGTTATGCTAACGGGAGACAATAAAATAACCGCAAATGCCATTGGAAAGCAAGTTGGAGTTAGCGAGGTTATTGCCGAAGTTAAGCCCGACGGAAAAGAGGCTATCATCCGCAGCTTGCAGAAATACGGCAGAGTGGCTATGGTTGGAGACGGTATCAACGATGCCCCCGCATTAACCCGAGCAGATATCGGTATAGCAATCGGTGCAGGAACTGATGTTGCCATTGATGCGGCAGATATTGTTCTTGTTAACAGTAAACTTTCTGATGTGCCTGCGGCAATTCGTTTAAGCCGCGCAACACTGCGAGTGATACACCAAAATCTATTTTGGGCATTTATTTATAATGCAATATGTATTCCCGTTGCTGCCGGCGCATTTGCTTGGGTTGGATTAACGCTTAACCCTATGCTTGCCGCGGCTGCAATGAGCCTTTCAAGTTTTTGCGTGGTTACCAACGCGCTCAGACTTAATTTATATAACATTCACTCAAACAAAAAGGATAAAAAAATAAAAAATGTTCAAAGAAAAGAGGAAAAAACAATGGAAAAAACAATAAAAATTGAAGGTATGATGTGTCCTCATTGCGAAGCAAGAGTAAAAACTCTGCTCGAAGAATTAGAGGGTGTTTCGTCGGCTGTTGTAAGCCATAGCGAAGGCACTGCCGTTATAACTATGAGCTCCCCGATTGCAGACGAGGTTATCACCAAGCTTATCACCGATAACGGCTATAAAGTTATAGAAATACTTTAAAATATAAACTGTTGTTTTATATGTACGGGAGGCAAATTGCCTCCCGTTAGAATTTCGCATTTTCGGGCGATTAATAATCGCCCCTACGAATTAAATTCACATTGGAAAGTTAATGATTCGTTTTCCTTGTTTTATAGCATAATCTAATGCTATTTTTGTTCCGCTTTTGCGGTTTTTGGGCGCGCATTGTTCTTCATAATAAACGATACAAATTTGGCTTTTGTTTATCATTTCAAAATTGCGTTCAACATAAACCGCTCTGCCTGAATTTTTAATTTTTTCGGGATAATAGGTTTCCTCATAGCTTTTTAAAAGATAATTTTCATAATGCTCGCTTATATTCTCATATTCCGCCCTCACATAAACTCGTTTTATGTGAGGGTATTTTCCTTTAATTTTTGTTACTGTTTCTAGGCAAAGGTCGTCAAAACGGCTTTTACTTCCAAAAAGAAATGTATCAACATTTTCATTTATAACTAAATTTTCGATTATTTCGTAAAGCTTTAACTTTAATTCTTCTGTTTCATTTATTTTTCTATGACCGATAAAACAACAAGTATTTGCTATCAACATTCTCACCTCATACGTAATTCATCAAATAAATATTATTATGTATCCTATTAGGATATCTATGTTATTTTAACACATCCTAATAGGATATACAATAATATTAATGAAATTTACGAGGTGTATATTATCTATGAATATTGATTATATTTCTATTGGTAATCGTATAAAAGAAATTCGTACAGCAAAAGGTTGGACGCAAGCTAAACTAGCCGAAAAATCCGGTATAGAACCATCCAACATTTCGCATATAGAACGCGCCGCTACTAAACTCAGCTTACCTACACTTGTTAATATTGCAAATGCACTTGGTGTTACACTTGATGAAATTGCATACGGCAGTTTAATTAAAAGCACTCATATATCAATAAAAATGATAGATGATATTCTTTCCGATTGTTCTCCTGAAGAATTAAAATCTATTGCCGAAGTAATTAAAACCACAAAATCTGTTTTAAAAAACAAATAATTCTATAATGCAAAAAAATCCTGCATATCGCAAGATATGCAGGACTTTAATTTGTAAAATTATATTTAATCCAACGGTTTCATAGTCGGAAACAAGATAACCTCGCGGATAGTATCCGAATTAGTTAAAAGCATTACTGCTCTATCAATACCGATACCCATACCGCCTGTTGGAGGCATACCGTATTCCATAGCGGTTAAGAAATCTTCATCAAGCATCTCAGCCTCATCATCTCCGCGCTCGCGAAGCTCTAATTGCTTCTCAAAACGCTCGCGCTGAACAATCGGGTCGTTAAGCTCAGAATAAGCATTAGCAAGCTCACTATGGCAAACAAACAACTCAAAGCGCTCGGTTAAACGCTGGTCCTCAGGAGATGCCTTAGTTAAAGGAGAAACCTCAACAGGATACATTGTTATAAATGTTGGCTGAATAAGCTTTTCCTCAACTCTTTGGTCGAAACAAGCATAAAGAGCGTTGCCCCAGGTTTTATCGGCGGTTTCAGCAAGCTCAACACCGATAGCCTCGGCGGCTTTAACTGCCTCAGCATCATCAGTTATAGCAGAGAAATCAACACCTGCATACTCCTTAACAGCATCAACCATAGTTAGTCTGCGCCAACCGGGAGTAAGGTCGATTTTCTCGCCTAACCATTCTACCTCATAAGTGCCTAAAATTTCCTTAGCCGCACCTGAAATAATACCCTCAGCAATATCCATCATATCATGGAAATCGGCATAAGCTTGATATAATTCAACCGTTGTAAACTCAGGGTTATGCTTAGGGTCCATACCCTCATTTCTGAAAATTCTGCCTATTTCATAAACTCTATCCATACCGCCAACGATAAGACGCTTCAAAGGAAGCTCGGTTGCGATACGCATATACATAGGTATATTTAAAGTATTATGGTGGGTTATGAACGGTCTTGCGGCTGCACCGCCAACGATAGTATTAAGTACAGGAGTTTCAACCTCGATATAATCCATATTATCAAGATATGAACGCATATATTTAATAAACTGAGAGCGGATTTTGAAATTGCGCTTAACATTTGGATTCATAATTAAATCAACATATCTTTGACGAAAGCGCAAATCATTATTTGTTAAACCGTGGAACTTTTCAGGAAGCGGAATTAAAGACTTTGAAAGGAGGGTGATTTTATTAGCGTGAACCGAGATTTCGCCTGTTTGAGTTTTGAAAACCAAACCCTCTACACCGATAATATCGCCGATATCCCATTTCTTAAATGCAGCATAAACATCCTCGCCAACATCATCTCGGCGAACATAAAGCTGAATTTTACCGGTGCTATCCGCAATACCAACAAAGCTTGCTTTACCCATAATTCTGCGAGCCATAATTCTTCCCGCAATTTTAACCGTTTTTCCCTCAAACTCTTCAAAGTTCTCCTTGATTTCGGTTGAATTGCTATCGAAATCGAACTTTGTTATAGCAAAAGGGTCATTACCAGCCGCTTTCATATTGGCAAGCTTTTCTCTTCTTAATCTTAATATTTCGTTTAAATCCTGCTCTTTTGCATTAGCATTATTAGCATTATTCTCTGCCATAGCTATCTCCATCCAATAATAGAATTATTTTGTTATTTCTAAGATTTTAAGCTTAAATTCGCCGCCGGGCGCTTCAACTATAACCACGTCGCCGATTTTTTTACCCAAAAGGGCTTTACCAACCGGAGATTCATCCGAAATTTTACCGGAACGGGGGTCTGCCTCGGTAGAGCCAACAACACGATAAACACTTTCATCGCCGTATTCCTCATCCAAAACCTTAACCTTAACACCGATAATTACCGATTTAGCTTTACCCTTAACATCTTCGATAATCTCAACATTTTTGAGCATTGCTTCAATTTCAACGATACGGGCTTCAATTTTAGCCTGCTCGTTTTTAGCTTCATCATATTCACTGTTTTCAGAAAGGTCTCCGTATCCTCTGGCAACCTTAATTTTTTCAGCAATATCTGCTCTACCCTCTGTTTTTAGAATTTCTAACTCCTCCTGGAGTTTTTTGAGTCCGTCATCGGTAATTTTAATAGTTTTCGCCATAAAAAAACCCTGCTTTCTTTTTTATAATTCTAATAAAGATATAATCATATAAAATATATTATATTATTTTTAGTTTAATATGTCAAGTTATTTAAAAGCTTTATTTTAACTAATAATTAATATTAATACCAATTAAAAAAATATTTCGAAGAAATTAATGGTAATTTAAGAATAAAGCTATTGCTATATACTTGAATTTGTTATATAATTACTATATATTCCTGTATTTTAGGAGATTTAGAGTGAAAAATTTAATTATCAATATTTTTAAAACCCTTTTCTTTTTCGACCTTGCGGTAATTCTTATAACCCTTTTGCCTGAGGTTCAAAACAAAAACCCCGCTTTGCAAAAGCTTATAGAGGAATGCTTGCCTCTCGGCATTGTTCTTATTTTAACTCTTTTGTTTATTTTAGTTATAGAGCGAAAGAAACTTAAACTTCCCACAGAAAGGAACATTCCAAAATCTTTGCTTTGGGGACTTATTACAGGCTCTGCTATTCCTGTTGTATTTCTGGCGGTAACTGCGGCAACAAAGCATTTCAGTTTCATAAGCTTTATTAAAACTGAGCATTTAATTTATTGGATTTTAGGTTTGCTTGCAAACGCTATTTTTGCCGAAGCTTTATTCAGAGGCTATTTATTCGTTCTTTATAAAAAGTTTTATGGATTTATATTCGCAACAGTTGTTACAACCTTATTATATTTATCCTTTAACTTCGCAATATTCTCTGAAAGCAAAAACTATATTGCAAATATTATCCTCTTTAATGTTTTATTATGCTTCCTGCTTGAATACTCAAATTCAATTATAACAACCATAACCGCTCGCTTTGTTTATACCGTTTTAAGCGGTTTAATGCTTGGAAGCATACCTCTCGCGAACGACTATCCAACCATTATCAATCATACCTTTAAACCCCATAAGATACTGATTGGAAAAGATGTTCCGATTGAAAAAAGCACCTTTGTTTTAATAGTGTTAATAGTGTTAACCGTGCTTTTCGTTCATAAAAAATATGACCTTATAGCTAAATTTAAGCTGCTAATTAAATATATTAAACAATTACCCTATGCTATACGCAAACTAAAAAGCTTACCCAAAACCATTAAATTAAAATTAAAGAAATTAAAAAGAAAAAAGGCTAGATAAAATTAAGGCGGACAGTTTTAAAACTGTACGCCATTTTTATTTAAACTTTATTTTATAATAGCTGTTGCGGGGTCTTTTTGGATAACATCGTGAGCTCCGCCCTCGATAATACTTGTTGCAGAAACAAGAGTAAGCTTAGCTTTTTCTTTAAGCTCTGCAATGGTTAATGCTCCGCAGTTACACATAGTAGATTTAACCTTGCTTAAAGAAAGGTTAACATTATCTTTAAGAGTGCCAGCATAAGGAACATAAGAGTCAACACCCTCTTCAAAGGATAACTTCTTATCACCGCCAAGGTCATAACGCTGCCAGTTTCTAGCACGGTTAGAGCCCTCGCCCCAGTATTCCTTATAATAATTTCCGTTGATAGCGATTTTATTAGTCGGACTTTCGTCGAAACGGGCAAAATATCTGCCTAACATCATAAAATCAGCACCCATAGCAAGTGCTAAGGTGATATGATGGTCGTGAACAATACCGCCATCAGAACAAATCGGAATATAAACGCCGTTCTTTTCAAAGTATTCATCACGAGCCTTGCAAACCTCGATTAACGCGGTTGCCTGACCTCTACCGATACCCTTGGTTTCGCGGGTGATACAAATAGAGCCGCCGCCGATACCAACCTTAATAAAGTCTGCACCTGCATCTGCCAAGAAATTAAAGCCATCTCGGTCAACAACATTACCGGCGCCAACCTTAACAGTATCGCCATACTTTTCGCGGATAAACGCGATAGTTCTTGACTGCCATTCGCTAAATCCCTCAGAAGAGTCTATACAAAGCACATCTGCGCCTGCCTCGATTAATGCAGGAACTCTATCTTCATAGTCGCGAGTGTTAATACCTGCGCCAACAATATAACGCTTATCTTTATCCAAAAGCTCATTTGGGTTTTCCTTATGAGCATCATAGTCCTTACGGAATACGAAATAAAGCAAGTTGCCCTCTTTATCAACGATAGGTAAAGAATTTAGCTTATTATCCCAAATAATATCGTTTGCTTGTTTTAAAGTTGTTGTTTCGTCGGCAACGATTAGATTTTCACGCTTGGTCATAAACTCGCTAACCTTAATATCGGTTGACATACGGCTAACACGATAATCTCTACCTGTTACAATACCTAAAAGCTTGCCGTTTGAAGTTCCGTCAGACGTTACGGCAACGGTTGAAAAGCCGTTTTTAGCCTTTAATTCCAATATATCTGCCAAAGTGTTATCAGGAGTTACATTAGATGCGCTTACAACAAATCCCGCCTTATAAGACTTAGCGCGGGCAACCATAGCCGCCTCATCCTCAATAGACTGAGAACCGTATATAAAGGAAACTCCGCCCTCGCGAGCTAATGCAACGGCTAGTCTCTCGCCTGAAACCGACTGCATAATAGCAGAGGTCATCGGGATGTTCATAGATATAGCCGGTTCTTCTCCGCGCTTGAATTTAACAAGCGGGGTTTTTAGGCTAACATTAGCCGGAACACATTCAGAAGAAGAATAACCCGGAACCAATAAATACTCATTAAAAGTATGGGAAGTTTCATTAAAATAATAAGCCATATTCTCTACTCCTTTTCACTCGAAAAAATTTGTATAAATTATATTAATTATAATCACTTTCGCTAATATTGTCAACTAAAAAAAAGAACCCTTTTTGTCGAAAATTTTGGTTGTAACTAACAACAAAGCCGAGCTGAAAACAGCTCGGCTTTTAGTTAAACTTAAATATTATACAATTTCAGCAATTTCGAAAAGCTTCTCGGGAAGATCGGCCTTATCGGCAGAAACAGTGAACAAGAACTCAATATCTTCAATCTTAGAAACTCTCTCAAAGAAAGCAATAAGCTCTTCATAATCGCGAGTTCCGATACGCAAGGTTGCATCGCCGAAAATATGAGTTACATCGTGATTTCCGGACTTAATGCCGCTAATCATACCGTAATATTCGCCATAACCTTTAATGCCGTAAGCATCGGCATCAATAAGACGAGCCTTATGTGTAACAGAATAGGTTAAGGTGTCTCCCTTTTCTATGCAGACAACATTTCCTAAGCTTTCGTTAGCAGCAGCATTTACTAAATCTACTAACTTCTTAGTCTTTCCTGAACCTTTTTTTCCGATAATGATTTTAATCATTTTTACCACTCCTTTTATAATTAACTGCTAATTGGCAGTTGTTTTTTAATTTATCTTCCTAAACGAGCTTCGAGCTCAGCCTTTTGAGCTTCAAAACCGGGTTTGCCAAGCAAAGCAAACATATTCTTTTTATAGCTCTCAACACCGGGTTGATCAAAAGGATTAACACCTAGCATATAACCCGAAATAGCACAAGCTTTTTCAAAGAAGTAAATAAGCTCGCCGAGGTTTTCCTCATCAGGCTTATCAACATTAATAACCAAATTAGGAACGCCACCGTCATTATGAGCTAAAACGGTTCCCTCAAATGCCTTTTGGTTAACAAAAGACAAGGTTTTGCCTGAAAGGAAATTCAAACCGTCACCGTCATTATCTTCTTTTTCGATAACAATATCTTTATCAGTTTCAGAGAAGGTAACAACAGTTTCAAACATTAAACGGCTACCGTCCTGAACAAACTGACCCATTGAATGCAAATCGGTTGAGAAGATAACAGATGCCGGGAACAAGCCCTTATTATCCTTACCCTCGCTCTCACCGAATAATTGCTTAAACCATTCTGCCATCATAGTAAATCTGGGTTCGTAAGAAACTAAAAGCTCAACCGATTTACCCTTGCGATAGAAAGCATTTCTTAAAGCTGCATATAAATAGCAATCGTTTTCGCAAATATTGGGATTGTTATACTTAATGCTAGCTTTTTCTGCGCCTTGCATTAATTTATCAATATCAGCGCCTGCGGCAGCGATTGGAAGCAGACCTACTGCGGTTAAAACAGAAAATCTTCCGCCAACATCATCCGGAACTACAAAGCACTCATAACCCTTTTCATCAGCTAATTGCTTTAAGGTTCCTCTTGCTTTATCAGTTGTACAGTAAATTCTCTTTGCAGCCTCTTCCTCACCATACTTTTCTTCCAAATACTTTCTGAATACTCTGAAAGCAACGGCAGGTTCGGTTGTTGTTCCTGATTTTGAAATAATATTAACAGATACTCGTTTGCCCTCGCAGAGCTTTAAAACATCTGCCAAATAAGAACCGCTGATACTGTTTCCTGCAAAATAAATTTCAGGAGCATTATCTCTTAAAGAGTTATAATAAGGTCCCTTTAAGAATTCAATAGCGGCGCGAGCGCCCAAATAAGAACCGCCAATACCTATAACTATTAAAATATCGGTATCGTTTTGAATTTTTTGAGCGGCTTTTTTAATGCGGTCAAACTCTTCTTTATCGTAATTTGACGGCAAATCAACCCAACCTAAAAAATCATTTCCGAGACCGTTTTTGCAGTTTACCATATTATGAGCCAAAGCCACCTGAGACTCTAAGCCTTTAATATCGTTTTCACGGATATATTCCTTTGCATAATTATAATTAAAACTGATTGCCATTTGATTTCCTCCGTAATTTTCTTCTGTTATTATTTTACAATAAAATCTTTGATATTTCAAGCATAAATATGCATATTCATTAAAAGTTTTTATAATTTAAATATTCCGTTTACAATAAAGCGGATAATTTGAGCTAAATCCAGCTTTTTCACCGTTTCATTTGCGACAATTTTAATGCTTCCGACCTCGGTTTCACCCGAATAAATTTTAACTGTTCCCAATATATCTCCTTTTTTCACGGGTGCGGTTATATTCTCTTTAATTTCAACCACCTGTTTTATATCCGCTTTATTTATTTTAGGCAATAATAAATTCAAAGCCTCCTCAGCTTTAATTTCAATTTCCTTTTTAACACCTTTTTCTATCGGGATTGAATTTTTATCAAGCTTTGCCTCTATCTTTTCAAAGCTATAATTTGCAAAACCGTAATCCAGAAGCTTTTTAGCGCCCTCGAATCTGTCATTACTGGTCTCGCCCGCCATAACAACCGCAACAAGCTCTAAGTTATCACGCTCGGCGGTTGCCGAAAGACAGTATTTTGCTATCGAGGTTGTACCCGTTTTAAGACCGGTTGTTCCCTTATAAAAACGCACTAATTTATTCGTATTTACAAGCTCAGATTCTCCGTTTCTTAGACTATCCATCCAAACGGTTGAATAATTTTTTATCAAATCGTGTTTTATAAGCTCACTCGACATAACCGCAACATCGTAAGCCGAGGTTAAATGCCCCTCAGCATCAAGACCTGTGCAATTTTTAAAGGTTGTATTATTCATACCGAGCTCTTTTGCCCTTTCATTCATAAGGGCAACAAAGCCCTCCTCGCTTCCCGCGATAAATTCGCCCAAACAAACGCAAGCATCATTAGCAGAGGCTATAACCGTGGCTTTAAGCAAATCGTCCACCGTCATACTTTCGTTTTCTTCAAGCCAGATTTGAGAACCGCCCATACTGCAAGCGTGTTTACTGGCAGTTACAACCGTTTCCAAATCGAACTCTCCCCTATCTATCGCCTCCATAACAAGAAGAAGCGACATAATTTTAGTGATAGAAGCAGGAGAAAGCTTTTCGTCGGCATTATCCTCGTAAAGTATTTTTTTGGTGTTTGGCTCCATTAAGATTACCGATTTTGCTTTAATATCAAGCTTTTGCCCTATCGCCGAGCTTGAAACCGAAGTAGATAATGGCTCATTTATATCCGAAATATCGCTCTCACTCGAAACAGTTTTAGCTGAAACTGCCATATTAAAGCATAAACCTAAAATTACCGCCATAGCAATTAGCTTTTTCAATAAACACATCCCCTATAATCAAAAAAATTAAGCGCAACTTTGCAGTTACACTTAATTTTTATGTTTTATTATTAAATTTAATAACCCAAATTTTCGGCACACAATATAACAGTTATTCTGTCTTTAATCATTTGCTTAGAGTTTATAATATAATTTCTGCAAATTCTGTGCTCCGAATTGCAGCCATCGGTAATCTGAGGGGTATCAGTTTTTTCAAGGCATACGCAATGACCGAGTTTGGCACAAGGGGTTTCTCTATTAAGTCTCATTGCATTTTTAGGAGCGGCTATTTTCTTAACCCTTAAAAAACCCTCATCTATATCCTTAACAAGTTTATTCAACCCAACAACCATAACAACCTTTTTGGGCCCAAAGGATATAGCTGAAATACGGTTTGAAAAACCGTCAACATTAATAAGCTCGCCGTTTTCGGTTAGAGCATTTGCCGAGCAAAAATAGAAATCGCAACCGATAACCTTTTTGAAAATATCGTTTTTTTCTTTCTCTGATAGCCCTGCTTTGTTTCTATCATAATAGTTATATTCACTTGAAGTTATTACATCGAAAACTCCACTTTCCACCAAAGATACCGAGCCGCCCGATAAAATATCCGCCCCCTCAAAAAGCATATCTTTAACTGCCTCTCTAACCTTTTCGGTGTTTTCTGCAAAAACAACATTTATATTATTGTTTTGAAGATTTTTAATAACCTTTTCTATTCTTTTTTCCATAACTTAACCTCTATTCTGCTCTTACTATTTTCCCGCCGCCTATAACCATATCTCCGTCATAAAATACTGCCGCTTGACCGGGACTTGCCGCCCTTTGCGGTTTTGCAAATTCAAGTATAACCGTATTTTCGTCAATCGGTCGCAAAATAGCTTCCTCTGCATTATGGCGGTATCTAAGCTTTGCGGTAACCCTCATTTCGTTTTCTAATTTATCAAACGGAATAAAGTTTACATTATCTACTACAACTCTGGTTTTAAATAAATATTCCTCGTCGCCCAAAATAACCCTGTTTGTATCAGCATTTTTATCTATAACAAAGGCAGGCTTGCCAAGGGCAATGCCAAGCCCTTTTCTTTGACCTAAGGTATAATTTATAATACCCTTATGCTTTCCTAAAACCTTGCCGTTTATATCGGTATATTCACCCTCTTGCGATTTAAAACCCGTTTTGCTTTCAATAAAATCAGCATACTCCCCGTCAGGCACAAAGCATATATCCTGACTATCAGGTCTATCGGCATTAACAAAACCTTTCTCTGCCGCGATTTCTCTAACCTCAGCTTTTGTTAACTCTCCAAGAGGCAATAATGTTTTTGAAAGCTGATATTGATTTAACATATATAAAACATAGGACTGGTCTTTTGATAAATCCTTAGCTTTGAAAAGAAGGTATCTGCCGTCCTCTCGTTTTTTAATCCTCGCATAATGCCCTGTTGCTATTTTTTCGTATCCGTTTTCCAGAGCTATTTCTATCATTTTGCCAAATTTAATACGCTTATTACATTCAAGGCAAGGATTAGGGGTTTCGCCGATTATATAACTGTTTGCAAAGCTATCTATAACATATCTTTTGAAATCATTCTTTAAATCAAAAGAAAAATGCTTAATGCCAAGCCTCTCGCAAACCGATTTTGCATCAGATATATTTCGTTCATCATTTTCGCATAAAGATAATGTTACACCCGCAACGGAAAACCCTTCGTTTATCAAAAGGTCGGCAGAAACAGAGGAATCAACCCCTCCGCTCATACCAAGCATACATTTTAAATCTGACATTTTTTCACCTCTTAAAAGAAAAAGGACTGTTAAAACAGCCCTTTTAAATATTAAATAGATGTTGTATTTGCAACCTCGAACATATCAGTATCAAAAGGCTTTTTCATATTAAGTGCTTCGTAAATATCGTAATCAACAATCTGACCGTGATTCATACCAACAACGCGATTGCCGATCCCCTTGTTTAAAAGCTGAACTGCGGCATAGCCGAAACGGGTTGCATAAACGCGGTCGCGAACAGTGGGTCTGCCGCCACGCTGAACATGACCTAAAATTGTTGCTCTGGTTTCAATACCGGTAGCTTCCTCAATCTGCTTAGCGATATCTTCAACTCCGCCAACACCCTCTGCAACAACAATAATAAAATGCTTTTTACCTGTTGCCTGAGATTTTCTGATTTTCTCAATAACCTTTTCAATCGGATATTCTTCCTCAGGAACCAATATAGAGGTTGCACCAACAGCAATACCGCATTGAAGAGCTAAAAAGCCTGCTCTTCTGCCCATAACCTCAACAACACTGCAACGGTCGTGAGACTGAGCTGTATCACGGATTTTATCAACCATTTCCATAGCAGTATTCATAGCGGTATCAAAACCGATTGTATACTCAGTAGAAGAAATATCGTTATCAATAGTACCCGGAACGCCAACGCAAGGAATACCTCTAAGAGATAAATCGCGAGCGCCGCGATAAGAACCGTCTCCACCGATTACAACGATTCCCTCAATACCGTGCTTTTTGCAGTTTTCAATAGCTGCCTGCATACCCTCTTCGGTTTTAAATAAAGGACTTCTTGCGGTATAAAGCACAGTACCGCCTCTATGAATTAAATCAGAAACAGAGCGAACATCCAAATCAAAAATATCGCCCTCAATTAAACCATTATAACCTCTGCGGATACCCTTAACGGTCATTCCGCAATCAATAGCTGTTCTAACAACGGCGCGAACAGCAGCATTCATACCGGGAGCGTCTCCTCCGCTAGTTAATACGCCAATAGTTTTCATATACATAAGTCTCCTTTTTCGCCTTAGAGTTTAGTATACTCTAAATTCTAAGATTTTTCAACAAAAAATTTGATTATTTTATAAATTTCACATTATCAGAGCCTAAAACTTCCGAAAGCTTATTAAACAAATCAACCTTTTCACTTATTCTAAGCTCCCTTGAAGCCTCTAACTTGCGTTTTGTATCAAGGCAATAGATAAAAACAGGTATATCTCCGCTATACTCTTTAAGTATATTTTTAACCTCAGAAAACTTAATATCCTGTAAGCTATCAATTTTAAGATATAAACCTTTTTCGAACTTTTTCTCTTTCGGTTTAGCCGAAGCCTCATTAAGTATATCTATTTTTTCGGCAATAATTTCGGTTTCGCGGTCTTCCCTTTCGGAAATTCTGCCTGTTAGAATAACAGGTCTTTGCCCATCTAACAAATGCTTATTTTCGGCATAGGTTTTAGCAAACATAGTAACCGAAATAGCTGCGGTTATATCCTCAATTTGAAAAGATGCCAATAAATTTCCGTTTTTAAGCTGACGCACCTTTAAATTTTCTATAATTCCCGCAATGCTTATCCTATTTCCATCCTTATATTTGCCGCCTAAAATATGGGATATCTTATCCATTTTGGCATTTTTGAGAAAAGACGCATATTTATCCATAGGATGACCTGAAAGATAAAGCCCTGTTGCTTCCTTTTCGAGACTAAGCTTTAATTCCTCGCTCATTTCAGCCTGAGGTTTCGGCTTATACTCATTTGATTCGCCCATTTCTCCAAACAAATCAAGCTGACCCTTTGAAGAAAATTTAACCTCATTTTCAACCGCGGTTAAAACTCCCTCAATATTATAAAGCATCTGCCTGCGGTTATCCTCTAAGCCATCAAGAGCGCCGCTTTTAATAAGCCCCTCTAATGCCTTACGGTTAAACTCGCGCGAATAATTTCTAAGACAAAAATCATACATCGAGGTATATTTTCCACCCGTTTCCCTCTCTGAAATCAGTCTGTCAATAAGCCCTGCGCCAAGATTTTTAATTGCCATTAAACCAAAACGGATATTACTGTTTTCAGGCATAAAATCTCTACCGCTGAAATTAACATTCGGAGGCAAAACCTTTATTCCGTTTTTGCGGCATTCTGCGGTATACATCGAGATTTTAGAAGCCGAATCCATCATACTCGACATTAGCGCCGCAAAATATTCAGGCATATAATGGCATTTTAAATATGCCGTTCTGTATGCCACGAAGGAATAAGCCGCCGCGTGAGCCTTATTAAATGCATAAGAGCTGAAACTGGTCATATTATCGAAAATCTGCTCTGCAACATCCTCAGCAACACCGCGAGCTATCGCGCCCTCGCAAATAACATTTCCCTCTTTATCCTTTTCGCCGTATATAAAAAACTCGCGTTCCTTTTTCATAACATCGTGCTTCTTCTTCGCCATTGCTCTGCGAACAATATCAGCACGGCCTAGCGAATAACCCGCTAAGGTTCGGCAAACCTGCATAACCTGCTCCTGATAAACGATACAACCATAGGTTACATCTAAAATCGGCTTTAAAAGAGGAGTTTGATATTTAATATCCTCAGGATTATGGCGGTTATGAATATAGGTTGGAATTGAATCCATAGGACCAGGGCGGTAAAGAGATAACACCGCGGTTAAATCCTCTATGCTTTGAGGACTTAACTGCCTTAATACATTTTTCATACCGTCCGACTCAAATTGGAAAACACCGTCGGTCAGTCCCTTTCCCATCATATTATATGTCTCTTTATCATCAAGAGGTATTTTTTCAATATCAAACTGAGGATTTGATTTTCTTATATAATTTTGGGTATCCTCAATAACCGTTAAGTTTCTAAGCCCCAAAAAGTCCATCTTTAACAGACCTAACTCTTCAAGAGAGGTCATAGTATACTGAGTAACAACCGCTTCGTCGTTAAGACTTAGCGGCACATATTCATCAACCGGCTTGTCCGATATAACAACACCTGCCGCGTGGGTTGAGGCATGTCTCGGCATACCCTCGCATTTTATTGCCATATCAATAAGATTTTTTATCTGGCTATCGCTATCGTATAGTCCTTTAAGCTCATTGGAAATTTCGAGAGCTTTTTCAATAGTCATTCCAATAGCCTGCGGTATCAGCTTTGCAACCCTATCACAAGAAGCATAAGGCACATCCATAACTCGACCAACATCTCTTATAGACGCTCTTGCCGCCATAGTACCAAAGGTTACAATTTGAGAAACATGGTCTATACCGTATTTTTTTATAACATAATCAATAACCTTTTGACGATTAACATAGCAAAAATCTATATCAAAATCGGGCATAGAAACCCTTTCAGGATTTAAAAACCGCTCGAAATAAAGGTCATATTTTATAGGGTCTATTCCGGTTATACCAATACAGTATGCCGCAAGCGATGCCGCACCCGAGCCACGCCCCGGACCTACGGGGATACCGTTATTCTTCGCATAGTTTACAAAATCTGCAACTATTAAATAATAATCAACATACCCCATTTTATTTATAACCGAAAGCTCATAATCCAAACGGTCGCAAACCAACTTTTCGGGATTTTCGCCGTAAATTCTGTAAAGTCCCTCATAGCATTTATCTTTAAAATATTCGAAATGGTCTTTATCGCCGATTTCAAAATGAGGCAGTTTTATTTTGCCAAACTCAAAATTAACATTGCATCTATCAGCTATAATTTTAGTATTTTCGATAGACTCAGGCACATTTTCAAAAAGCTTTGCCATCTCTTCGCCCGATTTTAAATAAAACTCATTGGTTTTAAATTCGAGCGAGTTTTCATCACTTAATCTGCTTCCCGTTTGTATGCATAGCAAAACCTTATGCATATAATAATCCTCGGCATTAGTATAATGAACATCATTTGTTGCAACAACAGGAATACCCGTTTTTTCGGAAATCTTTAAAATATCTAAATTAACCTTTTTTTGCTCAGGTATGCCGTGGTCTTGCAGCTCTAAATAAAAATTATTTTCTCCGAACGTATCTCTATACCAAACAGCAGTATCTAACGCTGCATCAAAATCCCCTGCCATAAGCTTTCTTGGAATTTCACCTGCCAGACAGGCAGAAAGCGCAATTATGCCCTCACTGTATTTCTCTAAAAGCTCTTTATCAACACGAGGCTTGGAATAAAAGCCCTCGGTAAAGCCTAATGAAACTAATTTAATTAGGTTTTTATATCCAATATCATTCTCGCATAATAAATTAAGGTGATAATAGCTTCCGTCTATCCCCTTTTGCTTATCAAATCGGCTCTTGGGCGCAACATAAACCTCACAGCCGATAATAGGTTTAATACCTTTTTTTATGGCATACTTATAAAAATCTATCGCACCGTACATAACGCCGTGGTCGGTCATAGCGATAGCCGTCTGTCCCATTTCAGAAGCTCGGTCTATTACCTGCTCTATTCGGCAACAACCGTCAAGCAAGCTATATTCGGTATGCAAATGCAAATGAACAAACTTATCCACTATAATCCTCCCTTTCGCGTTTTTCTTGACAGTATGTATTTCTTAATTTATAATTATTATAAATATTCTACTTCTTTAAACATATTTCCGTATTGATAGCTTTGTCTTAACGAAACATAATCGTTATCTGCGATAATTATATGGTCTAAAACTCCAACATCAAGCTCATTAAGGCTTTTAACAAGCGTTTCGGTAGCTTCAATATCCTCCTTGCTCGGCAAAGCAGTGCCACCCGGATGATTATGAGAAAGTATTATTGAAGCCGCATTGCGTTTTAAAACAATTTCGATTACCTTTCTAATAGATACGCCTACCGAAGCTATATCGCCTTCACCTATAAAATCAAAGCCTAAAACCTTGCCACCGTTATCCAAACAGGTTATTGCAACCTTTTCTTTTTTAATATTTATATATCTATTTGCAACCATCTCGCAAATTTCGTCTAAATTGGTATATATCTTTTTATCTTTGCTCTTTTCGTTAAGATAATATTCGGATATAAAATGAACAAGCTTTATAAGCGCCGCGCAGTTTTCTCCGATACCCTCAACCTTTTGGAGTTCCTCAGCATCTGCCTCTAAAACCGCTTCAAATGAGCCAAAATAGTTAATTAACCTATGAGCTATTTCATTTGTATCCTTTTGAGCGATACCGTAAAACAAAAGCATTTCCATTATTTTATGATTAGGGGTATTTATATTAAAGCCTTTTTCCAAAAACTCTTTTCGAACTCTTTTTCTATGGTCTTTATGGATATTTTCTGCCATATTATAATCCCCCTTTCTAACTTTTAACATTATATGATATTTTATACTATTTTTCAAGAGGAAGGAAAACTTTATATTAAATGAAAGAATTTATTGTTACAAAAAACGATTCGAGTTTAAGACTTGATAAATTCATAACAAAAAACTGCCCCTCTCTTCCCACCTCGCTTATGTTTAAATATATAAGAACCAAACGAATTAAGCTGAACGGCAAAAGAACAGAAATCAGCACAAGGCTTAACGAGGGTGATGTTATATCGGCTTATATAAATGATGAATTTTTAGTTAAACCCGAGCCTAAATATTCCTTTCTTTCAGCACCTTATGAGCTTGATATAGTTTATGAGGATGAAAACATAATTCTCGTTGATAAAAAGCAAGGGCTTCTCGTTCATCCTGATAAAAACGAATATGTTAACACTCTTATAGACCGAATCAAACATTATCTATATAAAAAAGGCGAATATAACCCTCAGGATGAAAACAGTTTCAGTCCCGCCCTTGCAAACCGAATTGATAGAAACACCGGTGGTATTGTTATTGCGGCTAAAAATGCTGAGGCTTTAAGAATTATTTGCGATAAAATCAAATACCGCGAATTAGATAAAAGATATTTAGCCATAATTCACGGCGTTCCAAAGAAAAAAGAAGCCTTGCTCGAAGGCTTTTTAGAAAAAAATGAAGATAAAAATATGGTGTTTTTATCTAAAACGCAAAAAGAAAATTCAAAAAGCATTAAAACCAAATACCGCGTTTTAGAAAGCAAAAACAATTTATCGCTAGTAGAAATTGAGTTATTGACCGGAAGAACCCATCAAATAAGAGCTCATTTTGCCGCAATAGGTCATCCGCTTTTAGGCGAAGGGAAATACAGTAAATCAAATGATAAAAAACTAGGTTTTGATAAGCAAGCTCTCTATTCTTATAGCCTTAAATTCGATTTTAAAACCGACGCTGGCATTTTAAATTACCTGAACGGTAAGAGATTTACGGTTGAAAAGGTTTGGTTTGCGGATAAGTTATTTTCAAACGAATATAAAAAACTTCTGATGTAGATTACATCAGAAGTTTTTTAATTCTCGGATGAAGTTTTATTATATAAAGAGCGGCTATTTTAGAAACCGTAATATCATAAAGAATAAAAACAAAATTACCGATTCCCAAAAGTATAAATGCGCCCCATTTGCCAAATTCTCCAAACTCTTCCTTGCTTATTCCAACAATATCCGCAAGAAGCAAATAGACCGCTAAAACCGATATATTAAATAAAATTAGCTTAATCGGAATTTCAATAAAAGCTTTTCCGATTTTTTCTATTAAAGCCTTAACAATCGGATAATAACCCAAAAGGGCAATATACATAAATTTGCTCTCGGTTTCCGCAAATAAAAAGACAAAAACCGCCGAGCTTAAATAGGATAAAATCGCCCATTTGATATTAAGCTCTATAACAATTATCATTATGAAAAGCCCCGCAACAGCAGGCACAGCATAGGTTAAATAAGGAAAGTATGACACCAACATCATAACCACCGCCAAAGCCGCCATTAAAGCACTTAAAGTTATTTTCTTAGTATTTTTCATATCAGCAACAAGGAATAAGGTCTCCGCCCATCATTTCGCAAAGACAGTCGGCACATAATAAATTCGAACAACAACTGCAAGCATCCATATTGCCCGTATTACCATAGCTTCTATACGGATTATACTGCCTTCCTGCTTGACCTTGGGCGCGGTTTAAGGCGTCTCGGTATTCGGTATTTGAGGGGTCCATTCTGCAAGCGGTTGCAAAGCTTGTATACGCTTGGTCGAACCAACCCCGACGGTATAAAACAGTTCCGTTTAAAAAATACCATTCGGCTGTTCTGGCACTTGGAGGAACACCGTCTAAAAGCTCTTGCGCCTGTTCAAGTCTTCCTTGGTTTATAAGCGAGCGCACCTCAGGAAAACTGGAAGCAGACGAATTATAATATCCGCTGTTATTTGATTTTTTTGAGCCTGATTTTCGGCTATTCATAACCGCATCATAAGCATCGTTTATTTCTTTCATTTTTTCCCCTGCCAAATCGGCAAGAGGATTATCCGCATAATTATCGGGATGATATTTTCTAGCCAGTTCCCTGTAAGCCGATTTAACTTCTTCATCAGTAGCGTTTTTACTTATTCCTAAAACGGAATACGGGTCTTTCATATTTTTAACTCCTTCTTGAAAGTTTCCTCTAATCCTAAATATAATATATTACCTAAAATATTTTTATATTTCTTTATATCTAAAAGCTCGAAAGCGGCGCAAGCCTCGTTTATGCAAACAAAAAGTCTGGCTTCAATCTGCTTTAACTCATTCTCGCTAAGTTCTGTTTTATTGTTTCCTGTTTTAAACACATTATATGATTTGCGTTTAACATCCTCTTCAAAATCGCAAGCCGCATCTAAAATATAAATATATCTGCCTATGCAGTATCCTAATCTTTCCAAAACCCTTTTTTGAACCTCGTCTTCACTGCAAAGCTTTAAAATCTCAGATAACATTATAGCAGTCGGATCAGCAATTCTATCCAGCTCTTTGCAATTATTATTTTCAAGCTCGGTTTGATTTTTTATATAATCTGATACTGTATCTTCAATCTCGGGAAAATTTTTAGCCGCTCTTTTATGAGGAAATATAAAAAAAGGAAAAATTAAGGCATATCCTAATTTTTTAAATCCCTTTTCATCAGCTAAATTATCCTTTAATTTATAGTAAAGCATTATCATAGCCGCCGCAGAAGGCAAATCAAAAGCCTCAGAGTCTTTACAGTAATTACATTTTTTCAAGGGATTAAAGGCGCATCTGCCTTTTTTTATTTGGTCGCATCCGTCTTTCAAGCTTAACTGCAATAATGCTAAAAAGGTGAAATCATAGCTTAAAGTAAATCTTGATAATATACCGTATTTCCTGCCTAGATTTTTGCAAAGCGAACAGTATACCGCTTTATACATCTCAAATTCTTTAACTTTAAGCTCCGCTTTTTCTATTCTAACATATCCGAACAAATATTTCACCCCATTTTTTATATTTTATATTTTTCGTCTTATATATTGGTTAATAATATGTAAATTTATTGAAATAACATCTTGAATCTAAATGTTTTCTATGATATAATTTATCCATTCTTTGTGTTTTAGAGGTTTTATTTTTGAGTAAAGAAAAATTAATGCTATTATCAATGATGGCGGTATTCGCTATGATTATCGCTATTCATATAATAAAGTTTTATACGGAATTTTTTAGAAAAATCAGATATTATAAAACTGAAATAAGACGTTCAAGAAGCCACAACGAAGCTGAATACTGGCGAAGAAAATTAAAATATCATAAATCAAAGTTCTTATTTGGCATTCCGTTTATGCGGCATAGGCGCCATAGAAATCACAGACATAAACATAAATAGTACTCTAAAAGCCATCGGTTTTCCGATGGCTTTTATTTTAAATCAAACGCGAATAATCAGGTTATTCGCGTTTTATAGCATTTTCTTTAAAAACCTACCGGTATAAGAATTTTCGCATTCGGCAACCTTTTCGGGTGTTCCGCTCGCCACCACAGTACCGCCGCCGTCGCCACCCTCGGGACCTAAATCAATAATATAATCGGCAGTTTTTATAACATCTAAATTATGCTCTATAACAAGCACTGTATTTCCGCTTTCAACAAATCTCTGCAAAACATCAATAAGCTTATGAACATCAGCAGAATGAAGTCCGGTTGTGGGCTCGTCCAAAACATAAATGGTTTTGCCTGTGCTTCTTTTTGATAGCTCGGTTGCAAGCTTAACTCTCTGAGCCTCACCGCCCGAAAGGGTTGTTGCAGGCTGACCGATTTTAATATATCCGAGACCAACCTCATATAAGGTTTTAAGCTTGCGGTGAATTTTCGGTATACTTTCGAAGAAATACATACCCTCTTCAACCGTCATTTCAAGCACATCATAAATACTTTTACCCTTATATTTAACATTTAAGGTTTCGCGGTTATAACGACTTCCTCCGCAAACCTCACAAGGTACATAAATATCAGGTAAGAAATGCATTTCAATCTTCAAAATACCGTCGCCCTGACAAGCCTCGCAACGCCCTCCCTTAACATTAAAGGAAAATCTTCCTGCGTTAAAGCCATGCATTTTAGCGTCCTTAGTGGATGCAAAAAGCTCTCTGATATCGGTAAAAACACCTGTATAGGTTGCAGGATTCGAGCGAGGAGTTCTTCCAATAGGTGATTGGTCGATATTAATTATTTTATCAAGATTTTCTATTCCTTCTATTGATTTATATTTTCCAGGAAAAGTCTTTGCATTGTTTAATTTATTAGCCAAAACCTTGCATAAAATATCGTTAACAAATGAGGATTTGCCGCTTCCCGAAACACCTGTAACGCAAGAAAAAGTACCTAATGGTATTTTAACATTTATATTTTTAAGATTATTTTCTGCCGCGCCTTTAACGGTTAAAAAATTGCCGTTTCCTTTTCTTCTCTTTTGAGGCACAGGTATACTTTTTCTGCCGGTTAAATAATCCGAGGTTATAGATTCTTTGCAGTTTTTTAAATCCTCAACCGTTCCAGAAAATACAATATTGCCGCCGTGTATTCCCGCACCGGGACCCACATCAACAATATAGTCGGCAACTAGCATAGTATCCTCGTCATGTTCAACAACAATAACGGTATTACCTAAATCGCGAAGCTTTTTTAAGGTTGATATAAGTCTTTCATTATCGCGCTGGTGAAGGCCGATACTGGGCTCGTCCAGAATATAGAGCACTCCCATAAGCGAAGAACCGATTTGAGTTGCAAGTCTTATTCTCTGGCTTTCACCACCCGACAAGGTGCCCGAAGAACGCGAAAGATTAAGATATTCAAGTCCAACACTTTTAAGGAAGCTGAGTCTCTCCTTAATTTCCTTTAAAATAGGCTTTGCTATCATACTGTCGCGACTTCCAAAGCTTAAATTTTCAACAAATTCAAGCTCCGAATTTATCGACATATCGCAAAATTCAATTATATTCTTACCGCCAACCGTAACCGCCAAAAAGTCAGGTTTAAGCCTGTTTCCGTGACATTCATAACAAACGCTTTCATGCATATAGGTCTCGATTTCGTTTCTTGAATATTCGCTTGTTGTTTCCTTATATCTTCTTTCCAAATTGTTAACAACACCCTCAAAGGAGGCATAATATGTTGTTCCGCCGTAATCAGCATTTCTTACAAGCTTAATTTTTTCATCGCCTGTTCCGTATAAAACGCGGTTTTTAGCATCTTCGCTTAGCTCTTTCCAAGGAGTATTTATATCAAACCCATAATGCTCGGCAAGACCTTTATAATACATTATAGCAATGGTGCTCGCATCTGGGTTAAACCAACTGTTAACTCCCCAGCCTGATGCTTTTATACAACCGTCAACAAGCGATTTTTCCTCGTCGTTTATAATCAAACGCGGGTCTATCTTTTTAAAGCTTCCAATACCCGTACAAACAGGGCAAGCTCCCATAGGATTATTGAAAGAAAACATAGTCGGAGTAAGCTCGGGTATACTTATACCGTGTTCATCGCAGGCATAGGTTTGAGAAAACTGCAATTCTTCCCCACCTATAACATCAACCGCAACCAAACCGCCCGATAAACCAACCGCCGTTTCAATACTATCGGTTAAACGCGAGTTTATATCCTCTTTTATAACCAATCGGTCAACTATAACCTCTATAATATGCTTTTTATTCTTATCAATCTTTATTTCTTCGGATAAATCATAGATATTACCATCTATTCTAACCCTCGCATAACCTGATTTTTGCAAATTTTCGAGTTCTTTTGTATGCTCGCCTTTTCGGTTTCTTACAACAGGCGATAACACCTGAATTTTGCTTCCAACAGGTAATTTTAAAACAACATCAACAATCTGGTCGGTTGTTTGCTGGGTTATTTCTTTACCGCAAATAGGGCAGTGCGGTATACCGACTCTTGCATATAAAAGTCTTAAATAATCATATATTTCGGTAACCGTTCCAACGGTTGAACGGGGGTTTTTAGAGGTTGTCTTTTGGTCTATTGATATTGCAGGAGATAAGCCCTCAATGGTATCAACATCGGGCTTTTCCATTTGTCCCAAAAACTGTCTCGCATAAGAAGACAAGGACTCAACATATCTGCGCTGTCCCTCTGCGTAAATAGTATCAAAAGCTAATGAGGATTTACCGCTTCCCGAAAGACCGGTAAAAACGATAAGCTTGTCCCTCGGTATTTCAACCGAAACATTTTTTAAGTTATGCTCATTAGCACCTTTAACAATTATTTTATCGTTTGCCAAAATATCACCTTTTTTAAATTACTATTAATTATTTTACGACATTTATTTTATTTCGTCAAGTGAGACAAAAATAATATTCCCTATTTAATTTAAAAAATAAAACCCAAAAGTAAAAAGCCGATTAAAGCAGGAATACCGAAAACCGCGCTGCCTGCAACCGTATATAAATTTATCGGTATATGCACCCCTGTAAAACGCGAGGTAAGGTCAATTATTGCAAGCAGACAAACCCCCATAAAACCATTTAGAAAGAGCGTTTTTAATGTTTTTTTAGATTTAACCGCAAAGCAGAAAATTATAAAAGCCGATAATGATAAAAGCGAAATTACTATATATTTTAAAATCTCCATTTTAAGCACCTTTTATTTTTAATTTAATTAAAAATATGCAAAAACAATGAAGATTATTACAAAAACGGACATATCAAAACGATATGTCCGTTTGTATAGCATTATTCAGTATAAAAACAATCCTCTTTCCATTTTTGAGGGTTAGTGTCGATATAATTCCAGATTTTCAAATAATCCTTTTCGCCGCGGATTATATGGTCGTGAAACGAGCGTTGCCATAGTGTATTGTTATATTTACTGTTCGTAAATGATTTAAAGCGACCAATTATATCATACACTTGTAGGGGAGGGTCTCCGTGCCCTCCCCTACAATATCACATAAAATTTTCTGCTTATTATGGGTGCAAATGGTTATAAAATAATATCCCGCTTTGCTATAATTATAATTTTTTAACCTTGTTGGTTTGCGGTTTGGTAAACTCATTTTTATTCTGTTGTAATTTCAAAAAGTTCATTTGGTGTGCATTCAAGAAGCAGACAAATCGTTTCAATATTTTCGTAACGAATAGATTTTATTTCATTATTTACCATCTTACTGAAATTTTGATAACTCATACCTAATTGCTTATATAACCAATATTTTGTATGTCCTTTTTGCTCTAATAAATCTAACACTTTTAATTTAATCATAAGATACTTCTCCATATCTTCTTTTTTGATTAGATAATATCTTATTTTTTCTCTTTACATATAGACTAATACATTATATAATTTAATAGTCTATAAAGAAAAGGAGAAGTATTATGATTAAACGGGTAGTTATTGCAGGTTGCAGAGATTACGAAAATTACGAACAAGCAAAAGAGTTTATTGATATATGTTTATCTAATGTTCGAAAAGAAAATGAAATTATTATTGTTTCGGGCGCTGCCAGAGG
>JAFSIV010000019.1 GCA_017439585.1 Clostridia bacterium | reverse complement strand
TCCCCTTGAACTATTGACTTCTGCCGTTTTTCATGGGGATTCTATCGCATACTGCGTATACTCCAGAATGACAAATCATTCTGCATTTTGCACTTTACAATTAACTGTCATGCTGGAACGAGCGATAGCGAGTGATAGCATCCCCTTGAACTATTGTCGTCTGCCGTTTTTCAATGGAATTCTATCGCATTTTTCAAATGCTCCAGAATGACAAATAATTCTGCATTTTGCATTTTGCACTTTGCATTTATTTAAATTTCTGTGTAGATTTGCAAATAGAAGTTAAGAGAGCAATAATTTCTTTTATACTATTTTCGATACTCTCAAACTGCTCTTGATTTAA
This sequence comes from Clostridia bacterium, assembly GCA_017439585.1. Classification (GTDB taxonomy): domain Bacteria; phylum Bacillota; class Clostridia; order Oscillospirales; family Acutalibacteraceae; genus UBA737. The sequence continues at coordinate 46,761 of JAFSIV010000019.1, read as the reverse complement.
ATACTCTGTTTGATATAACAAACGTATCCAATAATATGTTTCATTTGCTTCTTTTAATGCAATACTCATTTTAGCATAAAAATCTGCTTTTGACTGTCCGCGTTCGGCTTCCGAGACATTTGCACCAATACTTGTACCACTTCTGAGCAACTGTTTTGACAAAACAAATTCTTTATTTATTTCCGTGAGATACTTATATAAATTCACAATTCTAACAGCAAAATCAAAACTTTTGGTTTCGATAATATTATCTTTCATTTAAATATCTCCCACTGTAAATAATAATGCAAAATGCTAAATGATAAGTGCAAAATTTCGGTGTCGCAAAGCGACATATATATCCGCGCCTAACGGCGCACCATAATTTTGCATTTTACACTTTGCACTTTGCATTTTGAATTTTGCATTTTGCATTTAATTTTGCATTTTGCTTTTTGCATTTTGAATTTAAAAAACCGCCTCGTACGCGGTTTTTGCCGCTTGCATCTCCATATTGCAATGAATAATCCATAAATTGCAGCAAGATAATAAACGGTCTATTAACTGCATTGTATTCATAACAGCAATCGGGTCTTTCGGCATGTAAACCTGATTAAAAATGCGATCAATGGCTTCTTTCTTCTCCATTTTTTCGACATAATTGGTTTCACTTCGCTCAATAAAACAAATATGCTTTAAGGGTGTGCGCATATTGCAACCCAATTTTTCCTTGCCATTCCATGGCGTTCCGTATGCATAAGGTTGCTCTGGCTCGTCCTCAAAAAAACGAACAATAGGCTTGTCTCCGTTAACAATCGTCATTCTATCGCCCAACAACTTCTGCCATAGCATCATATGAGTCGTCTTACCCGTTCCGCTATGCGCCGCAAACGCAACCCCAACACCGTCAACATCGAAAGTTGCGGAATGGAATACAACCGCATTGTATGATGGTGTTTTTTCTGCAAGAACTCTGAAAGCTGCATTATTTTCAAGTGTTTTATCGTGATAATTTATATTGTGCTCTCCAAAAAACAGTTTTCTTTCAAGCCCAAACATTTCAGGTGAGATTTGTAATTTTAAATCAGGATTTTCAAAATTATCCCAAAATTCAGATAATGAATCTACCGTTCTTTCATACTCAAGTTCAAATTGAACTTTAATATCGGCTATCCTACATTTGCAAGTCATATTTTACACCAACAAATCTTCAGCTTTGAGTTGAGCTAAAATTTCTCCAACCCTTACCTTCATTTCTTGCTCATCACAGCCGAATTTTTCGCATACCGCTTTTACTAATTCTTCTTCGGTGATATCAGCATTTAATTTTTCTATTATAAATGCTTCCTTTTCTTGAAGCTTTATAATACCATTAAATTCAACAACACCTTCACTAGTAGGGATTGCAATATAATAATCTCCCATTTCGTTAATTAAAAAATTATATCTCAATTTCATTTTTGCCACTCTTCCTAATTTTATAAGTTTCTAATATATATCCCTCAAGGTTTTTTTCTTTAATTGCTTTTTCACTCGCATTGCAACGAATTCTTTTTGCTGGGCAACATTTAACATAAATGCATGCCGGTCTTAAATCACATTCATCACATTCAGGTTTTACCGAAGTCATTTGTTTAAACCAATTCAACATTTTAAAATCCAGTTTATCTTCATATATGCTGCCGATATAATTAGAATCAGTAAAATGTTCGCACTTGCCGAGTTTTCCATCGGGCAAAATCATTACCGAGGTATCCGAATCTGCCATACAGTGATTTTTAAACCTTATAAGTCTACTGTATTTCGCTCTATAATTAAGAAGATTTTGAAATTTGACTTTTAACTCAAAAATCTTATCGTTTAATTCTGCTTCTTCATCTTCGGTTTTTTTCAACATATTTTTGCAAGTATCATCGAATATACGGTTTGGATAAGCAAAAAAATTAGGGTATTTGCTAAATTTTTCTAATAAAAAATCTGCCAAAGAGAAAATTTGCTCAACATTATGTTTATCTACATTTAGTCTTACGGCTATATTAACATTTTTCTTCAAAAGATACTCAACATTATAAATAACCTTTTTAAAAGGGCTTTCGCAATTGGGGTTAATATAAGCTTTAATACGGTTATACTGCTCTTCCGGGCCGTCAATAGTTATTTGAATACGATTAAGATGCCATACATCAACAGCACGCTCCATCATTTCATCATCAAAAAGAAAAGCATTAGAAATCATATTAGAATAAAATTTAACACCGCGTTTGTTGAGTTCCGAACAAATAATATCAATTACCTTGCTGTTATAAAGCGGTTCGCCGCCAAACCAACGAAGCTTTATTTCACCATCTTGTTTTTTTGCAATAATATAATCAACAATATCCATTGCAGTTTGCTCGGTCATTGTTTTCTTTTCGCAACCAAGTTCATAACAATAAAAGCAACGGGCATTACAATCAGTCGTAGGTAATATTGTAAAACTTGTCAGTTTAGGGGCAGTATAAATATTGTTTATAGCATTTATAACTGTTACTAACTGTTTTGAAATATTTGCATCAACTGTATCTTCCGGCACTAAAAACCACTTTTCTATTAATTCCTTAACAGTATCATTTTCCATATCGGCAGTTTTAGAAAATAATGAAAATTCCTCTTCATCAACCAAAATCATTTCGCCAGTTAAAAGATTAAGCAAAACTCTGCCTTCCTCAGCCTTAACATCCCGCACATAAGATAGCGGACGGTAAACTGTATTTTCTTTAATTTTTTGAATACCTAAAGTATCCTTAATAAGTTGAGTTTGTTCATCTATTATAACCATAAAAACTCCTCGATTATATTTTTACTCTTAAAAAACAATTCATATAACATTAAGAACTAACAAAATGCAACCCTATAAATATATTATAACAGATTCTTATTTTTTTTCAATAGATATATCATATTTTTTAATTGCATAGATAAAAAAGCCCGTAGGTGACCACGGGCTTTTTCATATTAATGTTATACTAATTTAATAATTAGCATTCGTCAGCTGCATCTTGAACGCCAACAAAAGTAGAATCAAAACACTCACCCTGACAAGTTTCAGCTAAGCTGCCAGAAGCAGTAATAACATCATTAGCAAACTTAATGATTTCCATTCTAAATTTCACCTCTATGTATAAAATAAATAGTAAACTTCGTTATAAAAATTTATATAGATATTATTTATAACTATTAAGCAGCATCAACAGTACCACCAAGAGCAGTGAAATATGCGCGAGCCGAAGCTCCGAAAATACCCATAGCTTTTAAGCACTTAGCTAATGCTGTATCAGCAGTAGAATTAGCAGCAATGTAAGTTTCAAGTGAATACTCGGAACGAAGAACCTCTGCACCATCATAGTTTACAACAACGGTAATAGTTTTGTTACCATCATACATAGCGCAATCTTTAAACTTATAGGTGTAGTGTGTGGTACCATATTGAGCCCATTCGTCACCAGAAATTGTATCAGATACAACTTCGCCACCGGCAGCTTTGCCATAGTAAGAAGTGTAAGATACAGTCATTGTAAGCTTGCTTGTATCAGGATATGCAGTAGAAGCTTTACGCAATGAGTATGAAAGAATAGGAGCACCTGACAAGTCAGCACCTAGTCTCAACTGATTATTGGTACTATTAAATCCGTCACCGTAAGTTAAATTATTTACAGTATTGTATTCAGGCTCTGTAGTTGTAGCAAAAGTCTGAGGCCAATCCTTATTTACGAGGTTGCCGGCTTCAACAGTTGCTTTAAGAGCAGAAGTAGCACCTGCTTGTGATGCGAAGTAAACTTGAGCAGCGGCACTCATATTAAGCATATCAGTAACAATTGCGTTAAGTTTCTTTGCAGAATTTGTTGAAGCAGATTCATTATACTGTGCCTTTAAAGTTTCAGCAGGATAATATGTATATACAGGTGAATACTTATATAGATTTTCATTAGCATCATAGCATTTAACCTGAATATACATTGGTAAATCTAATGCAAAGAGGCTAAAGTTCTTAGGATACATAGTCAAATATGTACCGATGTCTGCTATATTGAAAGACTCTACGAAAGATTCGCCAGCTGTAGGATTGTAGCTACCATCATAAATAGTAGGAGTTACAATGACTTCAGCTCTTACGCAGTCAGCAGGGATAACTGACTTTCTAACTCTAACACGCATATCCAATGTAGCAGTGATAGATGCACCAACATTATGAACTACGATAGAAGAATCTTCTTCAGCAACAACTTCATCAGGAAGAGCCGGGATTTCATTAGAAGTTCTGGAAAGTTCTACATTACATACTGAGCAGTAAACTACCATATCATAAGAACCAGCAACGCCGGGCTGAGCTTCAACTCTGTTTTCTTCAACAGCGTCTGCGGGGGTATGACCGAGAGCTTCAACTACTTCCTGAGCAACAAGAACTTCGCCACAAACTGAGCAGTGTGAACCTTCGGTAAGACCGGTTTCTGTACAAGTAGGAGCAACAGCAGCGTCGATAACCTCGGTATGACCAAGAGCTTCAACTGTTGTTGTTACGCGAGAAATTTCTTCATTACATACAGTACAGTAAACTACTGTATCATAAGAACCAGCGTTTACGCAATCAGCTTCAACTATGTTTTCAATAACAGCTTCTGCTCCTTCGTGTCCGAGAGCGTCAACTATTTTTGTTTCACGAGAAATCTCTTCGCCACAAACTGTACAATAAACAACTTCGTCATAAGAACCTTCTGTATCGCAATCAGCTTCAACCTGATTTTCGATTACAACTTCGCCTTCGGTATGACCGAGAGCGTCAACTACTTCTTGAGCAACAAGAACTTCGCCACAAACTGAGCAGTGTGAACCTTCGGTAAGACCGGTTTCTGTACAAGTAGGAGCAACAGCAGCGTCGATAACCTCGGTATGACCGAGAGCTTCAACTGTTGTTGTTACGCGAGAAATTTCTTCATTACATACAGTACAGTAAACTACTGTATCATAAGAACCAGCGTTTACGCAATCAGCTTCAACTCTGTTTTCTTCAACAGTTTCGGTTTCTGTATGCTTGCAAACTGCGTTAACAGTTAAAGTACCAACAGTACCTGTAACGTCGAGGATTTCCTCGTTGAAATTACCTGCCATGAAAACAGGAGCAGCGAAAGCAGTTACGCTAGCTTCATCTGCAACAGTTACAGCGATGTTGATTTCTAATGTATCAACATTTGCAAAAGCATCACCGAACTCATTGAGAGAATTGAATAAACCAACGAATTTAACTGTTTTGCCATTAACAACATAATGACCAGCAGTTTCATCAGTCATTTCAACAAGTTCAGCACTGTCATTGAGTTTTACACCATCAATGCTAACAACAGCATCAGGAAGTGTAATCTCAGCGATAAGACCTGCTACATCAGCAAAATTGCTAACAGTAACATCAATTACGCCTTCTGCACCCTGATCAATTGCAACGTCAGCAATTGCATAGGTGATTGCGCCTTCTGCGCCTACAGATGCCATAGCGCCAACACATGCGGTTAAGCAGAGGATAGCAGCTAGCATACATGCAAGCGACTTTTTGAGAATCTTTTTCATATAAATTACTCCTTACCGGCATATAGCCGAAAAAATAAAATAGTACCACAGTTTAGAAAGAGAGAGACGGATTGTATGTACTATGGTTAAGTTTATTATAGCAACACTTTTTAGAAAATGCAAGTACATTTTTTATCATTTTCGAAGTGCAAGCATAAAAAAATCTCCCGTCTTTTTGTGCAAAAAGTATAAATGCAATTTTTACCGATAAATATATGGGTGCATTTTAAAGATTAATCACCCTCATTTTTACGGTCCGTTAATTAATTTTCGTTTTTCGGGCAATTATACTCGCCCCTACAATAAAACCAAATTGCATTTTCGTAGGGGCGGATACCATCCGCCCGCTCGGCAGAAGGGAGAAACAAATATCAAATCCTAATACTAACCTCACCAAAGGAAAGCGCCTCAGCAGTGCCATTGGGATATAAAACCTTTAAATGAAAATTCTCGTCAATTTCGCAAGCCTTAGCTTTTTTGCTCTCACCATTCTTTAAAACCAAAATCTCTTTTTCCAAAACAAATGAACGGCGGCGGTATTCCTCTAAAACCGAACCGTCTTCCAAATCTAAATTATCTAACCCTTTTAAAATTTCTGCAATTATATCGTTTCTAAGATTCTCGCAAGGCTTATCCTCTATATGCCCCGCGATATCTTTTATTTCCTCCGCAAAATCATTTTGAGGCTTATAAACATTTATCCCTATACCTAAAACAATTCCTTCGAGTCTCGCACTTTCGGGCGACACTATTCCCTCGCATAAAATTCCGCAAATTTTGCGGTTTTCTAAAAGCAAATCATTAACCCATTTAATTTCGGGAGACTTTTTCGCGCATTTTTCGATAGCCAGGCTTACTATAAGCGCCGCAGCGGCAGTTATTTTAAGGGAAGCTTCCGAGTTTTCCAAAGCTTTCAAATATATGCTCATATATATACCGCTGTTATTAAAGCTTAAAAAGCTTCTGCCAAGTCTGCCCTTGCCGGCGGTTTGGTTTTCGGCTATAACAACAGTTCCATAAGAAAGCGATTTAAAATTTCGTTTTATATAATTATTGGTTGAATCTATCGTTTCAAGCAAAATAATATCCTCTGCCTTTTTGCCCGATTTTTCTGCAATTATAATATTATTTAATATATCTATATTATCATATACATTATATATAGGCATTTTAATCCCCTTTCTTATAATTTATTTTTATAATACACCAACCACCGAACTTTATCAACAAATATTTGACAAACGCATATATATAATGTATTATATAGCTGATTAGATATCTAATCTATATTATCTATAACAGGAGATGGTTTTTCGTGGACGATAGTCCTGCGGGGAGTATTATACTCTTTATAGCGCTGATTATTTGCAGTGCTTATTTTTCCGGAACAGAAATTTCCTTAGCATCGGTCAACCGAATACACATGATGAGCAAGTCCTCAAAAGGAATTAAAAGCGCTAAACGAGTGCTTAAAATTCTTGATAATTTTGATGAGGCTTTGTCGGTATTGCTTATTGGTAATAATATTGTTAACATTGCCTGCGGTACATTGGCAACCGTGCTTGCAACTAAGCTCTGGGGGGAAGACGCGGCAACCGTTTCTATCGCAACGGTTGTTACAACTGCTATCATTTTCATTTTCGGTGAAATGCTTCCTAAAAGCTTTGCACATTCCTGCAACGAGACTTATGCTCAGGTTTCCTCTGGTATACTTTTTGTGCTTATGAAAATATTAAAGCCATTGTCTTTGGTTTTCACAAGTATTTCAAAGCTAGCTTCCAAGCCCTTTAAAAAGCATACCGAAAATCAGGTTACTATGACTGAGGACGAGCTTACTGACATTGTTGAAAACATATCCGAGGAGGACGATTTTGACGAGGACACAGGAAAACTCGTTAAATCCGCTTTGCATTTTTCAAATGCAAAGGTAAGGGAGGCTATGATTCCTTGGGAGGATGTTCAAAAAATTTCCATAGCCTTAAAGCATAAGGAAATTCTTGAAATCGTTAAAGCCTCCAACCATTCCCGCATTCCCGTTATTGACCGTTCGGGAAACATTAAAGGTATTTTGCAGATTAGAAAATACCTTAAAGCCTATGCCAGACTCAAACATAATGTTATACTGGCTTCGGTTATTGATTACCCGTATTACATTCAAGCCGAGCTTCCTATTGACGAAGCCTTGACCGAAATGAGTAACCACCGCCGAAATCTCGCTTTTGTTCGGGATAATGACGGTAAGGTTGCAGGAATTTTAACGGTTGAGGATATTTTGGAGGAGCTAGTCGGCGAGATTTATGATGAGGATGATATGGGAGGTGAGCTAAATGGATGATTACCTCCGCTATATACTCATATTTTTATTGGTTTTAGTCTCGGCATTTTTCTCTTCAACCGAGATAGCCTATGCCAGCGTTAACACCACAAGACTGAAAGCCAAACGAGAGAAAAAAGATAATTTAGCTCTAAGACTTGCCTCTAAAATATCCGATAATTATAATAAAACATTAAGCGCCATTCTAATCGGCAACAATTTAGCAAACACCGCTTCTTCTGCAATAGCAACCTTAATTGTTTTAGATTTAAAGCTTCCCTCTTGGGTAGCCACCATTGCTATGACCTTGATTGTTTTAATCTTTGGCGAAATTATTCCCAAGGTTTTAGCTAAACAGATGCCCGAGCAGTTTTGCTATATAACCGCAATACCTATTCATATTTTAGATATGATTTTCAAGCCCATAACAATTTTAACAATGGGCATAGTTAAAATCGGTTCATTTTTCTGGAAATCAAATATTTCAGATAGCGATTCGGTTTCCGAGGATGATTTCGAAAATATCATCGATATCGTTGAAGACGAAGGTGTTCTTGACGAGGAACAATGCGACCTGCTTCAAAACGCCCTTGATTTTGACGAGGTTTTGGCTTTCGAAATCATAACTCCCAGAGTTGATATGCAAAGCATTGATATTCGCGACCCTTATGAAATTAACTTAAAGAAAATTCACGAATGCACATATTCGCGCATGCCGGTTTATGAGGACACGCCTGACGAAATTATCGGTGTTCTTCACCTGAACCATTTTTATAAAGCTTTTGTTGAGAAAGAAAGGGTTAATATCCGCGAGCTTATGCTTCCTGCGGTTACGGTGCATAAAACAATGCCTCTGCCCGATGTTCTTGATAAAATGAAAGAAACCAAAAGCCATTTGGTTATCGTTTTGGACGAGTATGGCGGAACAATGGGAATTATAACAATGGAGGATGTGCTCGAACAGTTGGTTGGCGAAATTTTTGACGAGACCGACGAAATTGAACGCGAGTTTATCGCCATAGACGATACCCATTTTGAAGCTGACGGTGATATGCGAATTTATGACTTTTTTGACGAGTTCGATATTGATATTGACGACGAGGAAAGCTTTGAAGGCGAAACCGCAACAATAGGCGGTTGGGTTGTTTCAATGCTTGACGGCGAGCCTGAGGAAAACGCAAGCTTTACCTTTGAAAATCTTATAATAACCGTAAAACAAGCCGACGGTGTTCGAGTTGAAAAGATTTTAGTTGAAGAGCTTGAAACCGAAGACGAGGAAGACGATTAAATTTTAAAAAACTGTGCAGAAAAACTGCACAGTTTTTGTTTTAATCCAAGCTTTCGAACAACTCTATTGCCTCGTTAAGCGTTTTCATTTCTCTGAAAAGCATTTTGCGGGTTTCTTCATCAAATTCCACCACATCAGGAACACCAATACATTTCATTCCAGCCTTAAATCCGCCTTTTATACCGTTTTGAGAATCCTCAAAAACGAAACAGTCTTCGGGATTTACCCCTAAAAGAGAGGCGCATTTCAAAAATATATCGGGCGCAGGCTTGCCGTTTTCTATTTCGGTTCCGCAAACTAAGGCATCAAAATAATCCTCTATCCCAACCTCTTTTAAATGATGTTCCACCGATTTCCGAGAAGTTCCGGTTGCGAGAGCAACCTTTATATTTCTGGATTTTAAATAATCCAAAAGCTCTTTTGCACCGCTTTTAAAACGAACTATCATATTTTCATTTATGTAATCCAGTGAATCTGCGCGGAACCTATCTATATCAAGTGTGGGAAAATTATCTTTTAAATATTTGTTTGAGCCCTCGTGGTTTACTCCGCAAACATTAACAATATGGTTGCCCATTCCTTTTATTCCTTGCAAAAGTCCCGCATATTCCCAAGCAGGAATACATATTCTTTGGGTATCTAAAAGAGTTCCGTCCATATCAAAAATAACACTAAACATATCATCACCAAAACAAATAATATCATAATAAACTAAAACTTGCAAGTTCAATATGATTTGTGATATAATTTAAAAGTTAAAACAAGAGGAGGGTGAAAAATGCATAACCATCAAAAAAAGATAGCGGTTATTAACGATTTTTGCGGTTTCGGCAAATGCTCTATTGCTGTCTCTTTACCGATTATTTCGGCTATGAAAATCCATTGTTGCCCTCTGCCAACCTCGGTTTTCTCGAATCATACAGGGTTTGAAAGCTTTTATTTTAATGATTTCACCGAGAATATGCCCGCCTATATTTCAGAATGGGAAAATTTAGGTCTTAAATTTGAAGGTATTTTGTCCGGCTTTTTAGGTTCGGTAAACCAGATAGACATAGTTAAAAACTTTTTCGAAAAGTTTAAAACCGATAAAACTATTATTGTTGTTGACCCTGTTATGGGGGATAACGGAAAGCTTTACCCAACCTATTCTGAGGAACTTGCCTCAAAAATGCGCGAGCTTTTAAAATTCGCCGATATAATAACCCCGAATTTAACCGAAGCCTGTATTTTGACCGATACTGCTTTTGATAACACTATGAATGACGATAGTATTTTTGAAATTTGCAAAAAACTATCCGAAAAAGGTCCTAAGAAAATAGTAGTTTCAGGAATTGAGCGAGGAGATGACCTCGAAAACTTTATATTTGAAAAAGGAAAGCCTTATCAGGTAATCCGCGAGCATAAGGTTGGAATTTGCCGCTCGGGAACGGGAGATGTTTTTTCCTCTATGATCGCCGCAGATGCGGTAAACGGTGTAAACTTTTCAGAATCGGTTGAACACGCTTCAAGCTTTATCGGGAAGGTGCTTCGAAGAACAGTTGAGCTCGATATACCAACGACCGACGGCGTTTGCTTTGAAGAATTTTTATCCGAAATTAATTCTATTTAAAGAGAGTGACTAACTTATGATGACTATAACCTACCCCGTTAAATCAGGTCTTTATGTTAATATGACCAACCGTTGCCCCTGCGCCTGCACCTTTTGTTTAAGGCAAAATGCAGACTCGGTTTACGGCTCAGACCCATTATGGCTAGACCGTGAGCCAACCGTAAAAGAAGTATGCGAAAGCTTAATTTCAGCCAATTATAAAAAATACAGCGAAATTGTTTTCTGTGGATACGGCGAGCCTACTGAGAGACTAAACGACCTATTAGAAGTTGCAAAATTCATAAAAGAAAATAGTTCTGTTCCAATAAGAATTAATACAAACGGTTTGTCCGACCTTATAAACGGAGAAAAAACCGCCGGAAAGCTTGAAGGCTTAATCGATACTGTTTCCATAAGCCTTAATGCTACAAATAAAGAGGATTATCTCGCGGTTGTTAAATCAAAATTTGGCATTAAGTCTTTCGATGCTATGCTTGAATTTACAAGAGACTGCGTAAAATTCGTTCCTAATGTTGTTATGACTGTGGTGGACACCGTAACCTCTAAACAAGAGCAGGAAAAAGCTCTGAAAATTTGCGAGGATTTAGGTGCAACCCTTAGAATAAGACCGTTAGAGTAAACAAAAAGGTTGTCTTTAAGACAACCTTTTAAAATATAGATTATTCAAATAATTCGGTTGAGAAATATCTCTCGGCAGTATCAGGTAAAACCGTAACAACCCTTTTACCTTTACCAAGCTTCTTTGCAAGCTTTATAGCCGCGGCAACATTAGTTCCGCTGCTTATACCGCACATTATTCCCTCTTTGCTGGCTAAATCCTTAGCGGTCTGCAAAGCTTCCTCATCTTTTATAATGCAAACATCATCATAAATATTGCAGTTAAGTATTTCGGGGATAATGCCGTCTCCAATACCCATTTGAATATGAGTTCCGATAGAACCACCCGATAAAATAGCAGCATTTTCAGGCTCAACTGCCCAAATAGTCATATCAGGATTTTCTTTTTTAAGGGTTTCGCCGATACCGGTAATAGTTCCGCCCGTTCCGATACCCGAGCAAAAACCGTCAATTCTACCGCCGACCTGCTCTAAAATTTCTCTGCCTGTTGCGGTTCTTTGAATTTCAACATTTGCAGGGTTTTCAAATTGCTGAGGAACAAAAACATTTTTATCCTCTTCCCTCATTTTAAGAGCTATGTTTAAACATTCTTCAATGCAAAGACCGATATTGCCGGCATCGTGCACCAAAATAACCTCAGCACCGTAATGTTTGACGAGTTTTCTTCTTTCCTCGCTTACCGAGTCGGGCATAATAATCTTAACTTTTAAACCCTTAACCGCGCCAACTAAGGCAAGACCTATACCCTGATTTCCGCTCGTTGGCTCAACGATAATAGTATCCTTATTTATAAGGCCTTTTTCCTCGGCGTCCTTTATCATATTAAGGGCAGTTCGGGTTTTGATAGACCCACCGACATTCAGTCCCTCAAATTTAACAAGTATTTCGGCGGAATTAGAATCCACCATATTGTTAAGCCTTATAATCGGAGTGTTACCCAAGGCTTCCAAAATAGAATCGCAAATCATATATACACCTTTATAAATTCATTTTATTACTTATTTCATTATATGTTCTATGCATACAAAAAGCAAGTTAAAAATTTTAAAACGAGGTGAAGTTAGTGAAAAATAAACCGTTATGGCTTAAATGGTTACTTTGTTTAATTCCGCTTTCATTAGCGGCAGTAATGTATTTTATAATGCCATACTTTCCGAAGTTTACAGAATATGTATATACAAGGGGTATTTTCAGAATAACCTTTCCTTTTCAGTGGCTTGTATCCCTGATTCCCGTATCGGTAACCGAAATATTGGTTTTATCGCTTGTTCCGATAATTGTAGGCTTAATGATAACATTTATCATAAAATTTTGCCGCTCAAAAAACAAAAAATCCACCGCCGAAAAGGGTATAAGGTTTCTAGCTTGGTGCCTTTCCTTATTCTTATTTATTTTTATGGTGACCGACGGTGCAAATTTTTCGAGACTTCCTTTATACGAAAATATGCACCTTGAAGCCAGAGAATATACCGCCGAAGATTTATATAAGGTAACCTCTACCCTCGCAAAAAACGCTTCGGCCGCTCGCGAAAGCTTAAAAGAAGACGAAAACGGTGTTGCGGTGCTAAATCTAGGGCTTAACGAAATGCTTCTTTTGGCAGACGATAGTTATAAAAACATAAAAAAAGAATATCCCTTTTTAATAACGGGAACAAAGAGAGTGAAATCGGTTATGCTTTCTCATAAATGGTCTTATACGGGAACTACGGGAGTTTACTGTCCCTGGACTCTGGAAACCAGTGTTAACACCGATGTTCCGTCCTTTTCTATCCCCTCAACCGCCGCCCATGAAATTGCTCACACTATGGGTTTTGCAAAAGAAAATGAATGCAATTTTTTAGCCTGGCTAGCCTCAGATACCTCAGGTATGCCCGATTTTGTTTATTCAGGCAATTTATCAGCATTTATCCACTGTTCTAATGCGCTTTATAAAGCCGATAAGGATTTATGGAGAAAAGCCGTTTCAAACTGCTCTAAGGGTATGCTTCGCGACCTTAACGCAAAAAACGAATATTGGGATAAATTTAGAGGCGAGGTTATGGATAATTCCCAAAATGTTAACGATACCTTTATAAAGGTAAACGGAGTTGAAAACGGAATTTTAAGCTATGACGAAATGGTTGAATTGATGCTAAGATACTTCGATACCAAAGATTTAATATAAAAATATTTTTTAATAAATATCTGTCTAGAAAACAATCAAGGGCGTGCCCGTCGCGGCATGAACGACAATTATAATATTTTTCATATCATAACTATCACACGATTCTCGTTATATAAAAAATAGCAGGGGCTTAACCCCTGCTATTTAATTTATTTTTCAAATTATAAATCTTCGGTTTCCTCAAACAAAGGAGCTTCCTCTGTTTCATCTTCCTCAATTGGCAGATAATCATATCCTTCATTTCGGTTTTTAAATAAAAGAATAGGACCTGCAAGCGGAACTATCATAAAAAGAAGAATATATTTAATCGCTTTTTCAGGCTTTAAGGATTCAAATATTTTGAAAACGCAAATCGCTGTTAAAATGCTGAATGCCGACATAATAACAACCGCTACTAAAAAAACTATGTAAAATAAAATAAATATCGGTAAAATCCCTATTATTGCGCTTTCGTCCACAAGAGTGTCAGCAAAAATACCCATGCCCATAGCCGTTAATAATAAAGCTATATATGAAACAATAGCCAAAGCAGGACCTGCAATAACTAAAATAAGCAAGGTCTTTGCCCAGTTTCTCTTAATGTTTTGCTGTTTTAGGTCGTAATCTTCAACTATTTTTCCAACAACCCAATAATTTGCAATCGGAATAAAGCTAAGCCAAGAATTTGGTATAAGTCTTCTCTGTCCGATTTTGAAAAAAGCTATGGATTCAAGCAAATAAGATATTCCTGCTATTAAAAATATACCGCCGTAAATAGCGATAACGAGAGCAAAAACTCCCATAGCTACCATACTTTCGGTCATTCCTGAGCCCATCATACTTTCCATAATCTCTTCCATACAAGTTTACCTCCTTAAACATTATAATTAAATGATACATTATTTTTTCAGTTTTTTCAATAGTTTCAATAAAAAAATTGTAATTGTATAATATATCTATCTGCATATATAACTTGAAAGTGTTACTAAAAAATGTTATATTTATTTTAGCAAAATTTGTAACAGCCTTCCTCTGACGAGGGAGGTGGCAAAACTTTTGTTTTGCCGGAGGGAGAGAAAATGTATAATTTTTTCACAGATAATAAATCAAAAAACGGCGACTGTTATTTTATAACCGGCACCGATTTTAACCATATAAAAAATGTTCTCAGAATGAAAATAGGCGAGCAGTTTTTGGTGAGCTGTGATAATAAAAGTGATTTATGCGAAATTACTGAAATTAACAGCGATACCATAACCGCCAAAATCATAGAAGAAAACTATCAAAGCACCTCTTTACCCATTAAACTTTATCTCTTTCAGGGACTTCCGAAAAGTGATAAAATGGAACTTATAATACAAAAAGCAGTTGAACTCGGTGTAGATAAAATAATTCCAACCGAGCTTAGTCGCTCAATTGTTAAAATAGAAGAAAAGAAAAAGAAATCAAAGCGCGAGCGTTGGCAGGCAATAGCCGAATCCGCCGCAAAGCAGAGCAAAAGAAATTCAATTCCTGAGGTTTTAGATATTAAAAGCTTTAATTTGGCCTTAGAAATAGCAAAAGACCTTGATTTGCTTCTTATTCCTTACGAAAATAAAAATGGTATGCGTGATACTCTTGAAGCCTTAAAGCAGATTAAAAGCGGTATGAAGATTGGTATTTTAATCGGCGCCGAGGGTGGTTTTGAGGAAAAAGAGGTTGAAAAAGCGGTAGAAATAGGCGGAAAAGCAATATCGCTCGGAAGCCGGATTTTGCGCACCGAAACCGCCGCCATAACTGCGCTTAGTATGTGTATGCTATACTCTGAAATTACCTTAGGAGAATAAAATGAAAACTTTGCCAGACGAATTTCTATACCGAATGAAATCTATTTTAAAAGACGATTTAGAAAATTACATAAAAGCTATTAATTCTCCTGTTCAAAGAGCGTTCAGGGTTAATACTGATAAAATCTCATTAGAGGATTTTATCAAAATAAACGATTTATCAACCGAAAAAATTGATTATGTCGATACGGGATTTTATTTCGAAAAAGATAAAATCGGAAACCACCCGTTTCACCATGCAGGTCTAATTTATGTTCAAGAGCCTGCCGCAATGCTTCCTGCTGAAAGTCTTGAAATAAACCCTGATTGGTGCGTTCTTGATATGTGCGCAGCCCCCGGAGGAAAAAGTAGTCAGCTCAAAAATAAGCTAGGCGAAAAGGGGATTTTAGTATCTAACGAAATAATTTCCTCTCGTTGCAAAATACTAACGGGAAATATTGAGCGTCTAGGATTTTTAAATACAGTAACCTGCTGTTTGGATAGCGAAAAAATTGCAAAAACCTTTCCAAATACCTTTGATTTAATTATGGTAGACGCCCCTTGCTCAGGCGAGGGAATGTTCAGGAAAGACGATAACGCCATTTTAGAATGGAGCATAGATAATGTTAAAAAATGTGCCGAAAGGCAAAAAGAGATACTTCGAAACGCAGTAAAAGCTTTGAAGCCTAACGGCTATATAGTATATGCAACCTGCACCTTTTCGCTCGAAGAAAACGAAATGGTTATTGATAATTTTTTAAAAGAAAACCCCGATTTTGAGCTTATGCCTTTAACCGAAAAAGTTCAAAAAGCAACCGCGCGCGGAATTAAATTCGAGGGATGCGAATGTGAAAATATTGCCTTTTGCGGCAGAGCTTATCCCCATAAAATAAAGGGCGAGGGACAATTTGTGGCTTTGCTTCATAATAAAAATGAGCAGACCAACACCCCGCCCTCTAAACCGCAAGCCATTTATAAGCCGGATAAAATTCTTTTGGATTTTTTAAACGATACTCTAACCGAGTTTGACGAAAGTGCGGTTAAACTATATAACGGAAGACCTGTTTATTTCCCACCCGATTTTTATATACCCGACAGTATCGCGTTTAGCTTTGGGGTGACAATAGGCGAAATCAAGAAAAACTATATCCTGCCCCACCATCAGTTTTTTACCTCGCTTGGCAAAAACTTCAACCGAAAGGTTGAATTATCCGGAGATAGAGAAAAATTAGAAAAATATCTTCACGGTGAGGAAATCTCTGCCGATATAGAAAACGGATATGTTGTTATAACCTTTAACGGTGCGGCAGTAGGCGGGGGTAAAGCCGTGAACGGAAAAATCAAAAACCATTATCCCAAAGGGCTTAGAAAATTTTAATAGGTGTTTATGAAATGTTTTTAGATGTTTTAGTACAAGTTTTAATACTTTTTATTCTTATACTTTTAGGTGTTGTTTTAACCAAATGCAAGCTTTTAAACGAAACAACCGTTAAAGGTATGACCGATATAGTCTTGCTTATCGTAACCCCTTGCGTTATTATAAAATCCTTTATAAGAGAATTCGATAAATCGGTGTTTAAAAATCTGCTTATCAGCTTTCTTATAGCATTTTTAGTTCATTTAGGGTTTATAATACTCGCGAGACTTCTCATTCATTCAAAAAAGACAACTAGCGAGCGAGTTCTTAGATTTTCGGCAATTTTTTCAAATTGCGGATTTATGTCTATCCCCTTGCAGCAAGCACTTTTAGGGGACACAGGCGTATTCTACGGCTCGTCCTTCATAGCAATATTTAACCTATTCATTTGGAGCTACGGTATTATCTCAATGAGCGGAGATAAAAAGTATATGACTCCTAAAAAGCTCATTTTAAATCCGGGATTAATCGGAATTTCAATAGGTCTTATCATATTTTTGTTTTCTATCCCAATGCCAAAAATTATATTAGAACCTGTAACCTATATGGCAGGTCTCAATACCCCTGTTCCAATGCTTATAATCGGATATCATTTAACAAAAAGCAATCTGCTTGGCGGCTTCAAAAACTTTAAACTTATGTTTGCAATTTTCTTAAAATTAGTCTTGTTTCCGCTTATTGCCTTGGGTGTTATCTATCTTTGCGGCGTTAGAGGAGATATGCTTGTATCCTCGGTTATTTCTTTCAGCGCACCAACCGCCGCAATGGCAACAATGTTTTCAGCAAAATTCTCGGCAGATACTCCCCTTTCGGTAAGTATGGTATCTTTAAGCACAATACTCTCAATCTTAACCATGCCGCTTATTATAACCTTAGCTCAGGCTTTGGCATAAATTTAAAAACCCCGATGAAATTCATCGGGGTTTTTCTATTATAACATAGTCTTTATAAGCTCTTCATAAGATTTGGCCGAAAGATATGCAGGCGGAATATCAAATACTGTCTTGCAACCCGAAACGCCCTCATCTTTAAGCCTTTTAACCGCTCTCGCAAAGCAAACAATTACGCTTGCGGTAAATTCAGGGTTGGAATCCAATTTCAAGCTGTATTCAATAATATGGTTATGCTCTTTGTTAACACCTGTTTTACCTGTTCTTATAACAAAACCGCCGTGAGGAATACCGCTATGGTCGCGGATTAATTCTTCCTCGGTTATGAAATGAACGGTTGTATCATAATCGGCAAAATAATTAGGCATTTCCTTGATTTCTTTTTCAATTCGAGCCTTGTCTGCCCCATCTTCTGCAACAACAAAACATTCTCTCAAATGCTTCTCGCGGGTTGTAAACTCAGGGCACTCACCCGAACGTACCGCTTCTAATGCAGCTTCTATCGGGATAGTATATTGCTTCGCGTTTTTAACACCCTCAATTCTTCTGATAGCATCAGAATGACCTTGGCTTATGCCCTTGCCCCAAAAAGTGTAATCCTTGCCCTCAGAAAGTATTGCCGAAGCATAAAGGCGGTTAAGCGAAAACATACCGGGGTCCCAACCGGCAGAAATAAGAGCAACATTTCCACCCTTTTTGGAAGCCTCGTCAACATTTTTAAAATGCTCAGGGATTTTAGCGTGTGTATCAAAGCTGTCCACCACTGTAAACATCTCAGCCATTTGAGGTGTTTGAACCGGCAAATCGGTAGCCGAACCGCCGCAAAGAATTAAAACATCTATCTTACCTTTAAATTTTTCAACCTCGTCTGCCCTTAAAACCAAAGCATCAGGTGTATTGATTTTTAAGGTTGCAGGGTCGCGCCTTGTAAAAACCGCAACGAGTGACATATCCTCGTTTTGTTTAATAGCATTTTCAATGCCTCTGCCTAAATTACCGTAACCGTAAATTCCTATTCTTATACTCATTAAAAGACCTTCTTTAAACTTAATAAAAAAAATATAACATATTTTTAAAAACTTTTCAACGGTTAAGAAAAAATTTTTAATAAAATCATTTAGCATATTGCAGTAAACCAAATAACAACTATATTATTTTTCGATATTAAATTTATTTACATAAAATTCATTTACATAAATAAAATTCATGTTATAATATATTTGTATCATTTATGCTGTGAGGTGAGGCAAGTGGATAAGTTTGTTTTACATTCAAATTATAAACCAACAGGCGACCAACCCGAAGCTATTGAGAAATTAGTTGAGGGTTTAAACCGTGGCGACCGCGAGCAAACCCTTTTAGGTGTTACAGGTTCAGGTAAGACCTTTACAATGGCTAATATTATTGAAAAAGTAAACCGCCCGACCCTCGTTCTCGCTCATAATAAAACCCTCGCCGCACAGTTGTGCTCAGAATTTAAAGAATTCTTCCCCGAAAATGCGGTGGAATATTTCGTATCTTATTACGACTATTATCAGCCCGAGGCATATATTCCTGGAACTGATACTTATATTGAAAAAGATTCCGCTATAAACGACGAAATTGATAAGCTTCGCCATAGCGCCACCTGCGCTTTATCAGAGCGCAGAGATGTTATAATCGTGGCATCGGTTTCTTGCATTTATTCGCTCGGCAACCCTATTGATTATCGAAATATGGTTATATCTTTAAGGGCGGGTATGGAAAAAAGCCGCGACGAGCTTATTATGAAGCTTGTTGACCTGCAATATGAGAGAAACGATATAAATTTTGTTAGAAACAAGTTCAGAGTTCGTGGCGATACGGTTGAAATTTTTCCTGCTTATTCGCATGAAAATGCCGTTAGAGTTGAATTTTTTGGAGACGAAATTGACCGTATTTCCGAAATAAATACTCTGACAGGCGAGGTTAAAGCCTTTCTTTCGCATATCGCTATCTACCCCGCTTCCCACTATATTGTTCCTCAGGATAAATTGGAGGAAGCGCTTGCCGAAATCAAGGAGGAAATGGAAGAAAGGGTTAAATTTTTTATAGAAAATGAGCAGTTAATCGAGGCTCAGCGAATCCGTCAGCGAACTGAATACGATATTGAAATGCTAAGAGAAATCGGCACCTGCAAGGGAATAGAAAACTATTCACGCGTTATGGCAAGAAGACCTAAGGGCAGTACTCCTTCTACCCTGCTTGACTATTTCCCCGACGATTTTATACTTTTTGTTGACGAATCCCATGTAACTCTCCCTCAGGTTAGAGGAATGTATGCAGGAGACCGAGCAAGAAAAGAAAACCTTGTTGAATACGGTTTCAGGCTTCCCTCTGCTTTTGATAATAGACCTTTAAACTTTGAGGAATTTTATAAGCATGTAAATCAGGCTATATTTGTTTCGGCAACCCCTGCCGACTTTGAAAAGGACCACTCTGCTCAAATTGTTGAGCAGGTTATCCGGCCGACAGGTCTTTTAGACCCCAAAGTCTCGGTCCGCCCGTCTGACGGTCAGATTGATGATTTAATAAGTGAAATCAACTCTCGAACCGCTAAAAACGAGCGTGTTCTGATTACAACCCTAACCAAGAAAATGGCAGAGGATTTAACCGAATATCTTGAAGAGCTTAATATAAAGGTCCGCTATATGCATTATGATATTGATACCATTGAGAGAATGGAGATTATCCGCGATTTGCGTCTTGGCGAATTTGATGTTTTGGTTGGTATCAACCTCTTGCGCGAGGGCTTAGATATACCCGAAGTATCACTTGTGGCAATTTTAGATGCCGATAAAGAGGGCTTTCTCAGAAGCGAAACCTCCCTTGTTCAAACCATAGGAAGAGCCGCCCGAAATGCCGAGGGTGAGGTTATAATGTATGCCGATAGCGTTACTCGGTCTATGGAAAGAGCCATAACCGAAACCGAGCGCCGCCGCGCTATCCAAGAAAAATATAATAGGGAAAACGGCATAACTCCAAAAACCATTATAAAAGATGTTCGCGATATTATAGAAATCGGCGCAAAACCGAAAGAGGATAAGCCTGTATCCCGAATGAGCCGTGTTGAACGCGAGGCGGAAATTAAGCGTTTAACCTTTGAAATGAAGCAAGCGGCAAAAATCCTCGAATTTGAACACGCCGCAATGCTTCGCGATAAAATAAATAAATTAAGGCAAGGAAAATAAAATGGCAAAGAAAAACAAAATTTTAGAGGAGCAAAGAAAGGCAAGAAAAAGCTTTTTGGAGCTAAAACAAATGCAGCATGGAGAACTTTCTCCCGAACCTAAGCCCAGCGAAACCGCTGTCACCCCTGAAACCTTTAAGGAAAAACGGGAAAACTTTTGGTATCATTATAAATGGCAAACCTTAATTTCTATTTTTATAGCTGTTGTGCTTGCAGTTTTGATAACTCAGTGCGCAACCCGACCTAAATATGATTTTAGTGTTATCTATTTCTCTTATACTCCCGCAATCGATACCCAAACCGCTCCTATTGCTAAATATTTCGAGAAAATAGGCAAAGATTTAAATGGCGACGGCGAGGTTAATGTTCAGGTTGTAAATTTAAGCGTTAATGTTCAGACTCAGGATGTCAATTATCGCTTAGCCCAGTTTCAAAGCCTGCAAGCCAAGGTAATAAGCGACGATACAATGCTTTATATAACCGACGAGGCTTCGATTAAATATTTCGATAAAATCGGAGGTGAAACGGGCATATTTGAGGGCGAGCCTGTAAAGTTTGGCGACGATTTTTATAAAGCCACAACCGACGAAAAATTAGGCTCTTTGCCAAAAGACCTTCAAATTTCTTGCCGAAGAATAAAAGGCACCACCTTAGAGAAAAGCAAAAACGCAAAACAGACCTATAAAGAGGGCAAAAGAATCCTTACTGAGCTTGAAAAGAAAATAAAATAATCATATTCCAATCAATAATCTCGTGTATGGGAGGGTGTGGGTGTCCGGTGGACACCTCTGCGAAGCAGAAACGCCGACCGAGGCGGCAGCCAAGACCTCCGTGCCCTCCTGTTTATTAAAGTCGAAATAAATTTATCGGGAGGGCACAGAGACCCTCCCCTACGATGTATTAACTTATATCCATAATTAAACCGCTCGAATTTCACCTGTTTTTATTATATAAAAATATCCACCTGTGTATCACTGACGAACATCACAGGTGGATATTTCTTTAATTATTATAACCCAAATCAAAAGCCTTTTTATTCATTTCAACAAATTTTGGAGCAACGGTATTTTCAATGGCTTTAATCCAGCGCTCATAAGGAATATCAAACTGCTTAGCGGCTTTGCCCATAAGCACAATATTAACTGCCTTTGAAGAGCCTGCTTGCTCGGCTAATGATAATGCATCAAGCTTCCAGATATTAAGACCTTTATATTTAAGCTCCTCTAAAACATTTTCGGGGTATTCAGCATTTCCGATAATAACAGGCATCGGGTCGATTTGCTGAGTATTAACTACAATTAACCCTTCCTTTTTAAGATAAGAGGAATATCTTGCTGCCTCTAATTTCTCAAAAGAAATAATTATATCAGCTTCGCCCTCGGCGATAATAGGTGAATAAACCTTGTCTCCGAAACGAACATAGGTTACAACCGAGCCACCTCTCTGGCTCATACCGTGAACCTCGCTAACCTTAACATCATAGCCCTCGTCCATAAGAAGTCTGCCTAAAAGCTTGGAGGCTAAAAGACTTCCCTGACCGCCAACGCCAACTATCATAACACTTGTTGTTTTCATAAGTCTAGTCCTCCTTAAACGATAGCATCAAATGCGCAAAGCTGCTTACAAACACCGCAGCCAACACAAAGAGTGGCATCAATCTTTGCCTTGCCGTCTTTAAGACTGATTGCAGGGCAGCCTAGTCCCATACAGCGCTTACAAGATTTACATTTATCGTTATCAACCTTTAAAGGAGCTTCAAGCTTAACCGATTTAAGCAAAACACAAGGTCTGCGAGAAATAATAACCGAAGGCTCCTCGGCAGCTAGTTCCTCTTTAACAGCGGTTTCGCAAGCCTTTAAATTATACGGGTCAACAACTCTTACGCGGCCTATACCGAGCGCCTTGCACAAGTCTTCGAGATTAACCTTTGCGGCAGGGTCGCCCTTAATATTATAACCGGTTGTTGGGTTTTGCTGATGTCCTGTCATACCTGTAATCGAGTTATCAAGAATAATAACGGTTGAGTTTGTTGCGTTGTATGCAACATTAACAAGACCTGTCATACCCGAATGCATAAAGGTTGAGTCGCCAATAACCGCAACTGATTTTTTCTCAGCGTCAGCTCCTCTTGCGGCATTAAATCCGTGAAGTCCTGAAACAGATGCGCCCATACAAAGAGTTGAATCGAGAGCGCTAAGGGGCGGAACTGCGCCTAAGGTATAGCAACCGATATCACCGTGAACAGTGATTTTATTTTTAGCTAAGGTATAGAACATACCTCTATGTGGACAGCCTGCGCACATCATAGGAGGTCGGTTAGGAATAACGGCATCTGCCTTAATGCCTTCTGAAACCTCTAAGCCAAGAGCCTCGGCAATAGTCTTTTGAGAAAACTCGCCTAAGATAGAGAATTTATCCTTGCCGATAACCTCGATACCTAAGGATTTAACATGGGTTTCGATAATCGGGTCTAGCTCTTCTATAACATAAAGCTTCTTAACCTTGCTTGCAAAATCTTTTATGGTTTTAACAGGGAGGGGATTTGGCATACCGATTTTAAGGATACTAGCCTTATTGCCCAAAACCTCTTTAACATAAAGATAAGAACAACCTGAGGTTATAATACCGATTTCGTCCGAATTGTATTCAACTGTATTATAAATGCAGTTTTCTGCAAGCTCCTGCAAAGCCAAGGTGCGCTCTTCAACAAACGGGTGGCGCTTAATAGCGTTACCCGGCATCATAATATATTTAGCGGGGTTTTTCTCATAATCCTTTAAAACGGCTTCGGTTTTTTCGCCTGTTTCAACAATAGACTGACTATGAGCAATACGGGTGCACATACGCAAGATTACAGGAGTATCATATTTTTCAGACAACTCGAAAGCGGTTTTTGCAAAGGTATAAGCTTCCATAGAATCAGCAGGTTCAAGCATTGGAACCTTTGAGGCTATTGCATAATGGCGAGAATCCTGCTCGTTTTGAGAGGAATGCATTGCAGGGTCATCCGCAACGCAGATTACCATACCGCCGTTAACACCTGTGTAAGACAAGGTGAAAAGCGGGTCTGCCGCAACATTAAGACCAACATGCTTCATAGCACAAGCCGAGCGAGCACCTGCAAGGCTTGCACCGAAAGCTACTTCGCAAGCAACCTTTTCATTAGGTGCCCATTCGCTATGTATATCATCATATTTTGCTAAAAATTCAGTAATTTCGGTTGAAGGAGTTCCGGGGTAGCTTGAAACAACACCCAAACCGCCGTCATGAAGACCTGCGGCTACCGCTTCATTACCAATCATAAGTTTTTTCATTTTTATTCTCCTATATATTAGAACTAAGATTTATTTTGAGAATCAACCAAGCCCTCAGCTCCATAAATTTTTCTGAGTTTTGGTTTTTCTATCTTTCCTGTTGGGTTTCTTGGAACATCGGCAAAAATGATTTTGCGAGGTCTTTTATAGCGAGGCAAAGCGGCGCAAAATTCGTTAATTTCGGCCTCATCGCAAGTAACATCAGGTTTAAGCTCGATAATCGCGGCTGCGATTTCTCCCAAACGAGTGTCAGGCAGACCAATAACCGCAACATCCTTAATTTTACTGTTAGATGCCAAGAAGTTTTCTATCTGAACGGGATACAGATTTTCACCGCCAGTTATAATAACATCTTTTTTACGGTCAACAAGGTAAATAAATCCGTCCTCATCAGTCATAGCCATATCGCCTGTGTATAGCCAACCGTCTTTTAAAGTGTCGGCGGTTGCTTTTTCGTCATGATAATAGCAGGTCATAACACCAGGCCCTTTAAGACAAAGCTCACCAACTGAGCCTTTTTCTACCTCGTTGCCCTCGGTATCAACGATTTTAACCTCCCAGCCATAGCCCGCAATACCGATTGCACCAACCTTATGGGTGTTTTCAATACCTAAATGCACAGCGCCAGGTCCTATGGATTCGGATAAACCGTAATTTGTGTCATACTGGTGGTTTGGGAAATATTCGAGCCATCTGCAAATTAGACTTTGAGGAACAGGCTGAGCGCCGATATGCATAAGTCTCCAATTTGAAAGGTCATAATCCTTTAAACTAAGCTCTCCGCGGTCTAATGCATTTAAAATATCCTGAGCCCAAGGAACTAAAAGCCAAACAATAGAGCATTTTTCACTGCTTGCGGCTTCCAAAATGTTTTTAGCCTGAGTACCCTTTAAAATAACCGCCTTTGAGCCTGAAATGAGGCTTCCAAACCAGTGCATCTTAGCGCCGGTATGATAAAGAGGAGGGATACATAAGAAGCAATCGTCCTTAGTTTGTCCATGGTGCTTTTGCTCAACAATACTAGAATGAATCAAGCTTTCGTGGTTATGTAAAATCGCTTTTGGAAAACCGGTTGTTCCTGAGGAAAAATAAATTGCGGCATCGTCAGTTTCCTCTAATTCGCATTTAGGGAAGCTTCCTGAACATTCGGAGATTAAATCGTTGTAATCCTCTGCGAATACGGGGCAAGCCGCGCCTAAATATACAAGTGAAAGTCTTTTAGAAAGCTTGCCGGCAATAGCTTCAACTCTTCCCACAAATTCAGGACCGAATATCATCATATCTACCTCGGCAAGACCTACGCAGTAATCAATTTCATCGGAAGAATATCTGAAATTCAAAGGAACTGCCAAAGCTCCAACCTTTAAAATACCGAAATAAATCGGCAGCCAATCAATGCAGTTCATAAGCAAAATAGCAACCTTGTTACCCTTTCCTATTCCGCATTGTTTAAGCATATTAGCGCATCGGTTCGCTTTTTCGTTAAAAACCTCCCAGGTAATCTCGCGGCGGTAATGTCTGCGAGCGGAGGCTTCAACAAGCTCAAACTCGTTCCAGGTAATATGTCTGGTTTCGGGTTGGTCGGGATTTATCTCAACCAACGCGGTATCCTGAGCAAATTCCTCAGCGTTTCTTTCAAGAAGATGAACAATAGTCATAAAATAACCTCATACAATAATTTCATTCTATAACATTTTACTCTTTTAAAGCGAAAAAGTCAACCATATAATAATATGATAATTATATAATATAGATATAGTTAGATGTTTAGGTTGTTTGTGAATACGATTTAATAAGATTAAATTGTCGCTCATGCCGCGACGGGCACGCCCTTTCTTATGTGGGCGAAAAGAAAGGGCGGAAAGATTCGCCTGAGGGGGAATTTCGATTTCCCCCTAGTCGACAAGGTTTAATTTTAATTAAAAAGCCGACAAAGAATGAAAACTTCGTTTTCAATTTGTCGGCAGGTTTAGATTTATTTTATTTTTGCATCTTTGTCGCCATACCCCCAAACGACAAGGGCTTTGCCCTTGACCCGATTGCAAGTAGCCGGTAATTTTGCGTATTGTGATAATGGCGTTGAAAATTTATTTAATCGTTAAGAAAATTATTAATTTTCAATGAATATAAGGATAAGCAAAAACGGTATGCATAAGATTTTATGCATACCGTTTTTGATATTAATTATATTAGATAACTTAAATCACCTTATTCTCAATTTCCGAAACGGCTCTTTCGATAAAGGCGTCGGTCGGCATAGCACCGAGGTCGCCGTCTTCACCGCGTTTGCGAACCGAAACCTCACCCTTTTCAACCTCATTATCGCCGATAATGAGCATATAAGGAAGCTTTTGAAGTCTGGCTTCGCGGATTTTATAGCCGATTTTTTCGTTGCGGTCATCAAGCTCTACTCTGATACCCTTAGCCTCTAACTTGCGCTTAACATCATAAGCATAGTCTAAATGACGGTCGGCAATAGGGAGGATTTTAACCTGAACGGGAGCTAACCACATCGGGAAAGCGCCTGCATATTTTTCAATGAGAAGAGCTAATGTTCTTTCATAGCAACCGATTGAGGTTCTGTGAATAATATAAGGATTTTTCTTCTGACCATCCTTATCAACATATTCCATACCAAATTTTTCAGCTAGCATCTGGTCGATTTGAATGGTGATAAGAGTATCCTCTTTACCGTAAACATTTTTAATTTGAATATCAAGCTTAGGTCCGTAGAAAGCGGCTTCGCCGATACCAACCTTATAAGGAATTTCGAGGTGGTCTAAAATTTTGGTCATCATACCCTGAGCTTCGTCCCACTGTTCAGGAGTGCCGATATATTTCTCGGTGTCAGCAGGGTCCCACTGAGAGAAACGGTAAGAAACATCCTCATAAAGACCTAAGGTTTTAAGCATATAAATTGCAAGCTCTAAGCAGGACTTAAACTCATCCTCCAACTGCTCAGGGGTACACATCAAATGTCCCTCAGAAATGGTGAACTGACGAACGCGGATAAGTCCATGCATTTCGCCCGATTCTTCGTTTCTGAAAAGGGTTGAGGTTTCGTTATAGCGAAGGGGCAAATCCCTGTAAGAACGGGCGCGGTTTAGATATGCTTGATATTGGAATGGGCAGGTCATAGGACGAAGCGCAAAGCATTCTTTGGTTTCGTCGGCAGGGTCGCCTAATACAAACATACCGTCTAAATAATGATCCCAGTGTCCCGATAACTTATAAAGCTCGCGTTTTGCCATATAGGGAGTTTTGGTTAATTGCCAACCGCGTTTATATTCCTCGTCCTCAACAAAGCGTTGGAGGGTTTGAATAATTTTAGCACCCTTAGGAAGCATAATCGGAAGACCCTGACCGATAACATCAACCGTTGTAAACAATTCTAATTCTCTACCGAGCTTATTATGGTCGCGCTTTTTAGCCTCTTCAAGCATTGTTAAATGAGCTTCGAGCTCGCTTTGTTTCGGGAAAGCAGTTCCGTATACACGGCAGAGCATTTTCTTTGAGGAATCGCCTCTCCAATAAGCACCTGTTGCAGAGGTTAACTTAAAGGCTTTAACCTGAGCAGTGCTCATAAGATGCGCGCCTGCGCAAAGGTCGGTAAAATCGCCTTGACGATAAAAGCTTATTTCCTCACCGTCAGCAATACCTTCGGCGAGCTCTACTTTATAAGGCTCGTCCAAATCGGCGAAATATTTAACCGCCTCAGCTTTTGGCATAGAAAATCTTTCAAGCTTTAAATCCTCTTTAACGATTTTCTTCATTTCTGCCTCGATTTTTTCTAAATCTTCGGGAGTGAAGTTTGTTTCAACATCAAAGTCATAATAAAAACCATCCTCAACAGCAGGACCGATTGCAAGCTTTGCATTCGGGAAAAGGCGTTTTACTGCCTGAGCCAAAATATGAGAAGCGGTATGGCGGAAGGTCCATTTACCGTAATCATCCTCAAAGGTTAAAATTTCTAAGGCGCAGTCCTCGTTTAAAACGGTGCGAAGGTCTGCATTTTCGCCGTTGATACGAGCGGCGCAAGCAGCCCTTGCCAAGCCCATACTAATTTCTTTTGCCACTTCATAAGCGGTTATGCCGGCTTCAAATTCCTTTATAACATCGCCTTTCAAAGTCACCTTAATCATATAATTTACCTCCAAAAAATAAAAAACTTCGCCCTGAAAGAATAATCTTTCGGGACGAAGCATAAAAATCTCCGCGGTTCCACCCGTTTTTTCGCATTTTGCGAACTCTCGAAGCCTTTAACGCAGGCGATACGGCGCGAGTTGCTACCCTCGGCACTCAAAGGTGGTCTCACTTTTTAAAACGCATAAATCGGCTTGCAGTCTACGACCGATTTTCCCTGAAAGCGTCTTTTTAAAAAGCTACTGTCCTTATCATTGCTTTAACAAAATAATTTTACAACTATTTTTACTTTATGTCAAGTTTTTTTAGAAATTGTTTTGTAAAGGTATCGAGTGCTTTAAAATCCATAGCCTTTATATAAAAGCTTTCGAGTTTATCGTGCACCGTTTTTGCTTCACTTAGCGTATCAACCGCAGTATTTATAAGCTCTTTTTGAAGCTTGCGATTGAATTTAAGGGTGTTCTTATTTTCTTTCAAAGAGGATTTTTCCATAAATCTTTCGGCGTGTATGCGGCGGTCGGGACAATCAAAATTTATATATTCATATTCTCTCAAAAAGCATAAGCTAAGCTCGGGGATTATTATGTGGTCGGTAATAGTTGACGGCATAAACGGATTTTTAACAATGATTATATTATATCCATAGCTTATCGCTTTTTCGCGCACCTTTTCCATTATAAAATCAGAAACCGCACCGTAGCGGTCTTTTATGATAATTCTTTTTTTGCAAAGGGTGAGAGGTGTATTAGAATATGACACAACACCAACAGGGGTTACACCGCTTAAAAACCTTACAGTTTCGGTTGCGCTACCTTTTTTTGGGGGGATGTGCTTCTTTATAAGAAGCGCAATGTATCGATTTAAATTATCGTATTTTACAGAGGCTTTTGCAATATTTAAATTGTTTAAAGCAATAGGATATAACGCCTTTAAATAGGCGGAAGCCTTTTTATGTAAGGCTTTGTTTTTGTTTGTAACAGTTATAATTTTCTCTGCTTTTTCTTCTAATTTTCCGCTTTCCCAAAATTCGCCAAAGTTTAGTATTTCCTCCTTAACAGCTGGATATTCGGGATCTAAAATGTGGGGTGCAGTTCCGTCTGCAAAAGCGGTTTTAATGGAAGGCAAGGCTATACCGTCTAGCGAATTCGGGTCGCTACTGCAAGGAAAAAGTATATAGGGGATATTTTTTTCGTCTGCTAAGGCTTTTATCTTTTTCATAAAAGAGGATTTACCCGTTCCAGCTCCTCCTTTTATAATGTATAGCTTATAGCCGTCAGTTTTATATATGTCTTCAAATTCAGAATAAAAACCCTCGAAAGAGTTTGCCGCTGCAAAAAAGTTTATTTCGTTCATATAATCACCCTTGATTTCGGTATTTTATTATATTTTATTCCTATAATTTTGTTTTGACACCGAAAGTCAAATATGATAAAATATATAAAGAGTCGGTCAGGCGGTTGCGGATAGAAATATCTGAGGAAAGTCCGAGCCCCATAGGGCAGAATAGCGGCTAACGGCCGCCGAGGGTAACCTTAGGGAAAGTGCAACAGAGATATACCGCCCGATTTTTCGGGTAAGGGTGGAAAGGCGAGGTAAGAGCTCACCTATCGCATGGGAACATCGCGATACTGTAAACCCTATTCGGAGCAACGCTAACTGTGGCTATACATTTGCCCGATGTGCCACGAAAAGCGGCTTGAGCGTTTAGAGCAATCTAGCGTCGAGATAGATAACCGTCCAAGACAGAACTCGGCTTATCGACCGACTCTCTAATTTATATTTTTAAAGGGGGATTTTCAATGCCCGAAATTAAAAAACTAGGTTTTGGCCTTATGAGACTTCCTAAAAAAGACGGCGAAATCGACCTTATACATACAAATAAAATGGTGGATGCTTTTATTAAAAACGGGTTCACTTATTTTGATACCGCTTATGTTTACGATAACGGAAAATCCGAGGAAGCGGCAAGAGAATGTCTTGTTAAACGCTATCCGAGAGAAAGCTTTCAGCTTACAACCAAGCTTCCTTTATGGGATAGAAATTGCAGTATAGAAGAGGTTAAACAAAGGTTTTATACCTCGCTTGAAAGAACTGCTGCCGGCTATTTTGATTATTATTTATTGCATAATTTGGGCGGTAAGCGTTCTGAAATTTATGATGAATACGGTATGTGGGATTTTGTTAAAGAGCTTAAAGAAAAGGGACTTATTAAGCATTACGGTTTTTCGTTCCACGATAATGCAAAGGCTCTTGACGAGCTTCTTATAAAACACCCTGAGGCAGAGTTTGTTCAGCTTCAAATAAACTATTTCGACTGGGAGCACCCCGATATTCAGTCTCGCAAATGTTATGAGGTTGCAAGAAAACACAATAAACCCATTATTATTATGGAGCCTGTTCGCGGCGGCTCTTTGGCAACCCTTCCCGATAGCGCCTCAAAGCTTTTTAGTGATGCTAATCCCAATATGTCGATAGCTTCTTGGGCGCTTCGTTTTGCCGCCTCGCTAGACGGTGTTTTAACCGTTTTATCAGGTATGTCTAATATAGAGCAAATGGAGGATAATCTTTCCTTTATGAGCGATTTTAAGCCTTTAAATGATAGCGAGCTTGAAACGGTTCATAAGGTTAGAAATATACTTGAAAAAATACCCCAAGTGCCTTGCACGAGCTGTAAATATTGCATTAAGGACTGCCCTATGAATATTCAAATCAATAAGGTTTTCGATGCAATAAATTATTTTGATAAATTCAATAATTTAGACGGCGCAAAAAGGCGTTATAAGGATGCAACAAAAGAAGATTTTGGTTTAGCCTCCGCTTGCATTTCCTGTAAAAAATGCGAAAGCGTTTGCCCTCAGAAAATAAAGATTACAGAAGAACTCAAAAGAGTGGTAAAAGCCTTTGAATAAAGGGTTTTGAGAATAATATAAAACTAAAACGGCAGTTCAAACGAACTGCCGTTTTTATGTATATGCATAGTTTAATGAGGTTTTTGATTAATTATTTTGTCGCTCATGCCGCGACGGGCACGCCCTTTCTTATGTGGGCGAAAAGAAAGGGCGAAAAGATTCGCCTGAGGGGGAATTTCGATTTCCCCCTTAGGCGACGAAATAAGAGTTTCAACTAAACCGCCGCCAAAGAGTGAAAACAAAGTTTTCAATTTGGCGGCAAGTTTATGTTTATTTTATAGTCTCATATCTGTCGCCATAACCCCCAAACAATACTTGGTTTTTAGAATAATCATGAGGTGTTGGTTAAGGTTGTTCTTAAAATGAAATATCCACTAGCCTGGCTAGTGGATATTTTTTTAGTTTTATTTAATATTTTCAATTATTCTTCGTCAGGCATTTCCCAGTTATGCCAAACTGCCTGAACATCATCGTTTTCTTCAAGCATATCAATAAGCTTTTCCATCTTAGTGATAGCTTCCTCGTCGGTCAAAGCAGTCATAGTCTGAGGTATGTATGCAACCTCCGCAGATAAGAAGCTATAACCTGCGTTTTCAAGAGCGTCGCGAACTGCACCCAAATCGTTTGGACCGGTTAAAATTTCGAAAACATCACCGTTAAAGCTGAAATCCTCGGCACCTGCTTCAAGAGCGGCTTCCATAACGGTATCCTCATCTAAGCCTTCGCCCTCGATTACAATAACTCCCTTGCGGTCGAACATAAACATAACCGAGCCTGATTGACCTAAATTACCTCCGCATTTATCGAAATAATGACGCATTTCTCCTGCGGTTCGGTTGCGGTTATCGGATAAGGTTTCAACCACAACAGCAACACCCGAAGGACCGTAACCCTCGTAGATTAACTCCTCGTAGTTGTTAGCTTCACCGTCTCCTGCGGCTTTTTTAATAATTCTTTCAATATTTTCGTTTGGAACATTGGCAGCCTTAGCTTTTGCAATAGCATCTTTAAGTTTACTGTTTTCATTGGGGTTTGCGCCGCCCGTTTTAACTATAACGGCGATTTCTCTGCCTATTTTGGTGAAAATCTTTGCTTTTGCGGCATCGGTTTTCTCTTTTTTCTTTTTTATATTGTTCCATTTGGAATGTCCTGACATAATTTCATATCCTTTCAGTATCTTACAAAACTAAATTTTACCACAACTCGCGGTTTTGTTCAAGTGCTTTTTCGCAAATAAGCTCTATATCCTTTAAAGAGGAGATTTCTCCGCATTGCCTTCTTAATGCCGCCGCTCCTTTAAGACCTTGCATATACCAAGCGGTATGCTTTCTCGCTTCTAAAATTGCGATATGGGGGTCTTTATATTTTTGCATTAATTCTATTTGTTCCATTAAAACTTTAAATTTTTGCTCTAAGGTTGGCGAAATGTAATCCTCACCCTTTAAAAATGCATTTATTTCGGCAAAAACAAATGGGTTACCCTGAGCTGCACGCCCCACCATAACGAAATCACATTCGGTCTTTTCGTACATATTCTTAGCAGTCTCTCCGTCTTTAATATCACCGTTTGCGATAACAGGGATTTTAACCGCTTTTTTAACCTTTTTTATAATATCCAAATCAACAGGGGGAGCGTACATCTGCATTCTTGTCCGCCCGTGAACAGTTAAAGCCTGCGCACCTGCATTTTCGCAAATTTTAGCAAGCTCTACCGCATTTTTACTGTTTTCATCCCAACCTGCTCTGATTTTAACCGTTACGGGAATATCAACTGCATTTACAACAGCAGAAACTATTTCGCCCGCAAGCTTTGGGGTTTTCATTAAAGCACTTCCGCCGCCGTTTCCTGCGACCTTTGGAGCAGGGCAACCCATATTTATATCAATAAAATCGGGCTTAAATCCGAGGGCGGTTTTTGCGGCTTCAGCCATAGTTTCAGGTTCTCTGCCGAATATTTGAGAGGCTATCGGTCGCTCATTTTCGCCAAAGGAAAGAAGCTTTTTAGATTTTTTATCTCCAAGGGCTATTCCCTTAGAGCTTGTTAGCTCGCCAACGCAAAAAGCGGCTCCGTTTTTTATGCAGATTTCTCGCATAGCTCTATCTGCCACTCCTGCCATAGGCGCTAATGCCGCAAAGCCTTTAATTTCAACATTTCCTATCTTCATAAAACACCCTGTATTTTTATTTCAAATTAACATTATCACATCTTACAAAATAAGTCAATAGACCTCAAATTTTAAATATCTATTAACATTGTAAAAAAATTAAAAATAATGATGACATATTGGTAAAAATATGTTATACTATTATAGATTATAATATAGTTTTATATTTCTATTAAGGGGTTGAGATTTTGAAGCTTCTGGCGATTGACGGTAACAGCATTATAAACCGCGCTTTTTACGGTATTAAACTGCTTTCCACTAAGGACGGTGTCTATACAAATGCGGTTTACGGTTTTATAAATATTTTAAACCGCCTTATAGAAAATGAAAATCCTGACGGTGTTGCTGTTGCTTTCGACCTGAAAGCTCCAACCTTTCGCCATAAAGAATATGAGCTTTATAAAGCCGGCAGAAAGGGTATGCCCGAGGAACTTCGTTCTCAAATGCCGATTTTAAAAGAATGGCTTTCGCTTGCAGGATATACCTGCGTTGAATGTGAGGGCTTTGAGGCAGACGATATTTTAGGAACCTTAGCTCGAATTTGCGAGGATAAGGGTGAAGAATGCGTTATCTCAACCGGCGACCGTGACAGCTTGCAGTTAATCTCGGATAAAACCCGCGTGCTTCTTGCTGCCACCAAAATGGGCAGACCTGAAATTATAAATTATGATAAAGAGGCTTTATTCGATAAATACGGTCTTACCCCTTGCGAAATGATAGAGCTTAAAGCACTTATGGGAGATAGCTCGGATAATATTCCCGGTGTTGCAGGGGTTGGCGAAAAAACTGCAACCGATTTGATTACCCGTTTTCATACAATAGATTATATTTACGAAAATATTGATACCCTTGATATTAAAGAGGGTGTAAAAAATAAACTTATTGCGGGCAAGGAAAATGCTTTTTTAAGCCGAAGACTCGGAACTATCTGCAAAACCGCGCCGATTGATACTACTATTGAAAGCTATAAAATAAGAGAAAAAAATTCGCAAGAGCTAATCCGTCTTATGACCCGTCTTGAATTTTTTAAGCTTATGGAGAAGATGGGATTAGAAGCCGAAAATTCTCAATTTTCTTTGCTTGATGATAGCGATAAAAAGGAATTAACCATTTCAGAAAAGGTTTTGCCAAAGGGAAATGCCGATATTTTCATAGAAAACGATAATATTGCGGTGGTTTCAGGAGATACGGTGGCTTATTGCGATGAGGCTCAGTTAATAGAAATTCTTAAAAACGAAAAAATCGCAAAAAGGGTGCACGATTATAAAAATCTTTGCAAAAAGTATGAAAACATAGAAAATGTTGTATTCGATTCTCAGCTTGCGGGATATTTATGCAATCCCTCGTCTTCGGATTATTCGCCCTCCCGTTTAGCTCAGGAATATTCGGCTTTAATGCCTGAGCTTAAAGGTGAAGCGGATGAGTTTTTGAAATCGGCTTGTCTTTTTTCAGATACTTGCGATAAACTTGAAGAAGAACTTAGAAAAACTGCTCAGTTAGAGCTTTTAAAAGATATAGAAATTCCTCTGGCGCGCGTTTTAGCCGATATGGAAGTTAAAGGCTTTTTGGTTGACAAAGAGGGACTTCAAAAACTATCGGCAGAATTAGGCGAGCGAATTTCGGTTTTGGAAAACGAGGTTTATTCTCTTGTTGGATATAATTTCAATCTCAATTCTCCAAAGCAACTAGGTGAGGCGCTTTTTGAAAAATTAGGGCTTCCCGCCAAAAAGAAAACCAAAAGCGGATACAGTACCAATGCTGAGGTTTTGGAAGGTCTTATAGATAAGCATCCTGTTATAAATATTATTTTGGAATACAGGAAATTGGCTAAATTAAAGTCAACCTATGCGGACGGTTTGGTTTCTTGCATTTCGGCTGACGGCAGAATTCACACAACCTTTAATCAAACCGAAGCTAGAACAGGTAGAATCAGCTCATTAGAGCCTAATCTTCAAAATATTCCTGTTAGGACCGACGAGGGCAAAAGGCTCAGAGAATATTTTATAGCAAGCGAAAAAAAGGTTTTATGCGATGCCGATTATTCGCAAATTGAGCTTAGAGTTTTAGCCTCTATCGCGGGCGATAAAAATATGATTTCGGCTTTCGAAAACTCGATAGATATTCATACCGCAACCGCTTCTCAGGTTTTCTCGATGCCTCTTGATATGGTAACACCCATAATGAGAAGCCGCGCAAAAGCGGTTAATTTCGGTATAGTTTACGGTATCGGTGCTTTTTCCTTATCAAAGGATATAGGGGTTACTCGCGCCGAGGCGGATAATTATATTAAGAGTTATTTAGCAAGTTACAGCGGTGTTGCCGAATATATGGAAAACACCATAAAAACCGCCAAGGCGGACGGATATGTTAAAACCCTTTTCGGCAGAAGAAGATATTTACCCGAGCTTTCTAATTCAAACGGTATGATTAGAAGCTTTGGCGAGCGTGTTGCTCGAAATGCCCCCATTCAAGGAACGGCGGCAGATATTATAAAAATTGCTATGATAAAGGTTTGGGAGCGACTTAAAAAAGAGCTTCCAACCGCTTCTCTTATTCTTCAAGTTCACGATGAGCTGATAGTTGAATGCTTTGAAGAAGATAGTAAGAAGGCTTGCAATATTTTAAGAGAAGAAATGGAAAATGCCGTGTCTATGGCGGTTAAGCTTACGGCGGACGCAAATGTTGGCAAAAACTGGCTTATAGCCAAGGGATAGTTTATGAATATTTTATTTGTTTGCACGGGTAACACCTGCCGAAGTCCTATGGCAGAGGGTTATCTTGAATCTAAAAATATAGACGGTTTAAGTGTCAGAAGCCGAGGGCTTGCGGCAAACGGTGAGGATATAAGCGAAAACTCAAAGGCGGTTTTGGCTGAAATCGGTATTGATTTGTCGGGATATGTATCAGAAAGCTTAACCCAATCTGATTTGCTTTGGGCGGATAAGATTTACTGTATGTCTCTGTCTCATAAAACCGCCGTTTCTATGTTTGCGGATAAAAATAAAGTTTTTGTTCTGGGAAACGGAATATCAGACCCCTTTGGCAGTGATTTGGAAACCTACCGCAAATGCAGAGATGAAATTATAAACGCTATTGATTTACTCATAGAAAACGGCGAGTTTGAGGAACTTTATATAACAAAAATCGAAAGAGAACATATTTCTCAAATAGCCAAACTTGAAAAAATATGCTTTACTTCACCTTGGAGCGAGGA
The DNA here is from genome assembly GCA_017439585.1 of Clostridia bacterium. GTDB lineage: Bacteria > Bacillota > Clostridia > Oscillospirales > Acutalibacteraceae > UBA737. Next base: position 10,147 of record JAFSIV010000019.1, on the reverse strand, counting down.
AGTGCTTTTAGATGCCTATTCTAAGGGGACGAAATTTTTCGTTGCTGTTTTAGGCAAAAAGATTTTAGGATATATCGGCATAAACTGTATTTTAGACGAGGGATATATCACCAATATTGCAGTATTCCCTGAATACAGGGGCAAAGGGGTTGGAACTGCCCTATTAAGCCGCGTTTTCTCAGAGGCTTCTGATTTAGGACTTTCTTTTGTTTCCTTAGAGGTCAGAGAAAGTAATTTTTCGGCTATTTCTCTTTATGAAAAAAACGGCTTTAAAGAGAAAGGGCGCCGACCGCGATTTTACACAAACCCTGAAGAAACCGCAATTATTATGACAAAAGAATTTTAAAACCCGAGGTTTTTAAATAATGATAATTTTAAGTATTGAAAGCTCTTGCGACGAAACTTCGGTCGCGATAGTCAGAGAACGCGAGGTTCTTTCGAACATAGTTGCAACCCAGATTGCAGAACATAGAATTTACGGCGGTGTTGTTCCTGAAATAGCATCTCGCAGGCATACTGAGGCGATTTCCGCCGTTTGCGATGAGGCTATAAAAACCGCAGGGATTACTTATGTGGATATTGATGCTATTGCAGTTACCTTTGCACCAGGACTTATCGGTGCACTATTGGTTGGCGTTAATTTTGCAAAAGGATTGGCGCTAAGTCTAGGTGTTCCGCTTATTCCTGTTCACCATTTGCGCTCGCATATTGCGGCAAATTATATCGACCATTTAGATTTAAAGCCGCCATTTTTATGTCTTTTAGTTTCGGGCGGAAATACGGTTATTGCAGAGGTTTGCGATTATACCTCTTTTAAAATAATCGGTCAAACAACTGATGATGCCGCAGGGGAATGCTTTGATAAAACCGCGAGATGTATGGGGCTTGAATACCCCGGCGGTGTCACCCTCGATAAAATTGCTACCAAATCGGATTTTATCAAGTATCCGCTTCCAACACCGAAAACCATAGGCGAATATGATTTTAGCTTTTCAGGTCTTAAAACCGCAGTTATAAATTTAGTGCATAACAAATCCCAAAAGGGCGAGGAAATAGATGTTCCTGTTCTTTCGGCAACGATTAGAGAGCGAGTTTGCGATATACTAATTTCGAAAACAATTAAAGCTTCAAAGGGTTTGGGATACAAAAAAATCGTTTTAGCAGGCGGTGTTTCGGCTAACAGCGAGCTTAGAAGCATAATGGAAACCGAATGCAAGGAAAATGGTTTAGAGTTATATTTCCCACCGCTTAAATATTGCGGCGATAATGCGGCAATGGTTGGAGTTCAGGGATATTATGAATATCTATCAGGTAATATTTCCGATAGCTCGCTTAATGCTTTGGCAACCCTTGATATTAATTACAGGTAGAAATTTAAATAAGTTAAAGATTAGAGGTTGAATTTATGGCTAATGAAAAACTTTTGCTTATTGTTAACCCTTGCTCAGGCAGAGCAAAAATGAGACCGCAGCTTTTAAAGGTTATTGAGATTTTTTCAGATGCGGGATATATTGTAACGGTTTATCCAACCAAGCATCAAGGCGATGCAACCGTGTTCGTTTCAAATCTTTCGAAGCACGCTTATGATGTTATTGTAGCTTGCGGAGGAGACGGAACTTTAAACGAGGTTATAACAGGACTTATGGCGTCTAAGGTCGAATGCCGATTAGGTTATATCCCGTCGGGCACTTTAAACGAATGGTCAACGGGACTCGGCATTTCAAAAATAATACCCGATGCGGCTAAGGATATTGTAAACGGTAAGGTTACAGCGCTTGATATAGGAAAATTCGGTCATAAATATTTTTCATATACCGCTTCCTTCGGCGCGTTTACCTCGGCTTCATATTCAACCGCTCAGGAGTTTAAAAATGTTTTAGGTCAGGCGGCTTATGTTTTAGAGGGTATAAGAAGTGTTGGTCAGATAAAACCGATACACATGAAAATTACTGCTGATGAACGCGAAATTGAGGGCGATTTTTTGTTTGGAGCAATATCGAACTCAATGTCGGTTGGCGGTATTGTTAAGTATGACGATTCAACCGTTGCTTTGAATGACGGTTATTTTGAAATGTTTTTAATAAGAAATTTTGATAATGTTTTAAAACTTCCTCCCTTAGCAGAGGGAATTTTAAGAAAAGACCTCGACCGCGAGGGAATGGAATTTTTACACGCAAGACAGATAACAATAAAAACAGAACAATCGGTTTCTTGGACTTTGGACGGTGAATTTGCCGAAAGCGACGGTAAAATCAAGGTTTCAAATGTTCATAACGCGATTAATTTTATACTTCCGATTAAAAAGTAAAATAGAAAGAGGAAAAATATGTTTACAAGAGATATTGGTGTTGACTTAGGTACTGCAAATACCTTGGTTTGTTTAAAAGGCAAAGGAATAATAATGCGAGAGCCTTCGGTTGTGGCTTATGATATAAGAAACGATGCCGTTCGCGCGGTTGGTCGCGAGGCTAAGGAAATGATAGGCAGAACCCCAGGCTCGATAGTTGCAGTTCGTCCTTTGAAAGACGGTGTTATTGCCGACTTTGATGTTACTGCCGCTATGCTTAAAAGATTTATAAATCAGTCGCTCAGAGGCTCTTTGTTTTCAAGAGTTCGTATGGTTATTTGTATACCCGCAGGTATAACCGAGGTTGAAAGCCATGCGGTTTATGATGCCGCTAAGCAGGCAGGCGCTGCTGATGTTGATTTAATAGAAGAACCAATGGCGGCGGCTGTTGGCGCAGGGCTTCCTGTTTGGGATGCTTCGGGAAGTATGATTGTTGATATTGGCGGAGGAACTAGCGAGGTTGCGGTTATTTCACTTGGAGATATAGTAACTGCTCAGTCAATCAGAATTGCGGGCGACGATCTTGACGAAGCTATTATCAATTATGTTAGAAGAAAATATAATCTTTTAATCGGCGAACGCACCGCCGAGCAGATTAAAATAGAAATCGGCTCTGCAAAGCCTTATGAAAATGAGACGAGCATTGAAATCAAGGGTAGAAATCAGGTTGACGGTTTACCTAAGAATATAACTTTAACCTCCGAAGAGGTTAGAGATGCCTTTGCCGACCCAATTTCTCAAATAATAGATACCATTCGTTTAACCCTCGAAAAAACTCCACCGGAGCTTGCGGCGGATATTATTGACCGAGGTATAACTATGACAGGTGGCGGCGCGCTTTTAAGAGGCTTAGCCGAGCTTATCGCAGAGGAAACCGGAATACCCGTAACTGTTGCGGCAAATCCGCTCGATTGCGTTGTTTTGGGTACTGCAAAGCGTCTTGAAGGTGATGCAGGCTTTGCAAATTATGTATTCCGCAGAGGAAAGCGTTTTAGATAACATCTAGGAGGATAAAAATGCGATTTTTCTTTCGCAGCAGGCAGTTTAAAATTATATTAAGTATAACGCTTACTTTGGTTGCGTTATCAATTATGAGCTTTTTAATAGGCGGCAATTTATCTCCTCAAAGCAATGTTTTCGGTACTATTGCCGCGCCGTTTCGAACAGCCTTTACCACCGTTTCGGGTTGGACTTCGGATTTTATTAAAATGATAAGTGACGGCAACGAAGCTCAGATTAAAAATGCCGAGCTTGAAAACGAGCTTAATGAGCTTAGAAAAAAACTTTCTGAGTATGATGAGGCGGTAAAGCAAAACGAGTTTTACGAGGATTATCTTGAAATAAAGGACGAAAATCCCGATTTCAAGTTTTGCCCTGCAACCCTTGTGGCAAGAGATAAAAACGACCCTTATAAGAGCTTTACCATAAATAAAGGCTCATTGAGCGGTATTAAGGAATATGATACTGTTATAACCGATGCAGGTCTTGTTGGTTATATAACTGATGTAGGGCTTACAACCTCTAAGGTTGTAACCGTTTTAAGCCCTGATATAACCTTAGGCGCTCTTGACGATAGAACCGACGATTCGGGTGTTCTTTCGGGAACATTAGAGCTTGCCGAGGAGGGCAACACCCGTTTTTATAATCTTTCCCGTTCCTGCAATGTTGCTATCGGAGATTTTGTTGTAACCTCGGGTGAAGGGATTTTCCCTTCGGGATTGCTTATTGGTACGGTTCAGTCAATCGGTAGCGATAAATATAACACCTCTATTTATGCCTCGGTTAAACCATTTGTTGATATTGCGGAAATTCGCAGTGTTATGGTTATAACCAATTTTGACGGCAAGGGCGGTTTAGAGGTTGGGGGAAGTAAATAGTATGATACGAAAAAAACTAAACCCCATTATAATTTTAAGCAATATACTTATATTTATTGTTGTTTTATTTTTTCAAACTTCTGAAATTTTAGATATCAGCATAAAGACCGCAACCCCGATGCTACCATTATCATTAATTATTGGTTTTTCCTTTTTTAGTGGTATAAAAAGCGCTATTATTGGGGGACTTATAAGCGGTATTATGATAGACAGCATAGCTTATAAAAGCTATTGCTTTAATGCGATAGCCTTTATGCTTATCGCAGTTGCGGTATATTTAGCTGCAAACAACCTTTTTAACAAAAACTTAAAAGCCGCCTTGGTGTTGGCTCTTATATGCTCGGTTGTTTATTTTGTTTTGTTATGGATTTTATTTTATTCTAAAACCTCGCTTGACAGTAGCTTGGGTTACCTTTTAAAATATGCCCTTCCTTCTGCAACATATACTGCGGTTTTAGTTATCCCGTTTTATTTTATTAGCAGATATTTTTCAAAAAAGATTTAAAAAATAAAAAGGAGGCGAAAAGAAGTGCCGTTTCAGAAAAAAAGTCAAGGAAAGCTAACCTTTTTATCAATTTTGCTGGTTCTTGCAATAATTCTTTTTTCGTTCAGAGTTTATGATATTCAGGTGCTTCATTCCGCTGATTACACCGATAAAGACGATGGCTCATCCTCTGCGCTCAGAGCGGTTTTAAAAGCGCCGCGAGGCGAAATTATTGATTGCTATGGAAGACAGATTGCCATAAACCGAGATGGGTATAACATAGTTTTCAATAAAGCTTATGTTAAAGATAATTTGAACGATATAATCCTTACCCTTGTAAACGAAATGCAAAAATCAAATGCCGAATGGGTGGACGAGCTTCCAATGGAGCTTACTTCCCCCTATTCCTTTAAGAAGGACGGAGAAAAGGACAAGCTGATTGAAACCTTGGAGCTTGCTCACTATGCCACCGCAAAAAACTGTTTTGATGAAATGGTTTTAAGGTATAAATTAGAGGATTACAAAAAAGACGAGCAACGCAAAATTATGGGTATAAGATACAGTATGGAAATTTCCGATTTTTCGATTTCCTATCCTTATACCTTTGCTGAGGATATACCAACCGAGCTTATGAGAAGAATTTCGGAGTCTTCGTTCAGGCTTTCGGGGGTTACGGTTGAGGTTGTTCCTTTCAGGGAATATACCGATACCACCCTTGCGGTAAATCTTATAGGCTCAGTGGGTCCTATATTTAAGGAGGACTGGGAAACCTATAAAGAAAAGGGTTATTCCTATAACGACAAGGTTGGAAAAAGCGGTATTGAAAAATGGGGCGAGGAATATCTTCGCGGAATAGACGGAGAGGTAACATATAAACTTGATGCCGAGGGCAATATAATTTCAAAGGAAATCACCAAAGAGCCGATAGCAGGCAAAACCATAATGCTTACTATGGATAAAAAAATTCAGCAAACGGCTCAAAAATCTCTCGAAACAATCATAAAGAAATTGCAATCTGAGGGTGGAACGGTTAAAGCAGGCGCGGCAGTTGCAGTTCATATTGATTCGGGTAAGGTTATCTGCGCGGCAAACTATCCGACTTACGACTCGGCAACTATGAACGAAAATTACGAGCAATTAGCCTCAAACCCATATAAGCCGCTAACCGACCGTGCTTTTCAGGGTGTTTATCCGGTTGGCTCAACCATTAAACCTATCGTTGCAATTGCGGCAATGGAAAATAATAAATATACTCAGGGCGAGAGCATTAAGTGCGTTCAGACCTATAATCTTTTCGGGGACTACAAGCCTCAATGTATGCATTATCACGGACCTATGAATCTTACTAATGCTTTGTCTAAGAGCTGCAACTATTTCTTCTTTGAGCTAGGACGCCGAGTCGGTGCAATTTCGCTCACCGATTATTATAAGCAATTTGGTCTTGGTGTTAAAACAGGAGTTGAGGTTGACGACGCCGCAGGTATTATCCTAGAACCGAAATCTAACGGAGTTGGCGGTGATACCTTGCAGATTTCGATAGGTCAGCTTAATGCATTTACCCCTTTGCAGCTTGCTAATTACACTGCAACCCTTGCAAACGGCGGAACTCATTATAGGGCAAGCTTAATTGACAAGGTTGTTTCATATAATATGGCAGATACTTTTGCAACCGTTAAGCCTGAGGTTAAGAATAAGGTTTCTATTAAAGAAAGTAATCTTGAAGCGGTTAAAAAGGGTATGCTTTCGGTTACGGTTGACGGTACAGGCCGAGCCGCACTCGGCGATTATCCCATTAAAATCGGTGGTAAAACGGGTACTTCTCAGGTAACCGGAAAGCCTGACCACAGCGTGTTTATAGCATTTGCTCCCTTTGATAATCCCGAAATTGCTATTTCGGTTGTTTTAGAGCATGGAAACTCAGGTTATTCGGCAGGTACTATTGTTAGAAATATCCTTGATGCATATTTCTTTACCGATAGTAACACTCCTGCTGAGGATGTGCCGTTCACGGTGCTGGGATAATGGTATTTTTTGTCGATTTTAGGTCTGTTTTAAATTGACAAGAAAAAACTATTATGATAAAATGTATTAAAATTGTGTAAAATTTTGCGAGGTATAATAAATGAGCAGTTTTTTCGCTGTAACCTCAGGCAAGGGCGGAGTTGGTAAATCAAGCTTTTGCGTTGGGTTAGCCTTTGCGTTTTGCGAAATGGATAAAAAGGTATTGCTTATTGATATGGATGAGGGTTTCAGATGTCTTGACCTTATGCTAGGGGTGGACAAAGAGGCGGTTTTTGACCTTTCGGATGTTCTTATGGGAAAAGAGCTTGAAGCCGCAGTTTATACTTATGAAAAAAACGATAAGCTTTCGCTTATCCCCGCTCCCGCAAAGCAAGGTCTTATCGACCATTTTGCTCTCGCAAATTTCATAAAAGATATTGAAGATAAATTTGATATTATAATTTTCGATTTTCCTGCCGGTATGGATATGCCTTTATATAAAGCATTGCCCGAAAAAACACAGTTTTTAACCGTTGCCGTGCCAGACCCTGTATCTATAAGAGATGCTTCGGTTATTGGTAGCGAGCTTTATAAATCGGAAATCAATTCAAGGCTTATTATTAACCGCTTTGTTTATAAGCAAAGTAGGAAAGAAAAGATAAAAAATATAGATAGTATGATTGATACCTGTTCTATAAGACTTATCGGTATAGTCCCCGAAAGCGAGGAAATTTCCCGACTTTCGCTAAATCATAAGCTTAATAAACGGTCTAAGGCAACTGCTTCTTTTGAAAGAATAGCCAAAAGACTTATGGGTGAGAAAATACTTCTACCAAAACTAAAAATTATATAAAGGGGTTAAAAAAATGACAATTGCCTTAATCGCTCATGACGCCAAAAAAGAACTTATGGTTCAGTTTTGTATTGCTTATTGCGGTATTTTAAGCAAGCATAATTTAGTTGCAACCGGTTCAACAGGTAAAATTGTATTAGAAGCCACTGGTCTTGATATAACCTGCTTTTTAAGTGGATATCAGGGCGGTGCTCAGCAAATTGCTTCCCGTATCGGTTGCGATGAAATTGACCTTTTGCTTATGTTCCGCGACCCGCTTGACCCCAAAACAGGCGAGCCTGATGAGCGTTCTTTGCTTCGTCTTTGCGATGTTCATAATATACCCGTTGCAACCAATATTGCAACCGCAGAAATGCTTATTCACGGCTTAGAGCGAGGCGACCTCGACTGGCGTGAAATTGTTAAAAAAGGATAAGAGGAATTTTAAATGGCAGAAATAAATCGCGCCGTAAAGGGAACTAATGATATTTTGCCTGATAACAGCCATAATTGGCAATTTGTTGAGGGTAAAATGCTTGAAACCGCTAATAATTACGGCTTTAATGAAATTCGTGTGCCTGTTTTTGAGCATACGGAGGTTTTTCTACGCAGTGTTGGTGATACCACTGATGTTGTTCAAAAAGAAATGTATACCTTTGATGATAAGGGTGGTAGGTCGATAACCCTTCGCCCTGAGCTTACGGCTGGTGTTATCCGCAGTGCTATCGAAAAAGGTCTTGTTAATAATGCTTTGCCGGTTAAAGTATGTTATATCGGTGGTTGCTACCGCTATGAAAAGCCTCAGGCGGGAAGACTTAGAGAATTCCATCAATTTGGTGTTGAATGTATCGGTGCGGCAAGCCCGAATGCAGATGCTGAGGTTATTTCCTTGGCTCGTCAGGTTTTAGAAAATATCGGTATCAAGAAAATATCGCTTGAAATAAACTCTATCGGTTGCCCCCTATGCCGAAAGAATTATCATAAGGCTTTAAAGGAATATTTTGAGGGTAAAAAGGCAGAGCTTTGCGGCACTTGTCTTGACAGACTTGATAGAAACCCAATGAGAATTCTCGATTGCAAATCTCCGATTTGCTCAGAAATTGCAAGCAGGGCTCCGGTTGTGCTTGATTATCTTTGCGATGATTGCCGCGACCATTTTGAAAAGGTTAAGAAAAACCTTGATGCAATGGATATAGGTTATACCGTTAATCCTCATATTGTTAGAGGTCTTGATTATTATACCAGAACTGTCTTCGAGTTCGTTTCGGGTGATATCGGCGCGCAGTCAACCGTTTGCGGAGGCGGACGGTATGACGGTCTTATAGCTCAAATGGGAGGACCTTCAATGGCTTCTCTCGGCTTTGCTATGGGAATTGAGCGTTTGATGATGGTGCTTGAAAGCCAAAAGGTTGAGCTTCCGGAAGCTAAGAAAACCGAGCTTTATATTGCTCCTTTGGGTGATAACGCGGTTATTAAGGCATCCGCTCTTTGCAATGAATTGAGGAAAGAGGGCTATAAGGTTGAAACCGATATTTGCTCCCGCGGACTTAAAGCTCAAATGAAATATGCAAATAAAATCGGAGCTAAGTTCACCTTAGTTTTAGGTGATAGCGAGGTTGAAAGCGGTAAAGCTAAATTGAAAAATATGGCAAGCGGCGAGGAAAGGGAAATTAAACTTTCAGAGCTTGTTGAAGAATTGGGCGAGGAAATTCGCAAGATTATATTCGAGAGTATTGCAGAAATATTTTAATGCTAATTCCTGGAATTTACGAGGTGATTCTATGCTAGATAGATTAGAGGGTGCTAAGCGCACTCATTATTGCGGAACATTAAGCAGAGAAAACGAAGGTAATTATGTTACCGTTTGCGGTTGGATTCAGCGCCAAAGAGATTTGGGCGGTCTTATATTTTGCGACCTTAGAGACAGAACAGGTATTGTTCAGTTGGCTTTTGATGATAATACTGATAAGGCTATTTTTGAAAAGGCTTCTACTCTTCGCAGCGAATATGTTGTTATGGCGAGCGGCAAGGTTAGAGTTCGCTCTTCCATAAATACCGAAATCAAGACGGGCGAAATTGAAATTGAGGTTGATTCTTTAAAGGTTTTAGGTCTTTCCGAAACCCCTCCTTTTGAGATTTTAAACGATTCTAATGCAAACGAGGAATTAAGACTTCGCTACCGTTATTTAGATTTAAGACGTCCTGATATTCAAAGTAATATTTTGCTTCGCCATAAGGTTACTAAGGTTACAAGAGATTATTTTGATGAAAACGGATTTATTGAAATTGAAACACCAACCCTTATTAAATCAACCCCCGAGGGCGCAAGAGATTATCTTGTTCCGTCGAGAATTCATAAGGGTAGTTTTTTTGCATTACCGCAATCGCCTCAACTTTATAAGCAACTTTTAATGCTTTCAGGATTTGACCGTTATATGCAGATTGCTCGTTGCTACCGCGATGAAGATTTGCGTGCCGACCGTCAGCCTGAGTTTACTCAGATAGACCTTGAAATGTCTTTCGTTGAGCCTGAGGATGTTTACGCTATTGCAGAAGGTTATATTAAAAGACTTTTCAAAGAGGTTTTAAACAAGGATATCGAAACT
>JAFSIV010000018.1 GCA_017439585.1 Clostridia bacterium | reverse complement strand
CTTATTGAGTTAGACGGCGAATATTACTATGTTCGCACAAGCGGTGCAGTTGCAACAGGTTATTACTATGTAAATAAACCTAACGGATTGCTTGAAGCCGGTTTCTATACATTTGATGAAGACGGTAAAATGATTCGCGAAACTGCTAAAAACGGTGTAGTAGACGGATTTTATTATATAGACGGCGTAATTCAAGAGGGCGCAGGTCTGATTGAGTTAGACGGCGAATATTACTATGTTCGCACAAGCGGTGCAGTTGCAACAGGTTATTACTATGTAAATAAACCTAACGGATTGCTTGAAGCCGGTTTCTATACATTTGGCGAAGACGGTAAAATGATTCGCGAAACTGCTAAAAACGGTGTGATTGACGGATATTATTACATAGACGGTGTAATGCAGGTTGGCACAGGTCTTATTGAAATAGACGGTGATTATTACTATGTTCGTTCAAACGGTGCAGTAGCAACAGGCGAATACTGGGTATACAGAACAAATGATTTAGTATCTGAGGGTATGTATACATTTGATAGTGACGGTAAAATGATTAGATAAAAACTATTTAGCTCTGCCTTATAAAAATAAGGCAGAGCTAAATAATGGATTGTTAAAATACTTAAATGAGGAAAAAATGAGTAAAAAAGCAAAATATCACCATAGGCATCGCTCGAATAGCAAATATAATAAGTTTTTAAAATTTGTAAAGAGAAATAAGAAAACATTTAAAAAAATCACTGCGGCATTATGCGCGGCTTTGCTTCTTATAGGAATAGGCTTTATTGTTGATAAAAACTATTTTCATTTAATTAAGCCTGAACCTCAAAAGACGTCGGCAAAAACCGAGCTTGAAATATCGGTGCCATCTGATGAGATTCTTTTGGTCAGCGATGCGGTTTCATATTATCTAACCGAGCAAAAAAGCGCCCTTTCGGTTTATAAAACCTTTGAGGGATATAAAAACCGCTTAAATGTCGGCTTGCCTTTAAAGTTAAATTACAATGTGAAGGGAATATCCTTTGAAGAACCGATAAAAAAGGCTGTTCTTGAAATTTCAGAGAATAAAACTTTCATAGAGTCGTTAAAATATGATTTGGATACCTCCATGTCAGAAGTTGAAATATATAATTTAAAAACCGATACGAAGTATTATTATAACTTAAAAGTGACCCTCTCTAATGATAAAGAGCTTCAAAAAAAAGGTGAATTCAAAACTGCTATGTCGCCTAGAATTTTGAATATTGAAGGTATAGTAAATGTTCGTGATATAGGCGGTTGGTCGGTTCAGGGTGACGGAAAAATCCGTCAAGGACTTCTTTTTAGAGGAAGTGAGTTAGACGGCGCGATTGAGCCAACCTATAAAATTACCGCAAATGGCTTAGAAGAAATGCGTTCAATTCTCGGTATTCGCTTTGATATGGATTTAAGAGCTTCAATGGTAAATAAAACTCCTTTTGATGCTATGGGTAAGAATATTAAACATCAGTATTACGGAATAGGAATGTATTCTGATATTTTAAATAACGATTATAATGAAGAAAAAATCAGAGAAATTTTTTCAGAGCTAGCCGATAAAAATAATTATCCTATTTATATGCATTGTACCTACGGTAGAGATAGAACAGGAACAGTTATTTATCTTTTAGAAGCTTTACTTGGTATGTCGGACAATGATTTATATAGAGATTATGAAATAAGCGCGCTCACCGATTCATATTTAGAAAGTGAAAAGTTCGTTGAATTCACAACGAGAATCAATATGCTTTCAGGAAATACAACAAAAGAAAAGGTTGAAAAATATTTGCTTTCTATCGGTGTAACACCTCAGGAAATTGCAAAAATCAGAGAAATTTTTATAGAAAAATAAAACCATCAAATAACAAACCCCGATTCAAATGAATCGGGGTTTGAGTTTTATGTAAGTATTATTCTGCTTGGGTTTCAAGCTCTTTTAATTTTGCAATGCACTCTTTGCATACGGTATAGCCATTGAAATCTACGCTTTCACCATTAGAATCGCAAAAGATACAGGTTGGTTGGTATTTTCTTAAAATAACCCTATCACCCTCGGTAAATATTTCAAAACAGTCCTGATTATTTTCAACACCTAATTGAGCGCGGATTTCTTTTGGAATAACAACTCTACCCATTTTATCAACGGGTCTAATCATGCCGATAGATTTCATAAAATAACCTCCTTAAAGTGACTTTAAGGAGATTATAACATAATTGTCAATATTTGTCAATGGTATTATTTACCAGTTAATAGGAGTTAGTCCGTTTTGAATTAATATTTCATTTGTTTTGGAAAAATGGCGGCAGCCTAAAAAACCTCTATTGGCAGAAAGTGGACTTGGATGCACGCTAATTAACTTTTTATGGATAGGATTAGTTATAATCTCGGCTTTTTTCTGAGCATAAGCGCCCCAAAGCAAGAAAACAACGGGAGTTTCTTTTTTATTAAGCTCAGAAATAACGCGGTCGGTAAATCTTTCCCAGCCCAAATTTTTATGGCTGGTAGGAGCAGCTTCTCTAACGGTTAGAACTGCATTTAAAAGCAAAACTCCTTGCTTAGCCCAAGCGGTTAAATCGCCGTTATTTGTAATTTCTCTGCCTACGTCCGCATTTAATTCTTTGAAAATGTTTTTAAGCGAGGGCGGGGGAGTAACACCCTCTGTAACCGAGAAGCAAAGCCCATGAGCTTGGAACTCACCGTGATAAGGGTCTTGCCCGATTATAACCACCTTAGTATCCGCGAAGGAGGTATATTTCAAAGCATTTAAAATATCGGATTTTTTAGGGTAAACCTTGTATTTTGAATATTCGTAAGTTAAAACTTCTTTAAGCTTTAAAAAATATTCTTTTTCGGTTTCATCGGCTAAGATATCAGCCCAATCGTTTCCTGTTTTAATCATAATTAAATATCAAGCGAGCAAATATCGCTTAAACTCTCCCTCTTAATTGCAATATATTCGCCGTTATCATTTAAAAATAAAACAGCAGGGCGGGGCACACGATTATAGTTGGATGCCATTGAATAGTTATAAGCACCTGTTGTAAGCACTGCTAAAATATCATTTCTTTGAGGCTTTGTTATTAAAACGTTTTCTTGAATTAAATCGCCTGATTCGCAGCATCTACCTGCAATGGTAGCCTTAAAATCTTTTTCGCAGTTTGCCTTTGAAGCAAGCAAAACAGTATAAGGAGACTCATAAAGGGTATAACGCGGGTTATCGGTCATACCTCCGTCAATCGAAACATAATTTGCATAGCCTTCAATTTTCTTAACACTACCAACGGTATATAGAGTCATACCTGCGTCTGCAACCAAGCTTCTGCCGGGCTCTAAATGGATAACAGGAATATCAATTTCTAAGCTTTTGCATTTAATGTTAATATAATCGGCAACCTCTTTGATTTTTTCTGAGTAGTTAATTTCAGGGTCTGATTCAACATATCTAACACCGAAACCACCGCCTAAATTCAGCATTTCGGTTTTGAGAGAATATTTAAGCTTTATATCTTTAATAAAGCCTAACATAATTTCTGCCGCAGTAATAAAAGGCTCAGATTCAAATATCTGCGAGCCGATATGACAATGAAAACCGCAAAGAGAGATATTATTTAGGCATAAAGCCTTGATAACTGCCTTTTCGCCGTCTTTTGTTTGAATAGCAAACCCAAATTTAGACTCCACCGAGCCGGTAGATATTTTTTTATGGGTATGAGGGTCAATTCCTGGTGTTAAACGAATTAAGAGTTTCTGGGTTATGCCTTTGCTTTGGGCAATAGTATTTATAGCATCAAGCTCTTCGAAAGAATCAGCAACGATATATCCAACACCGTTTTCCATAGCAAAAGCTATGTCAGCATCGGTTTTATTGTTTCCGTGAAAAAAGCTTCTTTCCATTGGAAAGCCTGCTGATTTAGCGGTAAATATTTCGCCTATTGATACAACATCAATATCAATATCCTCTTCTGCCATAATTCTATAAATCTGCTTGCAGGAAAAAGCCTTGCTTGCAAATTCGGGAATAGAGCCCGCGGGCATATATTTCTGCATAGCAGTTTTATATTCGCGGATATGCTCGCGGATTTTGTTTTCATCCATCAGATAAAGGGGAGTACCGTATTTTTGGGCTAATTCCACAGTATCTCTGCCGGCAAATGTTAAATGTCCATTTTCATTTACCGATATATTATCGCAAATCATTAAAAAACTCCTTAAAACTGAATATTGATGCCTGCCTTTTTCATTTCAGCAAACAATACCTCGCGTGTGGTATCCTCCATAGGTGTAAGAGGCGAACGCAAGAAATCCTCGCAATATCCCATTTTTGCCATAGCAGCTTTAACAGGTATTGGGTTTACCTCGCTGAAAAGAGCATTTATAAGGGGAAGGTAATCGAGCTGCATTTTGCAAGCGCCTGCAACATCACCACCGAAGAATTTATCACACATTTGAACACTTTCTTTTGGCAAAAGGTTGGATAAAACAGAAATGCAACCTTTACCGCCTAAGGCTAAAATCGGGATAACCTGATCGTCATTGCCTGAATAAATATTAATATTATCATCGCAAAGGTGAGCCACTTCCGCTATTTGAGAAATATTTCCGCTAGCTTCTTTAATAGCGTTTATATTAGGATGCTTAGCAAGTTCTGCAACGGTTTTAGGGGCAATATTAACACCTGTACGAGAGGGAACATTATAAAGAATAACCGGCTTGGTGGAAACATCAGCAATTTCAGTGAACATTTTAATAAGTCCCTTTTGGGTGGCTTTATTATAATAAGGGGTTACAACTAAAACACCGTCAACCCCAACCTCGCAGGAATATTTGGTAAGTTCAAGAGCATAAGCAGTATCGTTTGAGCCCGTTCCTGCAATAACCGGAACTCTGCCGTTTATATGATTTACCGCAAATTTAATAGCTTCTTTATGCTCATCATCAGTAAGGGTTGAAGCTTCGCCGGTTGTTCCGCAAACAACAATAGCATTGATACCTTCGTTTATTTGCCAATCGAGAAGTTTTGCAAAAGCCTCATAGTCAATACCGTTTTCGGTTAATGGGGTGATAATAGCGCTTGCCATACCTGTAAAAATTGGTTGTTTCATTTTAATTTCTCCTTTTAACAATAAAAAATAGCCGATTGCTCGGCTATCAAAAAATCAGAGTATAAGCATATAAAAACACTTTAAAATCTGTTTTTCGATAGCTCTCCGCAAAAAGCGACAGTAAAGCGGATGTTATTCCGATTTACCAGCAAGCCTGCTGCCGCAAACTCACTTCGGCGACTGCTCCTTTTATAGATGGTATCTTTCTGCCGAAATTAGCAACCATCTACTACTGATAGCATATCGCGCCTCTATCTTACTTAGTACAATTTAGCATAAATTTCACGTTTTGTCAAGAGAAAAGATAAAAAAGAGCCGTTTAAACGGCTCTTTTAAAATTAAATATTAGTTTTCGCTATAAATTACGGTTACATCAGGATGCAACTGCAAAATTGAAGCGGGAACTTCGGGAGTAATAGGTCCGAAGAAGGATTTTTCGAGGATTTCCTTTTTAGCGGCGCCATTAGCAATCAAAAGAACCTTTTTTGCCTGCATAATGGACATCATACCCATAGTTATAGCAGTTTTCGGAACTTCGTCCTCATTAGCAAAGAATCTAGCATTTGCTTTAATGGTTGATTCGTCTAAAACAACCTCGTGAGTAGGACCAACGAAGCAAGAGTCAGGCTCATTAAAGCCGATATGACCGTCAACACCGATGCCTAAAAGCTGCAAATCAATGCCGCCTAAATCTTTTATCATATTGTCATAAGCTTCGCCTTCTGCCTTTAAATCAGCAGCACAGCCGTTAGGAACAAAGGTTTTCGATTTATCAATATTTACATGATTAAACAAATTGTCATTCATAAAATAGCGGTAGCTCTGGTCGTTAGTAACATCAAGACCAACATATTCATCAAGGTTAACGCTAGTAACGGTCGAAAAATCGAGCTTGCCGTTTTTATTATCTTCAATAAGTCTTTTATAAGTGCCAACAGGGGAAGAGCCGGTAGCTAAACCTAAAACGCAGTTAGGTTTAACAATGATTTGGGAAGCAATAATATCAGCAGCTTTATTGCTTAATTCTTCGTAGGTTTTAACAGTGATAAATTTCATTAAAAATTTTCCTTTCTTAATACATATTCTTTTGTTGACTTAATAATGCAATTTTCGGGGTAAACTCCTCTAAGCATTGTTAAAGGATAAGCAGAGGTTTTTTTGCCGATAACCGTTCCGGGATTGATAACGCATCCGCAACCAACATCAGCACCGTCTGCCAAGATACCGCCGATTTTGCGAAGACCTGTTTCATAATCCTCGTCCCCGCGGATAACAACATTTTTACCATCGGTTTTGAGATTTGAACAAATTGTTCCGGCGCCTGTATGAGCTTTGTTGCCCAAAATAGAGTCACCTATATAATTATAATGCGGAGTTTGAACCCCGTCAAGCAAAATTGCGTTTTTATATTCGCTTGAATTTCCTATAACGCAATTGCTTCCTGTAATCAAGTTTCCTCTGATATAAGCACCGGGGCGAACAACGGTATTATGACCTATAATTGCGGGGGCTTCGATGGTAGTATTCGGGTAAATGGTAACATTTTCTCCAATCAACACACCCTCTTTAAGCTCGGTAAAGCCCTCAATTCCGCTTTCTAAAAGGGAAGCTATGAGATCCTTAATATTAGGAAGCATTTCCCATGGGTATTCATAAGAATCAAAAAAATCTTTTAAATAGGGAACTTTACAATCAAAAAGGTCTTTTGTTTTAACAAGTTTATTCACTTAAATGGCCTCTTTCTTTTATAACTTTTGCTATCATTTCAGCATATTCCACGCAAAGCTCGGTGGTTTCTGCCTCTATCATAATACGGATAACAGGCTCAGTTCCGCTTTCTCTGAGCAAAGCTCTGCCGTTTCCGTCTATTAATTTATTAACCTTTTCTTTTTCGGCTAGAACCTCAGCATCCTCCATAACGGCAGCCTTGCTCTTAACTCTAAGGTTAACTAAATGTTGCGGATAAACGGTTAAGCCTTCGGTTAAGGCGGTTAAACTAGACTTGCGGTCGCACATTTCTTCTGCAATCATAATAGCGGTTAAAATACCGTCTCCTGTTGTTGCATATTTCTTTAAGATAATATGACCTGATTGCTCACCGCCTAAACTGAAATCATTGTTTTGCATAGATTCATAAACAAAGCGGTCGCCAACATTGGTTTGGTCGCACTCGATACCTATTTTTTTGAGGGAAGCGAAAAATCCGCTGTTAGACATAATAGTTGCAACAACAGTATCCTTATTGAGCATACCGCGGGATTTTAAGCGCTTACCTAAAATATACATCATGGCATCGCCGTCAACAACATTGCCGTTTTCATCAACTGCGATACAACGGTCAGCGTCACCATCAAAAGCAAAACCAACATCTAAATGATTTTCTTTAACCAATGCGCAAAGCTTTTCTATGTGGGTTGAGCCGCAGCCGTTATTAACATTAAGACCGTTAGGCTCGTTACCGATAATAACAGTTTGAGCGCCCAAAGCATCAAAAACAGATTTAGCAATCATCCAAGATGCGCCGTTTGCACAGTCAAGACCGATTTTTAATTTTTTATATGAATTGGAAGCCACTGAAATAAGGTAGCCAACATATCTGTTTCTACCGGCAGAGTAATCAACAATTTCGCCGATACGCTCTCTATGAGCCAAGGGCAAATCCTCTGCATCAACCCCCAAAGCTTTTAAATTACCGTCTATATAAGCTTCGATAAGAGCGGTTGTTGCATCATCAAGCTTTTCACCAAAGCGGTTTATAACCTTAATACCGTTATCATAGAAAGGATTGTGAGAAGCGGTAATCATAATACCGCAATCAAATTCATCTTGACGGGTAACATAAGAAACGCTTGGAGTTGTTGTTACATGGAGCATATAAGCATCTGCACCAGAAGCTGTGATACCTGCAACGATTGAATATTCGAGCATATAGCTTGAACGGCGGGTATCCTTACCGATTACTATACGGGGACGATAGCCTGTTTTTTTGCAACCTGAAAGCTCAGAGGAATAATACCAACCTAAAAATCTACCTACCTTATATGCCTGCATAGAGGTTAGGTTAACATTGGCTTCGCCTCTGAAACCGTCTGTTCCAAAATACTTATTTGCTACAGGCTCACCCGGTAAATTTCGGTTTATTGAAATTTTATCATGCAACAGCTCATCGGTTGAAATATCAAACAATTCGCAAAGCTGCAAAACCTTATCTATTTGGGGGAGAGCTTGGTCCATCTCCCATTTTGAAACTGATTGGCGCGAAACTTCAATTTTTTCTGCCAACTGCTCCTGCGATATATCTGCCGCAATTCTAAGTTTGGCAATTTTTTCACCTATTGTCATAATTTTTTTCCTTTCAATAATATGAAATTAAGGTTCATTAAACCTATAACAAAATTATATCAATGAAATTAAATAATAACAACCAACTTTGCTTTGATTTTTTTAGCAACCGCAGGTTGCGAAAAACGAGCTGTAAAAAAGAATTTTTGCATAAATTAGAAGCAAAAATTCAAAAAACGTAAATTTTGATTTACAAAAACAACTATTTTTTTACAAAAGAAAGGATTTTAGTTAAAAAGCCTCTTATGAATTTTAAATTTATAATTAAAAGGGAAATCAAAGCTAAGACTTCGATTATAATAAAATATTTAATTTCAAAAATCATAACTAATGTTTGTATAAAAATTATGATAGAATTTAAAATTATATAACCTATATGAAGCTTAAATTTGATATATTTTCTGGCATTTACCGAGCGGATAATGAATACTAAAACATAGCTTGCAACCGTTGCAATAGCCGCGCCTTGAACTCCTAAGGGGGATGGAATTAAGATTAGATTTAAAATAATATTTGTAACTGCGCCAACGAGAGCGGTTAAAAAGGATATAACACTTTTTTTGTTAACAACATAAACTGTCCCCATAAATGAGGTGAAGGCGGTGTAAATCATAGCAACCGACAATAGCGGAACATATTCCCAGGAAGAATAAAATTCATCGGTTGTTAAGAGTTTCATAGCAGGCTTTGCAAAAGCAATAACCCCACCGCCTGCTAAAAACATAATCGATTGAAAAGAGCCCCAAACCTTGCTGAAAAAATTAGCGTGTTCCTCTTTATCACCGTCATCCTCGGTAACGGCTGAGAACTGCCAAGCCTGCATAAATACGGTTGAAACTAGGGTTAAAAGGGTAGGCAGCTTATAAGAAACCGCATAAATACCGTTAGCCTCAGGGCTTATAAATTCGTTAACCATATATCTGTCGGAAACGCTTGTTATCCACCAAAAAATAGTGGTTGGTATTAATGGAATACTATATTTAAGCATATCCTTTAATATGGTTTTTTCGATTTTAAGGGTTATAAAACGCCACAGCTTTTCTTTTATTATTAAGAAAAGGGCACATAGAGTATCAGCAACAGCAACCGAAAGAACATAACCTGTAACTCCGAGGTTTACACCTAAAACACCTGTTAAGAAGATAATGTTAAGAATAATAACGAGAGAGGTGTTAATAATTCCTTGAATTGCAAAAAGAGCGGTTTTGCCAATAGCTCTTATGTATTGAGCGCAAAGCGAATGGAGACAGGCGGCTAATGTGTAAACCACGATAAGCCAAACATAGCCTTTAAAATCGTCAACCAAGCAAAGAACAGGAATAATAGCGGCAAAAAGCAAGGCTCCCGCCGATATTATCCAAAGTCCAGTTGAAAAAACGCTTTTAGGGTTGTTCTCTTTACTTAAACCAAAACGAAAAACACCCTCTGTTATACCTAGCGATATTAAAGGGAATAACAGATTCGCTGTTTGGGTTATGAGGTCTGCCGTTCCATACTGCGAGGTGGTAAGATAATCGGTATAAAATCTTACCATAAAGAACACTAAAAGCTTAGAAGCAAAAGTGCCTAAACTAATTAAAAATGTGTTAGATAGCAGGGTTTTATATTTATTCATAGAATTAAGCCTCTTAAACAGATTCTACTTTAATAAGATTAGTGTTTCCTGATTTTCCGTTTGTAACACCGCCGGTCATAACGATTTTATCGCCCTTTTCAAGCTCTAAAACCTCGGTGGTAAGCTTTGCGGCGGTATAGAATAGAACATCGGTTGAATTATAGTTTTCGCAAAGAACGGGTGTAACACCCCAAGAAAGCGCCAATTCGCGCCAAGTCTGTTCATCGGTTGTAAGTCCTATAATATTAACAGGAGGTCTGAATCGGGATACCATTCGGGCGGTCATACCCGATAGCGAGCAGACTGCGATTGCTTTTGCATCAATATCAATCGCCATACCGCAGGTTGAATGAGAAATTGCATCAACGGTGTTTTTAATTTTAAACTCGGCCCTTGCGAAGCGCTTAGCATAGTGAATATTCTGCTCGGTGTTTAAGGCTATTCTTGCCATAGTTTTAACACTTTCAACAGGATATTTACCTGCCGCTGTTTCGCCTGATAGCATTATTGCGCTTGTTCCGTCATAAACTGCGTTGGCAATATCGGAAATTTCAGCCCTCGTAGGTCTTGGATTATGAATCATAGATTCAAGCATTTCGGTTGCGGTTATAACCCGTTTCCCTAAAAGACGGCATTTTGTTATAAGTTTTTTCTGAATAGCGGGAAGCTCTTCAAATGGTATTTCAACACCCATATCGCCACGGGCTATCATAATACCATCACAAACCTCGCAGATTTCCTCAATATTATCAACACCCGAGCGGTTTTCGATTTTAGCAATTATATCAATATGCTCGGCGTTATGCTCCTTTAAAAAGTTTTTAACATCAATTAAGTCTTGCTTGCAGGATACAAACGAACAGGCAATAAAATCAATATCATGCTCAATGCCGAATAAAATATCTTCTTTATCCTGCTCGCTTAAATATATTTGCTTTAAGGTTTTATTAGGAAAACTCATACTTTTTCTATTTGAAAGTTCACCGCCAATTTCGGTTTTGCAAATGACATCGGTTTCGGTGGTTTTAATAACGATAAAGGACATAAGTCCGTTATTTAAAAGAATAAGGTCTCCTTCGTTTAAATCGTTAGGCAAGCCTTTATAGTTGATAGAAACCTTTGTTTCGTCTCCCTCGATATCTTTGGTTGTGAAAACAAATTCATCGCCCTCGTTTAAGAAAACCTTACCATTTTTAAAGGTTTTAATTCGGTATTCGGGACCTTTTGTATCAAGAAGCAAGGCTATGGGCAAATTTAATTTTTCGCGAACTTTTTTAACGCAATTAATTCTATCTAAATGGTCCTTATGAGTGTTATGAGAAAAATTAAGCCTCGCAACATTCATACCTGCAAGACACATTTTTTCGATTACTTCTTCGTTTGAAGAAGCAGGTCCTAATGTTGCAACAATTTTAGTTTTTCTGATATCTGCTTTCATTTGAAATCACCTTAGGAAGAAAAAATTATATTTACTTCATTTTACCATATTTAACACTAAATAACAATAAAAAAACCTGATATTATAAAAAAACTTTAATTTCTGCCGGATGATAGTTTTTTTACAAGATTTACAAGTTCTTCTGTTAGGTCGTTTTTCTCAAATCGCCATATCCAGTTACCATAAGCTTTACCGGGTGTATTCATTCTGCAACTTGACGGAAGCTCTAAATAATCCTGCATAGGAATAATAACCGTTTGAGCCTTTGATTTCATACCAAAAAGAATAAGTCTTAAAGTTGGCGATAAATTATTTTCTTTCGGCACGGTTTTTTCGAAAATAACCTTTTCTTTTTTAGAAATGGTTTCATACCAACCAAAAGTGGTATCATTGTCGTGAGTTCCGGTATAGCAAACACAGTTTTTTGAGAAATTTTTAGGCAAAAAAGGGTCTTTTAAATCGGAATCAAAAGCGAATTGCAGAATTTTCATATTGGGAAAACCGCTGTCAATCACTAATTTTTCAACCTCAGGGGTTTCTCCTCCTAAGTCCTCGGCAATAATGTTGGTATGCTCTAAATAAGGGGTTACGGTATTCCAAAAATGCATACCCTCGCCCTTTTCCCAAACGCCCATTTTTGCGTTTCCACTGCCAAAAGCCACGGTATAAAAATCGGCAAAGGCTCTGAAATGGTCAATTCTTATAACATCAAAGAGTCTCGAATAATGAAATAATCTTTTTCTCCACCATAAATAGTCATTTTTTCGCTGATAATTCCAGTCGTATATCGGGTTTCCCCAGAGCTGACCTTCGCTTGAAAATATATCAGGCGGAACACCTGCTACTAAAACGGGGGTCATATCTCTGCCTAATTTAAAGCATTCTGGATTACTCCAAACATCCGCACTGTCAAAACAAACATAAAAGGGGATATCGCCTATTAGAGAAATACCGTTTTTATTTGCATAAGCTTTAAGACTTAAAAATTGGCAATAGAAAAAATATTGAGTTATATAGAAAAAATCGAGTTCTTTTTGATGATTTAATTTAAACTCATTTATTGCATTAGGAAGCTGATATTTTAAGGAGTCTTTCCAATCATCAAAAGAAAGACCGTTTTCAGCTTCTTTTATTGCCATAAAAAGACAGTAATCTTCAAGCCAATAAGCATTATCTTTTTTAAATTCCAAAAAATTTTTATTATCTGTGTTAAAATTATCTGCCGCTTTTTTTAAAAGCGGCAGTTTGAATTCTCTAACCATTTTATAATCTGTATTTTTAGGGAAAGCTGTTTCCTTTATATCCTCAGGCGTTAGCAAACCCTCTTCTATCAATAAATCAAGGTCTATATAAAGTATCTCTCCTGCAAAGGTAGAGGGTGAGGAATAGGGGGAATTTCCTTTGCCGACAGGACATAACGGTAAAAGCTGCCAATAGCTTTGATTACTTTTCTTTAAAAAGTCGATAAATTCAAATGCTTCTTTTCCGAGTGAGCCTATACCGTAATTTGAGGGCAAGGAGGAGAGAGCCAAGAGTATACCGCTTTTGCCTCTTTTATTTCTAGCCTTTAACAGCACCCGAAGCCACTCCTTTGATTATATATTTTTGACTTGAAAGATAAAAGATAACAACAGGTAATATAGATAATACAAGCATTGCCATCAATGCTCCCATATCAACCGAACCGTAACCGCCCTTTAAATACTGTACTGCGATCGGAATAGTTTTATAATCATTTCCGATAACAAGATAGGGAAGCAGATAGTCGTTCCAAATCCACATAGTATTAAGAATAGCAACAGTTATAGCGGTTGGCTTTAAAACGGGAAAAACAACTATCCAAAAAACTTGAAGTGTGTTGCAGCCGTCTATCGTTGCCGCTTCTTCAATGGTTATTGGAACATTTTTTATAAATCCCGTAAATATAAACACCGAAAGTCCCGCGCCGAAGCCTAAATAGATAAAGATAATGCCGATAGGATTATCAAGTCTTAAAACATTAGCGGTTTTAGACATTGTAAACATAACCATCTGAAAGGGAACTATCATTGAAAACACTAATGCATAATAAAGAAGCGAGTTTAAAAACGAGCGAACTCTTACAATATACCAAGCGGTCATAGAGGTGAAAACTACTATAACTGCAACCGAAAAAACGGTTATAAAAAGAGACCATAAAAAAGCGGAGAAAAAGCCGGTGTTTTTTATACCCTCGGTGTAGTTTTCAAGACTGACAAAGGTATCGGCATTTGGTAACAAAATCGGTGTTTGAGAAATGGAAAATTTAAGTTTAAACGAATTAATTAAAACTATAAAAACAGGGAACAAAAATGCCGCTG
Organism: Clostridia bacterium; assembly: GCA_017439585.1. GTDB lineage: Bacteria > Bacillota > Clostridia > Oscillospirales > Acutalibacteraceae > UBA737. The sequence goes on along the minus strand of JAFSIV010000018.1, from coordinate 11,246 downwards.
ACATTATAAGAAGTATTAAAAAATATACACCGTTTAAAATTTTTAATTTCACTTATGCTTCCTCCTCTTTTGAGCGAGTAAGTCTTAACTGCAATAAAGCAATAATAGCAACAATAATAAAGAATACAACCGCTTTTGCCTGACCTATACCCTCATATCCTACACGGGAATAAAAGGTGTTATAAATATCAAGGGCTACCATTTGCGTACGCTCACCCGGAGCTCCTGCGGTTAAGGCGAGGTTTTGGTCGAAAAGCTTAAAGGAATTAGTTATAGTTAAGAATAAACAGATGGTTATTGAGGGCATAACCGACGGAATTATAATTCGAAACAGTGTGGTTCTGCCGTTTGCTCCGTCAACCTTTGCGGCTTCTAAAATATCGGTTGGTATATTCTGAATACCAGCAATATAAATAATCATCATATATCCTATCATTTGCCAGTTCATAAGGATAATAAGACCCCAATAACCAAAGTTTTCGCTTGATGTTATTGAATAACCGAAATTATATAAAACTCCGTTTATAATAACCTGCCAGATATAACCCAAAACAATTCCGCCGATAAGATTAGGCATAAAGAAAACGGTTCTGAAAAGCTTTGTTAGAGGCAGAGAACGGGTTAACAATAACGCAAGAGTAAAAGCTATTAAATTTATACTTAAAACCGATACCACCGCAAATTTAATGGTGAACCATAAGGCATTTAAAAAGGTGGCGTCCTCAGTGAAAATTTTAATATAGTTTGAAATACCTACAAACTGAGCGTTGCTTACAGTTGTAAATTCAGTAAACGATAGGAAAAATCCTAATAAAAAAGGGATAACAAATGCTATAAGAAACGCTATAAGTGTTGGCAGAACAAATATCGGAAAATAGCGTTTTATGGGATTTTTCATTAGTCTCGTTCACTCTTCCATTTGTTAGTGATTATAGTTTTAATTTCGTCCCATTTCTTTTTACCCTGTGCGTAGTCAAGTAAAGCATTTCCAACTTCCTTTTTAAAGGCTTCGCTTGGGAAAGCATTGAAAGACCAAGGGATATTTTTAATTTCCGCATCATTCATATAACGGGAAATTTCCTTAGCGAGCGGGTCGTTTGGTAATTCGTTTTCTGAGAAGGTATTAAAAGGTGTAATAAATCCTAATTTTTCGGTAACATACTTTTTACCTGTTTCGCTTGAAAATAACCATTCTAAAAATTCAAGAGATTTTTTCTGCTGTTCTTCGCTAACATTTTTGTTTATAGCCAAATAGTTTTCAGTGCCTATGCAGATACCCTGAGTTTCCTCGTCGTCGAGTCCTATATAAATAGGAAGCATTTTAATGTCTGATTCTTTAACGGTATTGCCCTTAACACCCGAAATTTGCGACCAAGCCCAGTTTCCGTTTTGAACCATTGCGGCTTGTCCTAATGCAAATTCAGCCATAGAATCTGCAACTGATTTCGAGCCTAAGAGGGTCTTTTCGGTTACTGAATTATTTAGATAAAGGTCGAAAATATCGCCGAAATTCTTAGAATATTTATAAGAAATTTCATCTGCATCCAGCATTTCAAGTCCAATATCCACAATATCTTTCATATCGGCAAATTCGCGATGCAAAGGAACATTTAGAAGATGGGTTTGCCATCGCCAGTCTTCACCGCTGGCAAGTGAGGTTGATGCAAAAACACCTTTAATGCCGAGCTTATCCTTGTTTGCAGTCATATCCTCAACAACCTCTTTTAACTTAGAAAAGGTGTTGATTTCAGAAGCTGATTTCAAATTGGATTTCTTATTCGGCAATGCAAAGTATTTTTTCATTATGGCATCGTTATAAATAATTCCATAACCCTCAACAACATAAGGGATAGCGAAAACTCCGCCATCGTCCTTAATGGCCATATCCTTATCGCTTAAAAAAGAGTAAAGCTTACTGTCTTTAAGGTCTAGGCAATAGTCATCCCAAGCCTTGTAACCAACGGGTCCGTTAATCTGGAAAATTGTTGGCGCATCCGATTTCGCAATTTCGGATTTTAAGGTTTGCTCATAATTGTTTGCAGCAGCGGTTACAACCTTTAATTTAGTTCCTGTTTCTTCTTCATATTTTTTTGCAATTTCCTCATAAACTGCGGCGGATTCAGGCTTAAAATTTAAAAAATAAATTTCTGATGCTTTTTTGCCACCGCAACCTGCGAGCGATAGATTTAAAATTAATGTAGATAATGCTAAAACGAGCGATAATATGCGCTTTTTCATTTTTGTACCTCCAAAAAATATTTCTTTTAATAATGTGCCTTGTTTTCAGAAAAATATTAGTAATTATTTTAATTTTTTCAAATTTGCGGTTTTATCTGCAATAAACGAAAAAATTTCGGCATTGGTTTTTAATTGTTTGTTTGTATCCTCGGAAAAAACTATAACGGTGTATTGCGGATTCTCTGCGGGGAAAAATCCGCAAAACCAACCCTGGCATATTTCTATACCGTTTTCAAACTTTCCTGTTTGAGCGGTTGCGGTTTTTCCTGCCGCCGATATTAATGTTGGCTTTGCGGTTTCACCGGTTCCGTCCTCTAAAACCGCTTTTAAATAATCGGTTAATAAATACGCGGTTTCTTTTTCCATAGCCTTTGTTGGAAAACCTTTGTTGTACACGTTAAATTTTCCATTTAGATATGTGCCCTCTATAACCGACGGAATATAATATTCGCCCTCATTCGCAATCGCGTTATAAAGGTTTAACATAGTAACAGGTGAAAGCAGCAGTTTGCCCTGACCTATGCTTAAATTGGCTAAGGCAGACGAGGTGTTGATTGCATTAACCTTAGGTAAATTTCCTTTTGAAACAGCAATGCCGTCGCAAATTTTTATAGCAGCTCCAAACCTTAAAGCCGAGGCTTTTTTATAAATTGCATCTGCCCCTATATTTAAAGCGTAATTATAAAAATATGTGTTGCAGGAGTTTGCTATTGCTGTTTTTAAATTCATAAACTTATGACCTGCAAGATTATGGCATTTAAAAATTCGGTCTTCAATTTCGGTCTTGCCGTTGCAAAAATAACAAAAATCACCTTTTTTATTCTCTATTCCTGCGGCGGCAACGCAAGGCTTAAAAACCGACCCTACATTATAGGAATTAATGGCGCGGTTTAAAAGGGGAGAGGCAGGGTCGTTTAAATAATCAGCGGTATTTTGAGGATTGAAGTAAGGTCTGCTGACCGATGCTCTTATTTTTCCTGTTTTGCTTTCGCAGATTATAACAGCACCGCGTTCAATATTTAAAGCAGCTTCCTCGGCTATCATTTGCAAATTAATATCGAGGGTTGTTTTAACCGCATTTTCGGTTAGAGAAGAATTATAATTAATTTCAGGTTTAACGCCCTCTAAAATTTCTCCTTTTGCGTTGCAGTCATAATAAACGGTTATTTCATTTTCTGAGAAAAGAATATCATCATAAGCCTTTTCAATACCTGCAACACCCTTTAAATCACTATCGGTATAACCAATTAAATGAACGGCAGGCAGATTATTTTTATCGGTTTCATAAACATCAGCAATAACAATGTTTGAGGCGGAAATTTTTTCGTTTAATTCAAGTTTAACGGGTTTTTTGTCGGAAAGTCTTATTTCAAGCTCGGCTAGTTCATTTTCATTTAAAACTTTGCTTAAAGCGGTTAATGCGGTTTTATCGGGCGGGACTACTGCAATATACTTTTTAGTGTTGTTAGTTATAGGTATCATATTGCAGTCATATATACTGCCACGACGTTTTGATACGGTTATTTTTAGTTTATTCGAATTTGTTTGCGCAGCCGAATAATTTGAGGTTGAAATTGATGCTATTCGCAGAATACAACTCAAAAAAAGCAATATAATAATAAAAAAACTTATTCCTGAGCGACGGGCAAATATTTTCCAGAAAATTCGGTTTTCATTCATAAAATCACCTCTTTTAGAAATAATTATTAACTAAAATTATAGATTTTAAACTTAAAACTGTTAAAGAAATAACAAAATTTTAAATAATATGTTAAAAATTAAATATTTTATTGCATTTTCTTTATAAATAAGATATACTATATAAGGAAAAAATTTCAAATTTAAAAAAGGAGAACCATGAAAATGACTTCTAATGTAACAGTCAACAAATGGCTAGAAGAAATGAAAGAGCTTCTTTGTCCTGACCAAGTAGTTTGGATTGACGGAAGCGACGAACAACGCGAGGAGCTTCGCGAGTTAGCAGTTGAGCTCGGCGAGCTTACAAAGCTTAATCAGGATGTGCTTCCAGGTTGCTATTTGCACCGCACTAATCCTAACGATGTAGCTCGTGTTGAAGACCGTACTTTTATTTGTGCTAAATCCAAGGATAATGCAGGTCCTACTAATAACTGGTGCGACCCTGATGAAATGTATGAAAAGCTTTATAAAATAGCTAAGAATAGCTATAAGGGCAGAACAATGTATGTTATCCCTTATTCTATGGGACCTATCGGTTCTCCCTTAGCTAAGATTGGTATCGAAATTACCGATAGCGTTTATGTTGTTCTTAATATGCTTATTATGACAAGAGTAAGCCTTAAAGTTCTCGAGGTTTTGGGAGACAGTGATGACTGGGTAAGAGGTCTCCACTCTCGTTGTGATATCGACCCTGAAAACCGTTATATCTGCCATTTCCCTGAGGATAATACAATTATTTCTGTTAACTCAGGTTACGGCGGTAACGTTCTTTTAGGTAAAAAGTGCTTTGCGCTTCGTATTGCTTCATACCAAGGTTGGAAAGAGGGCTGGATGGCTGAGCATATGCTCATCTTAGGTCTTGAAAATCCCCAAGGCGAAGTTAAGTATATCGCAGCTGCATTCCCGTCTGCTTGCGGTAAGACCAACCTCGCTATGCTTATCCCTCCTGAGTATTTGCGCAAGAAGGGTTATAAGATTTGGACCGTTGGCGACGATATCGCTTGGATGAAGATAGGTCCTGATGGCAGACTTTATGCTATCAACCCTGAAAACGGTTTCTTTGGCGTTGCTCCCGGAACAAATGAGCATTCTAACTTCAATGCTTTGGAGAGTACTAAGAAAGACACTATTTTCACTAATGTTGCATTAAATCTTGATACAAATACAGTTTGGTGGGAAGGTCTTGATAAGAATCCTCCCGAGAATGCTCTCGAATGGAAGGGCAACCCATGGAATCCTTCAATGTTCGTTAAGGCTGATAAATCAACCTATGCGGCTCACCCCAACTCTCGTTTCACTGCTCCGGCTGAAAATTGCCCATGCATTTCTGATGAGTTTAACAAGGGTGCAGGCGTTCCGATTTCTGCTATCGTATTCGGCGGCCGTCGCGCTAAGTGCGCTCCGCTTGTATATCAATCAAAGGATTGGGTTAACGGTGTATTCGTAGGCTCTGCTATGGCTTCTGAGACTACTGCTGCTGCCGCAGGTGCAGTTGGTGTTGTTCGTCGCGACCCGATGGCTATGCTTCCTTTCTGTGGCTACCATATGGGAGATTACTTCAAGCATTGGTTAGAAATGGGCGAGAAGCTAGGCGATAAGGCTCCTAAGATTTTCAATGTTAACTGGTTCCGTACCGATGACGAGGGCAACTTCGTATGGCCCGGATTCGGTGACAATATGCGTGTTCTCAACTGGATTATTGACCGTTGCGACGGTAACGCTGACGCTACCGAAACTGCTATCGGTTATGTTCCGAAGCCTGAGGATATCGACCTTACCGACCTTGATATGGATATGGATACACTCAAGTCCATCCTCGCAGTTGATAAGGACATCTGGACCAAAGAGGCTGAGGAAATTGAAGAGCACTACAAGAAGTTCGGCGACAGACTCCCCGAGGAGCTTCGTGAACAACTCGCAACTCTTAAAGCAAACCTTGCTAAGATGTAATAATTTTAAAATCCCCGACCGCGGTCGGGGATTTTTGCGTATGCGTATTTATATTGAAAAATCTTTGCCTGTTATTAGGTAGTCTATAGATTTTTTAAAATATTCAGATAGTGCGACGAGCATTTCTAAATCGGGATTGCGCTTTCCGTTTTCGTAATATGACAAAGCTTCCCTTGTGATATTTAAGTCCATAGCAACTTTAAGTTGGCTATATCCTTTGGACTTTCGTACTTCACGCAACCCAATCATTTTCATACGCTCACCACCTTTAATGTTATATCTTGACTTTATTGTAACATCTTGTTACAATATTTATGTAACAATTCGTTACGTTCGTAGCTTAAAGGAGGGTGCTTTATGGAAAGAAGCAGTAAAAAGAAAATTTGGAAAATCATAATTTCTGTGCTGGTAATAGGAGCTATAATATTTTCAACAGTATTTATAACACAAGGAGTGATGACGTCAAATTGTGCGGTTGGTTTGTGTGAATCTAAGTTAGAAAGTATGATTGCTTTCCTTACAAATGAAGATGTAGGAGAAAATGTGACAATTTATTACGATATTTGCAGTCGGGCGGGTTGTTACAGCATACATATGGGTTACATCCGCTCTTTTGGTCATTCTGAGTCACCTGAATATGGTGGTTTGTACAAAGCTGAGAAATTTCCGATTTTTCTTTCCAAGAGAGATAAAGAATTTATAGAAAAATATAATGATTTTATAGACAATTATCCCGATTTGTCTGACATTTACGAAGATTATGAAAATAAGGAAATTGACATTTTAAAAGCCAAGGAACTGTGTTTTTACAGAATATATGAGGCTTTGGAGGAAAGCGGACTTGACTATCACTACATTTACCGTTACAGCGATAAGTTTGGAGATTTAGATTAAAAAACAGAGGATAGAACTGTGGTATGCGTACAGGTCTATCCTCTTGTCATCTTACAAAATCAAGCGTCATTGCGAGCAAGGCGTGGCAATCCGTTCTTTTTTGAATTACGGATTGCTTCGTCGCTTTGTTCCTCGCAATGACATTTTGTTTTTAGACGGATGTTGCTACACGGGCTATACATATTTTATTTGCAATGCTAAATGCGGTTAAAAGGCGATAATTTGCGCTTGTTCACTTTTAAATATTAATTATTTGCATTTTATGCGAGAAAAATGCAAAAAACACTTTACAACTTTAGCATAATGAAGTATAATAACTAACGATAAGTTAATTTTTTAAAAGGGGAAATTAAAATGAAAAAACTTTTAGCAATTATTTTAGCAATTACCGCAATTGCTACATGCTTCGTAGGTTGCGGCAAAAAGGACAAAAAAGAAGTTATCGTTGTAGGCTACACTCTTTATGAGCCAATGAACTATCTTGAAGACGGTGAGCTTGTAGGTTTTGATACCGAGCTTGCAAAGGAAGTTTTCGAAAATTTGGGATACGAAGTTGTTTTCAAGAAGATTGAGTGGTCTGCAAAGTATACTGATCTTAAAGCAGGAACTATTGACTGTATCTGGAACGGATTTACTTGTAATGTAGCAGATGATGACGATGGCATTCAGCGTTCTGAAAAGGTTGATTTTTCATATAACTATATGGAAAACCGTCAGGCAATTGTTGTTAAAAAGGATTCCGGTATTGCCGCTGCAGCAGATCTGAAGGGCAAGCGCGGTGCATACGAAGCCGGTTCGGCAGGTAAAACATACGCTAACTCTTTCGAGGGAATTGTTCCCAAGGAAGTTGTTGCACAGACAGATGCTATTTTTGAAGTAAATGCAGGTACTGCTGATTTTGCTGTTGTTGACATTCAGCTTGCAAGAAGCTATGCAGGTACAGGCGATTATGCTAACCTTGTTATTGCTGAAGACCTTTCAAGCGATGTTGAGTATTATGCAATCGGCTTTAAAAAGGGTAGCAAGCTTACCGAAAAGGTTAACGAGCAGTTAGAAAAGCTCGGCGAAGATGGAACAATTGAAAAGCTCGCTAAAAAATACGGTGTAGAAAATACCGCTATTACCGATTATTCTGATCAGAAAAAATAATAAACTTTAACAGGTGTGGCAGATTTTTTCTGCCACACTAAAAAAATTAATTGGAGAATTATAATGTCTTTTTGGGAAGTCACACTGTTTTTGTTTGACGGCTTTAAAATATCATTGCTAATCTTTGCGGTGACACTGCTTTGCGGTGCACCGCTTGGTTTGCCTATAGCCTTTTGTTCTATGAGCCGTTTTAAGCCTATAAAATATGTTGCGAAAATTTTTGTCTGGATTGTAAGAGGTATCCCGCTTATGCTGCAGATATTCATTCTTTACTACACCCCCAGCCTGCTGTTCGGGTGGAAAATTGTGCGCGATATGGATATCTATTTTCAGGTGTATTACGGGGTTGAAAATGTCGGCGGTATTGTGATGGTGCTTATTGCATTCACCATAAATTATGCCTGCTATTTTTCGGAAATTTACCGCGGCGGAATAGAGAGTATTTCCAAAGGTCAATACGAAGCGGGTTATGTTTTAGGTCTTACTAAATCGCAGATTTTCAGAAAAATTATTTTAAAGCAGGTTATAAAACGCATAGTTCCCCCTATGTCCAACGAAATTATAACCCTTATTAAGGACACAGCGCTTGCTAACTGTATCGCTGTGGCTGAAATTATTCTTCAAGCTAAAATTCTCGCTGCCGAACAAGCTATTATCTGGCCCTTGTTCTTTACGGGCGCGTTTTATCTTATCTTCGTTGGTCTACTTACAATTATTTTGGGCAGAGTCGAAAAGAAGCTTGATTATTTCAGGAGTTAGTTATGGCATTACTTGAGGTTAAAAACATATATAAAAGCTTCGGAAAAACCGAGGTTTTAAAGGGACTTGACTTTTCGCTTGAAAAGGGCGAGGTTTTGTCCATTATTGGTTCTTCGGGCAGTGGCAAAACTACATTGCTTCGTTGCCTGAACTTTTTGGAAATGGCTGACAAGGGCACAATTTCGGTTGACGGCAAGGTGATTTTTGACGCCGATGACGGAAAAAAGCTTACTGATAACGAAATACGCGAAAACCGACTCCATTTCGGGCTCGTTTTCCAGTCCTTCAATCTGTTTCCGCAGTACAGCGTGCTTCAGAATATAACCTTGGCACCCACCCTTTTGAAGCGTGGCACTGCCGAGGAAATTACCGAGAATGCAATGAGTCTTATTGACAGAGTCGGTCTTGCAGATAAAAAGGACAATTACCCTTGCGAGCTTTCGGGTGGCCAGCAGCAGCGTGTGGCTATTGCCCGTGCTTTGGCGCTGGAACCTGATATTCTCTGCTTCGATGAGCCGACATCTGCGCTCGACCCCGAGCTTACGGGCGAGGTTTTGCGTGTTATAAGAGGGCTTAAAAACACCGGAAGCACGATGATTGTAGTTACCCACGAAATGGAGTTTGCAAAAAGCGTTTCGGATAAGGTTATATTTATGGCGGACGGCGTTATTGAAGAATACGGCACTCCGCAGGAGGTTTTCTGCAATCCGAAATCGGCAAAGACGAGAAGCTTTTTGAACAAGGATATTGAAACTAACGGCTTAAGGATGGGTTGAAATGAAGGTAATTGATATTATAAAGGGTGAAAAGCCCAGCCTTTCCTTTGAAATTTTTCCGCCTAAGACAGACGATAATTTTGAAAAGGTAAAGACTGCCGCTGATGCCATTGCCGAAATTCGCCCCAGCTTTATGAGTGTTACCTACGGCGCGGGTGGCGGAACATCCAGATTTACTGCCGATATTGCGGCAGAAGTAAAATCGAAGTGTGTGACTCCGCTTGCACACTTAACCTGTATTTCCTCTACAAAAGAAATGGTGAGAGAACAGCTTGTTTCACTTAAAGAAAAGGGGATTGAAAATATTCTGGCTTTGCGTGGCGATATTCCCGAGGGAATGGATAAAAATAACATCGATTATCGCTACGCAGGCGAGCTTGCGGCCGAGATAAAGGCTTTCGGCGGATTTTGTATAGGTGGGGCGTGTTACCCCGAAAAGCACCCCGAAAGCGAAAACAGCACAAAGGATATTGAGTATTTGAAATTCAAAACCGAAATGGGCTGTGAATTTTTAACTACCCAGATGTTTTTTGATAATAATGTGCTTTATAATTTTATGTTCAGAGCCTTACGCGGCGGTGTGGATGTTCCGATTGTTGCAGGAATTATGCCGGTTACAAATGCCGCGCAGATAAAGCGTATCTGTGCGATTTCCGAAGCGGCTCTGCCACAGCGTTTTTTGCGTATTGTTGACCGCTACGGTGACAATCCTGCCGCTATGAAGCAGGCGGGCATTGCCTTTGCTACCGAGCAGATAATTGATTTGTACGCAAACGGTATAAATGCGGTACACGTTTATTCGATGAATCATCCTGACGTTGCCGCCGCTATAAAAAATAATCTTTCGGAAATACTCAAATGATTTACAAGGATATAAAGACAGTAATTTTAAAGCCGGAAGCTCTCCGGCTTTCCGCTTTAGAGGTGGCAGCACGCCTTAAAGTGAAGCCCGATTACACAGACCCGCTTATTGAAGAATGCAAATCCGAGCTTTTATGCACAATAGCACCTAAGTTTTGCTTTTGTGAGACAGACGTGAAATTAAAAGACGGTGTGTGCGTTTTTGATTTCGGGGGAATAAAAAGCGAAGGGTTAGCCGAGAATTTAAAGGGCTGTAAACGGGCATACCTGATGGCGGCAACCTTGGGACTTGATACCGACCGATATATAGCTAAATGCGGTATTATGTCAACCACAAAAAGCTTTGTTGCCGACGGCATTGCCTCGGCTTTTGTCGAAGCGGTCTGTGACTGTGCCGATTTTACTTTACGGGGCAAGGGTGAGCACCCGCGACGCTTCAGTACCGGTTATGGCGATCTTTCGCTTTCTTATCAGAAAACGATTTTAGACAGACTTTGTGCTTCACAGACGGTTGGCATAAGCCTTACAAACGGGCTTTTAATGATACCGCAAAAATCTGTTAGCGCAATTTTAGGAGTAAAAGATGATTAGAGAACTTATAAAAAAGCAACGGCTTTTCTGCGACGGCGGAATGGGCTCGATGTTAGTGTCGATGGGGCTTGAATCGGGTGAAGCGAGTGAAAGCTGGAATCTTTCGCACCCCGATAAGATAACCGAGGTACATAGGGCGTATCTTAATGCGGGAGCCGATATAATAACGGCAAACACATTTGGCATTAATTGCGAAAAATACGAAAATTACGACCAAATGATAGCTGCCGCTTTGAACTGTGCAAAGGTGGCTGTTGGAGCTAAAAGGAATAAATTTATAGCTCTCGATATAGGCCCTACGGGCAGACTTTTAGAGCCACTGGGTGATTT